>NZ_FNDA01000003.1:0-836114 GCF_900099875.1 Janthinobacterium sp. YR213 | reverse complement strand
AGCAAGCTCCGTGCTGCCGTTCGACTTGCATGTGTAAGGCATGCCGCCAGCGTTCAATCTGAGCCAGGATCAAACTCTTCAGTTTAATCTCTGTTTAATGTCATTTCTGACAGGTCGGACAGTATAACTACCATCCAAATCTTTTGCATTGCAAAAGATTTGCTCACTCAAAAAACTGACAGGCCACTACTTTCGTAGCGCCTATTTCATTATTTCTTGTGAACATTTGATATTTTAAGTTTTACAGCGATCCGAAGATCACTGCTGCACTTACATCAAATGCCCACACTTATCGACTGTTAATTGTTAAAGAACTGCATTCGGTACTGCTTTCGCGCTATCGACAAAGCGTTGTGTTTGTCAGCTGCGAAGAAGGAAGAGTATGAAGCATTTCAGCACAATCGTCAACACCTTCTTTTCTACTACCCAGCCCCTGAAGGCTGTCCCTTTTGTGCCGCAAACTAGTGCGTCTCATTGGGGAGGCGAACTATAGCAAAGCGCCCCGGGAGTAGCAAGACTTTTCCGGGGTATTTGCGGCCAACTGCTACAATTTCGCCCCCTCAGCGCACATTCGCGCCCATCCATAGAAGATTCACCATGAAACAACAAGCTCAAGGATCAGGCCTGACCCTGAAACGGGCTGGCTTTACCACTGGCTTCGGCGTGCTCGCCGCCACCCTCGGTTCCGCAGTCGGTCTCGGCAATATCTGGAAGTTCCCCTACCTGACGGGCGCCAATGGCGGCGCCGGCTTCCTGCTCATCTATCTGCTCGCTACCTTATTAGTGGGACTGCCCGTAATGATCGCGGAAATCACCCTGGGACGCCGCGCCAAGGTCAACCCGATCTCCACCATGGAACAGCTGGCGCCCAAGGGCAAGCCCTGGTGGCTGGTCGGCGTCATCGGCATGATCGCCGCCTTCCTGATCGTGGCGTTCTATTCGGAGGTAGTGGGCTGGGTGTTTGCGTATATCGCCAAGGCCATCGATGGTTCCATCCTCAGCAGCGACAAGCTGGTGACAGAAGCGGCCTTCGCTTCGCTGATCAGCAATCCCCTGCAATCGCTGTTGTGGCAATGGGGCGTGTTGCTGTTTATCGGCGGCATATTGATGTTGGGCGTGACCAAGGGCATCGAGGCGATCGCCAAGAAACTGATGCCGCTGCTGTTCCTGCTGTTGCTCCTGCTGTGCGCGGTCAGCCTGTCGCTCGACAAGGCGGGCGAAGGCCTGGCGTTCCTGTTCCGTCCTGATTTTTCCAAGCTGACGGCCTCCGTCGTGCTGACGGCCATGGGCCTGGCCTTCTTCAAATTGTCCGTCGGCATGGGCACGATGATGACGTACGGCAGTTATTTCCGCGATGACCAGAATATCCCCGTCACTACCTTGCGCGTAATGGCGGCCGACCTCGGCGTATCCATGCTGGCCGGCATCGCCATCTTCCCTGCCGTGTTCACCTTTGGCTTCGCCCCCAGCGCGGGACCGTCACTGGTGTTCATCACGATCCCCGCCGTGTTCTCGCAAATACCCATGGGACAAGCTCTGATGGTGGTGTTCTTCATCCTGGCTGCCGTGGCCGCCACGGGGGCGATGCTGTCGCTGATGGAAGTGCCCGTCGTGATTTTCCATGAACGTTTCGGCTGGACGCGCACCAGGGCCACCATCGTGACCATGCTGCTGCTGGCCGTGCTCGGTTCCGTATGCGCCCTGAGTAACAGCACGCTGGCGGACTTCAAGCTGTTTAACTTGAATATGTTTGATCTGTTCGACTTCGTCTCGTCGAATATCTTCCTGCCCGTGGGTGGCATCGCGATCGCCTTGTTTACAGGCTGGACCTGGGGCAAGGACCATTTCATTGATGCGATCGGCAACCATGGCCAGTTGCAAAATAAAACCCTGGCGCATGTGCTGCTGTTCCTGCTGCGCTTTGTCTCGCCCGTGCTGATCCTGATCGTGATGCTGAAGGGTTTACAGGTCTTCTAATCAGAGTACCCGGGTGTAGGTCTGGCGCACCAGCACCCGGTCGCCGCAATCGAAATGCCACCATTCGCTGTTGATGCCGAAGAAGCCTGCCTGGAACATGGCGTCGCGCAACAGGCGGCGGTGCGCCACCTGCTCCTCCGTAATTTCCCCTTTCTCCAGCAAAACCAGCTCCAGCGCCGGGTGCGAGCGCTCACTTAAATCGTCAAAGCCAGTCCCCATGTCCAGTTCCTGCCCATCCGGGCCGACGATGGTGATGTCGAGCGCCATGCCGAACGAGTGGATCGAGCCGCGCGACGGTTCGGCGATATAGCCCAGCAACTCCGTTCCTTGCAACGCATCCCACAATTGCTGCTGCACCCGTTGCGGACGCAAGGCATCTAGCACCAATAAATGATGATCGGGGCGCTTCACGGCCAGCCAGGCCACGGCTTTTTCCAGGGCGGCCGCCGCATCGCGGTGCAGCCAGGCGCAATCGATGGGACTGTATAAGTCGCGGCCGACGAAATTGTCGGGCGTGGCATAGCGCAAGTCGACGGCGATGCCGGCGATGCTGCTCAGGTGGCGAAATTGCGGATCGCTGCCGACCGCTTCTAATTGCAAACTTGCAACAGACATCAGACTCCTCTTTCCAGGCAGTTGCGTGCCGCCACGCCGATGCTGTCGGCCAGGCGCCGCGCGCCATGCGACAGCGGCGAGTGGCTCGCCGTCAATAAATACAGTTGGATGGGGATGGTGGGCGCCCAAGGACGGCGCTGCAGGCGCTCAGGCGAGCCGGACGCGGCCGTAAAAGGATCGACCACGGCCATGCCGGCGCCCGCTTCCACCAGGGAACGGGCGATTTGATAGGTCTGCACCACGGTAGAAAAGACGGGGTGGATATCCTGCGCCTCGCAGGCGGCGACCACCAGTTCGCCCAGCGGATCGTTGTCCGCATGGCCGATCAGCTCGCCGTTCAGGCCATGCGCCGTCAACGGCGTGCCGCAATCGGCCGCATGCCAGGTGCCGGCCGGCGCAATCACCGTCATGACGCCCTGCGCGATGGGTTCAGCCACGATGCCCGGATGACGCGGGTCTTGCAGGGACACGGCCAAGTCCGCTTCACCGAGGCGCAAGGTATTGACGATCTCGCCCGTGTGGTGGGTAGCCAGCTGACAACGCGTGTGGGGGAAGTCGCGCCGCCACTCCGTCATGGCAAACGGCAAGACGCTGATGGCGATCGTCGGCGTGGAGACCAGGCGGATGGTTTCCACCGCATGGCCCTTCAGGCTGGCTGCCAGGCGGCGGATGCCCAATAAATCGCGGTTGAGCTTTTCCGTCTCGACAAACAAGCGGTGTGCCTCGGGCTTCGGATACAACTTACCCCGTACGCGCTCGAACAGCGGCATGCCCAGTTGCAATTCGCAATGCTGCAAGACCTTGGTCACGGCCGGCTGCGAGATATGCAGCACCTGGGCCGCACCGCTGATGGTGCCAACTTGCATGATGGCGTGAAACACTTCGATATGACGCAACCGCATGAGCTATTCCTTTACCTTGCCGTGGCCGCCAGGGCCGTCAATGTTCAGCATATAAGAAAAAGTCATGGGCTGGAACGGCCATGCTACTTTGCAACAACAGCTGGGGCCGGCGTCGTCAGCACTTCCAGCAGAGCCGCCGTTTCGCCATCGGGCGTGCCATCGAACAAGGTGTTGCGGTATTTCATCTGGAAAGCGATCAGCACATTGCGCGTCGCTTCATCGAAGACGCCTGTGTTCGGCGTCGCATAGCCGTGCTGGGCCAGCTTTTTCTGGAACCAGACGGCGTCCGGCACTTGCTGCTCAAAAATGAGGCGCTGCGCGGCAACACGGTTCGCGTCCGGCCAGACGATCAGGCCCGCATCGGCCAGCTGGCGCCAAGGGAACAGGGGGCCCGGATCCTGCTTGCGCTGTGGGGCGATCTCGTTATGGCCAAGGATATTTTCCGGTGCGATGTTGTAGCGGGCCTGGATATCTTTCAACAGCGGAATCAGCTCATCGATCTGTGCCTGGGGAAACGGATACCAGAGGCGGCCTTCCGGCGTGTCCTTGTAGCCCGGGTTGACGATCTCGATACCGATCGAGCTGACATTCAGCTGTGTATAAGTCTTCCAGTTACTCACACCCGCATGATTGGCCTGGCGCGATTCGTCGACCAGCACGTAAAACTTCGGCTTGTCCGTGTCGGTCAGCAAATAATGGCTGCTGACCACTTGTTCCGTCAGGATCTTGATCGAGCGGGGCAGGTCGCTGACCGTGTAATGGATGACGATGAATTTCACACGCGGGCTCTGGCTGCGCGCGTTCAAGCTGTGGTCGAGGTGCGGCGCGGGCGTGGTACAGGCGGAGAGCAGGGCCACCAGCAGGGCGAGGGCGATTTTTTTCATGAAAGATCCGTGTTCGGGTTGGTAAAATGTTCAGTTCTTGCCAGTACGCTGGCTGGCTGCCCGGGCTGCCACCTTGGCCGCAGCCTCATGCGAACGGGCAACTTTTTGCTCCATCATCAACGATACCGGCAAAGCGGCGCGCATGGCAACCGCGATGGACGGGTGCAATTGCGCTGCGCGGCCCGCCAGCACCACAGGACGGGGACCGTAGCGCGTCGTCAAGGCCAGCGCCAGACGCGCCAGTTCCTGTCCCGCGCGCTGCAAGATGTCCAGCGCCAGCGGGTCGCTTTCCGCACTGGCGGCCACGGCCAGCGCCAGCCGGCCGATGGCGCCCCGGTCCTGGCCATACATGAAGGCGCGCGACAGCGACCAGTCGCTGCCGCCCAGTTGCGCAAACACGGCCTCGGCCATGGGCGAATCTTGCCAGCTGCCAGGCGCCTCGTCTTCGCGGCGCCAGATGTAGCGCAAGGCTTCGCGCGCGATCCAGTAACCGCCACCGCCATCATCAAGCAGCACGCCGCGCCCGCCTGCGCGATGAAATACGCCATCCGCATCGATCCAGGCGGCAATCGAGCCCGTGCCAGCGTAGACCAGATAACCTTCGCCGGGTTCAAAACTGTCGCGATAAGCGATATCAATATCGTTGCCCAAGCGCACGTCGCCGGCGTCCAGCGCCAGCAGGGTCGCCAGCATGTGCGCCAGCGCCACATCGTCGCCGCCAAACCCCGTCAAGCCCGCCACCACGGCGCGCGGTTGGCCAACGGCCAGCACGGCCTGGCACAACCTGGAAAATGCGGCGTGCACGGCCGCCCGGCCCGCTTCGCTGCTCATTTGCAAGGCAGACAAGCCTTCCACAGCCCCATCGGCCACGATGACGCCGTCCCCGTTGGCCAGGGCCCAACGCGTCTGCGTGCCGCCCGCGTCGATGCCCAGCCCCAGCACGGCAGTGTCAGTATTGGTTACAGGGAAGGAAATCATGGCATGAGTGTAAAGCCAAGCTGAGCTTGCAGGCATGAAAGCTTGCGCATGTTTCATGCCTGCAGGTTATGGACTAGCGGTGAACGGTCAACAACTACTTGGCGGGGGCCGTAAACGGTGCGCGCACGGTAACGCGGGGGCTTTCATTGCCGAGGCGGTCCACGGCGCTGACCACTACCGCATTGACTTTACCAATGGCATCGTCGACCAGGGTCAGCTCGCCTTGCACGCCCGTGAACACGGTAAAGCGCCAGTCTTCACCGTAGCGGGCCCAGACCGCGTACTGCGCCACGGCTTTGCCGCCGCCCGCCGTCAATTTGATGTTCAGGCTGGTGGAATCGCGGCGCAAGGCCAGCACGGGCGTACCGGGCGCCTCCTTGCCCAGCCACGGCGTGGCGGGAATCAGGGCAGGGCTTTGATACACGCTCGCCTTGAGCTGGTCGCTGACACCCTTGCGGTTCTGCATCAGCGGCACCATGCTGAAATGCACTTGTCCATTCGCGCCGGGGCGCGTGCGCGTCACTTCGATCTGCTTGATGATCTCTTGCGGCGTGAAGGACTTGGCGGAATTGTCGATGCGGCTCGTGTACAGGCCTGGCCACACGTGGCGGCCATACGGGTTTTGTGCCAGCCAGTAGTCGAGCAGCACGCCAAACGCTTGCGGCGCCTGCGCCACGGGCCAATACAACTGCGGCGACAGGTAATCGAGCCAGCCCTTGGCCAGCCACAGTTCCGCATCCGCATACAATTTATCGTACTGGCTAAAGCCGACGATGCCGGCAGGGCGGCGGTCAGGACGGCCGATGCCGAACGGGCTGATGCCGAAGCGCACCCAGCTCTTTTCGCGGTGGATGCCTGTATATAAGGCTTCGATCAGCTGGTTGACATTCTGGCGGCGCCAGGAAGCGCGGTCCAGCTGGCCACCGGCCAGCAAATATTGCTGCCAGGAAGGCTCATCGGGGAACGGCAGTTCGCGCTTGGCGCCGCCATTGCCCGCATCCAGCGCGGCCGTCTCGGCGCCCGCACCGGCGCCAGGCGCATCGATCGGATACGGATAAAAGTAATCGTCGATGTGCACGCCGTCGATATCGTAGCGGCGCACCACGTCCAGCACCACGTCCGTCGTGTGCTTGGAGGCGGCGGCGTCGCCCGGGTCCATCCACAGGTAGCGGCCGTATTGCTTGACGGACGCCGGGTTGGTGGAAGCGAAACTGTCGCGTGCCAGCGGCGACTTGGCCGTCGCGTGACGGGCACGGTAGGGGTTGAACCAGGCGTGCAATTCCAGGCCGCGCGCATGCGCCTGCGCCACCCAGAAGGCCAGCGGGTCATACATGGGCAACGGCGGCTGGCCTTGCTTGCCGGTCAGGTATTCGGACCAAGGCTCCAGCTGCGATGGGTAAATCGTGTCGGCGCTGGGCCGCACTTGCAGCACAATCGCGTTCAGATTCAAGGACTTGGCGCGGTCGAGAATGGCGATGGCCTCCGCTTGCTGCTTGGCGACCGGCAAGTTGCTGCGGCTGGGCCAGTCGATATTGGCGACCGTCGAGACCCAGGCGGCGCGGAACTCGCGCGGTGCCGGCGGCGGCACTTCGCCCGTGATGTGCTGCACGGGCGGCACGGCCGGCAAACCCGCTTCGCCTGGCGTCACTGCGGAGGGCAGCCTGGTGCTGGTACAACTGCTGAGCAATGTGGCGGCGGCCAGCGCGGCCAGTACGCCGGCGCTGGCGCCCAGGCGTTTTTTGAAAGTAGACAACAAAACAATTCCTTGCAGTGGTGAAGCGCAGGTCTATGGGTGCGGGCATTTTACTGTGCGCCCGCCATCCATGCGGGCGCACGGTTCAAAAGAATCAGGCTTCGGCCTTCTTGCCGAATTCGGGATCGATCTTGACCAGCGCGGCCATGATGAAAGCGGGAATGGTGGCGATGCAAACCCAGATGAAGAAATGCTGGTAACCGAGCATTTGCTGGATCCAGCCGCTGGCCATACCCGGCAGCATCATGCCCAGGGCCATGAAGCCCGTGCAGATGGCGTAATGGGCCGTTTTGTGGGCGCCATCGGACACCATGATCATGTACAACATATACGAAGCGAAACCGAAGCCATAGCCAAATTGCTCCAGGGCGATGCCGCTGGCGATCACATAGATGCTGCTGGGCAAAGCGGTGGCCAGATAGACAAACACCAGGTCGGGCAAGTGGACGGACAGCACCATAATCCACAGGCAACGTTTCAAGCCGAAGCGGGAAATGATGAATCCTCCCAGCAAGCCGCCCAAGGTCAGGGCGATCACGCCGATGGTGCCGTAGACGAGGCCCACCTGTTCCGTGCTGAGGCCCAGGCCGCCCTTGGCAACGGGGTCGAGCAGGAAGGGCGCGGCCAATTTGAGCAGTTGCGCTTCGCCGAGGCGGAACAGCAGCAAGAAGCCCAGGATGACGAGAATATCCTTCTTCTTGAAAAAGGAAGCAAAGGTGGCGACGAACTCCTGCAACGGAGAAACACCGGCGCCCTGGATGCTGGGACGGTCATCCTGCGGTTTCGGCAGGACAAAATAGTGGTACAGGAAGAGGGCGATGAACAGGCCCGCCAAAATCGCAAACACGACGGACCAGGCCAGCTGCACATTGCCCGTCGCATGCGTCAGATAGCCGGCCAGATACACGAGGCCGCCCTGGCCGGCGATCATCGCCAGGCGGTAAAACGTGCTGCGCACGCCGACAAAGGCCGCCTGCTGGTGTTCTTCCAGGCCCAGCATATAAAAACCGTCGGCGGCAATATCATGCGTGGCGGAACTGAAGGCCATCAGCCAGAAGATCGCCAGGCTGATCTGGAAAAAGTGCGGCAGCGACGTCGTCAGGGCCACCAGCGCCAGCGCGGCGCCGATCACCAGTTGCAAGCCGACGATCCAGAAGCGCTTGGTGCGGTACATGTCGATAAAGGGCGACCACAGGGGCTTGATGACCCACGGCAAGTACAGCCAGCTCGTATACAGCGCGATATCCGTATTGGAAAAACCGTAGTTCTTGTACATGATCACGGACAGTGTCATGACCACTACATAGGGGATGCCCTGGCCAAAATACAGGGAAGGGATCCACAGCCACGGCTTATTTGACGGCTTATTTGCGCGCGCCGGGGCGGTTTGTTTCACTAGCTCCATACATCCTTCGTTGTCTCCCAGACAGAAGAATGCCGCGCCATCGGATCACGCCGCCAGTGCCGCCCGCACACTGCCGTCCGCGCCGGCCAACAATGCCTGTGCCTGGTTTGTGTTGATTTTTTTGATCAAGGCAACTATCGCCACCTTGACGTGAAATTGGCATTGCTCCAGCACGGTCCTGGCCTGCACTTCGCTGGCGCCGGTGGCGTGCATGGTGAGACGCACCGCCCGCCAGATCAGCTTGGCGTTGGTCGGCTTCAAGTCTACCATCAAGTTTCCGTAAGTTTTATGCAAACCGACCATCAGCGCGCTGGAAATCGTGTTCAGGGTGATTTTTTGCGCCGTGCCCGCTTTCAGGCGGGTGCTGCCGGAAATGACTTCCGTGCCCGTGTCGAGCACAATGCCGCATTGCGCCTCGTGCGCCACGGGCGCATCCACATTGTTGGCGATGCCTATCGTCAAGGCACCCGCCTTGCGCGCGGCCAGCAGGGCGCCCAGCACATACGGCGTGGCGCCGGAGGCGGCCAGCAGGATCACCACGTCATTGTCTTGCGGCTGCAGGGACAGCAAGTCCGCCTCGCCTTGCTGCAAATTATCTTCCGCCCCTTCGACAGCCGTGAACATGGCGCCCGCGCCGCCGGCCAGGATGGCGACGGCCCGCTCGGGCGGCCACGAAAACGTGGGATTGAGTTCGACACTGTCGAGTACGCCCAGGCGGCCCGACGTGCCCGCGCCCACGTACAGCAGGCGGCCGCCGGCAGCGATGCGGGGCAGGGCGGCCGTGATGGCCGCAGCGATGTCGGGCGACGCCAGCCGCACGGCCTCGACGGCCCAGAACTGGTCATCGACCAGCGCCGCCACCAGTTGCTCCACCGGATACAGGTCCAGATCCGGATGCCGCCGGCTCGGAGTTTCAGTTTTCAACATGATTTCAGAACATGGTTGACCGTGAAACCAGTTTAATACCAACGAACAAAATCAACCATGAAAGGATGGCTGGCGGGCATAACGGGAGTTTATGGCTGGCGCAGGAACGTGATGATGTCCTACTTGTACTTCGATACGCTCCCGTTTGTGTCTATACTTGGGTTCGACGCCAACATCCACGACACGCCCCATGATCGCTCGCCAATTGCTGTTCCTGTTTAGCGCCCTTGGCGCCATCAACGGCATTTTCCTGGCCGTCTATTTTTTCAGCCGCCGGCCCCGCTGCCTGGCCGACTGCATGCTGGGGGCATTGCTGCTTGCCGTCGGGGTGCGCACCGCCAAATCTGCCTTCCTCTACTTCAACCCGGCGATCGCAATCGAGTTCCGCCAGCTGGGCCTGTCGGCCTGCCTGCTGATCGGTCCCTTGACCTATCTCTATGTGCGCTCTTTCTTGGCCGGGCTCGCGCAATTGCCTGCTGGACAACAATGGCGTTGGCACCTGGGCTTGTCCTTCCTGCTGATCGGCATTGGCATAGCCTTTCCATATTCCGCGTATCGTGCTGTGTGGAACCAGTCGAGCCATGCCATTCATGTGTTCTGGCTATGCTACCTGCTGGCAACCGCCAGACTGCTGTGGCAAAGCCGCCGCGCATGGTGGAACGAGGGACAGCGGATGGCGACCAGCAGCGTGCTCCTGCTGAGCGTCTTTGCAGGCAGCTGCGTCATGCTGGCGGCGTACGCGAGCACGCCGTTCACGTCCTATATCGTTGGCGCCTTGTCATTCACCTTCTCGCTGCATGTGGCGGTGATGGTCTTTCTGCTGAGAAAGGAAAGCTTGACACCATCCGAGCCCAAGCAGAAGTACCAGAATAACCGCCTGGCGCACGAAGATACGCTGGCCGTGCTTGCCGCGCTGGAACAACAGATGAGCGGACAGAAATCCTATCTGAATCCGAATCTGACCCTGGCCCAACTCGCCAAGCGGGCGGGATGCACGCAGGCGCAGGTGTCGCAGGTATTGAATGACAAGCTGGGCAAGAGCTTCACGACCTACGTCAACGAATACCGTATCGCCGAAGCGAAACAGGTATTGAGCAACGAGCCACAATGGAACATGGATACCGTCGCCGAGCGCTGCGGGTTCAATTCCAGTTCTACCTTCTACTCGACCTTCAAGAAAGTGGCTGGACAGACGCCCGCCAGCTTCCGGGCCCAATCTGGCCAGGCGGCCAGGGCCATTTCCGCATGAAAGCACTCCGGAATCGCCATTCCGGAGTCTGAAATCGTGTTTGGCGACATCCATTCCCCTGCACTTCGATAAATTATCGAGCACCAGCGATCTGAAATAGTCGTTGCTCCGATAAACGCAGTTCTATATGCAGGGTACATCCATGATTCAGTTTTTATTGCGAACGATACTCGCCTGTTGCTTCCTGAGCATCACCGCCGTCGGCACCGCCGCAGACCAGGACGAAAATGCCATCCGGGAAACCGTGCGCTTGTATATGCATGGCACCAGCTTTAACGTACAAAGCGAGATCAACCAGGCCTTCCATGCAAATTCCCGCCTTTACCTGGACGGCAAAAACGATGCGGAATGGGAGTTGAGCGGTCCGGAATACGCCAAACTCTTTTCCCAGGAGAAAGCAGGGCAATTCAATGGGCGCCACGGGCGGCTGATCAAGGTGGATGTGAGCGGCAAGGTGGCCACGGCCAAGGCCGAGATCCACATTCCTGAGCAAGGGGTGCGCTATGTGGATGTCTTTCTGTTGAAAAAGATCGCCGGCAACTGGAAAATCGTCAGCAAGTCGGCCCATCGCGAGCCAGCAGCCCCGCGCCACGCACGCAAGGTGCTGCTGGTGGTGTCGAATGTGCATCAGTATCCCGGCACAAAAATCAACGCTGGCAATAATTTTCCGGAGATCGCGTATACCTATGATGTCTTTCGCAAAGCAGGGTATACCGTCGACTTCGTCAGTCCCGAGGGGGGCGCCATTCCTCTGGAAATGATCGTCACGTCGGACGAGCTGCTCAAGAAGCACCTGTACGACAGTGACTTCATGTGGGCACTGGCCCATACCAAGCCCGTTTCCGAGGTCAGGGCAGACGACTATGCGGGCATGGCTTTCGTCGGCGGCGGCGCGGCCATCGTCGGTATCCCGGACAACAAGGCGCTGCAGGACATCGCCTTGCGTATCTACGAACAACAGGGTGGGGTAATCGCGGCCATCTGCCATGGCACCGAGGGCATCAAGAACCTGAAGCTGCGTGACGGTACTTTCCTGATCCAGGGCAAGGTGCTCACCTCGTTCCCCGACGCGTTCCTCAACAAGGAATCGCCGGTATACAAGGCCTATCCTTTTTCGGCAGAAGCGAGCATCAAGCGCCATGGCGGCATATTCAGGCACGGCGCCAACGGCAAGAGCCACGTCGAGGTCGATGGCCGGCTGGTGACCGGCATGAGCTGGGAAGCGTCCGTCGGCGTGGCGGAATCCATGATCCGCCTGATCGAGCAGTAAGCTTACGGGGCGCGGCGCATTTCGGCCACAAAGTCGTAATGATCGCTGCGGCAATACGAATGCGTGAGTTCCACCGCTTCGCCCGACTCCAGGTAAGCGATGCGCGTGATGAACAGCACGGCCTGGCCATCGGGGATGCCCAATTGCTTGGCCAGCACGTCCGTCGCATTCATGGCGCGGATGTGCTGCAAGGCGCGCACGGGGGCCTTCTTGATGCTGCTCAAGTATTCATACAGCGAATCACCCATCGCCTCAGGCTCCGGCACCACGCTGAACGGCAAGACGCTCACTTCATATGCCATCACGACGTCATCGGCCAGGCGCAGGCGCTCCAGGCGCGCCACTTTCGTGTTCTGCGCCAGGCCCAGGCTCAGCTGTTCATCGCTGCTGGCGATGACGACTTCGCGCTTGAGCCAGCGCGAGCCGGGGCGGTAGCCGCGCTGCTGCAGCTGCTCGGAAAAGCTCGACAGGTTCGATAGTGGCTGCTCGATGCGCGGGGCAATATAGTTGCCCGAACCGCGGCGGCGCACGACGAGGCCTTGCTCGACGAGCTGGTCGATGGCCTTGCGGGCAGTTACGCGCGATACGTCGAGCAGTTCGGACAGGGTACGTTCGGATGGCAGGGCCTGGTCTACCTGGTAGCGGCCGTTGCGTACGTCATCGCTCAGCTTGCGGGCGATCTGCATATATAAAGGCGAATTGTCATTTAAATCGACCTTGAGTTCTACGCTGGTCTGGCTCATACAGTTCTCCTTGTCCTCCTAGTGTAATAGCGATGGCGCCTGCGCGTAGCCCGTCCACCCATGAATAAATGGAAAATGACCATAAATAACGGTTATACACTTAAAAAAACAATGTTTTACCGTACGTATAGCTTTGTATTATGGATAAATAAGCAATTTTCATTAGCGCAGTAAACCATCGCGCCCTATGCTGGTGGCGCCTCCACCACACCGCGAAACAGGGAACATGCACAATAAAATGACGGGTTTACTGGGCTTGCTGCTGCTGGGTACGACGTGGACGGCGCTGGCCGCCCCGCCCGGTAGCGGCAAGGACCAGCAGCGCGCGCTCGATGCCACGTTGGCCGCCATCGTCGATGATGCGGCCCACCCGCTGGCCAGCCTGTCCGTGCTGGCCATCCGCCACGGAAAGGTGTCGTATCAACAACAATTTGGCTACCGGCATATCGGCGCCACGCCGACAGAGAACTTGCCCGTGACGCCAGCCACCCTGTTCCGCATCGCCTCCGTCTCGAAGATGATGACTACCCTGGGCCTGATGCGGCTGGTCGAGCAGGGCAAGCTGAGCCTGGACCAGGACGTGGGCATCTATCTGGGTTTTTCCCTGCGCAACCCGCATTTCCCCCAGCAACCGTTGACCTTGCGCAGCCTGCTCAGCCACACTTCCTCGCTGCGCGACGCGGGCGGCTATGCCTGGGGCCCCGAACGCAGCTTGCGCGACGTGTTTACGGCCGGCACCAATACGATGTGGGATGCGGCTGCGGCGCCGGGCCGCCATTTCACGTATGCCAACCTGAACTGGGGCGTGATCGGCACCGTGATGGAAAAAGTCACGGGCGAGCGCTTCGACTTGCTGATGCGGCGTCTGCTGCTCGATCCCCTCGATGTGCGCGGCGGCTACAATCCGGCCGCCTTCCCGGCGGAGGACGTGGCAAACACGGCTACCCTGTACCGCAAGCGCACGCTCGACACGGAGATCTGGCAGCCACACGGCCCCTGGATCGCGCAAGCCGATGATTTTTACCAACGCCCACCGGCCGCGCCAGCCGGCCTCGAACGGTATGTGATCGGCAGCAACGCCACCGTCTTCAGCCCCACGGGCGGCTTGCGCATCTCTGCTGCGGGACTGGGCAAGGTCATGCAGATGCTGCTCGACGGGGGCCGCTACCAGGATCAGCAGCTATTGCAGCCGGCCAGCATCGCGCTGATGTTTGGCCGCCAATGGCAGCTGGCGCCGGACGGACGCAATGGCGACAGCGAACGGGGCCTGTACCACGCCTGGGGCCTGGGCAACCAGCAATTCGATGCGGTGGCAGGGCAGGGCAACCGCCTGGTCGAGGGTGCCGACTTCACGGCCGTGGGCCACCTGGGCGACGCGTATGGCCTGGTCTCCGCCTTCGTGCTCGATTTCAAGAACAGGAACGGCATGGTGATGCTGGTGGGCGGCACGGGCAGCGATCCCGAACATTATCCTGGCACGTATTCCGCCATGGGGCGCAGCGAGGAATTGATACTCACCGCCCTATACCGTGGTGCGATTGACAACAATCAGCCCTTGCATTGAAATGGTGCATTCCTGAAAGTTATGGCTGCACCATGATGTTTCATTGGCTGCCCTGACGGCCAGCCTCTAAGCTCTTCCCGAATGCTTCCGCACCATGGGAGCGCAACGCAGCGAGGCAACATGCAGCAACAAGTCATCATCATCGGCGGCGGCATCGTCGGTCTGACATCGGCCTGGTGGCTGGCCGAGGCCGGCTACAAGGTCACCTTACTGGAACGCAATGAACAGGTGGCGATCGCCGCCAGCTACCGCAATGGCGGCCAACTCAGCTATCGCTATGTAGCCCCGCTGGCCGATGCGGGCGTGCCCTTCAAAGCCCTGCAATGGCTGCTGCAGAAAGACGGTCCGCTGCGCTTCCGTCCCGAAGCGGACTGGCGCCAATGGCGCTGGATGGCCAGTTTCTTGCGTAATTGCAACAGCGCCAGCAATGCCCGCACGACGGCCAAGCTGCTGCAACTGGGAGAATGGAGCCGCGCCGGCATGGCGCAGCTGGAGTTGACCGTGCCGCCCGAAGCGTATGCCTGGCGCGATGCGGGCAAGCTCATCGTCTACCGCTCGCCCGCCATCTTTCAGCGGGCCGTGGCCCGGCCCGAGTCGGAAGAGGCGCGCATCGTCTTGTCTCCGGCGGAAGCCGTGCAGCGCGAACCGGCGCTGACCGCCTTGCAAGGCGCCCTGGCGGGCGGCATTTTTACGCAAGGCGAGGCGGTGGCCGATTGCCACGCCTTTTGCCTGGCGCTGGAAGCGCGCCTGCTGCAGCACCCGAATTGTTCGCTCTTATTAAAAGGCGAGGCGCGCCGCCTCGTCACGCACAAGGGCAGGATCACGGGCGTCGATACGAGCCTGGGCTTGCTGCAAGCGGATCACTATGTGCTGGCGGCCGGCATCCAGAGCCGCGACCTGGCCGCCACGGCGGGCATCTACCTGCCCCTGTACCCGCTGAAGGGCTACAGCCTGACGGCGCCCATCCGCGCGCAGCACCGGGCGCCCGAGATCAGCATCACGGATTTCGAGCGCAAGGTACTGTATGCGCGCATCGGTGGCGACTTGCGCGTGGCCGCCATGGTCGACATGGTGGGCGCCGACAACAGCATCGACTGGGGCCGCATCGCGGGCCTGACGCGGCTGGCGCGCGAAGCCATGCCGCACGGCGCCGATTACGACCAGGCCACGGCCTGGGCCGGCCTGCGCCCCGCCACGCCGAACAGCGCGCCGCTGGTGGGCGCCAGCAAATATGCGAACCTGTGGCTTAACGTGGGCCACGGCCCCTTGGGCTTTACCTTTGCGGCCGGCACGGCGCGCATCCTGGCCAACCTCATGGCTGGCAAGGCGCCGCCGTTCGCGCTGGACTTCCTCAGTCCCCAAAAGTAGCCAGGCAAGGCGCGGCGCACGCGCCGCTGCCGATATGGCGGATAATTGCGGAACTTTTCAGTTCCCTCTTTTCTGTTCCTGATTGCCAGCGCATGCCCACACTCTCGACATCTGCCGCCTGCCCCTGTGGCGGCGCCTCCTACGCCGGCTGCTGCGGCCCGTATATCGCGGGCGACGCCTTGCCGCCCACGGCCGAAGCCCTGATGCGATCGCGCTACACGGCGTTTACCTTGCGCGACGAGCCGTATCTGCTTGCCACCTGGCACGCCAGCACCCGTCCCACCGACGCTTTATTTGCCGAAGAAGAAAAAGTCCACTGGCTGGGACTTGAGGTAAAATCTGCTTTACGTTTACGTCAACGTAAAGCAGTATCAGCAGATCAAGCCGAAGAGATACACCGCGACAGCGTGGAATTCGTGGCCCGCTACAAGGTCAACGGCCGCGCGCACCGCCTGCATGAA
Source organism: Janthinobacterium sp. YR213 (assembly GCF_900099875.1). Taxonomy (NCBI): domain Bacteria; kingdom Pseudomonadati; phylum Pseudomonadota; class Betaproteobacteria; order Burkholderiales; family Oxalobacteraceae; genus Janthinobacterium; species Janthinobacterium sp. YR213. Next base: position 820,018 of record NZ_FNDA01000003.1, on the reverse strand, counting down.
GTGAGCCGCTTCGTGCGCGAAGCGGGTGAGGGCGGCGCCCTGCGCTGGTTTTATCTCGACGGCAGTTTTCCCGAATAGCGCGACCCGAGAGACCGGGCGATAATAAAAAGGAACCGCAATGCCGCACATCGAAAGCAAACTCAATCCGCGCAGTGAAGATTTCAAGGCCAATGCCGCGGCCATGCAAGCCATCGTCGACGATTTGCGCGACAAGGTCGAGAAAATCGCGGCCGGCGGCGGCGAAGCGGCTGCCGCCAAGCACCTGGCGCGCGGAAAGCTGCTGCCGCGCGACCGCGTGCAGATGCTGCTCGATCCCGGCACGCCCTTCCTCGAGTTTTCCCAGATGGCGGCCTACGCCATGTACCAGGACGCCAAGGGCGTCGATGCGGCGCCTTCCGCCGGCATCATCACCGGCATCGGCAGGGTCTCGGGCCAGGAATGCGTCATCGTCTGTAACGACGCCACCGTCAAGGGCGGCACGTATTATCCGATGACGGTGAAAAAGCACTTGCGCGCCCAGGAAATCGCCGACCAGAACAACCTGCCGTGCATCTACCTGGTCGACTCGGGCGGCGCCAACCTGCCGAACCAGGACGACGTCTTTCCCGACCGCGACCATTTCGGCCGCATCTTCTACAACCAGGCGAACCTGTCGGCCAAGGGCATCCCGCAGATCGCCGTCGTGATGGGCTCTTGCACGGCCGGCGGCGCGTACGTGCCGGCCATGAGCGATGAGTCGATCATCGTCAAGGAGCAGGGCACGATTTTCCTCGGCGGCCCGCCGCTGGTGAAAGCGGCCACCGGCGAAGTGGTGACGGCCGAAGACCTGGGCGGCGGCGACGTGCACACGCGTTTGTCCGGCGTGGTCGACCACCTGGCGCAGAACGATCTGCACGCGCTGTCGCTGGCGCGCACCATCGTCTCGAACCTGAACCGCACCAAGCCGCAGCAGATGGCGATGCGCGAGTCCGTCGAGCCGAAATACCCGACGCAGGAGCTGTATGGCGTGATCCCCGTCGATACGCGCAAGCCCTTCGATGTACGCGAAGTGATCGCGCGCATCGTCGACGGCAGCGATTTCGACGAATTCAAGGCCCGCTACGGCACCACCCTGATCTGCGGCTTCGCGCATATCTATGGGGTGAAAGTCGGCATCATCGCCAATAACGGCATCTTGTTCTCCGAATCGGCCCTGAAAGGCACGCATTTCATCGAATTGTGCTGCCAGCGCAAGATCCCGCTCGTCTTCCTGCAAAATATCACGGGCTTCATGGTGGGCCGCAAATACGAAAACGAGGGCATCGCCCGCAATGGCGCCAAGATGGTCACGGCCGTCGCCACGGCTGCCGTGCCGAAATTCACGGTGATCATCGGCGGCAGCTTCGGCGCCGGCAACTACGGCATGTGCGGCCGCGCCTTTTCCCCCCGTTTCATGTGGATGTGGCCGAATGCGCGCATTTCCGTCATGGGCGGCGACCAGGCCGCCTCCGTGCTGGCGACCGTCAAGCGCGACGGCATCGAAGGCAAGGGCGGCGAGTGGAGCGCGGACGAGGAAGCGGCTTTCAAGCAGCCGATCAAGGAGCAATACGAACACCAGGGCCACCCGTACTACGCCACCGCGCGCCTGTGGGACGATGGCGTGATCGACCCGGCCGATACCCGCATGGTGCTGGGCCTGGGCCTGTCGGCCGCCTTGAACGCGGAAATCCCGGACACGAAGTTCGGCGTATTCCGCATGTAAGCGGCATTCAGGGAGAAGAGAATGGAATTTGAAACCTTAAAGCTGGTCATCGAGGGCAATGTCGCCACCGTGACCCTGAACCGCCCCGACGTGCGCAATGCCTTCAACGAGACGACGATCGCCGAACTGGCGCGCGCCTTCGAGGGCCTGGGGCGCAGCGACATGGTGCGCGCCATCGTGCTGGCGGCGAATGGCGCGGCCTTTTGCGCCGGTGCGGACCTGAACTGGATGAAGAAGATGGCAGGCTACACGCATGCCGAAAACCAGGCCGACGCGCTGCAGCTGGCGCAGATGCTGCGCACGATTTACCTGTGTCCCAAGCCCGTGGTGGCGAAGATCCAGGGCGACTGCTATGCGGGCGGCATGGGCCTCGTCGCCGCATGCGATATCATTCTGGTTGCGGAAGACGTGCATTTCTGCCTGAGCGAAGTGCGGCTGGGACTGATCCCGGCCACTATTTCACCGTATGTCATCAAGGCCATGGGCGAAAACGCGGCACGCCGCTATTTCCTGACCGCGGAGCGATTCTCCGCGCAAGAGGCGCTGCGCATCGGCTTTGCCCACGAGGTAGTCGCTGGCGACGCGCTGGACGCGAAAACGGCCGAGGTGCTCAAAGCGCTGACGGGCAACAGCCCGCACGCGGTGGCGCAAGCAAAAACGCTGGTGCGCGAGATCGTTGGCCAGCCGGTTGACGATGCGCTGCTGTTGGACACCGCCGAGCGCATCGCGCAGATCCGCGCTTCGGAGCAGGGACGCGAAGGCGTGCAATCGTTCCTCGACAAGCGCAAGCCGAGTTGGCTCATGGGCTAGCAATATCATTGGAGCAGTTTTGAAAGCAGAAAAACAATCGGGCTGGGTCGAACGCAGTCTGCGCAGCGTGTGGCATCCGTGCACGCAAATGCAGCACCACGAGACTGTACCGCTCATCCCCGTCAGCCATGGCCGCGGCGCCTGGCTGTATGACCACGAAGGCCGACGCTACCTGGACGCCATCAGCTCCTGGTGGGTGAACCTGTTCGGCCACGCGAATCCGCGCATCAATGCGGAACTCAAGGACCAGCTGGACCGCCTGGAACATGCGATGCTGGCCGGTTTCACGCATGAACCGGTGATCGAACTATCGGAAAAACTCTCCGCCTTGACGGGTGGCGTGCTCGGTCACAGCTTTTACGCGTCCGATGGGGCGTCCGCCGTGGAAATCGCCCTGAAAATGAGTTTTCACGCCTGGCGCAATAGCGGCAAGAGTGAAAAGCAGGAATTCGTCTGTCTGAAAGGCAGCTACCACGGCGAAACCATCGGCGCGCTGGCCGTCACCGATGTCGCCCTGTTCAAGGATGCCTACGGCCCCCTGCTGCGCGCCACGCAGACGGTGATGTCGCCCGACTTCCGCCAGGCGGCCGAGGGCGAGTCCGCCCAGGACGTGGCGCGCCGCGCCGCCGCCGAAGTCGAACAGCTTTTCCAGCAAAAAGCGGACAAGATCGCCGCCATCATCATCGAGCCGCTGGTGCAGTGCGCCACCGGCATGGCCATGCACGACCCGCTGTACCTGTCGCTGGTGCGCACCCTGTGCGACCGTTATCAAGTCCATTTGATCCTCGATGAAATCGCCGTCGGCTGCGGACGCACGGGCACTTTCTTTGCGTGCGAACAGGCCGGCATCTGGCCCGACTTCGTCTGCCTGTCGAAAGGCATCAGCGGCGGCTATCTGCCCCTGTCCCTGGTGATGACGCGCGAAGACATCTACCAGGCCTTCTACAGCACCGATGTGCGCCGCGGCTTCCTGCATTCGCACTCGTACACGGGCAATCCGCTGGCCTGCCGCGCGGCGCTGGCGACGCTTTCCATCTTCGAGGAAGACGACGTGCTGGCCACCAACCGCGTGCGCGCCGACAAGATCACGCAAGCGCTGGCGCCGCTGGCGCAGCATGAAAAAGTCAAACACTTCCGCCAGCAGGGCATGATCTGGGCCTTCGATGCGGTGGACGCGGCGCCCGACTTTTCGCGCCGCTTCTTCAGCACGGCGCTGGAACACGAACTGCTGATGCGCCCCATCGGCTCCACCGTCTACCTGATGCCGCCGTACATCCTCGACGACGCCGAGATCGCGGGCCTGGGCCAGCAGACGCTGGCCGTCTTCAATCATGTGATCGGGGCCTGAGATGGAACTGATCGCGCGATTACAACAGCAGTTGCAAGGACTGGAAGAGCGCAGCCTGATCCGCCGCCGCCGCACCGTCGACACGCCGTGCGCGCCGCGCCTGACGGTGGACGGGCGCGCCATGCTGGCCTTTTGCAGCAATGACTACCTGGGCCTGGCGTCGCATCCGCGCATCGTCGCCGCGCTGAAAGAGGGCGCCGACCTGTATGGCGCCGGCAGCGGCGCTTCGCATTTGATCAGCGGCCATGGCCGCGCCCACGCGCAGCTGGAAGAACGGCTGGCGGCATTTGTCGGCGCCAACCTGGAACAGGCGCGCGCCCTGTATTTCTGCACCGGCTACATGGCGAATCTGGCCGTGCTGACGGCCCTGTCGGCGGGCGACCCGGACGCGGAGATGTTCTCGGAAGCGCTGAACCACGCCTCGCTGATTGATGGCACGCGCCTGGCCCGCGTCAAGACACGCGTGTATCCGCACGCCGACCTCGATGCCCTGGCGGCCCTGCTGGCAGCCAGCACGGCGAAAACCAAGATCGTCGTCACCGACAGCGTCTTCAGCATGGATGGCGACCTGGCGCCGCTGCCCGCGCTGCTGGCCCTGTGCGAACAACATGGCGCCTGGCTGGTGGTCGACGACGCGCACGGCTTCGGCGCGCTGGGAGCCCATGGCCGCGGGGCGCTCGAACACTTCGACCTGCATTCGCCCTACCTCGTGTATGTGGGCACCCTGGGCAAATCGGCCGGCGTGGGCGGCGCCTTTGTTGCCGCGCACGAGGCCGTGATCGAGACCCTGATCCAGAAGGCCCGCCCGTACATCTTCACCACGGCGGCAGCGCCGGCGCTGGCGCATGCGCTGCTGGCCAGCCTCGACATCATCGCCGGTGAAGAAGGAAAACAACGCCGTATGCACCTGGCGGCGCTGGTGGCGCAATGGAACGACGGCTTGCAGCTGCAGCGCTGGCAAGCCTTGCCATCCGTGACCGCCATCCAGCCCGTCATCATTGGCGAGAATGCGGACATGCTGGACATCGCCGCCACCCTGTACCAGCAGGGCCTGTGGGTCGGTGCCATCCGCCCGCCCACCGTGCCAGCGGGGACGGCGCGCCTGCGCGTGACCCTGTCGGCCGGCCACACGGCGCAGGAAGTGGCGCAATTGATCAACGCAGTCAACACCCTGGAAAGGAATCGCCATGAGCCTTGATGATCCTATCGTGGCGGAAGTGCTGGCGGACCTGGCGCCGGCCGTGCAGCCGGCTCCGGCCGCCACCGGCCTGCCATCGCGCTTTGCCTGTTTCGTCACCGGCACCGACACGGAAATCGGCAAGACCCTGACGTCGTCGGCCCTGCTGCACGCGCTGGTGGCGCGCGGTGTGCGCGCCTGCGGCATGAAGCCTGTCGCCGCCGGCGCCGAGATGCGCGACGGCGAACTGCATAATGAAGACGCCGACAGCCTGATCGCCGCCGGCAACGTCACCATGCTACGCAGCCTGACGACGCCCTACATGCTGAAGGAGCCGGCCGCGCCGCACATCGCCGCCGCGCTCGAAGGCGTCAGCATCGAATCGGTGCCGATTCTGGCCGCCTACCTGGAAATCGCCGCCGCCTCGGACGCGGTCGTGGTCGAAGGCGTGGGCGGATTCCGCGTGCCGCTGTCTCCTGGCTTTGATTCGGCCGACCTGGCGCAGCAGCTCGATCTACCCGTGATCCTCGTGGTCGGCATGCGCCTGGGCTGCATCAACCAGGCCTTGCTGACGCTCGAAGCCGTCGAGGCGCGCGGCTTGACGGTCATCGGCTGGGTCGCCAACACGCTGGAAGTGGAAATGCGCTTCCTCGACGAAAATATCGATGCGCTGATCGAACGCATCCCGGCGCCGCTGCTGGGCAAGGTGCCGCGCCTGGCGCAACCGAGCGCGGAAGCGGCGGCGGCGTATCTCGATTTCAGCGGCTTGCCTAATTGGCCGGCGCAGCAGTCGCAGAACTAGACCAAACAATTAAGCCAAACAACTGAACGTACTCAAAAATAGAAGCGAAGGAATCACCATGTCTTTAGTCCAAGAAGCAGCAAAAACCGTCGAACTGCACCGCCCTGCGGCGCGCATCACCCTGCCCGAAGCGGCCACCTGGCCCATCGATGATGTGCTGGCCCTGTTCGACCTGCCTTTCAATGACCTGATGTTCAAGGCCCAGCAAACGCACCGCATCAACTTCCCCGATGGCGACGTGGAACTGGCGACCCTGTTGTCGATCAAGACGGGCGGCTGCGAGGAAGACTGCGGCTATTGCCCGCAGGCGGCCCGCTACGACACGGGCGTGGAAGCGAAAAAAATCCTCGACATCGACACCGTGCTCGACGCGGCACGCCAGGCAAAAGCCAACGGCGCCACGCGCTTCTGCATGGGCGCCGCATGGCGCGGCCCGAAGGACCGCGACATGGACAAAGTCGAAGAGATGGTCAGCAAAGTGAAAGCGCTGGGCCTGGAAACCTGTGCGACTCTGGGCATGCTGGAAGAGGGACAGGCGGACCGCCTGAAAAACGCGGGCCTCGACTTCTATAACCACAACCTCGACACGGCGCCGGAATTCTACGACAACGTCATCTCGACGCGCGAATACCAGGACCGCCTGGACACCCTGGGCCGCGTGCGCGAAGCGGGCTTGAAAGTATGCTGCGGCGGCATCGTCGGCATGGGCGAAACACGTCTGCAACGCGCGGGCCTGATCGCCCAGCTGGCCAATCTGAATCCATATCCGGAATCGGTGCCCGTGAACCATCTGGTGCAAGTGGAAGGCACGCCATTGTTTGGCCTGGAAGCGCTCGACCCGTTTGAATTCGTGCGCACGATCGCCGTTGCCCGCATCACCATGCCGAAAGCGCGCGTGCGTTTGTCGGCCGGCCGCCGCCAGATGGGCGAAGCCGTGCAAGCCATGTGCTTCCTGGCTGGCGCCAACTCCATCTTCTACGGCGACAAGCTGCTCACCACCGACAACCCGGAAGCGGAAGACGACCGCACCTTGCTGGGCAAACTGGGCCTGCAGACGCGCGGCGCCATGCTCGACTCGGTACAGAAAGAGAAGTGCGGCTGCTGATCCAGCCCTGTCGGGTTACGCCGTGCCGGCTAACCCGACCTACGAATACCGCCTCACCATCCGTAGGTCGGCTTAGCGCGCAGCGCGTAAGCCGACAAGCCAACAGACCAGGTCCATCAAGAGACCGCTGCACCTTTGAGAGAATAGAGAGAGACCATGTTCACTAAAATCCTGATCGCCAACCGCGGCGAAATCGCCTGCCGTGTCGCCGCTACCGCGCGCCGCATGGGCATCCAGACCGTCGCCGTCTATTCGGAAGCGGACGCCAACGCCAAGCACGTCGCCGTGTGCGACGAAGCCGTGCTGATCGGCCCCGCGCCGGCCAAGGAAAGCTATCTGTGCGGCGACAAGATCATCGCCGTGGCGCTGGCGACCGGGGCGCAGGCGATTCACCCCGGCTACGGCTTCCTGTCCGAGAACGCCGACTTCGCCGACGCCTGCCACGCAGCGGGCCTGGTCTTCATCGGCCCGCCGGCGTCCGCCATGCGCGCCATGGGCTCGAAGTCGGCCGCCAAGTCGCTGATGGAAAAAGCCAATGTACCGCTGGTGCCCGGCTACCATGGCGAGGAACAGGATGCGGACTTTTTGCACGGCCAAGCCGACAAGATCGGCTACCCCGTGCTGCTGAAGGCTTCGGCCGGCGGCGGCGGCAAGGGCATGCGCGTCATCGACAACAGCGCCGACTTCAAGGCCGCGCTGGCCTCGTGCAAGCGCGAAGCGATCAGCTCTTTCGGCGACGACAAGGTGCTGGCCGAAAAATACCTGTCGCGCCCGCGGCATATCGAAATCCAGGTGTTTGCCGACACGCTCGGCAACTGCATCTACCTGTTCGAGCGCGATTGCTCGGTACAGCGCCGCCATCAAAAGGTGCTGGAAGAAGCGCCGGCGCCGGGCATGCCGGCTGACCGCCGCGCGGCCATGGGCGAGGCGGCCGTCGCCGCCGCCAAGGCCGTCGGCTATGTGGGTGCGGGCACGGTGGAATTCATCGCCAACCAGGATGGTTCGTTCTACTTCATGGAGATGAATACGCGCCTGCAGGTCGAGCATCCGGTGACGGAAATGATCACCGGCACGGACCTGGTGGAATGGCAGTTGCGCGTCGCCTTTGGCGAGCCGCTGCCGAAAAAACAGAGCGAACTGACGATCCACGGCCACGCCATCGAGGCGCGCATCTATGCGGAAAATCCGGAAAAGGGCTTTTTGCCATCGATCGGCACCCTGCGCCACATGCAGTCGCCTTCCGCCGTCACGTTCGAACTGGGTGGCACGGTCGTTCCAGCGTCCGTGCGCATCGATTCCGGCGTGCGCGAGGGCGACGCGATTTCGCCGTTCTACGACCCGATGATCGCCAAGCTGATCGTCTGGGGCGCGGACCGCCGCGAAGCGCTGGCGCGCATGGCGCAGGCGCTGGCCGACTACCAGATCGTCGGCCTGGCCAGCAATATCGCCTTCCTGAAACGCCTGGTCGAAGGCCAGGCGTTTGCCAGCGCCGACCTCGATACGGGCCTCATCGAACGCAATCAAGCGTCGCTGTTCCCCGCCCTGCAGGCGGCGCCCGACACGGCCCTGGCGCTGGCGTCCGTCGCCCTGCTGCTGGAAGAAAAAGCGGCCGCCGAAGCACAGTCGGCCAACCGCGCCGACCCGTGGGGCAATGCCCTGGGCTGGCGCTTGAACAGCACCCTGGGACGCAGCCTGGCGTTTGCCGATGAATTCGCGCTCACTGGCGACAGCAAGGCCTATGCCGCGCGCATCGCCTACAAGACGGATGGCTGGCTGTTCAACGGCCAGCCCCTCACCCTAACGGCGCGCAAAGGCCTGGAACTGCACATCAAGCTCGGCGAGCGTGCCGTGCATGGCACCGTGCTGCGCGACGGGGAACAGTTCCACGTATTCAGCGGCGGCTTGCACTACACACTGCACTACAGCGATCCGATGGCGCATGCGGGCGAAGTGGAAGCGGAAGGCGGGCGCCTGACGGCGCCGATGCCGGGCAAGGTCGTCGCCGTGCTGGTCAACAAAGGACAGGACGTCAAGAAGGGCGAGCCTTTGGTCATCATGGAAGCGATGAAGATGGAACACACGATCGCCGCGCCGCACGACGGCCTGGTGGAAGACGTGCTGTATGCCGTTGGCGACCAGGTGGCCGATGGCGCGCCGCTGCTGGCCTTCAAGGCTGCCGCGTAAAAGAACGCCATGCGCATCCTTTTACAACGTTCGGACGGCAAGGAAGCGGCGTGGATCAGCGACTTCCGCGACTTGCTGCCCGAGGCCGACATTATCTTCTGGCGCGAAGGCGAAACAGTGGCGCCGTGCGACTACGCCGTCGTGTGGCAGCCGCCCGCCGCCATGCTGCCTGAGCTGGCCCACGTGAAAGCCATCTTCAACACGGGTGCCGGCGTCGACGCGCTGTTGAAATTTGGCGAGGCGCTGCCCGCCCACGTGCCGCTGGTGCGCCTGGATGACGCGGGCATGGGCGTGCAGATGGCCGAATATGTGAGCCACGCCGTGCTGCGCCACTTCCGCCGTTTCGACGATTACGAGGCGCAGGGCCGCGCCGGTATCTGGCAACCGCTGCCCGCGTTCGACAAGGCGGATTTTCCCGTCGGCGTGCTGGGCATGGGCGTGCTGGGCACGCGCGTGCTGCAAGCGCTGGCGCAGTTCGAATTCCCCTTGCGCGGATGGAGCCGCAGCCGCAAGCACGTCGATGGCGTGCAGTGCTATGCGGGCGAAGAGGGACTCGAAGCATTCCTGCGCGGCACGCGCGTGCTGGTGTGCATGCTGCCGCTCACGCCGGACACGCACAATCTGCTCGACCGCGCGCGCCTGTCGATGCTGCTGCCGGGCGCCTATGTCATCAACGTGGCGCGCGGCGCGCATATCGCCGAACCGGATTTGCTGACCCTGATCCGCTCCGGGCACATCGCCGGAGCGACGCTGGACGTGTTCCGCAACGAACCGCTGCCGCAGCAGCACCCGTTCTGGCAAGAACCACGCATCACCATCACGCCGCATATTTCAGCGGCCACCCTGCGCCGCGAAAGCGTGGCGCAGATCGCCGCCAAGATGCGCCGCCTGCAAGCCGGAGACTCTGTCGCCGGCATCGTCAACCGTTTGCAAGGATATTGAAATGCATGCTCAAGCTAGTTTGCCGAAACAGGTCAAGATCGTCGAAGTAGGTCCGCGCGACGGCCTGCAAAACGAGAAGGACACCATCAGCGCCGCCGTCAAGATCGAACTGGTCGACCGCCTGACCCTGGCCGGCTTCGCCAATATCGAGGCGGCATCGTTCGTCTCGCCGAAATGGGTGCCGCAGATGGCCACCAGCGCGGAAGTGATGGAAAAGATCGCGCGCCGCGCCGGCACAATCTATTCCGCGCTGACGCCGAACATGCAGGGTTTCGAGGCGGCGCTGGCGGCGAAGGCCGATGAAGTGGTGATCTTCGGCTCCGCCTCCGAGGCGTTCTCGCAAAAGAACATCAACTGCTCGATCGCCGAATCGATCGCCCGCTTCGAAGGCGTGGCGAAGGCGGCCAAGGAACACGGCCTGCGCCTGCGCGGCAGCATCAGCTGCGCCTTCGGCTGCCCCTACCAGGGCGACGTGCCGCTCGACGCCGTGGCCGACGTGGTGGGGCGCATGCGCGACCTCGGCTGCGACGAAATCGACATCGCCGACACCATCGGCGTGGCCACGCCGCGCAAAACGCAGGCGGTGATGCAGCGCGCGATTGCCGCCTTCCACGTGGACGGCCTGTCCGGCCACTTCCACGACACCTATGGACAGGCGCTGGCGAATATCTACGCCAGCCTGGAAACGGGTATCGCGATCTATCACTCGTCCGTGTCCGGCCTGGGCGGCTGCCCCTACGCCAAGGGCGCCACCGGCAATGTGGCCACCGAAGACGTGCTGTACATGATGCAGGGACTGGGGATTGCCACCGGCATCGACCTGGACCTGGTGGTCGATGCGGGGCAGTTCATCTCGCAGCAGCTGGGGCGCAAGGGTTCCAGCCGCGCGGGCAATGCCATCGCGGCGAAACGCCTCGCTGCGTAGGTCGGATTAGCGTGGCAACGCCACGCGTAATCCGACGTCACCGAGGTCATGGCCAACACTGTTGTCGGGTTACGCGCTTGGCGCTAAGCCGAGCTACGCCAACTTATTCCGTCCTGCCTGAACCGTACAGACGAAAAAAAACCCAAGAGCCGAAACTCTTGGGTTTTTTTCTACAAATTTGGTCGGAGTACAAGGATTCGAACCTTGGACCCCCTGGTCCCAAACCAGGTGCGCTACCGGGCTGCGCCACACTCCGAAGACCAAGATAATACAGGCCGTATCGACTTCGGTCAAGGGTCAGGTGAAACTCTATGTAAATTATTTACGGGCGGCACTGGAACCCATGTATTTTTCAAAACGATTGAAGTATGCGACACTGGCTTGGCAAGTTTTCCCGATCAGACATGAAGGCGACGACGGCAATGGAGTTCAGGATAGAAAGAAGCGACGGCGGCCGGCCCATGCCGAACCGCCGCGGCATCGTGCTGGGCATAGCTGTGTCCTTGCTGCTGCATGGCGCCTTGCTCTATCTGTGGCGCCATGTGCAGCCGCCTGTCCAGCAGGACACGGCACCGCGCGTGGAATCAATCGCCGTGTGGATACGTCCGCTGGCCGCCAAGGCGCCTCCGCCGCCTGCCGAAGTCGTCAAGCCGAAACGCGAACCCAAGCCCATCAGCAAGCCGAAACTCGCCACTGCCCGGGAAACGCCGGCGGCGGCCACGGCGCCGGCGGCCAGCCCGCAAGCCATCACTGTCGTGCCGGCATCACCGGCCACGCCGGCGGCCAGTACCGATACCTTCAGGCAAGAAACCCCGGAAACGCCGAAATTCGATATGGAAGCGGCCAGAAGAACGGCGCGCAAGATGGCCGGCGAGCGCGATCCATCCAAGGTGGGCACGGCCGTGGGACAAATCCCCGACAAGCCGCTGCAAACGGAAACCCAGCTGGCGCGCGACATCGCGCAAGGCAAGCGCGGCGATTGCCGCACCGCCTATTCAGGCGCAGGCTTGCTGGCGCCCGTGCTGATGTTGCTGGACAAGAAGGATAGCGGCTGCAAATGGTAACAATTTAACAATAAACCCGTTTTGGGTGGGCCGTCATCCGCTTATTCCTGCCCCTTCAACTGCAACGCCCGTTCATACAGGGCGTTTTTCTTGCGGCCCGTGATCTGCGCCGTCAGATTGGCCGCCTGCTTGACGCTGCATTCGGCCAATAAAATGTTCAGGATGCGTTCCGCTTCCACGTCTTCCGCGTCCTGCGCTTCCGTGGCGCCTTCCAGCAGGACGACGAACTCTCCCTTTTCGCGGTGCGCATCGGCGCGTATCCACGCCTCCGCCTCGGACAGGGGGCAGCGGTGGATTTCCTCGAACAGTTTCGTCAGTTCGCGCGCGAACACCACCTGGCGCGTCGGCTCGAACGCTTCCACCAGGGCCGTGGCGCAATCGAGGATGCGGTGCGGCGCCTCGTAAAACACCATCGTTGCCGTCACGCCACGCAGGCTGTGCAGCATGTTTTCGCGCTGCTTGGCCTTGGCCGGCAGGAAGCCGACAAAGTAAAACTGGTCATTCAACAAGCCGCTGGCGGAAATGGCGGTAATCGCCGCCGAAGGGCCGGGCAGGGGCAGCACGCGCAGGCCGGCCGCGCGCACGGCGTCGACGATGCGCGCGCCGGGGTCGGAAACGGCCGGCGTGCCCGCGTCGGAAACGAGGGCGATGCGCTCGCCGGCGTGCAGGCGGGCAATCAGGGTCTGCGCCACTTCGCGCTCGTTATGTTGATGCGCCGCAATTAACGGCTTGTTCAGGCCAAAGCGCGTCAGCAGGTGCGCCGTGTTGCGCGTATCTTCACAGGCGACGGCGTCGGCAAGGCTCAGCAGATGCAGCGCGCGCAGACTGATATCGGTCACATTGCCGATCGGCGTGGCCACTATATACAATGTTGCGATAGGATAGACCTGGTGCGCCGCCTCTGTCATGATGGGCAGGCTGGCGATGGAACTGATTTCTTGTACGGTCATTTTGGAGGTTAAATGCTTGCTAATAGTGTGAAGTTACTGCTTGTTTGTGCCGCGACCGGCATGCTGAGCGCTTGCAGCACGCCTTGCGACGCGCCCGGGCAATTGTGCGCGCCTATTGAATCTAACACAAGGGCGCTGCCGCCACCGAAGCCGCTGCCACCGCCCGTGCCGCCCAAGCCGCCCGCACCCGAACCGGTGACGTTTGCCGTGGCCGTGCCCGATATCACCGCGTACGACGGCAATGGCGCCCCGCTGGCGCCCATCAATACCAAGCCGGCGACCGGCACGCCACAAGACATGCCGGCCGCCACGGCACCGGCACCGTCCGATGGCAAGGCCCACCACATCGGTCTGCTGCTGCCGCTGCGCTCGGCTTCGCTGGGTCCGGCCGCCGAACTGCTACGCGCCGGTTTCATGGCCGCATACGAGCGCGACCGCAGCGGCTTTGAAGTAACGGTGATCGACACGGGCGACGGCAGCAGCGACGTCCTGAACAAGTTTGCGCAAGCACAGGAGGAACAGGACATCGTCGTGGGGCCTTTGTCGCGCTCGGCCGTCACGGCCGTGGCGAACAGCGACCTGGTGCGCAAACCGACGATCGCCCTGAACCACCCGGACAACCGCGGCGAGGCGCGCCTGCCGGCCAAGCTGCTGGTGATGGGCCTGTCGATCGAGGCGGAAGCGCGCCAGGTCGCCGCCTGGGCCGCCAGCGAACAGCCTGGTGCCAGCGCGCTGGTCCTGTCGGCCGGATCGCCCTCGCAGCGCCGCATCAGCGCCGCCTTCAAGCAGGAATGGCTGCGCCAGGGCGGCAAGATCGAGACGATGGACTTGACGGCCACGAATGGCTACCTGAGCGATGCCGAACTGGTGCAACTGCGCGCGCGCCTGGCAGCCACGCCGCCGGGACTGCTGTTTGCCGCGCTCGACGCCGACCAGGCGCGCCAGCTGCGCGTGGCCATCGGCGGCGACTTGCCCCTGTATGGCACCTCGTCCTTGAATCCCGGCGCCGGGCGCGGCGCCAGCGGCCCCGAGCTCGACGGCGCGCGCCTGCTGGACTTGCCGTGGCAAGTCCAGCGCGACCATCCACAAGTGATGGTCTATCCACAGCCGCCGCAACCGGCCGACACCCGCCTGACGGCCGACATGGAGCGCCTGTACGCGCTGGGCATCGATGCCTTCCGCGTGGCGCGCGAAGTGGCGCTGCGCCCGAACGCGCCATTTACCCTTGATGGCGTGACGGGCCGCCTGGCCGTGCGCTTCGAGGGTGATCAAAGCGTGTTCGAACGCACGGAACAGGCCGCCACCTACCAGCAGGGCGTGCTGGGTACCTGGCCGCCGGCCGCGCCTGTCGCCGTGCCGCCGGCCCAATAAGGACACGCCATGCCACCCCTGCCGTTCCAGAATAAACAGGCACGGGGACGGCAAGGAGAAGACGATGCGCTCGCGTATCTGCTGCTGCAAGGCTTGGTGCTGCTACAACGTAACTATCTGTGCAAGGGCGGCGAACTGGACCTGATCATGCGCGATGGCGCATCGGTCGTCTTCGTGGAAGTGCGGCTACGCAGCAGTCCCACCTTCGGCGGCGCCCTGGCCAGCATTACGCCGGCCAAGCAGCGGCGCATGGTGGTGGCCGCGCAAACCTGGCTGCTGGGGCAAAAGGCGCTGCCGCCGTGCCGCTTCGACGCGCTGGCCATCGATGGCGGGCGCATCAGCTGGCTGAAGAACATCCTCGATATGTAAGCATTTTTAACAGTGCTTGTCCGCCATGCCGCGCGCCTGCACTATAATCGGCAGACTATGAATAATCAACGCATCCTCTCGCACTTCCACGAAAGTGCCGAACTCAAGATCCAGGCCGCTACCGTACTGGCGCAACCCATTGCGCAGGCGATCGACCTGATGTTTTATGCATTGTCCAACGGCAACAAGATCCTCGCCTGCGGCAACGGCGGTTCCGCCGCCGACTGCCAGCATTTCGCAGCCGAGCTGGTCGGACGCTTCGAACGCGAGCGCTTTCCGCTGCCGGCCCTGGCGCTGACGACGGATACGTCGATCCTGACGGCCGTGGCGAACGACTACAGCTACCGCGAGATTTTCTCGAAGCAGGTGCAGGCCTTCGGCCAGGCCGGCGACATCCTGCTGGCCATCTCCACGTCGGGCAATTCGGCCAACGTGATGGCCGCCGTGGAAGCGGCGCTCGAGCGCGAAATGCGCGTCGTGGCGCTGACGGGCAAGGACGGCGGCGCCATCGGCAAGATGCTGACGGACGCCGACGTGCATATCTGCGTGCCGGCCGAGCGCACGGCGCGCATCCAGGAAGTCCATCTGACCACCATACATTGCATCTGCGACGGCATCGATGTCGCCCTATTCGGAGGAGACGTGAATGACTAAATTCGGTACTGGCCCAGGCTGGAAACGCGTACAACGCCCGCTGGCCACCGCACTGCTGTGCGGCGCCATGCTCACCTCGCTCACCGGCTGCATCGAACTGATGGTCGGCGGCGCGGTGATGGGCGGCGTTGCCGCAGCGGACCGCCGCACCCTGGGCGCGCAGACCGAAGACAAGTCGATCGCCCTCAAAGGCGAGTCGCGCATCCCCTCCATCGTCGGCGACGTGGGCCACGTGAATGTCACCAGCTTCAACCGCCGCGTCCTGCTGACGGGCGAAGTGCGCGATGAAGCGATGAAAAATGCCGTCGAGCGCGAAGTGCGCAATATCGAGGGCGTGGAATCGGTGGCCAATGAACTGATCATCGCCGGTCCGGCCAGCTACACCTCGCGCTCGAACGACGCGCTGATCACCACCAAGGTCAAGGCCAGCCTGGTCGACATGAAAACCATTTCGGCTGCCTCGTTCAAGGTCGTCACCGAGAACGCCACCGTCTTCCTGATGGGCAGAGTCACCCAGCGCGAAGGCACGGTCGCGGCCGACGTGGCGCGCGGCGTGGGCGGCGTGCAGAAAGTGGTCAAGCTGTTCGACTACATTTCGGAAGCGGAACTGAAGCAATTGCAACCCGATCCGGCGCCAGCACGCACGACGAGCAGCGCCAGCGACACGGTCCAGCAATAAGCGGCATCCCCCATCCGGCCTACGGCGCCAGACTGATGATGCGTCTATAATGGACGCATCGTAGCGCTACTCTATTGAAAACCATGTCAACTTCGCCATCCGCAAGCAAGTCCTGGATCAAACCAGCCCTGATCGCCGTCTTCGTGGCGGGCGTGGCGGCGGTAGCCTACCTGTCGCTGAATGACAAGCAAAGCGCGCCGGACGTGACGTTCCACGGCATCCATGGCGAGAAAATCACCTCGGCCAGCCTGCGCGGCAAGGTGGTGATGGTCAATTTCTGGGCTACCTCGTGCACCACCTGCGTGGCGGAAATGCCGGACATGGTCGATACCTACAACAAGTACAAGGGGCAGGGACTGGAATTCGTGGCCGTGGCCATGAAATACGATCCGGCCAACTACGTGCTGAACTTCGCCGAAACGCGCCAGTTGCCGTTCAAGGTGGCGCTCGACGTGACGGGCGAGGCGGCCAAGGCCTACGGCGACGTGGCCCTGACGCCCACCACCTTCGTGCTCGACAAGCAGGGCAAGATCCTCAAGCGCTATGTGGGCAAGCCGGAATTCGCGGAACTGCACAAGCTGCTGGAAACCGCCATCGCCGGTTGATCCAACGCAAAAATACCCGCTCTACACCGCACAAAACCCTGTTGCCAAGTGTTGCCAAACTGTTATAACCTTCCCAAGTGTGATTTCCACTCACCTTGTGAAGGCCAGCCGTGTCCCCAGCCGCCCAATCGCTCGACCCGCAGCAACTGAAAACCTGGCTGCTTGCCGCCGGCAACAAGGACGCCACCGCGTTCCGCCAGCTCTATCACTCCACCTCATCGAAACTGTTTGGCTTCGCGCTGCGTATATTGCATAAGCAAGAGCTCGCTGAAGAAGCCTTGCAAGAGGGGTTCGTCGCCATCTGGAACAATGCCGCCACTTACCAGAGCCATCTGGCGGCGCCGATGACCTGGATGGCCACCATCGTGCGCAACAAGGCGTTCGATGTGCTGCGGCGCAGCGACGATACCGTGGAAATCGATGCCGAACAGTTTGATAGCGAAGTCATGAATGCACTCCGGGATCCCCAGGCCACGCCGATCGAGTCGCTGCAGCTGAGCGGTGACGCCAAGGCGCTGGCGTTTTGCATGTCCGCCCTGGAAGGGCTGCACCGGCAGGTGGTCGCCCTGGCCTTCTATCACGACCTGTCGCACAGCGAAGTGGCGCAGCAGATGTCGCTGCCGATCGGCACCGTGAAGACCTGGATACGCCGCAGCCTGGAACGGCTGCGCACGTGCCTGGCGAAACGGGAGGCATCATGAATATCCGAGGCAATGACGTGCTGCGCCAGAAACTGGCGTCCGAATACGTGCTGGGCACCCTGAAAGGGGGCGCGCGGCGGCGTTTCGAAGGCTGGCTGCACAATGACGCCGACTTGCGCAATATCACGGCCGAATGGCGCCAGCGCCTGGAACCGATGGCGGAATTTGCCACGCCCGTGGCGCCGCCCAAACGCGTGTGGCAGCAGATCGAGCAGCGCCTGCACCTGGCGCCGCAGGGCGGCTGGTCGTTGTGGCGCGATTCGCTGTCGTTCTGGCGTTCGCTGGGCATGGCGTCGAGCGCCATCGCCGCGCTGCTGGTCATCGTCGTGGCCACGCGCGTGATGGACGCGCCGCAGATCAGCTATGTCGCCAGCCTGACGGACGAGAAAGCGCAAACGGCCCTGCTGCTGACGGCCGACAGCCGCCACGGCGCGCTCGAGGTGCGCATGGTGGGCAACGCGCCCGTGCCTGCTGACCGTGACCTGGAACTGTGGGCCGTGCCGAAGAGCGGCAACCCGCGCTCCTTGGGTTTATTGGCCGACAAGGGCAGCGTGAAACTGGCATTGTCCCAGCGCGCCATTGGCAACGACGTGGCCCTGCTGGCCGTCACCCTGGAGCCGAAAGGCGGTTCGCCCGATCCGAACGGACCGACGGGACCAATCTTGTACAAGGGTAACTGGGTGAAAATTTAGTCTTATTTAGGATACAGAATCATCTGCGTGCAGCGGAACAGGGCAATCGTCTTGCCCGTTTCCTTGCTTTTCACCACGGCATCCCACACCTGCGTGTTGCGGCCCTTGTGCTCAACCTTGGCGGTGCAGGTGAGCGTGCCTTCGCGGGCCGTGCCCAGGTGGTTCGATTTCAGTTCGATGGTCGTGAAATTGCTCGCGCCCTCGGGCAGGTTGACGATGCAGCCATAGCCAGAAGCCGTGTCGGCCAGGGTCACCACGCTGCCCGCGTGCAGATAGCCATTTGGCGCCAGCAAATGCGGCAGCACGGGCAATTCCGCCGTCAGCTGGCCGTCGCCCACTTCCGTGATGACGATGCCCAGGTGGCCGGGCAGGCGGCCGGTGCCGCGTTCATTCAACATTGCTACGGTAATCTCGGGATTGCTCATGCTGGTCCTTGTGCGGGTGAATCCGGGATCCGCCGGAAAATACTATGATGATAGCAACTTTCCCCGCATCGGTTTGGCGGCCGCTTATTTCCGGCCGCGCCGCCGTTTCCACCACACCAGCGTCCCCGTCAGCATGAACAGCAGCGGCATCAGGCCGAAGACGGTAATGAAGGCGCGCCCGGCCGCGCCAAACGCCTGGCCCGAATGCAGGGGGAATTGCCAGCCCAGGAAAACGTCGCCGGCCGGCGCCCGCAAGGGGTCGCGTATGCGCAGGGGCAAGCCGCTGCGCGCATCCAGGGTGATGCGCGTGGCGCCGTCGCCGTGGGCGATTTCACCGGGCTGGCGCACGCGCACGTCATACGGCTGGTCCTTTTTCGCCGGCAGCACGATGCGCGACACCCGCGCCTGTGGATACAGCTTCTGCGCGGCGGCCATGGCCTGGCCCGCATCGAGCACGGCGCCGTCCTGCTGCACATTCTTCAGTTTGGCCGTGTCCGGCACCGTCGACACGAGCGCCACCAGCGGCACGATCAATTGCGGCAAATTGAAATAGATGCCGGAAATGGCGAGCATGGCCAGCACGGGCGCGGCAAAGAAACCGGCTGCCTTGTGGAACGTATAGTTGAAGCGCGGCCAGGAGCCGCCATGCGACACCGTCAAGGCGCGCTTGAGCGCCAGCCACTGCAGGCGCGGCCACCACAGATAGATGCCGCTCAAGGCCATCAGCAGCAGCATCACGCCCGAGATGCCCGTAATGGTCTTGCCCGCGTCGCCCGACAGCAGATAGCGGTGCAGATGAAACATGCCCGACATCAGCAGCGGGCGCGTGAGGCCGAAACGCCCCCAGTCGCGCTCGCCTTTGACTTGCAAGGTGTAGGGATCGACCATCACCTGGCGCACGATGGCCTGGCTGAACGGCGATGGCGTGCCCGCCTGGCGGTATGAGGCCACGTACACGTCGCGCGCATCGGCCGGTGGATTGAGCTGGCTCGGCTTGCCGTAGGCAGGGTCGGCCGTGAGCCCGTCCACCACGGCTTGCAGCGTGCGCGGCGTGACCTGGAACACCTGGCCAGGCGCCGGCGTACTCGCCTGCAACAGTGTGGGATTGAGCCAGGCATCGAGTTCCGGCATCCAGGCGATGGCGGACCCCGTCAAGCCCAACAGGACGAACAGGGCGCCAAACCACAGGCCCGCATACAGGTGCAGCTTGGCAAACAACCACTTGATCGAACGTTGCGACATGGAAACTTTGGGAAATTTGGGCTGCGAAACGATAGCATGAAAGGCCCGGAGTGAAAATCATTATCAGCTGGCATTCTGTCCTGCCCACGCAGCGCAAATGAATTGCAACAAGCGCTGACAGCGGGGCGATTTTCTTGCTACTATGCGCCCATGTCTTCCCGCCAGCCCACCCGCACGCCTTACGGCGAGCCTGCCCATCACGGTGCCGCCGCCCTCGCGCGCACGCCGTGGCGGCTATGCGTGGCGCTGTTCAGCGCGCTGGCCCTCGTGTTCCTGCTGTCGACGGCCGCCTCGCACCTGCACAAGACGACCCTCGACGCGGAAGAGTGCGCGCTGTGCGCCACCGTCATCGACAAGGTGGCCGACATCGCCGTGCCGCCGGCCATCGTCGAGCCGCCCGCCCAATTACTGCCGTACCGCCTGCTGGCCCTGGCGCCCGCCACCCTGGCACCCATCGCCGCCCTCATCCTGCCGCCCGTGCGCGGCCCGCCTGCCGCCTCGTTGTAGTTCCCACGCTGTTTTTATCCTTTTTCAGGCTGCACCGCCGCGTCCTCATGCGCGCCGGGCTGCCTGGCGTAGACTATTTTCGAGGTTCACCATGCAACACACACCACGCTTGAGCGCGCTGTCGCTCGCCCTTGCCAGCCTGTTCAGCTTTTCCGCCCACGCCGCCGAGCCTGCCGAAGCCAGTGCCGATACCGCACCGCAAGACATGCAAAAGGTGGAAGTCACCTCCGCCCATTTGAAAAGCGCCCGCATCGAGCTGTCGCCGAAAGTCGGCACCACCATCTACAGCATCGACAGTCACATGGTCGACATGCTGGGCCAGGGCGACAACACGCCATTCAATGAAGTGCTGCTGCGCCTGCCGGGCGTATCGCAGGATTCTAAGGGTTCCGGCGCCCTGCACGTGCGCGACGACCATGCCAACGTGCAATACCGCATCAATGGCGTGCAGTTGCCAGAAAGCATCAGCGGCTTCGGCCAGTCGATCGATACGCGTTTGATCGACAAGACGGATTTCATGACGGGCGCCTTGCCGGCCCAGTTCGGCCTGCGCACGGCCGGCATTGTCGACATCGAAACGAAGGAGGGCGGCTTGAGCCCTGGCGGGCGCATCGGCATCATGGTCGGCAGCCACGACCATGTGGAACCGAGTGCCGAATTTTTTGGCAGCGTGGGCAAGTTCAATTACTACCTGTCCGGCAGCTACCTGGGCAATTCCCTGGGCGTGGAAAACCCGCAAGACACGCGCAGCGCCCTGCACGACAAGACGCGCCAGAACAAATCGTTCGGCAGCCTGTCGTATTTCCTCGACGACAATACGCGCCTGGGCGCCATGTTCGGCACCTACAACGGCCGCTTCCAGATCCCGAACAATCCGGATCAGGCGCCGGGCTTCTCGCTGGCTGGCCACAGCGATGCGCAGGCGGGCACGTCCAGTATCCCGTCGTCGCAGCTGAATGAAAACCAGCGCGAAGTGAACCGCTTCCTCGTGCTGTCGCTGCAAAAGAGCCTGGGCGACCTCAATTACCAGGTTTCCGCCTTCCACCAGTATTCGGAACTGCACTTCACACCGGACGCCATCGGCGACCTGATCTACAACGGCGTGGCATCGGACTCGCGCCGCGCGAACAGCGCCTCGGGCGCCCAGTTCGACATCAGCTACAAATTGCACCAGGACCACACCGTGCGCGCGGGCCTGGCCTACACGCGCCAGAAGACGACCAGCGACAACACGGTGGCTGTCTTCCCCGCGCTGGACGGCGCGCAAACGTCCACCACACCCATCACGGTACTGGACAACAGCGGCAAGACGGGCACCCTGGCCAGTTTCTACCTGCAGGATGAATGGCATATCAGTAAACCCCTGACCCTGAACTATGGCGCCCGCTTCGACAAGGTCTCGGCCTACACCAGCGAGCAGCAATGGAGCCCGCGCGTCAACCTGGCGTATCAACTGGCGCCGGGCACGGCCCTGCACGCCGGCTATTCGCGCTACTTCACGCCGCCGCCGCAGGAACTGGCGGCGCAAGGCAGCATCGACCTGTATGCGAACACGACGAATGCGCCGGAAATCGGCCAGTCGGACAACGTCAAGGCCGAGCGCACGCACTACTACGACGTCGGCATCAGCCACCAGGTGAATGCGAAACTGACCGTGACGGCCGATGTGTACTATAAAAAGATCAACAATCTGCTGGACGAAGGCCAGTTCGGCCAGGCGCTGATCCTGACGCCATTC
The DNA here is from genome assembly GCF_900099875.1 of Janthinobacterium sp. YR213. Taxonomy (NCBI): domain Bacteria; kingdom Pseudomonadati; phylum Pseudomonadota; class Betaproteobacteria; order Burkholderiales; family Oxalobacteraceae; genus Janthinobacterium; species Janthinobacterium sp. YR213. The sequence continues at coordinate 797,987 of NZ_FNDA01000003.1, read as the reverse complement.
AACTATGCGGATGGCTACGCCAAGGGCCTGGAATTGTCGGCCATTTACAGCGAGAAAAACTGGGGCCTGTTCCTCAACGCCAGCACGCAAAAGGCGCAGGGCCGCAACATCAATTCGGGCCAGGCCCTGTTTGGCGCCGATGAGTTGAACTACATCAGCAAGAACTATGTCTACCTCGATCATGACCAGAAATACACGCTATCGGGCGGTGGCCATTATCACTTTGGCGATTCGCAAGTGAGCGCTGACTTCCTTTACGGCAGCGGCCTGCGCATGACCCCGGACGGCGGCGCACCGAATTCCGGCCATCTGCCCGGCTATTTCACCGTCAACACGGCGCTTACGCACACGTGGAAAAATACGCCGGTCGGCAAGGTCGAGGGACGTCTGGCCTTGATCAACCTGTTCGACAAGTCGTATCTGCTGCGCGACGGTTCCGGCGTGGGCGTGGGAGCGCCGCAGTACGGTGCCCGCCGCAGCATCTATGCCGGCTTGTCGACAAGCTTCTAAGAGTTACGCGCGAAGACAGCGGCAGGGAGCAACGCCTGCCGCTGTCGGTTGCCGTACGGTTCCAGGAATTATCCCCAGGCGATGGCCGCCTGGCCATGCGCTTGCAGGTAAGCATTCGCCAGGCTGAATGGCTTGCTGCCAAAGAAACCTTTGCTTGCCGACAAGGGAGACGGATGGGGCGCCGCCAGCACCAGGTGCTTGCCGGGGTCGATCAGGCTGCGCTTCGCTTGCGCGTAGCCGCCCCACAGGATGAAAACCAGGTGCTCGCGCTCGGCGGACAGGTGGCGGATCGCGCTGTCCGTCAATTTCTCCCACCCCTTGGCCGCGTGCGAACCGGCCGTGCCCGCGCGCACCGTCAGCACACTGTTGAGCAAAAATACCCCTTGCTCGGCCCAATCGGACAAATCCGTACGCGTGCGCACCACGCCTGCGTCGCTATGTAATTCCTTGAAGATATTCTGCAGGCTCGGCTGCGGCGGCTTGCCTTCGGGAATGGAAAAACACAGGCCCATGGCCGCGCCGGGCGTGTGATACGGGTCTTGTCCCAGGATCACCACCTTGACTTGCTCGAACGGCGTCAGGTCGAACGCCCGGAAGATGGTTTTCCCCGGCGGACAACACGGCCCTGCCGCATACTCTTCCTTCACGAAGGCGGCCAGGCGTTCCCAGTAAGGCTGGGCAAACTCGCCCTCCAGCCGCGCCTTCCACGATGCGTCGATGCGTACGTCCATGCCTCACCTCATCACTTATCCGTCAATCATGCTTTTTCAGCATGCCAGTATAGGACGCCCGGCCGGATGAGGCACATACGATTCGAACAGGCAAAAAAAAAGCCGCCAGCGCGAGCGGGCGGCTTTGATACAGCACAAGGTGCTTAGAAATTCAGCGCCGATTCCACGCCGGCGCTGTGCGCCTGTTCATCCGCGTGGTACGAGCTGCGCACCATGGCGCCCACGGCAGCGTGGGTGAAGCCCATCTTGTACGCTTCTTCCTCGAACATTTTAAAGACGTCCGGATGCACGTAGCGGCGCACGGGCAAGTGGCTGTTCGATGGCGCCAGGTACTGGCCGATGGTCAGCATGTCGATGTCGTGCTCGCGCATGTCGCGCATGACTTGCAGGATTTCCTCGTCCGTCTCACCCAGGCCCACCATGATGCCGGACTTGGTTTTCACGTCCGGGTACATGGCCTTGAAATCTTTCAGCAGCTTCAGCGAGTGCATGTAGTCGGAGCCGGGACGGGCTTCCTTGTACAGGCGCGGCGCCGTTTCCAGGTTGTGATTCATGACGTCAGGCAAGCCATCCTTGAACAGGTTCAGGGCTTTTTCCAGGCGGCCACGGAAGTCGGGCACCAGCACTTCGATGCGGGTGTTCGGCGACAGGGCGCGCGTTTGCTGGATGCACTCGACGAAATGGCCGGCGCCGCCGTCGCGCAAGTCATCGCGGTCGACGGAGGTGATGACGACGTAGTTCAGACGCAGCTTGGCGATGGTTTTCGACAGGTTGGCCGGCTCTTCCTTGTCCAGCGGGTCCGGGCGGCCATGGCCGACGTCGCAGAACGGGCAGCGGCGCGTGCACTTGTCGCCCATGATCATGAAGGTGGCCGTGCCCTTGCCGAAACATTCGCCGATGTTCGGGCAGCTGGCTTCCTCGCACACCGTCACGAGTTTGTTTTCGCGCAGGATGTCCTTGATTTCATAGAAGCGCGTCGATGCCGAGGCGGCCTTGACGCGGATCCAGTCCGGCTTTTTCAGGCGCTCGACTTGCTCGATCGGAATGATCTTGATCGGGATGCGCGAAGTCTTGCTGGCGCCTTTTTGCTTTTCGCTCGGGTTGTACGCGGGAGCGGCAGTAGCGGCGGGGGCGGTGCTGGAAATGGTCTCAGAAGTCATGGCTGCAAGCCCTTGAGGGGCAAAGTTTGGTTTGTTTGCTCAGGCATCCGCTGCCTGAGGCGCGCCTGCGGCGCTGTTTGCTTCGCTTACATCGAGTAATACGGTCAATTCATGGGCCAGGGCCCGCTGCACCTCGGCCAGCGGCACCACGACGCCCATGCTGCGCATGTCCACCGTCTTCAGGCCGGAATAGCCGCACGGGTTAATCCAGGAAAACGGCGCCAGGTCCATCGCCACGTTGAGCGATACGCCATGGTAGGTGCAGCCGTTGCCGCGCACTTTCAACCCCAGCGCGGCGATCTTCGCACCCTTGTCTGGTCCGCCGGCAAGATAGATGCCAGGCGCGCCATCGATGCGCTCGCCAGCGAGATTATACGCCGCCAGCACGTTGATGATGGCTTGCTCGATTTTATGCACGAACTGGCGCGCATACAGCTTGCCGCCCGGCTTGTTGCGGCGCAAGTCCATCAGCAGGTAAATCACCACCTGGCCGGGACCGTGGAACGTGACTTCGCCGCCACGGTCCGTCTGCACCACGGGGATCGCGTCAGCTCCCGCCAGCAAATGGCCGCGGTCGGCAGCCAGGCCCAGGGTGAACACGGGCGGATGCTCGACGATCCACAATTCGTCGCGCGTCTCCGTCGTGCGCGCGTCGGTGAAGGCGCGCATGGCGGCAAAGGTGGGCTCGTAATCGACGCGGCCCAGCTCGCGGATCAGCGCCGGTTCGGTTCGGGTGGTGGTCATGACGGATTCTGTAATCAGCTGCCGGCGCCCTGCGGACGCTGCGGCGAAGCCGTGATTATAAGCCAGGCAGCCGTTTCATTCCGGGACGGACTCTGGCAACAGCAGCAATCTGCCCAATTTTTGTGCAGCATGGCGTATCTGGGCCGCATTCAGGGCCGTGTAGCCGAGCAGCACGGCCGGCGCCAGCTTGGCGCTATGGCAAAAATCGCCGAGCGGCTGCAGCGCCAGTCCCTCTTGCGCCGCGCGCGCGCAAAATGCCCGCTCGTCGCTGCCTGGCGGCAGCCACAGCACGCAATGAAAGCCCGCCTGCTGGCCGGAAATGGCGTAGCGGCCGGGAGCCGTCTGCTCGAGGCAGGCCAGCAGCAGGTCGCGCCGTTCCTTGTAGGCCAGCCGCGCCTGGCGCAAATGGCGCACGAAAGCGCCGTCTTCCATCCAGGCGGACAGCGCCAGCTGCTCCGTCACGCCCACGGACCTGCCCGTCAACTGCAGGGTGCGCAGCAACTGCGGGCGCAAGGCGGGCGGCAGCACCATGAAGCCCACGCGCAGGCCGGCAAACAGGGTCTTGTTGAAACTGCCACAGTAAATCACGCGCTGGTACTGATCCAGCGCCTTCAGGGCTGCCAGCGGCGCGCTCTGGTAATTGAATTCGCTGTCGTAATCGTCTTCCACCACCCAGGCGCCGCTGTCGTTCGCCCATTCCAGCAAGGCCAGGCGGCGCGTGACGGACATGGTCACGCCCAGCGGCGACTGGTGCGCCGGCGTCACATACGCGAGGCTGGCGTCCGCATGCGCGGCCAGGGCGGCGCAATCGATGCCTTCGGCGTCGACGGCAATGTCCACCGGCACGGCACCAGCGAGGACGAACAGGGCGCGCGCGGCGGGGTAGCCGGGCTCTTCCAGGCAAACCTTGTCGCCATCGCGCACGATGCTGCGCGCCAGCAAGTCGATCGCGTGGCGGATGCCGGTGGTGACAACGATGTCTTGCGGGTCGCAGCGGATGCCGCGGTACTTGGCAAGAAAATCGGCGATCTGCTGGCGCAGCTGGGGCAGGCCGGCCGGATCGGCGCTGCACAGCTGTTCCGGCGTGGCGGCGGCCAGGGCCCGCGTGGCGCACTTGGACCAGGCGGCCATGGGAAACAGGCTGGCGTCGGCGCGCCGCGCCACGAAGGGCAAGCCGTCGCGCACACCCGTATCGGACACAGGTATCGGCGCGGAAAATGTCCCGGCTGGGGTGACATCCGCAAATCCTGCCATCAAGAAGCGTTCCGGCACGACGGCGCACACGCGCGTGCCGGAACCGGGCACGCGCGTCACGTACGCCTCAGCATGCAGGCGGTCGAACACGGTTTCAATGGTGCCGCGCGACAACTCCCACCGTTCCGCCAGGGTACGGCTGGACGGCAAACGGCTGCCCGCCGGCAGCATCTTCGTCAGGATGGCCGAACGCAGCGCTTCATACGCGCCATCCTGCTTGTTGACGCCCGCCTTGTCGAGCCAGCTGGTGGGACGAGGCAAGTCCAGGGCGTGTGGTGATTTTCCTCGCGGCATGATAATCGTCCAAGTGGTCCAATGAGTTTTCTGATGACTGGCACTTCGCATTACACCACAAACATTCTACTCTCACCGCTCCGGTGCGCCAGCGGGGCGCACGCTTGCATGGATCGTGTAAAACAATGCAGAAACAAATCGCTTTATGGGCCTGGGGCGGCATCGTGCTGCTGCTGGTCTGCCTGTCGCGCATCAGCATCGACATCTATCTGCCTTCGCTGCCGGCCATGGCCGATGCCCTGCACGCCAGCGATGCACAGTTGCAACTGACCCTGAGCCTGTTCATGGCCGGCTCGGCCGTCTCGATGCTCGCTTGCGGGCCGCTGGCCGACCGTTACGGGCGCCGCCCCGTGCTGCTGGCCGGCACGGGCATTTATGTGCTCGCCAGCATCGTCTGCACCGTGACCACCGACGTCCACGTGCTGATCGCCGCGCGCGTGCTGCAAGCGTTCGGCGGCTGCAGCGGCACCATCATCGGCCGGGTGATGGTGCGCGACCGTTTTGATCCCGCCACGCAGGCGCGCATGCTGGGGAGAATATCGATGGTGATGGGCTTGTCGCCGATCCTGGCGCCGCTGGCCGGCAGCCTGCTCGATGCGGCGTTCGGCTGGCGCGCCGTGTTTGGCGTGCTGTGCCTGCTGGGAGCGCTGTCGCTGGGACTGATCGCCGCGTATGTGCCGGAAACCAGGCCGGCCAGCGTCGTCCCCCAGGGAAATACCCTGGCCCTGTACCGGCGCCTGCTGGGCGACGCGTATTTCCTGCGCTATGCGCTGGCCATCGGCTTTGTGTATTGCACGTATTTCCCGTTCATCGCGGAATCGTCCGTGCTGTTGCAAAGGGGCATGCACCTGTCGCCGCGCGCGTATGCGCTGGTGTTCGCGCTGACGGTCAGCGGCTATGTGGCGGGATCGAGCCTGTTCCGCGCACTGGGACCGCGCCTGGGCGCCGACCATATGCTGGGCGTGGCGGTGCTGATCAATGTGGCGGGCGCGGCCAGCCTGTTGCTGGCGGGTAGTCTGGCGCCGCAGCACGTGGCGTCGCTGGTGGCGCCGATGCTGCTGGTGATGGTGTCGGTGGGCATGGCCATCCCGGCCTGCCAGCTGGCCGTGCTGCAGCCGTATGGCGATCAGGCGGGCAGCGCCTCGGGCCTGTTCTTCTTCGTGCAGATGCTCATCACGGCCGCCTGCGGCGCCGTCATCGCCGCCATCACGGACGGCAGCGAAAAGCCGCTGCTGTGGGTAACGGCGGCGGCCAGCGCGGCCTTTGCCCTCGTGTGGCGGCTGACGAAACGCCAGCCCGCCAGGGCAACAGCATGTCTTACATGACGATCTTGACCATCGGGTGGCCCGACAGCGCCATGTACAGGGCGTCGAGCTGCTCGCGGCTGACGGCGCGCACGGTGACGGTCAGGCCCGTGTAATTGCCCTTGCCCGATGGGCGCTCTTCCATACGGCCGGCGTGGAAGGTCGGATCGTGGCTGATGACCAGTTCCAGCATGGTCGGCGCGAAGTCGACATGCGTCGGGCCCATGATCTTGATGGGAAAGTCGCTCGGGTACTCGATCAGCGATTCGCTGGGAGGAATCGTCACTTCGGTGGGTGGGGTGGTTTGCATGGGAAATCCAATCAGTGCCGGTCAGAACAGACGGCGCAGCGCATAGCGCGCGGCGGCTGCATAAAAACGTATTGTAGCCAACTTTGAGGGCGGCTGCGCCCGTTGCGATGACACACACGGCACGGCAAAAAAAAAGCCAGCTGGGTAAGCTGGCGAAAAACTATTTCGTTTGGACAAAATAGCCGGAAAATCGGTGCTGTCACTTGGAGGATAAGCAGTGGTCGTACTGTAGACAAACCACGGCGGCTTTACCTCCGGTATGTGACGAACTGCGCATTTTGCGGCTTGAACGTCGATACGGCGCGACAGACGGCACGGCCGTCAGCGCTCCACTTCCTGCATCCGGCCATTGCGGCCGGGACCGCCGCGCTCATGGTTGCGCTCACGCGGCGGCATCGGGCGCTCGGCACTGCGCGCCTCCTGTGGCGCACGCGCGGCAGGCGCAGGCATGGCTGGCGGCGGCGCCGTTTGCAGCACTTCGCGGCGGGGGCCACGTTCCGCGCGGTCCGGGCGCGGCGCATCAAATTGGCGTTCCATGACGGGGCGCGGCAGTGGCCGCTCGGCACGGGGCCGCTGCTCGCCACGCCAGCCGGGGTGCGCCACCGGGTCTTGCACGGGTGGCAGGGCCGGCATCGCCGGCATCACGGGCTGGGGCGGCACCGGCGGCTGTTGCGGCTGTGCCGGCACGGGCGGGCGGTTCGGCTGCATGGGACGGGGCGCCATATGCGTCTGGCCATCGTCCGTCTGCAAGCGGCCAGGGCGGTTGCCCCAGTCGCGCCGGAACTCCCTGTCGCCGCGCGGCGCATCGGAAGGACGCTGCCAGTTGCCCGCCGGCGCAGGCGCCGTGCCCAACGGCAAGCTTTGCATGACGGGCGGCGGCATGGTGGTGCGGTTACGGCGCGGCACGTCGACCGTGCGCGCGCCGCCAAAACGCTCGCCCGGCAGCATCGTCATGCCTGCACGGCGTTCGCGTTCGCCCGCCACAGGGCGGCGCCCTTCGGCGACGCGGTTGATGCGGCGTTCATACTCGGCGCTGGCGCGGTAGCCGGGCACGTAGCGCTCATGCGGCGACAGGGGAAACCAGCCGACGCCAGGGCGCTGGCCATGCTGCGAACCGCGATCAGGCCTGCCGCCGACCCAGCCCACCAGGGCCGGCGCCCAGGGCACGCGGCCGCGCTCGCGCCCCGGTGCCCAGCCCCAGCGGTGGCCCAGCAGCACCCAGCGGCCGTAGTGCGAGGGCGCATAGCCCCACGGCGCATTGTCCACCCAGGTCCAGCCCCACGGCGCGATCCACGTCCAGCGCCCGTCGCTGTACGGCGCCCAGCCGGCCGGCACCGTGCTCGGCAGCCACAAGGGGCCGTATTCCGCGTCGTCCTGCCAGGCGCCGTAGCGGTCCAGCTCTTCATAGCCGGTGGTATCGTCCGTGACATAGCGCAAGGCCGGCGCGGCGGCGGGCAAGGCTTCGGGCCAGTTGTCGAAGGCGATCCTCTGCAAGGCGCCCGTGCGCAATTCCTCGTCCGTCAGCTCGGCGCGCTTGCCGGCGCGCAAGGTCACGCTGCCCGTCGCCCCATCCACGTCGGCCGCCCCGTCGAGCACGCTGACGACGCTGGTGCCGGGCTGGCGCCCCGCCTCGATGCGCACCCAGCCGGGCTGGGTCAGGATCACGCGGGCCTGGCCGGTGGTCAGCTCGAAGCCGCGCAGCGCGTCGGGATTGCGCACGCGCACGCTGACCGTGCCATAGCTGAGATGCAATTTGAAACTGTCGTCATCGAGCTCGCTCACTTCCAGCTCGGAATCGCCATCGAGGCGCACGGCGGCCGCGCCCACGCGCAACTCCGCCAGCGCGCCGCGCTGGGTGGTCAAACAGTTATCCGTGGTGACGGGCCAGTTCAGCAGGGCGTTTTGCGCCTCGCCATCGCCGGCGCGCACCAGCACCTGCCCTTCGACGGTGGAAATGCGCCCCACGCGGGCGGGCGGGTCCTGCGCCAAGGCCAGGGAGCACGCCGACGACAGCAGCACGGCGCACACGGTGTTCAAGAAGGGGGAAGACAGGATCGGACGCATGGCGCGCTCCAGGCAGGACGGACAGAGATGAAAGGTAGACAACACCCCGATTACAGTCCTATCGGGCGGGCATCGCAAGCGGGCTTACAAATGTTTGCAACTTGATCTGGCTCAGGATGCCGCCTGGCCACCGCGCTTGACGAAGAACAATGCCGTGCCGACAGCCATCAGCAAGCCGCCAAAGAAGCGGTTCTGCTTTTTTACGGCGCGCGCGTCGCGGAAAAAGCGTTGCATCGACGAAGCCAGGAAGGCGTAGCTGTGCATGACGACCTGATCAATCGTGCACATGGTGACGGCCAGGATCAGCAGTTGCGGCAGCAGGGGCGCAGCAGGGCTGATGAATTGCGGCAATACCGCCACCATGAAAATGATGCCTTTCGGATTCGTCACATTGGTCAAAAAACCCGTCAGCACGCGCCGGCCCATGGAGGGCACCACGGCGTCGGCATGCAGGTCGCCCGTCACCGCCACCTTGGCGCGCCACTGCGACAGACCCAGGTAGATCAGGTACAAGGCGCCCACCGTCTTGACGATATTGAAGGCCACTTCGGAGGCCAGCAGCAAGGAACCGACGCCGGCGCCGGCGATGCCCAGCACCACCAGCAGCCCCAGCTGCAGGCCGAGAATGGTGGCGCTGGCCTTTTTCACCCCGTACGACAGGCCGTGCGACATCGACAGCACGGCGCCCGAGCCGGGCGAGACGGCGATGATGGAGGCGGCGATGACAAAGGTGATCCAGGTGGCGAAATGCATGCGGTTTCCAAAAAATGGTGACGATGAACAATTTTAACCCGCTCAGTGCGGCCTTGCCGGCCCGCCCTGAGGTAAGATCGCACTCACACACCTCCTTGCCGTACAACCAAGAATAACATCATGAAAAACAACACTTTCCTCGCTCCGCCATGCCCTGCCACCACCGTGGGAGCGCGCTGAGATGGCCGGCTCCAGCCTGCTGGCCCTGCTCGACGACATCGCCAGCATCCTCGACGACGTTTCCCTGATGACCAAGGTGGCCGCCAAGAAGACGGCCGGCGTGCTCGGTGACGACCTGGCCCTGAACGCGCAGCAGGTGGCCGGCGTGCGCGCCGAGCGCGAACTGCCCGTCGTGTGGGCCGTCGCCGTCGGCTCGCTGAAGAACAAGGCCATCCTCGTGCCCGCCGCGCTGGCCATCAGCGCGTTTGCGCCGTGGGCCATCACGCCGCTGCTGATGGTGGGCGGCGCCTACCTGTGCTTCGAAGGCTTCGAAAAGATCGCGCACAAGTATCTGCACCCGGACGACAGCCACAAGGCCGAGCTGGCGCAGGCGCTGCGCGACCCGCAGGTCGACCTCGTCGCGCTGGAAAAGGACAAGATCAAGGGCGCCATCCGCACCGATTTCATTTTGTCGGCGGAAATCATCGTCATCGCCCTGGGCACGGTGGCCGCGGCCACCTTCGCCGAGCAGGTGGCCGTCGTCGTCGGCATCGCCCTCATCATGACAGTGGGTGTGTACGGCCTGGTGGCGGGCATCGTCAAGCTCGATGACGCGGGCTTTTACCTGGCGGCGCGCAAGGGCGCGGGCGCGCTGATGGACGGCGTGCGCGGCTTTGGCCGCATGCTCGTGTCGGCGGCGCCGAAACTGATGAAATTTCTCTCCGTCGTGGGCACCCTGGCCATGTTCATGGTCGGCGGCGGCATCCTGACGCACGGCTGGCCGTGGGCCAGCGGCATGCTGCACCATGCGGAAGCAGCCGTCGGCGGCGTGGCCGGCATCGGTCCCGTGCTGGCCGCCGTCACGCCCAGCCTGATCAACGCGGTGGCCGGCCTCATCGCCGGTGGCCTGGTGCTGGCCGGCGTTACGGCCGTGTCGGCTTTATTGCGCATGGTCAAGCCAAGCAAATAAACTTTCTGGTCTGATGGGACGGCAGGCGCATCCGTGCCTGCCGCCCCGGCCATGCCGGCGGCGCTTGCCTGCCCATGGAGACCCTATGCAGACTTCCCCCATCCAACGTCCCAGCAGCGCCTTTATCGGCGCCTCCTGGGCGGCATTGCTGATCGGCGCCATCACCTACCTGTCCGGCCTGTGGAACGCCAGCATGGCGCTCAACGAAAAGGGCTATTACTTCACCATCCTCATGTATGGCCTGTTCGCCGCCATCTCGCTGCAAAAATCCGTGCGCGACCGCGCCGAAGGCATCGCCGTGACGGGCATCTATTTCGGCCTGTGCTGGATTTCCGTGCTGCTGGCCTTGCTGCTGCTCACGGTCGGCTTGTGGAACGCCACCCTGCAGAACAGCGAGAAGGGTTTCTATGCCATGGCATTCCTGCTCAGCCTGTTTGCCGCCGTCGCGGTGCAAAAGAATGTGCGCGACGTGGCGCGTGCCTCGGCCGCCTCGCCCGCCGAGGCACCGGGAACTTAAATAGCGGCAGCGCGTCTATTCCTGTATCCATGTCGGGAGAGGATGATGGGCGACCAGCAGAAACGTTTACAGATGGCACTAGAGGCGGCGCACATGGCGATCTGGGATTCGCGCATCGTCGATGGCCAGGTCATCGACGGCACGGTCAGCTGGTCGGCCAAGGGCGCCACCTTGCTGGGCCTGGAAGAGCGCGCGCTGACGCAGCCATTTCGCAGCTTTCTCGACTGCGTGCACACTGGCGACCGCGACAAGGTGATCAAAGTGCTGCAGGACGGCGTGCGCCGGCGCGGCGGCTACGCCCTGCAATACCGCGTCGTCTGGCCCGACGGCAGCGAACACTGGCTGGCGGCCAAGGCGCACATCTTCATGGATGCCGGCGGGCAGCCCGAACGCACCCTGGGCATCATCTGGGATATCACCGAACACATGGCGCGCGAGCTCATGATCGCCGAGCGCAAGGAACTGGCCGAAGTGACGCTCAGTTCCATCGGCGATGGCGTCATCACCACCGATCCGCACGGCAAGACGCGCTACCTGAACCGGGTGGCCGAGCAATTGACGGGCTGGAGCAACGAGCTGGCGCAGGGCCGGGACATCGGCCAGACCATGCCGCTGGCCGATGAACGCACGGGCGAAGCACGCGAGCACGTGGCCATGCGCTGCCTGCAACAGCGCCAGGCCATCGGCATTTCCCCCCGCTCGCAACTGATCACGCGCGAAGGGCGGCGCATCGCCATCGAAGAATCGGCCGCGCCCATCTGGTCGCGCGACGGCGATATCCTCGGCGCCGTCGTCGTCTTCCGCGACGTCAGCCACGAGCGCAAGCTGAGTCAGCAACTGTCGTGGCAAGCCACGCACGACGCCCTGACGGGGCTGATCAACCGGCGCGAATTCGAACACCTGGTGGCCGGCGCCCTGCACACGGCCAAGCAGGATGGCCACATGCATGCGCTGCTGTACCTGGACCTGGATCAGTTCAAGGTCATCAACGACACCAGCGGCCATGGCGCCGGCGACGTGCTGCTGCAGCTGCTGGCCAAGATGCTGCAGGCGCGCATGCGCGACAGCGACATCCTGGCGCGCCTCGGCGGCGATGAACTGGGCGTGCTGCTGCCGCACTGTCCGCTCGAGCATGCGCGCCAGATCGGCGAACAGCTGCGCCAATCCATCCGCGATTTCCGTTTCGCCTGGGATAACCGCAGCTTCGAGCTGGGCGTGAGCATCGGCATCGTGGAAATCAACGAGGACAGCAAGTCCATGAGCGAGCTGCTGAGCGCCGCCGACCAGGCCTGCTACCTGGCCAAGGAGCAGGGCCGCAACCGCATCCATGTCTACCAGGAGTCGGACGTCATGCTGGCGCAGCGGCATGGCGAAATGCTGTGGATCTCGCGCCTGAACGAAGCGTTCGCGCACGATTATTTCCGCCTGTACGCCATGCCCATCGTGCACCTGCACGACAGCCCGGAATACCACGACGAAGTGCTGATCCGCATCCACAACAGCCAGGGCGACCTGATCTTGCCGGGCGCCTTCATTCCGGCCGCCGAACGCTACGACATGATGCTGTCCATCGACCGCTGGGTCATCCGTGCCGTCTGCCACCATATCCAGAGCGTGCGCGACAGCCTGCCGCCTTTGGCCGCGCTGGCGGAAAGCCGGCGCCGCGCACCGGCCCTGTATTCCGTCAACCTGTCGGGCATGTCGCTGGCCGATGCCGGCTTGCACGACTACATCACCGAGCAGTTCGTAGAATTCGCGATTGCCCCCGAGCAAATCTGCTTTGAAATCACGGAAACGGCCGTCATCGCCAACCTGCCCAAGGCGCAGGTGTTCATGCGCCAGCTCAAGGCCCTGGGCTGCCGCTTTTCGCTTGACGACTTCGGCAGCGGCTTTTCCTCGTTCGGCTACCTGAAGGCCCTGCCCGTCGACTATTTGAAGATCGACGGCGTCTTCGTGCGCGACATCGCCACCAATGCCATCAACCGCGCCATGGTCAAGGCCATCAATGAGGTGGGCCACGTGATGGGCTTGAAAACGGTGGCCGAATACGTGGAAGACGACGCCACCCTGGCCGTCATCCGCGAACTGGGCATCGACTACGCGCAAGGCTACGCCGTGGGCAGCCTGCGCCCCCTGACGGCGGGTATCGATTAGCCGCTGCCGACAACCAGTGCCTTTAAAACAATGCCGCATTGCTATCGCTAAATGCGTGCAAGCACGACCAATCTTGAGGATTTTGATCTACATCAATAAATTTGCGCAGGCGACTCCTTACACTGATCTCCATTCTTGCAATCGTGCAAGTCTTACTCACCAATTGCCTATTTAACTGATCAGGAAGCCGCGACCATGCGACAAAATTTGCCAGTGACTAACCGTGAAGTCCTCGTCCTGGACGATCAGGCCATCGTGTCGAAAACGGATATGAACGGCAATATCGTGTATGTGAACCCCTACTTCAGCCAGGTCAGCGGCTTCAGCGAGGCAGAGCTGCTCGGTTCGCCCCAGAACATCGTGCGCCACCCGGACATGCCGGCCGAAGCGTTTGCCGACCTGTGGGCCTCGATCCAGGCTGGCACGCCGTGGACGGGCCTGGTCAAGAACCGCTGCAAGAACGGCGACTTTTACTGGGTGCGCGCCAACGTCACGCCCATCCGCGAAGCGGGCAAGACCATCGGCTACATGTCCGTGCGCGTGAAAGCGGACAAGGACCAGGTCAAGGCGGCCGAAGAAGCCTATGCGGCCATCCGCAACAAGGAAGGCGGCAACATCGTCATCAAGAACGGACAGATCGTGCGCCCGGGCCTGGCGCACCTGCTGCACAACCTGACGCACATGTCGCTCAACCTGCGCATCTGGGCCGCCACCTCCATCGTCAACTGCCTGCAGCTGCTGGTGTGCGTCATCAGCCTGTTCGCCAGCGGCGGCCAGATCACCAATTACGCCATCTTCGGCGCCACCCTGTTCGGCTTCCTGATCAACGTCTTCCTCTGGTACACCTTGCGCATGTCCGTGCTCAAGCCGCTGGGCAAGGCCCTGAACGGCGCGCGGGCCATTGCCGCCGGCGACCTGTCCGGCAGTTTTGAAACGGAAAGCACGGATGAAGTGGGGCAACTGCTGCGCGCGCTGCAACAGATGAACAGCAACCTGATCGCCACCATCCGCGACGTGCGCATCAACGTGGAAACCATGGCCGTGGCCACCAAGCAAATCGCCGTCGGCAATATGGACCTCTCGGGCCGCACGGAATCGCAGGCCGCCAGCCTGGAAGAGACGGCCTCGAGCATCGAGGAATTCTCGTCGACCGTGAAACAGAATGCGGACAACTCGGTGCAGGCGAATGAACTGGCCGTGGCCGCCTCAAAAGTGGCCGTGCAGGGCGGCGAGATCGTTTCCGAAGTGATCACCACCATGGACGAGATCAACACCTCGTCGAAGAAGATCGTCGACATCATCGGCCTGATCGAAGGCATCGCCTTCCAGACCAACATCCTGGCCTTGAACGCGGCCGTGGAAGCGGCGCGCGCCGGCGAGCAGGGCAGGGGCTTCGCCGTCGTGGCGGGCGAAGTGCGCAACCTGGCGCAGCGCTCGTCCGTGGCAGCCAAGGATATCAAGCAACTCATTGAAATTTCCGTCGGCAAGGTGGGCGCCGGCATGCTGCAGGTGAACCGCGCCGGCGCCACCATGGAACAGGTGGTCAGCTCCGTCAAGCAGGTGACGGCCATCATGCAGGAAATTTCCATCGCTTCGCGCGAACAGAGCATCGGCGTCGACCAGGTCAACCAGGCCATCGCCCACATGGACCAGGTGACGCAGCAGAACGCGGCCCTGGTGGAAGAAGCCGCCGCGGCCGCCACGCGCCTGGCGGAAGAAGCAGCCAGCCTGTCGCAAGCCGTGAGCCTGTTCAATTTCGGCAAGATGCCGCCACCGCGCCGCGTCGCCATGCCTGGCGGCAAATCGGGTGCTGCGGGCGCCGCGAACGCCGGCAAACCCGCCATGAAACGCCTGGCCGCCTAAACCTTTCAAGACTTCATACACACCATGCCTACACTACTCAGCAGTGCTTCCGCCGACCTGGACGCCGTCGTCGAATTCGACCCGGTCATCATCGGCAAGATGAGCCAGTCCGGCCCGCGCTACACGTCCTATCCGACCGCCGACCGTTTCAATGCGGAATTTGGCTACGGCAACTTCCTCGAAGCGCTGGCCGCCTTGCGCATGCGCGGCGGCCGCCGTCCGCTGTCGCTGTACGTGCATGTGCCGTTCTGCGACACCCTGTGCTACTACTGCGCCTGCAACAAGATCATCACGAAAGACCGCAGCAAGGCCGCCACCTACCTCAGCTATCTGAAACAGGAAATCGCCATGCAGGGCAAGCTGTTTGCCGGCATGAACCAGATCGAGCAGCTGCATTTCGGCGGCGGCACACCCACTTACCTGAGCGAAAAGCAGATGGACGAACTGATGGCCCATTTGCGCCAGCATTTCGAGTTCGCGTCCGATGAAGACGGCGAATATTCGATCGAGATCGATCCGCGCACCGTGTCGCGCGAGCGCGTGTTTTCCCTGCGCGCGCAAGGTTTCAACCGCATCAGCCTGGGCGTGCAGGATTTCGACGCCGACGTGCAAAAGGCCGTCAACCGCATCCAGCCGGAAGCGGAGACGGTGGCCATCATGCAGGCGGCGCGCGATGCCGGTTTCCGCTCGATCAGCATCGACCTGATCTACGGCTTGCCCAAGCAAAGCCTGGACACCATGACGGAAACCTTGCGCAAGGTCATTTCCGCCAGCCCCGACCGCATCGCCCTGTACCACTACGCGCACATGCCGCACCTGTTCAAGCCGCAGCGCCGCATCCTCGACGCCGACATGCCCGACAGCGCCACCAAGCTGGCCATGCTGGGCCTGTGCATCGCGCGCCTGACGGCCGCCGGCTATGTCTACATCGGCATGGACCATTTCGCCAAGCCGACGGACGATCTGGCCGTGGCGCAGCGCCAGGGCCGTTTGCACCGCAACTTCCAGGGCTATTCCACGCGCGCGGAAGCGGACCTGATCGCCTGCGGCGTGTCGGCCATCAGTTCCGTCGGCGCCGTCTACAGCCAGAATGAAAAGACGCTCGACGCGTACTATGAAAAGCTCGACGAAGGCGTGCTGCCGATCGCGCGCGGCATCAAGCTCGATACGGACGATTTGTTGCGCCGTATCATCATCCAGATGCTGATGTGCAATTTCGAATTGTCGATCGCCAGCATCGAGCAAGCGCACCCCGTCAAATTCCGCAGCTATTTCGCCGCCGAACTGGACAAGCTGCGCGAACTGGCGCGCGACGGCTTGCTCGTCATCGAGGAAGACTGGCTGACGGTGACGCCGAAAGGGCGCTTGCTGATCCGCAATATCTGCATGGTCTTCGACCGCTACCTGACCCTGGCGCGCGCCAACACGGCGCCCGACGCCGTGCAGCCGCTGCGCTACTCGAAAACGGTGTAGCGCAACGCGATGAATGCCCTCAGCCTCGTGCCCATGTTCCTGGTCGGCCTGGCCGGCAGCGTGCACTGCATCGGCATGTGCGGCGGCATCGTCGGCGCCTTGTCGCTGGGCGGGGGCGCACCGGCGGCGCCCGTGCGCCCCGTCATTTCCATCGCCGTGGCGCGCCCCGCATTGCAGACCAGCGTGCAAGCGAACGTGCTGCGCGTGCTGGCGTACAACGGCGGGCGCATCGGCAGCTACATGCTGGCCGGCGCCATGGCCGGCAGCCTGGCGGGCGCCGGCATGCTGCACCTGGCATCATTGCAGGTGGCCGGCTACTGGCTGGCCAACCTGATGCTGGTGGCTTTGGGCCTGTACCTGATGGATGCCTGGCGCGGCCTGGCCCACCTGGAAGCGGCCGGCAATATCGTCTGGCGCCGCGTGCGCCCGCTGCTGAAACCGCTGATGCCGATGGATACGCCGTTCAAGGCGCTGGCCGTGGGCGGCCTGTGGGGCTGGGTGCCGTGCGGCATGGTCTACAGCGCACTGCTGACGGCCATGATGCAAGGTTCTGCCCTGAACGGCGCGGCCGCCATGGCCGCCTTCGGCCTGGGCACCCTGCCCACCCTGCTGGGCATGGGCTTGCTGGGCACGCGCTTGCGCACGCAGATGCAGCGCCGTCCCGTACGCATCGCCAGCGGCTTGCTGGTGCTGGGCTTTGGCTTGCTGGGCCTGCTGCGCGCCGCGAATGGCGTGTCGCTGGGCTGGCTCGACGCCCTGTGCGTCACGGGTCATCCATGAACAGACGCATGAAACCAAACCTATGAATGCTGTTTTACAACCCTCCGCCTGCTTCCATTGCGGCTTGCCCGTCCCGAGCGGTTCCAGCTGGAACGTCACCATCGACGCCGTGCCGCGCGCCATGTGCTGCCCCGGCTGCGAAGCGGTGGCGCAAACCATCGTCGACATCGGCCAGAGCGCGTACTACCGCGACCGCGATGAATACGCCGTCAACGCGTTTGATGCCACCCTGATGCCGCCCGAGTTGCGCCTGTACAGCAATGACGATGCGCAATTCGCGCGCGATGCCAGCAGCTGCGAAGCGACGCTGTCCGTCGAAGGCATCCGTTGCGCCGCCTGCGTCTGGCTGATCGAGCGCCAGCTGACGCGCCTGCCCGGCGTGCAGGCAGCCAGCCTGAACGTCGCCACGGAGCGCCTGTACGTGCGCTGGAGCCGCGCCGAATGCGAGCCGGGCGACATCCTGCAAGCCGTGCGCCAAGTCGGCTATACGGCCTATCCGTACGACGCCGTGCGCCATGGCGAACGCCTGCAAAAAGCCAGCAAGACCCTGGGCCGCCAGCTGTTCGTCGCCGGCCTGTCGATGATGCAGGTGATGATGTACGTGGCGCCCGCCTATCTGGCCGAGGATGGCACGCTGGACGACAATATGGCCAGCCTGATGCGCTGGGCCAGCCTGCTCCTGACCCTGCCGGCCATCTGCTATTCGGCCATGCCGTTTTTCCAGGGCGCCTGGGCCAGCCTGCGCGCGCGCACCCTGGGCATGGACGTGCCCGTGGCGCTGGGCATCCTGGCGGCCTTCTTCGGCAGCGTGGTGGCGACCTTTACGGGCCGCGGCGAGGTGTATTACGACTCGGCCACGATGTTCATCTTCCTCTTGCTGTGCAGCCGCTATTTCGAGCTGCAGGCGCGCCGCAAGGCCGCCTCGGCCCTCGAGCGCCTGCAGCACGCCTTGCCCGCCTCCGCGTCGCTGATGGCGGGCTTCCCGGACAACCGCGCCACCACGCTGGTGCCGGCCGGCAGCCTGGCCATCGGTGACGTCATCCTGGTAAAACCGGGCGAGGCGATTGCCGCCGACAGCATCATCGTCGAAGGCACGAGCGCGCTCGATTTATCCCTGCTGACGGGCGAGAGTGCGGCGCAGCGCAGGAAGACCGGCGAGCGGGTGCCGGGCGGGGCGATCAACGCCAGCGCGGCGCTCATCTTGCGCGTGCTGAAACCGGCGCGCGAAAGCACCCTGTCCGACCTGTTGAAACTGATCGAGCGGGCCGGCAGCGGCAAGCCGCAGATCGCGCAGTGGGCCGACAAGGTCGCCGCCTGGTTCGTGCTGGGCTTGCTGCTGTTTGCCGTCGCCGTGTTCGCCTTCTGGAGCTGGCACGACCCGTCGCAGGCGTGGCCCGTGGCCATCGCCGTGCTGGTCGTCTCGTGCCCCTGCGCGCTGTCTCTCGCCACGCCGACGGCGCTGGCGGCGGCCACCGACAGCCTGCTGCGACGCGGCGTGCTGATCGTCCAGCCGCATGTGCTGGAAACCCTGCACCGCGCCACCCACATCGTCTTCGACAAGACGGGAACCTTGACCCTGGGCCGGCCCGTGCTGCGGCAAATCGAGGGACTCGGCAGCATGAGCGAAGACACTTGCCTGCAGGTGGCCGCCGCGCTGGAAGCGGGCAGCGCCCATCCGCTGGCGCAGGCCATCCTGGCGGCGGCAGACGGGTTGCCAATACAGCAGCCGCGCGCACATGTAGAGCACCTGCAGGAAGTGCAGGGCCAGGGACTCGAAGGCGTGATCAATGGCGTGCGCTACCGCCTGGGCAATGCGGCCTTTGTCGCCGCCCTCGCCGGGCCGCCGCTGGGCGACACGGCCGTCGGCATGCAGGGCATGACGCCGCTGTACCTGGGCACGCAGGGGCGCTGGCTGACGCGCTTTCTACTCAGCGACGCGTTGCGCCCCGAGGCGCGCGACGTGGTCGCGTATTTCCAGCGGCGCGGCAAGCAGGTCGTGCTGCTCAGTGGCGACCAGGAAGCGCTGACGCAAAGCGTGGCGACAGAACTGGGCATCAACACGGCGTGCGGCGAATGCCTGCCCGATGAAAAGCTTGATTTCGTGCAGCAGTTGCAGGCGACGGGCGCCGTGGTGGCGATGGTGGGCGACGGCATCAACGACGCCGCCGTGCTGAGCGGTGCCGACGTGTCCTTCGCCATGGGTTCCGGCGCCGCTCTGGCGCAGGCGCATGCGGATACCGTGCTGCTGTCGAGCCAGTTGGTGTCCGTGCTCGACACGGCGAAAACGGCCGCGCGCAGCATGCGCATCATCCGCGAAAACCTGGGCTGGGCTACCCTGTACAATCTGACAGCCATCCCGGCCGCCGCGCTGGGTTTCCTGAACCCCTGGCTATCCGGCGTCGGCATGGCTGCCAGCTCGGCCGTCGTCATCGCCAACGCCCTGCGCCTGCGGAAAGCCTGAACATGGAAGCACTCTACCTCCTGATCCCCTTGAGCGTCGTGGTCGTCTTCATCGCCCTGTGGGTGTATTTCACGGCCTCGGACGGCGGCCAGTTCGACGACCTCGTCGGACCGGGCCTGCGCGTGCTGCAGGACGACGATACGACGGCCAAGCCGGCGCCCGGCGAACCGCATCCCTGATTTCACCCGCCCGGATTGCCGGGATCTTGCATGGCTTTTTTGACCGAAATATCACTTTATTTCGATGCCAGTTCGCTACGCTTATTTCATCCGGGGAATTTTGATCCACATCAAAGTTTTTTCGCGGTCAAACACTTACTCTCTGGCCACCATCATAAATAGTAATTCCAGGGAGAGTCTTTGTGGATCAATCGCTGAACTATAACTACAAGATCGTGAAGCAATTCGCGGTCGCTACTGTGGTATGGGGCATCATCGGCATGCTGGTTGGCGTTATCATCGCCGCTCAGCTGGCCTGGCCTGCCCTGAACCTCGACATACCATGGCTGACATACGGACGCTTGCGTCCGCTGCACACGAATGCGGTGATTTTCGCCTTCGGCATCTGCGGCCTGTTCGCTACTTCGTACTACGTTGTCCAGCGCACCTGCCAGGTGCGCCTGTTTTCCGACAAACTGGCCGCCTTCACGTTCTGGGGCTGGCAAGCGGTGATCCTGTGCGCCGTCGTCACCCTGCCCTTGGGCATGACACGCGGCAAGGAATACGCGGAACTGGAATGGCCTATCGCCATCCTCATCGCCGTCGTCTGGATCGCCTACGCCATCGTGTTCTTCGGCACCCTGATCAAGCGCAAGGTCAAGCACATCTACGTGGCCAACTGGTTCTTCGGCGCCTATATCCTGGCCGTGACGATCTTGCACGTGGTCAATGGCGCCGTCATGCCAGCCTCGTTCACCAAGTCGTATTCCGCGTATGCGGGCGTGCAGGACGCGATGATCCAGTGGTGGTACGGCCATAACGCGGTGGGCTTCATCCTGACCGCCGGCTACCTGGGCATGGTGTACTACTTCATCCCGAAACAGGCCGAGCGCCCCGTGTACTCGTACCGTTTGTCGATCGTCCACTTCTGGGCGCTGATCTTCACCTACATGTGGGCCGGCCCGCATCACCTGCACTACACGGCATTGCCTGACTGGACGCAATCGATCGGCATGGTCTTCTCCCTGGTCCTCCTGGCACCAAGCTGGGGCGGCATGATCAACGGCATCATGACCCTGTCGGGCGCCTGGCACAAGCTGCGCACCGATCCGATCCTGAAATTCATGATCGTCTCGCTGTCGTTCTACGGCATCGCCACCTTCGAAGGTCCGATGATGTCGATCAAGACCATCAACTCGCTGTCGCACTACACCGACTGGACCGTTGCCCACGTGCATGCGGGCGCCCTGGGCTGGGTGGGCTTCATCACCATGGGTTCGATCTACTACCTGCTGCCGCGCCTGGCGGGCCGCACGCAGATGCACAGCACGCGCCTGGTCGACGTGCACTTCTGGGTGGCCACCATCGGCATCGTGCTGTACATCGCCGCAATGTGGATCGCCGGCGTGATGCAGGGCCTGATGTGGCGCGCGGTCAATCCGGACGGCACCCTGACCTACACCTTTGTCGAGAGCGTGAAAGCGACGTATCCGTACTACGTGGTGCGCGTGGCCGGTGGCCTGCTGTACCTGTCGGGTATGTGCATCATGGGCTACAACACCTGGATGACGCTGCGCGGCAGCAAACTCCCCGTCGCCCGCATTCCGGAACTGAACGCGGCGCACGCCTGATAGGAGCGAAAGCAAATGAAATTTTCACATGCATGGATTGAAAGAAACCCCTGGCTGCTGATCGCCCTGGTCACGGTGGTGATCAGCATCGGCGGCGCCGTCGAGATCGTTCCCCTGTTCTTCCAGAAGAGCACGACGGAGCCGGTCGCCGGCCTGAAACCGTACTCGCCGCTGCGCCTGGCGGGCCGCGACATCTACGTGCGCGAAGGCTGCTACAACTGCCACTCGCAGATGGTGCGTCCGCTGCGCGCGGAAACGGAACGCTATGGCCACTATTCGGTCGCCGGCGAATTCGTCTACGACCGTCCGTTCCAGTGGGGTTCCAAGCGCACGGGCCCCGACCTGGCCCGCGTGGGCGCGCGCTACAGCGACGAATGGCACCGCACGCACTTGAACAACCCGCGCGACGTGGTGCCCGAGTCGAACATGCCGTCCTACCCCTGGCTGGCGAAGACCAAGCTGGTGCCTGACGAGATCATGCCGAAGATGCGCGCCCTGAAACGCCTGGGCCAGCCGTACAGCGATGAAGAGATCGCCGCCGGCCCCGCGCAGCTGCAGGACAAGACGGAAGAAGACGCCCTGGTCGCCTATCTGCAAGGCCTCGGTACATTAATCAAAACAAGGAATTAGCATGGCAATCGAAAACCTGTTTGACAGCGCCAGCAGCGTCATGACGGTGGTTTCCTTTACGACGTTCGTGGGCATCCTGTGGTGGACGTTCAGCCGCAGCAACAGCGACTTCGACGCGGCGGCACGCCTGCCGTTCGCCGACGACGCGCTCGACTATCCGGCCGAAGCCGAAATGACCCTGGCAAAGGAGCATAACCATGGCTGACTTTACCAATGGCTTCTGGAATATTTACATCGTCGTGCTGTCCCTGCTGGGCATCATCGGCTGCGGCGTGCTGCTGTACTCGCAGTCGAAAATCAAAGTGGTCGAGGGCGCCCCTGCTGACGGCACCACGGGCCACGTCTGGGACGAGGACTTGAAGGAACTCAATACGCCGATGCCGCGCTGGTGGATGTGGTTGTTCTACATCACCATCGTCTTCTCCCTGGCGTACCTGTTCCTGTATCCGGGCCTGGGCAACTATGCCGGCAGCCTGGGCTGGAAATCGACGGGCCAGTACGAGGAAGAACTGAAGAAGGCGGAAGCCGACTACGGTCCCCTGTTCAACAAGTACCTGAGCCAGGACTTGAAGACGGTGGCCGCCGATCCGCAGGCGCAAGCCATCGGCCAGCGCCTGTTCCTGACCTACTGCGCGCAATGCCACGGTTCGGATGCACGCGGCAACAAGGGCTTCCCCAACCTGACCGACAAGGACTGGCTGTATGGCGGCGAACCCGACATCATCAAGACCACCATCATGCACGGCCGCAATGGGCAGATGCCACCGATGGGCGCCGCCCTGGGCTCCGAAAAGGATGTCGAGAATGTGGCCCATTATGTGCTGAGCCTGTCCGGCTCGACCTCGGATCCCGTCAAGTCCGTGCTGGGCAAGGCCAAGTTTGGCGCCTGCATGGCCTGTCATGGCGCCGATGCCAAGGGTAACCAGATGCTCGGCGCGCCGAACCTGACGGACAAGACCTGGCTGTACGGCGGCAGCGCCGATACCATCATGGAAACCGTACGCAAGGGACGCAGCAACACCATGCCGGCCTTCAGCGATTTCCTCGGCGAATCCAAGGTACACGTGCTGTCGGCGTATGTCTGGAGCCTGTCGAATCCGCAGGCACCCGCAAAGTAAAAATGGAACCTCAAGTCATCAAGATGTATGCGGCCCGCGAGCAAATCTACCCTCGCGAGGCCAAAGGACGCTACGCTACCTGGCGATGGGTATGCGTATGGCTTACCCAGCTGGCGTTCTACGGCTTGCCGTGGTTGACCTGGAATGGCAGGCAAGCCCTGCTGTTCGATTTGACCACGCGCAAGTTCTACATTTTCGGCGTCGTGCTGTGGCCCCAGGATTTCATCTATCTGGCGGCCCTGCTGATCATCTGTGCGTATTTGTTATTCCTCGTCACGGCCATTGCCGGGCGGGTGTGGTGCGGGTTCTCCTGCCCGCAAACGGTATACACGGAAATTTTCCTGTGGGTCGAACGCCGCATCGAGGGCACGCGCAGCGCGCGCATGGCCCTCGACAAGCAGGGCCCCTCCGTGCGCAAGGCCTTCAAGAAGACCGCCAAGCACCTGGTATGGGGCGCCATCGCCCTGTGGACGGGCTTTACCTTTGTCGGCTACTTCACGCCGATCAAGGAACTGGCGCAGTCGGTGACCACCCTCAATTTCGGTCCCTGGGAATGGTTCTGGGTCTTGTTCTACAGCCTGGCAACCTACGGCAACGCGGGCTGGCTGCGCGAGCAGGTGTGCAAATACATGTGCCCCTACGCGCGCTTCCAGAGCGCCATGTTCGACCAGGACACGCTGATCATCACCTACGATGCCAAGCGCGGCGAACCGCGTGGCGCCATGAGCAAGAAGGCCGGCAACAACGACAAGCTGGGCGATTGCATCGACTGTACCCTGTGCGTGCAGGTGTGTCCGACCGGCATCGATATCCGCAACGGCCTGCAGTATGAATGCATCGGCTGCGCCGCCTGCGTCGATGCCTGCAACAGCGTGATGGACAAGGTCGAGCGGCCGCGTGGCCTGATACGCTACAGCACCGACCATGCGATGGAAAACAACTTCAATTCGAAGCAGATACGCCAGCGCGCCATGCGCCCGCGCGTCTTGATCTACACTTCCATCCTGGCCCTGATCATCATCGCCGTGTGTACCTCGCTGGCCCTGCGCACGCCCCTGAAAATGGACGTGATCCGCGACCGCGGTTCGATGGGACGCGAAGTGGAAGACGGCATGATCGAAAACGTCTACCGCCTGCAGATCATGAATACGTCCGAGCAAAGCCAGCATTTTAAAATCAGCGCTTCCGGCTTGCCGGGCCTGACCTTGCTGACGCGCGAAGAAGTGACCTTGCAGCCGACGGAAACGCTGGGCTGGCCGATCCGCCTGCGCGTGCCGCACGGCGTCGGCGAGAAGGGCTCGAACAAGATTGCGATCGAATTGCAATCGCTGGACGATCCATCGCTGCATGTGCGCGAAAGCGCGGTATTCATCGTGCCACGTTAACAAGGAAAGGCGGACGGGGACCGGGTGCCCTCGCCGCCGCCACGAAGTTGCAGGAAGGCCGGTCCCCATGCGGGGACTGGCTGATTAAACAGGAGAAACAGCATGTCCGACAGTCTGAAACTGCAAGCCCCCGTTGCACCGTGGTACAAGCATCGCTGGCCATGGCTGCTGATGATCGGTCCCGGCCTGTCCGTGGTCGTCGGCAGCTTCATGGGCTATATCGCGTTTACGCAGCCCGATGCGCTGGTGGTGGGCGATTATTACAAGCAGGGCAAGGCAATCAACCAGGATTTGAAGCGCGACACGATCGCCAGCGACCTGGCCATGGATACGCGCCTGTCATATGACGTGGCTGCAGCGCGCCTCAGTGGTTCCGTGCACAGCTTCGGCAAGGCCTATCAGGCGCCGCTGCAGCTGCACCTGGCGCATGCGACCCTGCCGGAAAAGGATATCAAGCTGCTGGTGCAGCCCGATGCGGCCGGCAATTTTTCCGTAGCACTGCCGATGCTCGAGCGCAGCCGCTGGCAAGTGCTGGTGGAAAACGACAAACGCGAGTGGCGCCTGTCCGGCATCTGGACCTGGCCCCTGCAACGCAGCATCGCGCTGCACGCGGATGAAGAGCTTTAACGTACAGCGCCGGGAAAACCGTCGCGAGCGGCAGTGATTTGTGGTTGAGAAGCGCAGCTGTGCTATGCACGGGGGCGCCGAGCCAGCGAGCATCGCAGGCCGCAAAGCGCGACGCGCAGCAGGTTTTGACGGTGCTGTTACTTGCAGGTGTCCGTGCCGGCCGTAATCGCTTTCAACTTGGCCGGCTGCAGGATTTCGATCTCGCGGTTCGAGACGCGCAGCCAGCCTTCCTTCTTGAATTTCGACAATAAGCGGCTGACGCTTTCGATGGTCAGGCCCAGATAGTTGCCGATTTCCTCGCGCGACATGCGCAGCTGGAAATTGCTGCCCGAATAGCCACGTGCTTCATAGCGCGACGCCAGGTTGACGATGAAGGCGGCAAAACGCTGGGTCGCCTGCATATTGCCCAGCAATAGCATGACGCTTTGCTCGCGCGTGATTTCCTGGCTCATCATGCGGTGGAAATGACGCAGCAGGGTCGGCATATTGCCCAGCAATTGTTCCAGGCTGGAAAACGGAATTTCACACACTTCGCTGTCTTCCAGCGCCACGGCATTACAGTGGTGGCGGTCGGCGCTGATGGCGTCCATGCCCAGCAGTTCACCGGCCATCTGGAAACCCGTCACCTGCTCTTCGCCACCCGGATTGATCTGGTAGGTCTTGAAGTGCCCCAGGCGGATCGCGTACAGGTTCTGGAACGAGTCGCCGATGCGGAACAGCGAGGCCCCGCGCACGATCTTGCGGCGGCGGCCGATGATCTGGTCCAGCCTATCCATGTCGCCCACATCAAGGCCCATCGGCAGGCACAATTGATGCATGCTGCAGGTCGAGCATCGTGCACGCAACGCCTCCACGTTCACGGTGGGCAAGGTGGGAGTGAGTAGCGCTTCAGTCATGTCGGTACCTTTTAGAAAATGCAACAACAAGTTTACTGCATACAGCTGCATACAGGGTTGCCGTATGCCAATTTCACCGTAAATTCGGCGAATAAACGACGTCCAGCCTTTAATTATATGGCAACATCGTCAAAAGCCCATACGGGGCGGGCAATTTGCGCGGCGGCGCTTGCCAAGCTGGGGTATTGATAGGAAAATTCCTGACAGCATTATCTGCCGCCTGTGCCGCCCGGCACTGAAAAGGAAATCATGAAGCCTCTCGGCATTAAAGCAAAAGTCGCGCTGGCCACCAGCCTGACCTCGATCGCCATGATCGCGCTGGTCACCATGATCCAGGTGCAGCACATGCGCGACGACTTCACCCGAGTACTGCTGAGCCAGCAGTCATCCCTGATCAGCCGCACCGCTGCCGAGCTCGACGACAAGCTGGGCATGCTGCTGCAGATTGTCACCCTGACGGCCAGGCAGCAGCCGCCGGAACTGATCGCCCAGCCCGCCAAACTGCGCGAATACTATGCGCGCCGCTCGATGCTGGTGCTGTTCGACGACGTGCTGGTGCTCGATGCGCATGGCGCCATCGTGGCCGACATGCCGGAAGTGGCGGGGCGCGCCGGCATCAACGTCGCCGAGCGCGAGTATTTCCAGACCGTCCTGCGCACGCGCCAGCCCATGATTACCGAGCCGATGCTGGGCAAGTCGAGCGGCATGCCCATCGTGCAGATGGTGGCGCCCGTGCTGGCCGCCGATGGCCAGGTGGCCGGCGTGGTGATCGGCGTGCTGCGCCTGTACAAGGACAATCTGCTGGGCCGCCTGCGCTCGGAAAAGATCGGCAAGAGCGGCTATTACTTCATCCTCACGCGCGGCGCCGTGCCGCGCTATGTGCTGCACCCCGATACCAGCCGTTTGCTGCAGCCACGCAAGCCGAACGCCAACCTGACGACCACCCAACTGCTGAAGGAGGATGGCGAAGGCAGCATGGTCAGCACCAACAGCCGCGGCATCACGGCCGTCAACAGCTTCAAGCGCCTGAAATCCGTGAACTGGCTGCTGGCCGCCTCGCTGCCCGTCGAGGATGCCTTCGAACCGTTCGATGGCGTACTGTACCGGCTGGTGCTGTGGAGCATCCTCGCTTCGCTGCTGGCCGCCTTTGTTCTGGGCTTGGTCACCGTGCGCCTGCTGTCGCCGCTGGTGCGCCTGCGCGACACCCTGCTGGCCCTGCGCACCAGCGGCAGCCGTTTCACCCCCGTGCCGGTACAGCAGCGCGACGAGATCGGCGAACTGACGGAAGCGTTCAACGGCCTGATGAGCGAACGCGACCGCCTGCAGCAGGAACTCGAAGCGCGCGCGGCGGAGCTGGAGCAGGAACGCGACCGGGCCGAGGCGGCCAACCGTGCCAAGAGCGATTTCGTGGCCAACATGAGCCATGAAATCCGCACGCCCCTCAATGCCGTGCTGGGCATGGTGTATTTGCTGGGCAATACCAGGCTCGACACGGAACAGCGCAAGTACCTGACCATGGTCAGAGTGGCGGGCCAGTCGCTGCTGGGCATCCTCAACGATGTACTCGACTATTCGAAGATCGAGGCGCGCCGCATGGAATTGTCACCCGTCGAATTCGACCTCGACGAAGTCATGAATACCCTGGCCACGACGATGACGATGAATGCGGGCGAAAAGGAACTGGAACTGGCCATCGCCGTCGAGCCCGACGTGCCGCGGCGCCTCGTGGGCGACGCCCAGCGCCTGCAGCAAATTCTCGTCAACCTGGCCGGCAACGCCATCAAGTTTACCGAGAGCGGCGAAGTGGTGGTGGCCGTCAGCCTGGCCGAGAGCGAAAACGGGCGCGCCTGGCTGCGCTTCGAAGTGCGCGACACGGGCATCGGCATGACGGAACTGCAGCAACAGCAGCTGTTTGCCGCGTTTTCACAGGGCGACCAGAGCATCACGCGGCGCTTCGGCGGCACGGGCCTGGGCCTGGCCATCAGCAAGCAGCTGATCCACATGATGGGCGGCGACATCGCCGTCGCCAGCAGCGAAGGCAAGGGCAGCCGCTTCTGGTTCAGCGTGCCCTTCGAGATGCTGGCGCAGCCGGCCGAAACGCGGCGCACGCCGGCCCTGGGCCAGCTGCGCCTGCTGGTGGCCGACGACAACCGCACGACGCGCGAACTGATCGTCAAGCTGATCGAGGCGTGGGGCTGGCTGGCCGACGAAGTGGACTCCGGCTTTGCCGCAATCGAACTGTACCGCGAACGCCTGGCGCAGCAGCAGCCGTATGATGTGGTGCTGGCCGACTGGCACATGCCCGTGATGGACGGACTGGCCACGGCCAAGGCCATCCGCCAGGCGGCCAGCGGCCAGCGCCAGCCCATCGTGGTGATGGTCAACGCCTTCGCCCGCAACCACCTGGAGGAAATCTCCAGTGCGGCCGAGGCCGATGTCGTGCTGATGAAGCCGATCACGGGCTCCAGCCTGTTCGATGCCCTGCACCAGGCGCTGATCGCCAAGAATGACGGCGGCGAGCAGCGCATCCTGCACCAGCCGCTGGGCACGGAACTGGCCGGCGTGCATTTCCTGCTGGTGGAAGACAATCATTTGAACCAGGCCGTGGCGCGCGGCATCCTCGAACACATGGGCGCCACCCTGGACGTGGTGGGCGACGGCTTGCAAGCCGTGGAACGGCTGCGCACGGAAGCGCTGCGCTACGACATCGTGCTGATGGACATGCAGATGCCCGTCATGGACGGTTTCAGCGCCACCCACATCATCCGCACGGAACTGCGCCTGAACCTGCCCGTGATCGCCATGACGGCCGGCGTGCTGGCGTCCGAGCGCGAGCGCTGCATGACGGCCGGCATCAGCGACTTCATCGCCAAGCCCGTGGTGGTGGAAGAGATGATGGAGGTCATCCTGCGCCACCTGCCCAAGCGTCCGCAAGTACAGGCGGCCGAGCCGGTACGCGTCGCCGATGAAGAAGTGTTTTCCATGGCGCCGCTGATGCGCGTGATGGGACGCGACGCGAAGGGGCGCGGCGTGCTGCGGCGCATGGTGGAAGACGCGTTGAACAAGGGCATGACGCCCGTGCGCGACGCCGAAACAGCATTGCAGGCAGGCCGCCACAGCGACGTGGCGCGCATCCTGCACGGCGTGCGCGGCTCCGTGGGCACCCTGGGCACGAAACGCCTGATCCGCGCCGCGTTCGCCACAGAGGAAGCCATCGACGCGGGCCGCCTGGACGAGGTGCCGGCGCTGCTGGCGCACACGGCGCAGGAACTGGAGCAGGCGCTGGCGGCGGCGACGGATTGGTTGTCGCGGTTGAAGGATTAAGCTCGTTTGAACCCAAGAGATAAAGGCCGGGGTCGTACCCTCAGGGTACGCCCCCAGTCCTTGCTTTGGGTTTAGGCGGGCACGCCCAGAATCACGCTGGATGCCTTGAAAATCGCCGTCACGCTGCTGCCGATGGCGATGCCCAGGTCGGTGCTGCTCTGGTTGGTGATGATGGCCGCAATCGTGCCGCCGCGCGGCAAGTCCAGCACCACTTCCGTGTTGACGGCGCCCGTCTGCACCCGCGTGACGGTGCCGGCCAGCTGGTTGCGCGCGGAAAAGCGCGCGCCTTCGCTGTCCGCCACAAGGATGATGGACGAGGCCTTGATCAGCGCAAACGCTTCCGCGCCCGGCACCAGGCCCAGGCTTGCGCTGCTGCCTTGCGTGACGATGGCGACGATCTGCTGGCCGCCGGGCAATTCCAGGGTGACTTCGTCGTTGACGGCGCCCTGTTTCAGTTCGGCCACCTTGCCCAGGAATTGATTGCG
This sequence comes from Janthinobacterium sp. YR213, assembly GCF_900099875.1. Taxonomy (NCBI): domain Bacteria; kingdom Pseudomonadati; phylum Pseudomonadota; class Betaproteobacteria; order Burkholderiales; family Oxalobacteraceae; genus Janthinobacterium; species Janthinobacterium sp. YR213. The sequence goes on along the minus strand of NZ_FNDA01000003.1, from coordinate 768,232 downwards.
TGCCGTGGTTTTCATGGCCATTCTCCGTATGAGTAAAAGATCGTCGGCGATGCCTTCCGCCTGGCTGCCCAGCTGGCGCAGGTAGCGGGCATGCTCACGCTCGATGATGCGGAAATTGTCGACCAGCTGGCGCCCCCGCTGCGTCAGCCGCGTGCCGCCGCCGCCCTTGCCGCCCGTCAGGCGCTCGACCAGCGGCTCGCCGGCCAGGTTGTTCATCGCGTCTATGGCGTCCCAGGCCGCCTTGTAGCTCATCTTCACAAGCTTGGCCGCCTGCGTGATGGAGCCGCATTCGGCGATAGCGCCCAGCAATTCCACCCGGCCGGCGCCGCCCAGGTTTTCTCCGCCCACCGTCATCCATACCGAGCCTTGCAAGCCGATTTCCGCTGCCGCTGATTTATCCAATGCGTTCACCCAATGCCATGTGTTCTTCCCTGTTATCGATCTGTCCGTCGCGCAAGTACAGCACATGCTCGCCCAGGATGCGCGCATCTTCCGGATCGTGTGTGATCAGGATCATGGGCACGTCCAGGCGCTGCTGCCACTGGCTCAGTTCCAAACGCATTTTGACACGCAGGGCCGGATCGAGGGCGGCAAACGGCTCGTCGAGCAGCAGCGCGCTGGGCTCGGCCACAAGCGCCCTCGCCAGCGCCACCCGTTGGCGCTGGCCTCCGGACAACTCGTCGGGAAACTGGTGCGCCAGTTCCTGCAAATGGAAGGCGTCAAGCCAATGCTCGACCTTCTGCAATTTTTCGCGCGCGCGCGGATTGAACCAGCCCCGCGCCAGGCCAAATCCCACGTTCTGGCGCACCGTCAGGTGCGGGAACAGCGCGTAATCCTGGAACAGGTAGGCGACATTGCGCTGCTGCGGCGGCAGGTTGATGCCGGCGGCGGCATCGAACAGGGTGCGCCCGTTCAGGCGGATATGGCCCGCGTCAGGCGTGAAGAGTCCGGCAATGGCTTTCAGGGTCATGCTCTTGCCTGCGCCGGACGGGCCATACATGGCGATGCGCTGGCTATCGGACGTGCATTGCACTTGCATGTCGAAGCGGCGTTTGCCGGAGCGCAAGGTGGCGCGAATGTCGAGGTCGAGTTGCATAGGCATCATCATAGCCGTCATTTGTGCGCGATGCGCCCGGGCGCCAGGCGGCCAGCCGACAACAGCACCACGATGCAGACAAAGGAGATAATCAGGACCAGCGTATTGGCCACGTCATCCTGACCCGCCTGCACGGCTTCATACACGGCCACCGACAGGGTTTGCGTCTTGCCGGGGATGCTGCCGGCCACCATCAAGGTGGCGCCGAATTCGCCCAGGGCGCGCACAAAGCCCAGCAGCACGCCGGCCAGGATGCCGCGCCACGCCAGCGGCAAGGTCACGCGAAAGAAAATCGCCATTTCCGAGATGCCCAGCACGCGGGCCGCCTGCTCCAGCTGGCCATCGACCGCTTCGAAGGCGGCGCGCGCGGGCTTGAAGACGAGGGGAAAGGCGACCACGGTGGAGGCGATCACGGCGCCCTGCCACGTAAAGATCAGGTTGATGCCGAAGTTGTCCTGCAGCCAGATGCCCAGCGTGCCGCGCCGGCCCAGCAGCACCAGCAGGTAATAGCCGAGCACGGTGGGCGGCATCACCATCGGCAGGGTCAGGAGGGCGTCGAGCAGCTCGCGCCCGGGGAAACGCGTGCGCGCCAGCAGATAGCCCGTGCCGATGCCGAGCAACAAATTGAGCGCCGTGGCCCACGCCGCTACCTTGAGCGACAGGGCCAGCGCGGTCCAGGCGATATCCATGCGGGCGCGTACCTGAATTATGGCTTCTTGAAACCGTACTTGGCGAGAATGGCTTGCGCCGGCGCCGTCTGCAGGAAGCTGACGAAACGCTTCGCTTCGGCGCCATTGCTGCTGCCCTTGATGGTGGCGATCGGGTACAGCACGGGCGCCTCGAGCGGCACGTCCAGCACCACGTTCACTTTATCCTTCATGATGGCCGCGTCGGTGGCGTAGACAAAGCCCGCATCGACTTCGCCGCGCGCCACATAGTCGAGCGACTGGCGCACGTTCTGCGTGCCGATGGCTTTCGGCTGCACGGCTTCCCACAGATTCGCCTTTTTCAGCGCACCTTCCGAATAGCGGCCGACGGGCACGCTGGCCGGATTGGCGATGGCCACACGGGTCACGCCCTTGTGCGTCAAATCGCTCAAGCTCTTGATGCCCAGCTTGCTGTCGTGCGGCACGATCAGCACCAGGCTGTTGCCGACGAAGTCCATGCGGTCGGCCGGCAAGACGAGGCCCTGCTTTTGCGCCGCATCCATGGTTTCCTGGTCGGCCGAGGCAAACACGTCGACGGGCGCGCCCTTGACGATCTGCTGCAGCAGCACGCCCGAGGCGGCGAAGTTGAGTGAGACCTTGCTGCCCGGATACTGCGCCTCGTAGCTTTGCGCCGCATCCTTGAACGCATTCGTCAGGCTGGCCGCGGCCGACACCACCACTTCGCCGGCAAAGGCGGAGCTGGCGGCAGTAGCGAGAAGAGCGGTGCCAAGCAGGCGGGCGAGGGAGGTGAGGCGCATGATCGTATCCTTGTAAGTGAACGGTGACAAGGACCGTAATATACACTTATATATAGCGTTCTGCCATCGCATGGATCAATCCTGCGCAAGGTGGAATCCCTGATATACTGTATATAAACACAGTATATCGAGGTGCACCATGGAATTGACGGACAAGCTGGAAATCCTGGCCGACGCGGCCAAGTACGACGCGTCCTGCGCCAGCAGCGGCGCGCCCAGGCGCGATTCCATCGGCAAGGACGGCTTTGGCGCCACCTCGGGCATGGGCATTTGCCACAGCTATACGCCGGACGGGCGCTGCGTCTCGCTGCTCAAGATCCTGCTGACCAATTACTGCCTGTACGATTGCCAGTACTGCGTCAACCGCCGCACGTCGAACGTGCCGCGCGCGCGGTTTACGGTGGCCGAGGTGGTGAAACTCACGAGCGACTTTTACCTGCGCAACTACATCGACGGCCTGTTCCTCAGTTCCGGCATCATCCAGTCGGCCGACTACACGATGGAGCAGCTGGTGCAGGTGGCGCGCGAGTTGCGCGAGGTGCACCAGTTCCGCGGCTATATCCATCTGAAAACCATCCCCGACGCCGATCCCGCCCTGATCGCACAGGCGGGCTGCTATGCGGACCGGCTCAGCGTCAACATCGAACTGCCGACGCAGGATAGCGTGCAAAAGCTGGCGCCGGAAAAAAGCGTGCATACGATCAAGCTGGCCATGGGTTCCATCCGCCGCAAGCTCGATGAGAAAGCGGAAGAACCGCGCGCGCCGCGTTTCGCACCGGCCGGGCAAAGCACGCAGATGATCGTCGGCGCCGACGCCAGCGACGACCAGCAAATCCTCTCCACGGCTGAGACCCTGTATGGCAGCTACAAACTCAAGCGCGTGTATTACTCGGCCTTCAGCCCCATCCCCGACAGCCCGAAAAGCGTGCCGCTGGCGCCGCCGCCCATGCTGCGCGAACACCGGCTGTACCAGGCCGATTTCTTGCTACGCAGCTATGGTTTCCAGGCCAGCGAACTGCTGCCCGCCACTGGCGGCAACCTGGCGCTCGATATCGATCCGAAACTGGCGTGGGCGCTGGCGCACCGCGAACATTTTCCGCTGGACTTGAACCGTGCGGCGCAACACATGATCGCCCGCGTGCCCGGCATCGGCCTGCGCAACGCGCAGCGCATCGTCGACCTGCGCCAGTTGCGGCAAGTGCGCTACGCCGACCTGTCGCGCCTGCGCTGCAGCATGAAGAAAATCGCCCCCTTCATCATCACGGCCGACTACTTTCCCGCGCGCGACACCACTGCCTCGGAACACCTGCGCCGCGCCTTGGCGGAAGCGCCGCAGCAGATGAATTTGTGGCCGGAGCTGCAGGCCGCATGAGTACGGTGGTGCGGCTGGCGCAATCGTTCGACGAGTGGCGCGCGGCCGCGCGCGAACTGATCGCGCGCGGCGTGCCGCCTGCCGACGTTGCCTGGCAGTCACAGCCCGGTGATGGCGACCTGTTTTCCTCGACGCCAGATGCGACGGATACCAGCGCGCCGTTGCTGCGCCTGCCCCGTTCCCTGGTGGAATTGCTGGAAAGCGCCGCCTGTTTCAACGTGCATGACCGCTGGGCATTCCTGTACCAGGTGCTCTGGCGCTGGCAACTGGGCCAGCACGATGTACTTTCTCCCGCTGACGCGGACGGCGCGCGCCTGCACGCCATGGCCAACGCCGTACGCCGCGAAGAGCACGACATGCATGCGTATGTGCGTTTCCGCGAACGCAGCGAAGCCGAGGGTGCGCCCCGCTTCGTCGCCTGGTTCGAGCCCACGCACGACGTGCTGCCGCAGGTGGCGCGCCACTTCGCCCGCCGCATGGGATCTGCCAGCTGGATGATCGCCACGCCCGCCGCCAGCATGTTGTGGGATGGCACGACCTTGCATGCGGGACCGGCCCTGCTGAGCGGAGCGGCCGATATCGACGATGCGGGCGAAGCCCTGTGGCTGACCTACTACCGCAGCATCTTCAATCCCGCGCGCGTCAATGCCGGCCTGCTGCGCAGCCATATCCCCTCGCGCTTCTGGAAGAACTTGCCCGAAGGCGCCATCGTGCCCGCCATGCTCAGCGGCGCCGCCAACGGCGAACGGCGCACGGGCCAGACGGCCAGCGTGGGCCAGCGCAGCGGCGCGACCATGATCCCGGTCTCCGCCGAGCGCGCCCAGCCCGCGCGCGACCTGCCCACCACCCTGGACCAATGCCGCCGCTGCGCGCTGTGGCAGCACGCCACGCAAGCCGTGCCCGGCACGGGGCCTTCTCAGGCGCGCATCATGCTGGTGGGCGAACAGCCGGGCGACCAGGAAGACCTGGCAGGCCTGCCCTTCGTGGGCCCGGCCGGCGCACTGCTGGACCAGGCGCTGCGGGAAGCGGGCATGGCGCGCGACAGTATTTACCTGACCAACGCCGTCAAGCATTTCAAGTGGGAACCGCGCGGCAAGCGCCGCCTGCACAAGACGCCCGCGCAGCGCGAAATCCTCGCCTGCCATGGCTGGCTGGAACAGGAATTGGCCAGCGTGAAACCGCAAGTGATCGTGGCACTGGGCAGCACGGCATTGAAGTCCATCCTGCAGGACGGCGCGGCAAGCATGACGCCGCTGATCGGCACGCCCATCCGGCACGATGGGCGCTGGGTGGTCGCCGTATATCACCCCTCGTATGTGCTGCGCGCGCCCGATGCGGCAAGCCGGCGGCAGGCGTACGCCGCGATAGTCGAGGGGCTGCGGCAGGCGCTGCTGCTAGGGCAGGATAGCCATCACAGCGTTGAAGCCGGCACTTCCTGCCCCTCATCGCGCCGCGCATAGCGTTGCGCGATCACGGCGCAGATCATCAGCTGAATCTGGTGGAACAGCATCAGCGGCAAGATCACCATGCCCAGCGAACGGGTGGAAAACAGCACCTTGGCCATCGGCACGCCGCTGGCCAGGCTTTTCTTCGAGGCGCAAAAGACGATGGCGATTTCGTCTTCCTTGTTGAAACCCAGGCGGCGGCTGATGAAGGTGGAAATACCCAGCACCAGCGCCAGCAGCAGCAGGCTGATCAAGCCCAGGGCGACCAGGGTTTCCACCGAAATCGTATGCCACAGGCCTTCGCTGACGGCTTCGCTGAAGGCCGTGTAGACCACCAGCAAGATCGAACCCTGGTCGACATATTTCAGGGTGGCTTTATGGCGGTCGACCCAGCGGCCGATCCAGCGGCGCAGGAACTGGCCGGCCAGGAATGGCAGCAGCAGCTGCATGACGATGGACAGCACGGCGTCCACCGACGACTTGCTTTCCGCGCCCTTGGCCACCAGCAAGCCCACCAGGATGGGGGCGAGGAAGATGCCGATGAAGTTCGAGGCCGAGGCGCTGCAGATGGCGGCCGGCACGTTGCCGCGCGCCATGGCCGTCATGGCGATCGAGGATTGCACGGTGGAGGGCAGCGCGCACAGGAACAAAATGCCCATGTACAGGTCGGGCGTCAGGAACGTCAGCGCCAGCGGACGCAAGGCCAGGCCCAGCAGCGGAAACAGGACAAAGGTGCTGGCCAGCACCAGCAAATGCAGGCGCCAGTGCATGGCGCCGGCCACCACGGCTTCGCGCGACAGCTTGGCGCCATGCAGGAAGAACAGGGCGCCGATGGCAACCGTGGTGATGTTGCCGAAGACCACGGCCGTCTGGCCCGTGCAGGGCAGGAAAGTGGCCAGCCCCACGGTGACGAGCAGGGCGATGGTGAAATTATCGGGTTTCAGATTGCGCAACAGGGCAGCGGGGGAAAAAGAAGACATGCGGTAGCCTGGTAACGGCGCAGCCTTGCAACAGCATGCTGTGCCGGGGATGACAAACAGCGCCGGGAGCGGCGCCAGTACTGGCTATTCTACCGTTGAACTCGATTCCTCATCGCTAAAAATCATACAGTGAGAATGACAGAGGATTTGCTATCCGCATTATTCGCGCTTCCAGTGATTCATCTAAAAAGAAACAATATTTTCATAATTAAAATATTTTCATGGATAAATAAACAATGCCAATTTACACTAGTTTGTTCTAAAAATTACAACTACATCTAGGATCAATATGTATAAGTTATCTGTTGTCTTAGCATCACTGGCGTTGACTGGCTGCGCATCCGTCGCGGGCGAAAAATTTCAGCCTGTATCTATCCAGACCATTCATGAGAGCAAGGAAGTGTCCGGTATTGGCTGCAATCTCAGCAACGATGCAGGCAACTGGTTCGTTGTCAGCCCTGGCAGCGTTATGGTGCATAAGAGCACTGGCGACATGATCGTCGACTGCAAGAAGGGCAATCTGTCTGGAACTTCGACTCTGGTATCAAAATCGAATGGTGCCGTATGGGGCAATATTTTACTGGGCGGCGGTATTGGCTACATTGTCGACCGTAACACAGGGGCAGGATTTGATTATCCCAATACGACAACAATCCAGATGCGGGACATCGCCACAGCTCCTGTGACAGTACCGCCTCCGCAAGCAGCGGTTGAAACAGTCAAGACCAACTGAAACAGGCAAAAAAATGCCCTGTCCGCAGACAGGGCAACCCGGAGTAAAGTACAGCGCGAGGCGTTACCGCGCGGGGATTAGCCGGCGGCTTTGACTTTCAGCTCGTTCTTGATTTCTTTCACGCCGCTCACGGAAGCGACGATCTGCACGACGCGGTCACCCGCTTCGGCGCTCGGCACGTCGCCAGACAGCACGACCACACCTTGCTGGGTTGCTACCTTGACTGGCAGGGCAGCGGCTTGCGCATCGGCGCTCAGGGCGGCCTTGGCCGAGGAAGTGATGGTTTCATCAGGGACGGCAGCGGCAGCGTTGGCGGCCACTACGGTGTCAGCAGGAGCTTGTGCTTTTGGGGCGGAGTCAGCTGCATGCGAAGCGGTGATCGAGGCGCCCGACAGTACGATAGCGGCAACCAGGGTATTGAACAGTTTCGATGTTTGCATGGTAGTTCCTCTCAATGAAGTTAAAAGCTTCTTACTTGGATAAAGCAACACTTTGAAGCGTCACATCTACCCATACAGCAAGCACCGTGCCAGCTTTTAAATTTCCTTGAAAATCAACGACTTATACTCGAACTCGATTTTTCCAGCGCATTTCAGACGGATCTGGCCGGAAAAACGGGGCTTTTTGTCGCCTGACAGCGACAGATTGTGGCAAGACCGTCAATGTTTTACGCCAAGCCCCTGATTTTCAACGCTTTATTTTTGTCGCTATTCAGCGACAGGGTCGCCGTCAAGCCTGAACAGGGCCGGTGTCAGCTCGTATTTCTGTAATAAACGATAGAACTCCGTGCGGTTGCGGTCGGCCAGGCGGGCTGCGTCGGCCACATTGCCATCCGTCAGGCGCAGCAATTGGATCAGATAGTCGCGCTCGAAGCGCTGCTTGGCTTCGTTGTAGCTGAGCGCCTCCAAGGACGGCACGCGCAGCGCGCGCTGCACCAGGGACAAGGGCACCAGCGGCGCCGTGGCCAGCGCGCACACTTGCTCGACGACATTGACCAACTGGCGCACATTGCCGGGCCATGGCGCGGCCACCAGGGCAGTCAAGGCATCGGGAGCGAAGCCATTCAGGGGTTTCTGGTACTTGGCCGCCAGCTTCTGCAGGAAATGGTTCGCCAGCAGGGAGATGTCTTCGCGGCGCTCGGCCAGCGGCGGCAGGGTCAAGGTCACCACGTTCAGGCGGTAATACAAGTCTTCGCGGAATTGCCCCTCCTGCATGGCCACGTCCAGGTCGCGGTGCGTGGCGGACAGGAGCCGCACGTCAACCGGACGCGTCTGGTCGGCGCCCACGGGGCGCACGGCCCGTTCCTGCAGCACGCGCAGCAGTTTCACCTGCAGCGGCAAGGGCATGTCGCCGATCTCATCTAAAAACAGGGTGCCGCCATCAGCCGCCTGGAACAAGCCTTCACGATTGCCGACGGCACCCGTAAACGAGCCTTTCACGTGGCCAAACAGTTCCGATTCCAGCAGCTGCTCGGGAATGGCGCCGCAGTTGACGGCAATGAACGGCGCCTTGGCGCGGCGGCTGGCGTTGTGCAGCGCGCGCGCCAGCAATTCCTTGCCCGTGCCGGAGGGTCCGCGGATCAGGATGCTGGCGTCCGATCCCGCCACCAGCTTGGCTTCGGTCAGCAGTTCGGCCATCTGCGAACTGCGGCTGATCAGCTCGGCACGCCAGCTCTCGTCACCGGACGCTGCGGCCGGCATGACGGTGGACAAGTTGATGGCATACGCCACTTTTTCCATCAGCAGCTTGCCGTCGAACGGCTTTGTCAGATACGCAAACGCGCCGCGCGCCGTCGCGTCGACGGCGTCGGGGATGGTACCGTGCGCCGTCAAGAGAATCACGGGCAGGGCCGAATGCTGGCGGCGGATTTCATCGAACAAGGCCAGGCCGTCGCGGCCCGGTAATTGCACGTCGGTAATGACCAGGGCCGGCAATTCCACGGCCAGGCGCGCCAGTGCCGCTTCCGCGCTGCCCACGGCCGTCACCCGATAGTTGCCCGCCTTCAGGCGGATGGTCAGCAGGCGCAGCAGGTCGGGATCGTCGTCGACCAATAGAATGTGGGCGTGCTCGCTCATTTCGGCGCTCCCGCGGCAGGGCGCACGGACAGGCTGCGCTCGATGTTTTTCAGTGCTTCCAGTTTTTCATTGAGCTGGTCGATGCGGCGCTGGGCGTCGCGCAACTGCGTGTTGAGCTTGTCGATGCTCTCTTCCTGGCGGCGCAGCTCCGCATACTGGCTGCCGAGCAATTGCGCCAACGGTGCCAGCAATTGCGCGTCCTTGCCCGTGGCCGTGGCCAGCGGTTCCAGCAAGGCTTGCGCGCGGGCCAGGTCGCCGGGACCGCGCAAGGCCGCTTGCAGCATGGCGCGGCGTAGCGTGTTGTGCGGCGCGTGATCGGCCTTGGCCAGGTCCAGCTGCGCTTTCACCAGTTCCGACGGCGTCATCAGGCGCAAGGCGCCTTGATACGCCAGCAATTCGGTCAGCTGGGGATCGGCCACCACCACCACGCGCGGCGGCGTTTGCACCAGCACGGGCGTCTGGATGGGGGGCTTGGCGGCGCAAGCGCCCAACAGCAGCGCGCTGGCGGCCATGCCGGCCAGGGAAATTCTCGTCATCATAAGGGCAGTTCTATCCGAAAATGCGCGCCGGCGGGGCGCGGTAAAAGAGTGACGCTGCCATCGTGGGCGGCGATATATTCGCGCACGATGGACAGGCCGATGCCATTGCCGTTGCGCGCGCCGGCCGCCTGGCGCACTCCCTGGTAAAACGGTTCAAAAATCCGCGCGGCATCCTCGGGCGCCACGCCGGCTCCCTCGTCGATGCAGTCGATGCGCACGCGGCCGCCTTCGCAAGACAGGGTAAACCGTACGGTGCCGCCTTCCGGGCTGAAGCGCACGGCATTCGACAGCAGGTTCGCCAAGGCCGTCGCCAGCTTGTCGCGGTCGGCCTGCACGATCAGGGACTCGCCCTGCACCTCGACCGTCAAACGGCGCGCCAGCCATTGCAGGCGCTGCCCGGCCACCACATCTTGCAGCAAGACCAGCAGATCGACCTTGCTGTGCGCCAGGTGCTGGGCGTCAAAAGCGGCGGTATTGTAGCGCAGCAAGTCTTCGATCTGGGTTTGCAGCGAGGCCGTGTTTTGCTGCAGGATGCCGGCGATTTCGCGCTGGCTGTCGCTGAGCTTGCCGGCCACCTCGTCTTCCAGCAAGGCCACGCCTTCGCGCAGGGCTGCTAGCGGGGTTTTCAGCTCATGCGAAATGTGGCGCAGAAAACGTTCCTTGTCGGCATCGAGATCGGCCAGGCGCTGGCGCAGCCAGTCGAGCTGCTGGCCCAGGCGGCGCGTATCGGCCGGTCCGCCGACGACGATGGGCTGGTCGTAGCGCTTGTCGCCCAGGCGCTCGATGGCCGTCTCGATGCGACGCAGCGGGCGCGACAGCAAGAATCCAAAGCAGGTGGCCAGCACGGCCGCCAGCAGCACGGCGCCGCCCACCAGCACGCCCAGCAGGCGGCGCTGGCGTTCCAGCTCGGCCAGCAGGGCGTCGTTGCGGCTGCCGATTTCCGTCTTGCTTTCGCGCGCCAGGCTGTCATTGATCTGCGTCATGCGGGCAAACGCGCGGTACACGACGGCGTGGCCATCGCGCTTGCGGCGCTTACCCGCTTGCAAGACTTCCCACGCCGATTGCGCCTGCACCGTCCATTCGTCGGCCAGCTGGGGAGCGAACTCGGGCGTGGCCCGGTTCAGCACTTGCAGCGCCGCCGTCGCTTCGTCGCGGGCCGCCGCGTAGCGCTCGCGGAACACGGGGTCGTCGAGCACGAGGAATTGGCGCGCGCTGCGTTCCATGGCCAGCGTGCGCTCGGACAGGCGCTGCGACTGTTCCGTCAAGGCAATCGCCTGCGCCGCCGTCTCGCGCCCCAGCCGCGCCAGGTGTTCCAGGGTCAGCAAGGCTTGCACGGAGGTGGCCGTCAAAATGCCCGTCGTCAAAATGAAGGCGGCAAATAACAGTTGGCGAAAGGAAAGTCGGGACAAGGTAGGCGCCTTCGGGTCAGTCTGGACAGTAAAAGGCGCATGGTACGCTAAGCTTTCATTCGGAGACGCCACCCACTCTGGAATGATCAATTTTACAACACTGTCGCTTTTCCAGTCGCCAGCAAGGCCCCGGCGGCGGCGCACGAATACTCCTAGTACAATAGGGAAAAGCTTCATACAGGCATCAAACTGGGACCCGCCCTGGCATTGCGCCAGTTTGCCCCCATATGTGATGCAGCCCCACCGACACTCCGAATCACCTACCGCAGAGATCCCATACCGCATGAGCACATTTGAAAAAGTCAGCAGCAACTTCATTCCAGTCTTGCAGGCAACCATCGAACAATATGTCGAGCCAGCAACGGGCATGCGCCATATCCACATGCATACCGAGCAGGCTGAGATGGTGTTCCTGGTGGCCTTTCCCACTGTGCCGGAAGTGAGCGACGGGCGCGCCCACATCCTCGAGCACCTGGCCTTGTGCGGCTCGTCGCGCTACCCGGTGCGCGACCCCTTCTTCTCGATGCTGCGCCGCTCGACGGCCACCTTCATGAACGCGATGACCTATCCGGACCGCACCGTGTACCCGTTCGCCAGCACCGACCGCAAGGATTTCTTCAATTTGCTCGACGTCTACCTGGACGCGGCCTTCTTCCCGAACCTCGATTACCTGAATTTCCGTCAGGAAGGCTGGCGCCATGCGTTCGAAGGCGACAAGCTCGTGTACCAGGGCATCGTCTTCAATGAAATGAAGGGCGCTTTCAACAGCCCCATGCGCGCGCTCGACAGCGGCATCGCCAGCGCCTTGCTCAAGGGCACGACGTATGAAGTGGAGTCGGGCGGCGATCCACTGGTGATCCCGGAACTGACGCATGACATGCTGAAAGAATTCCACGCCAGCCACTATCACCCTTCGCAAGCCGTGATCATGACCGCCGGCAATATCGAAGCGTCGGCCGTGCAAGAGCAGGTGGCCGAACGCGTGTTATCCAAGCTCAGCGGTTTTAGCCCGCGCCGCCTGCCGCAGCTGGCGCCCGCGTGGACCGCGCCGCAGGAAAACATCGTCAAGATTCCGTCGCAGGAAGCGCGCGACGATGAGTTCGGCCTGCAATTCGCCTGGCTGATGGGCGAGTCGAGCGACCCCATCGCCTACTACCACGCGCATTTGCTGTCGCACGGCTTGCTGGGCGAATCGTCGGCGCCCATCATGCGCGCCATGGAATCGGCCGGCTATGGCCGCCCATCGGATATGAATGGCCGCGACGCGGGCATCCGCCAGATGGTGTTCCACATCGGCATGGAAGGCTTGACGCAAGAACAGATCGCCGATGCGCACCAGCGCATCTGGACGGCCCTGGAAGAGACGGCGGAAGAGGGTATTCCCGCCGCCGTGCTGCACGCGGCCTTGCGCGACATCAAGTACAGCCAGCGCGAAATCAGCAGCGGCCGCATGCCTTACGGCCTGGGCCGCTTGCTGCACGCCTTGCCGCTGGCCATGTATGGCGGCGACGTGATGGATGCGTTCGACAACGCGGCCATCCTGGAAACGCTGGAACAGCAGATCGAAGACCCGGAATTCTTCAAGCAACTGGTGCGCGAGCTGATCGCCAATCCGACCCGTTTGACGACCCACGTGGTGCCCGACAGCGCCTACTTCACGGACCGCGCCGCGCAGGAAGACGCCAAGCTGGCGGCCCTGCAAGCGACGCTGACGGATGCCGAACGCGAGCACATCGTGGCCGAGTCCGCCGCGCTGGAAGCGCATCAGCAATTGCCGTCGAATTCCGAAGTCTTGCCGCGCATCCGCCCGGGCGACGTCAGCGCCTTGCCGCGCCCGGCCCTGCCGATTCCCCCGGCCGTCGATGGCGCCGTGGCGTTCAGTATCGCCTCGAACGGCATCAGCTATGCCAACGTGCTGTACGACGTGTCGAACCTGCCGGAAGCGTCATGGCCCTGGCTGCGCCTGTACACGGACCTGGCGCCGGAACTGGGTGTGGGCGACATGTCGTTCGACGATGCCAGCGCGTGGCGCCAGAGCATGGTGCCCTCGTTCCACATCGGCCTGGAAGCCATTCCCCGCCCGCAACAAGCGATGCGCGTGGAATTGTCGTTCTCGGCCAGCGGCTTGCGTGAAGAACACGCGGCGATCGCCGCCGTGCTGTCGGCCTGGATCGCCAAGCCCCGCTTCGATGAAGAAGAACGCCTGGCCTTCCTGATCGAAAGCCTGGTGCAGGACAAACTCTCCAGCCTGGCCGAATCGGGCAACCGCTACGCCATGCTCGCTGCGGCGGCGCCGCTGTCGCCCACGCGCCGCTTCGACGACATCGTCGGCGGCCCGGCAGCGCTGCCGTTCTACCGCCGCTTGCAGCAATTGAGCAAGACGTCGGCAGGCTTGCAGGAAATCGCCCGCGAACTCGACACACTGCACGCGCACATCATCGCCCAGCAGCCGACCGTGCTGTGCGCAGGCCTGGAGCAAGATGGCATCACCCTGGCCCGCTTGCTGGAATTGCCGGCAGCCAGCACCGATGCCACGACGCCAAGCGACACGGCAACGCCAACTGCCTTGCCGCTGGCCAACACGGCCCTGCATGCGACGAGCCAGATCAACCATTGCTTCGTTTCCTGGGCCGTGCCTGGCGTGCACAATCCGGACGCGTCCGCCCTGGCCGTGGCCGCCGAACTGATGACCAACCAGGTGCTGCATACGGCGCTGCGCGAAAAAGGCGGCGCGTATGGCGGCAGCGCCAGCTATGCGGCCGGCGCCGGCACGTTCACGTTGAGTTCCTACCGCGATCCGCGCCTGGCCGGCACGTTCGCCGACTTCGGCACGACCCTGGATCAAATCCTCGACGGCGATTTCTCGCAGGAACAAGTGGAAGAAGCCATCATCTGCGTCATCAAGGGCCTCGACAAGCCGCACTCGCCATACGCGGAAGCGCTGACGGCGTGGAACATGCAGCAGCGCGGCACGACGGAAGCCGTGCGCCAGCAATTCCGCACCGGCGTGCTCAATTGCACCCTGGCGCAGATCAAGGCTGTCACGCGCACCTGGCTGAAGAACGGCCAGCCGAGCCGCGCCGCGTTTGCGGGCAACACGACGCAAGACCTGGCCGGACTGGACGTGGTCGATCTGCTGGCGCTGGCTTCCTGAGCTGGCCGGAGACGTCGGATTACGCGCGGCGTTGCCGCGCTAATCCGACCTACCCGATCTGTCGCGTAGGTCGGCTTAGCGGCGGCACGCCGCGTAATCCGACACCACCAGACACCACCACCTATCAGCCAGGTACGGCGCCTGGTTCCATGTACATCAACTCCCACTGATGTCCATCCAGGTCCTGGAAACTGTGGCCATACATGAAGCCGAAATCCATCGGCTCCTTGTAGATGCTGCCGCCCGCCTTGACAGCCTTCGCCACCAGTTCATCGACTTCGCCGCGGCTCTCGGCCGACAGGCACACGAGCACTTCCGTCGCCACCTTGGTATCGCACAGCTGCTTGGGCGTAAATTGCAGGAATTTGTCGTGCGTCAACAGCATCACCAAGATGTCGTCGGCAACGATCATGCACGTCGCCGTTTCATCGGTGAAGTGGGCATTGAAACTGAAGCCCAGCGCCGTGAAGAACGTCACGGAACGTTCCAGCGACTGGACGGGCAGATTGACAAAGATTTTGCGGGCCATCATGTCTCCTTGTGAGTCGTATGAGTATGCTGCCCGCCGATTCTACACCGGCTTTTTACGTGCCAGCGCGTCCCACGGTCTTCGGCGCGTAGCCGAAATAGCGGCTGAACGCGGCGCTGAAATTGGACGGATGACGATAGCCCGTTTGCCAGCCCGCTTGCGCCACCTGGCAACCATTTTCCAGCAGTAACTTTGCCCGCTGCATGCGCAGCGCCAGCAGGGTGCGCTGCGGACTGTCGTTGTAGCGGTAGCGCCATCCCTGCTTGAGCTTGAACAGGCTCAGCCCCACTTGCGCGCACAGGTAATCGAGCGTGAGGTCTTGCGCCATCTGCTCCTGCATCAACGCATGGGCACGCTCCAGCTTGATCATCTCGGCCTCGGGCCAGCGCGGCGCGGGAGCGGACGCCGGCCGCAGTGTCCGCAACTGTTCCGCCAGGACGCTGAGCACGCCGATATGCACGGCCAGCGGGTCCGTCGCGCGCAACAGCGCCCGCGCCTGCAGGGCGGAGGCAGCCGTGGTGGCCGCATGCGCCAGCTGGCGCGCGCCTCCGTTGGGCAGCAGGGATGCCAGGCCCTCCGGCCAGTAGCGCGCCAGCGCGTCTTCAGCGACCAGCACGCGCAATTGCGCCGCCCGTTGATTCGCCTCGAAACGGCGCTCGCCGCTGACGTGGCGAAACGCCGTCACCGTCGTATGGCCCCCCCGGAAACGCAATTGTTCGCCATCGCGCGTCGTGTAGCCGGACACGCCTTGCAGGCCGATGGTGATCACCATGCCGCCCGCATCGTCATGCTTCGATTGCTCGACGAGCGCCAGCCGCGGACGGTAATCGGAATGCACGAGCAGCAAGCCCTGATCGACCTGGCGCTGGTCGGCGCGGCACTCGCCCATGCCGGGATCGAGCTGGCGCCGCGTCCAGCCTGCCGCTTCCCTGTCCTGTTCCATCATCGCTCCTCCTGTTTTCCCGCGCGCCGTCGCGCATACGAAATGCACCGGGTCGCATACAAATGCAAATGATAATTATTCTCATTGTTGCATAAAATAGCGTTATGCACACCTCGTGCCCACTACGCCGAAAGGAAGCACCATGCCGTTCACCTCACAACACGCCTTGCAACCCTACTGGGACCTGGCCGTCGCCCCCGTGCAGGCGGACGGGCTGGCCGCCGCCCTGGAACTGGGCTTTTTCGAGGTGCTGGCCACGCCGCACACGCCGGCGCAGCTGGCCGAAGCCCTGTCGCTGCACGCGCCGCACACGGCGCTGCTGCTGGAGTTGCTCTGGAGCATGCAGGTGCTGGAACGCGATGCGGCCGACGACGAGGCACAGCGCTACCGCTGCACGGCCGCCACCTTGCAGTATTTCTGCCGCGACTCCGTGGCCTTTTGCGGCGACGCCTGGCTGTACCGGCTGCATGCGCTGCGCCATTTCGCCACGCAGCTCAGTACGCTGGTGCGCGAGGGCGGCAAGGCCGCACCGTACAGCACGGCGAATGGGGTCAACTGGGCCGCTGCCGCGCAGCAGCAAATTGGCCAGGAACAACGCGCCGTCACCATGCGCGCGGCCCTGTCCGTGATGCAGCGCATCGCCCCGTTTGCGAACGGCAACACGCCCTTGCGCCTGCTTGACGTGGGTGGCGGCCCGGGCTGGGTTGCCATTGCACTGGCGCAAGCCCATGCGGGCTTGCACGGCTGCGTTTTCGACTGGCCGGAAACGGTGGCCGTGGCGGCCGCCAACATCGCCCATGCGCAACTATCGGACCGGCTGGAGACGCTGGGTGGCGACCTGGACAGCGACGATATCGGCAGTGGCTACGATCTCATCTGGTGCTCGTCCGTGCTGCATTTCGTGCCCGACATGGCGGCGGCCTTGCGCAAGATCCATGCAGCCTTGAAACCCGGAGGTGTCTTCATCTGCGTGCAGGCGGAAATCGCCCCGGCAGCCGGCGACGCGGCGCGCGTGCTGCCGTATTACTTGCCGATGCGCATGCTAGGCCGCCCGGTGACGCGTCAGGGAGAATTGGCGCAATTGCTGCGCGACACGGGCTGGCGGGAAGTGGAGCAATACAGCGCCAGCGATTTCCCCATGGCGCCCGTGCAGGTGCTGATTGCGCGCGCCTAACAATTATCATTTAATAATTATCTTTTTTATAGCAACAAAAGGCGCAAATGCGCTAAGCTGTGCCAGCATTGATCGATGTCATCCGCAGCACTCTGCTGCCTCCACAGGGAATCCATCATGAGTCTAAATATCGCAGGGAAAGTCGTCGTCATCACCGGCGCCAGCAGCGGCCTGGGCGAAGCCACGGCACGCCATCTGGCCACACTGGGCGCCTGCGTCGTGCTCGGTGCGCGGCGCATGGATCTGCTCACCATCCTCGCCGAGGAAATCACGGCGGCCGGCGGCCAGGCCGCCATTGCCGATACCGACGTCACGGTGCCTGCCGAGGTCAAGAATCTGATCGACACGGCCCTCGCCGTGTTCGGCAAGGTCGATGTTCTGATCAACAATGCGGGGTTGATGGCCATCGCGCCGATGAGCGCCTTGCAAGTCGACGAGTGGAACAACATGATCGATATCAACATCAAGGGCGTGTTGAATGGCATCGCTGCCGTCCTGCCGCATTTCCAGGCACAAAACAGCGGCCACTTCATCAATATCTCGTCGGTGGCGGGACAAAAAGTTTTCAGCCCTGGCGGGACCGTCTACAGCGGCACCAAGTTTGCCGTCAGCGCCATTTCGGAGGGCTTGCGCCATGAGCTGGCGGCCAGCGGCGGCACCATCCGCACCACGACCATCTTGCCGGGCGCCATCGCCACGGAGCTGACGGGTGGCAGCAGTCATGCGGAAAGCGCGGCCGGCTTGAAGGAGTTTTACAAGCAAGCCATCCCCGCCGACGCCGTGGCACGCGCCGTCGCATATGCGATCGGGCAGCCGGACGACGTGAGCATCAATGAAATCGTGCTGCGCCCGACGGTGCAGGAATTTTAAGCCGCATCTTGTTGCAGCGACTCGATGATCAGGCTGGCCAGCCGCTCGACGGGCGGCCTCGGCACGCTGGAGGCGCGCAGCAGCTCCAGCGACAACGGGGGCAGGGCGGGCAAGCCCGCCGCCACGTGATCGAGCGCGCGCACGGTTGAGGGCAAGCCCAGGCCCGTGCGCACCGTCACGCCCAACCCGGCTGCTGCCGCCGCCCACAGACCGGCCAGGCTGGGGCTGGTAAACGCCGTGCGCCAGGCGATGCCGGCATGGTCCAGCGCCTGCGTAGCGCAGCGCTGGAACAGGCAGTCGCGGTCGAACGCAATGAGCGGCAACGGTTCGCCCGACTCGGGCCGCCAGGCCAGGCTGGACGAGGCGATCCAGCGCATGGCCGGTTCGGCAATATGCTGGCGCTGCTGCGACGGATACTCGGCCACGTCAGTGATGCACGCGCCGCCCCACAGCAGGGCCAGGTCCAGCTGGCCCATGGCCAGGCCTTGCATCAAGGCCGTGTTGCGCGCCACGTGCGCCTCGATGCGCACCTTCGGATGCGCGCGGGCAAAGCGCCCCAGCACGTCGGGCAGCAAGGCTTCGCCAAAATCCTCTTGCAGACCCAGCCGGATCCAGCCTTCCAGTTCCGCGCCGCGCAAGGCGACGGCCGCCTCGTCGTTCAGTTCCAGCAAACGGCGCGCATAGCCGAGCAAGACTTCGCCGGCCGGCGTCAGCGCCAGTCCCCGGCCATCCTTGCGGAACAGGGGCATGCCCGCCTGCTCCTCGAGTTTTTTCAGCTGCGCGCTGACGGCCGAGGTGGAACGGCCCACCTTGTCCGCCGCGCGGGCAAAGCTGCCCAGCTCGATGCCAGCCACATAGCTGCGCAAGAAGGCGATGTCGAAATTCAGCAAGCTCATGGCGTGACGGAGATTGTCCTGTTTTATGGGATGGTGACTGGTAAATTATCTGATATTCAGAACGATCGTACTGCGCAACACTGTCAGGGTCAACCACTTTCCCGTCCCTGCCATGACCACCAGCTGCCCAACCGTTCCTGTTCCTGTTCCTGTCCCCGCCACCGCGCCCGCGCTGGGCAATGCCCACCGCTGGAAGGTGCTGGCCGTCGGCGTGGCCGCCAATGCCAGCTTTTCCGCCGCCGCCAACGGCATGCCCACCACGGCCATCTGGCTGCGCAGCGGCTATCACCTGAGCAATACGGAACTGGGCGTGGCGCTGGGCGCCATGGGCTTGGGCGTGGCCCTGACCGAATTGCCATGGGGTATGGCCACCGACCGCTGGGGCGACCGCCCCGTGCTGCTGACGGGCTTGCTGGGCACCATGCTGGCCCTATTGACCTTGCTGCTATGGATCACGCCCGCTGACGGGTCTGTGCCGCCGCTATGGGCGCTGGCGGCCGGGCTGGCGCTGGTCGGCGTGCTGGGCGGCAGCGTGAATGGCGCCAGCGGGCGCGCCGTGATGCGCTGGTTCGGCGCCGGCGAACGGGGTTTCGCCATGAGCATCCGCCAGACGGCCGTGCCCCTGGGCGGCGGCCTCGGCGCCCTCGTCCTGCCCAGCCTGGCATCGCGCTATGGCTTCATGCCCGTGTTTGGCGCCCTGGCCCTCGTATGCGCCCTGTCGGCGTTTTTTACGTGGCGCTGGATGCATGAGCCCGATTTCTCTGCCGAGGCTGCCACGGGGCCGCACAACGCGTCCACGGGCCTGATGGAGGTCAAGCCTGCGCCGCCCTTGCGGAATCGTAAAGTCTGGCGCATGGTGGCCGCTATCGGCTTGCTGTGCGTGCCGCAATTTGCCGTGCTCAGCTTCGCCACCGTGTTCCTGCACGACCATGGCCACCTGGGCCTGGCGGCCATCACGGCCGTGATGGTGGCCCTGCAGGCGGGCGCCATGGTGATGCGCATCTGGAGCGGACGCCACACGGACCGCCACGCGAACCGGCCCGCCTGGCTGCGCGGCTCGGCCCTGGTGGCGCTGGCCTCGTTCATTGTGCTTGGATGCATCGCCTGGCTGGACGCGCCGGGCTGGCTGTTGATGGCCGCCGTGGTGGCTGCCGGCATCGCCGTATCCGCCTGGCATGGCGTGGCCTACACGGAGCTGGCCACGGAAGCGGGCGGCGCCAACGCGGGCACGGCCCTGGGCATGGCAAACACGGCGGTCTACGTGGGGCTGTTCCTTACGCCGATCGCCATCCCGCACCTGCTGGCGGCCAGCAGCTGGCCCGTCGTGTGGTGGCTGGCGGGGCTGGTGGCGCTGTGCACCTGGCCCCTGTTTCCCAAGGCTTAGGGCAAGACAGAAATGCGGTAGACGCAGCGCATGGCATTGGCCAGCACATGCTGCTCGCGCACAATGCTGGCGCCTGGCCCCACCACTTCCTGGAACAGCTGCAATTCGGAGCGGCAAAAGCCCTGGCAGGTGCGCGCGGCGGCGCAGATGGGGCAGTGGTCTTCGATCAACAGCCAGTCGTCGCCGTCCGCTTCCACGCGCGCCATATAGCCCTCTTCATCGCGCACGGCCGCCAGCTGCTGCAAGCGCGTGGGCAAATCCGGCGCCGAGCACGCCAACGCATACGCGCTGCGGCTTTCCTCCTCGCGCTGGGTGATGAGTTTATCCAGCCCCGCTTCGCCGAACAGCTGGCGCACCGAGCCGATCAGCTTGATCGTCAGCTGCGCATGCGTGTCGGGAAAGCGCGCATTGCCCGCCTCCGTCAAGACCCAGTTCTGGCGCGGCCGGCCGGCGCCCGCCTGCGCTTCCTGGCGCCCCTCGATGAGGCCCGCCGCCACCAGCTTTTGCACTTGCTGGCGCGCCGCCTCGCCCGTCATGTCCAGCGTCTTGGCCAGGGTTGCCGTGGAGACGGGTCCCTTGGTCTTGATGAAATACAGGATGCGCTCCGTCGTTTGCGGCGCTTCGCTATTATCCAAACGTTTACTTGTGTAATTCATTTCACTCAACTATCATGGGGCCAGTTAACCAACTAATTGCTTGCATAATAGGCCGGTAGCTCCCCGCTGTCGAGGAGTTTCCACGTCCGCGTGCCAGCAAGACACTCTTTGGACTGGAATCCCATGCAGCTGCAGCACTCCATCTGGCTGTTTCACGCCATCCTCGCTACCGGCCTGGCCATCTGGCTCACCCTGGCCGCCATCAACAACTTGCACGCCTTCCACGGCTCCGTCTGGGCCATCGGCAACACCATGCGCATGGACCCGCTGCGCCAGGACCCGACCATCCAGACACCGCTGCTGCGCCGCGCGCTCACATCCTTGAGCTTGCATCGGCTGTCGCTGGGCGTGGTGCTGACGCTGCAACTGCTGGCCGCCATCGCCGCCTGGACGGGCGTGGCGCTGTTTGCCGGCGACGGCCTGGCCGCTGCCTTGCCCTGGCTAAATCTGGCCTTGTGCGCCATGGCCGCATTTTTGCTGCTGATGCACCTGGGCGGCCTGTGGTTCGGCTACTGGATCGCACAGGAAGGCTTGCAGACGACGCATCTGGTGCTGCTGCTGTGGACTATCGCCCTGTTTGTACTTTTCAACGCGCAGCGGACCTGATCAGCCTCCGCTGCGCCTCTTCTCCCTTTGACTGCAGTAAAGGACTTCATCATGAATACGAAAATCGTCGGCGCCTCCGCGCTGGCCATCACCCTGGCCGTCGCCGGTGCCGCGCTGTATCCGCGTGCCGACTCGCATGCGGCCGACGCCGCCGCCTATCCTGCCACCAAGGTGGCGCTGGTACCCGTCATGCTGGGCACGCAGGAACGCTACTTCGCCGGCGTGGGCGAACTGGAAGCGGCGCGCCAGGTGCAGGTGGCGGCTGAGGCGGGCGGGCGCATCACGCAGATCCGCTTCGAGTCGGGCCAGACCGTGCCCGCCGGCGCCATCCTGGTGCAGCTGAATGACGCACCGGAACAGGCGGCCCTGCTGCGCCAGCGCGCGCAGCTGAAAAACGCGGAAAGCAGCCATGCCCGCACGGTGCAGATGGTGAAGGAAAAGGCGGCCACGCAGGAGCAGCTCGACACGGCCCTGGCCGCGCGCGACGCAGCCCTGGGCGACGTGCGCCAGACGGAAGCGCTGATCGCGCAAAAGACCATCCGCGCGCCGTTCGCCGGGCAGCTGGGCATCCGCAAGGTGCACGCGGGCCAGTACCTGAACGCGGCCGACACGGTGGCCAGCCTGATCGACACGAAGTCGCTGATGGTGAACTTCGCCCTCGATGAACAGAGCAGCGCAAAGCTGGCGCCAGGCCAGGCCGTGCAAGTGCTGGTGGACGCCTATCCCGATGACATCTTCACGGCGAAGATCAACGCCATCGACCCGCTGATCGCCCGCTCGCGCATGGTGCAGGTACAGGCGGCATTGAGCAATCCCCGCGGCGCGCTGAAAGCGGGCATGTACGCGAATGTGCGCGTGGCGCGCGAGGCAGGCCAGCAACTGACGGTGCCGGAAACGGCGGTGACCTACAGCGCGTATGGCGACACCGTGTTCGTCGCGCAGCAGGAAGGAAAACAGCCGCTCACCGTCAAGCGCGTGGGCGTGAAACTGGGCGAACGGGCCGGGGGCCGGGTCGCCATTCTTGATGGCTTGCGCGAAGGCCAGCGGGTGGTCGCCTCGGGTCAGCTGAAACTGGCCGACGGCATGGCAGTGCAAGCCGTGGCCAATACCCTGGACGAGGCCAAGCGCGCCGCGCCCAAGGCCGGCTCGTAAGGGAAGGCCATCACCATGAAATTTACCGATTTATTCGTACGCCGCCCCGTGCTGGCGCTGGTGATCAGCACATTGATCCTGATGCTGGGCGTGATCGCCATCCTGCAGCTGCCGATCCGCCAATATCCGATGCTCGAATCGTCCACCATCACGGTGAAAACCACGTATCCGGGCGCCTCGGCGGAACTGATGCAGGGTTTTGTCACGCAGCCGATTGCGCAAGCCGTATCGTCGGTGGAAGGCATCGATTACCTGACCTCGTCGTCGGTGCAGGGCAGCAGCACGGTCACCGTGCGCATGGAGCTGAACCGCGATTCCACGCAGGCGCTGACGGAAGTCATGGCCAAGGTCAACCAGGTGCGCTACAAGCTGCCCGAAGGCGCGTTTGACCCCGTCATCGAGCGCTCGGCCGGCGATTCCTCGGCCGTCGCCTATGTCGGCTTTGCCAGCGAGAGCGTGTCCGCGCCCGCGCTGACGGACTACCTGGCGCGCGTGGTACAACCGATGTTCGCCACCATCGACGGCGTGGCCAAGGTCGACGTGTATGGCGGCCAGCAGCTGGCCATGCGATTGTGGATCGATCCGGCCAAGCTGGCCGCGCGCGGCTTGACGGCGGCCGACGTGGCCGACGCCGTGCGGCGCAATAACTACCAGGCGGCGCCCGGCAAGGTGAAAGGACAATTCGTCGTCTCGAACATCAGCGTCAACACGGACCTGACCAGCGTGGCGGAGTTCCGCGACATGGTCATCCGCAAGGGCGGCGATGACAGTGCTGCCCTGGTGCGCCTGAAGGATGTGGGCACGGTGGAACTGGGCGCGGCCGCCACGGAGACGAGCGGCATCATGGACGGCGTGCCGGCCGTGTATCTGGGCCTGTCGCCCACGCCAGGCGGCAACCCGCTGGTGATCGTCGACGGCATCAAGAAGCTGCTGCCTGAAATCCAGAAAACCCTGCCACCCGGCGTGAAGGTCGAGCTGGCATTCGAGACGGCGCGCTTCATCCAGTCGTCCATCGACGAGGTGGCGCATACGCTGCTCGAAGCGCTGCTCATCGTCGTCATCGTCATCTACCTGTGCATGGGTTCCCTGCGCTCCGTGCTGATTCCCGTCGTGACCATCCCGCTGTCGATGCTGGGCGCGGCGGCGCTGATGCTGGCCTTCGGTTTCAGCATCAATCTGCTCACCTTGCTGGCGATGGTGCTGGCCGTGGGCCTGGTGGTCGATGACGCCATCGTCGTGGTGGAAAACGTGCACCGGCATATCGAGGAAGGCAAGACGCCCGTGGCGGCCGCCCTGGTGGGCGCGCGCGAAGTGGCCGGCCCCGTCATCGCCATGACGATCACCCTGGCTGCCGTGTATGCGCCGATCGGCATGATGGGGGGACTGACTGGCGCGCTGTTCAAGGAATTTGCGCTGACCCTGGCCGGCGCCGTGGTGGTGTCGGGCGTGGTGGCGCTGACCTTGTCTCCCGTAATGAGCTCCCTGCTGCTGCAGCCGAAACAGACGGAAGGGCGCATGGCGCGCGCCGCCGAGCATTTCTTCGAAGGCTTGACCTCGCGCTATGCGCGCCTGCTGGACCGCTCCCTGCACCACCGCTGGCTGAGCGCCGGTTTCGCCGCGCTGGTGATGGTCAGTCTGCCGTTTTTGTACCTGCTGCCGCAGCGCGAACTGGCGCCGGCGGAAGACCAGGCCAGCGTGCTGACGGCGATCAAGGCGCCGCAGCATGCCAACCTCGATTACGTGGAACGCTTTTCCTACAAGCTCGATGACATCTACAAGAATATCCCCGAAACGGACTCGCGCTGGATCATCAACGGCGGCGAGGGGCCTGCGTCTAGCATCGGCGGCATCAACCTGACGCCGTGGGCCGAGCGTTCGCGCAATGCGGCCGTCATCCAGGCGGAATTGCAGCACGCCGTGGGCGACGTGGAAGGCACCAGCATCTTCGCCTTCCAGCTGGCGCCCTTGCCGGGATCAAGCGGCGGCTTGCCCGTGCAGATGGTCTTGCGCAGCGCGCAGGATTACGCCACCCTGTTCCGCACCATGGAAGACGTCAAGCAGCGCGCACGCGACAGCGGCCTGTTTGCCGTCGTCGACAGCGACCTCGATTACAACAACCCCGTCGTGAAAGTACGCGTGGACCGCTCCAAGGCAAACAGCCTGGGCATCCGCATGCAGGACATCGGCGAATCGCTGGCCGTGCTGGTGGGCGAGAATTATTTGAACCGCTTCGGCATGGATGGCCGCGCCTACGACGTCATCGCGCAAAGCCCGCGCGAACAGAGATTGACGGCGCAAGCCCTGACGCAGCAGTACGTACGCGCCGACGACGGCAGCCTGCTGCCCCTGTCCGCCGTGGTGTCCGTGACGGAACAGATCGAGCCGAACATGCTGACCCAGTTCAACCAGCAAAATGCGGCCACCTTCCAGGGCGTGCCGGCGCCGGGCGTGACCCTGGGCGACGCCGTGGCCTTCCTCGATGGTGTCGCCAAGACCCTGCCGCCGGGCTTCAGCTACGACTGGCAGTCCGATGCGCGCCAGTTCGCCACGGAAGGCAATGCCCTGCTGCTGGCCTTCCTCGCGGCCGTCGTCGTCATCTACCTGGTGCTGGCGGCCCAATACGAAAGCCTGACGGACCCGCTGATCATCCTGATCACCGTGCCGCTGTCGATCTGCGGCGCCCTGATTCCGCTGGCGCTCGGCTACGCCACCGTCAACATCTACACGCAAATCGGCCTCGTGACCCTGATCGGCTTGATCAGCAAGCACGGCATCCTGATGGTGGAGTTTGCCAACGAATTGCAGGTACATGAACAGCTCGACCGCATCACGGCCATCCGCAAGGCGGCGCAGATCCGCTTGCGCCCCATTTTGATGACGACGGCCGCCATGGTGGTGGGCCTGGTGCCGCTGCTGTTCGCTTCCGGCGCCGGCGCCAACAGCCGCTTCGGGCTGGGCGTGGTGATCGTCTCGGGCATGTTGATCGGCACCTTCTTCACCCTGTTCGTGCTGCCCACCGTGTACACCTTTTTGGCCCGCCGCCACACGGCCGACCATGCCACACCGCGCGCGCGCGACCTGTCCCAGGCGCTGAAGGAATCCCCATGAAAAATTACCGCTATCTTGCCTCCCTTTTCCCCCTGCTGGCCGGCTGCGCCGTCAGCCCCGCCTATGTCACGCCGGGTACGCCCGCCATCACTTTGGCCAGCCCGCAGCAGGCGCAATTCGCCCCCGGTGCGAGCGCCGTCAGCGAGGCCGCCTGGTGGACGTTTTTCGACGATGCGCGCCTGTCGCAGCTGATCGCCAGCGCGCTCGAACACAACCTCGATATCGTCCAGGCGCAAGCGAACCTGCTGGCCGCGCGCGCCGTCTTCGACGAGCGCCGGCTCGATGAGCTGCCTGCCGTCACCAGCCAGGCGGGCTGGCAACGCCAGGTGCGACAGGACACACCCGATAGCCGCGCCGCCAGCGCCAGCACGCGCGTAGGGTTCGACGCGCAATGGGAGATCGACCTGTTCGGCCGCCTGGCCCATATCAGCCGCTCGGCGCAGGCGCGCGCCGAGGCGGTGCAGGCGGACTTGCGGCAAGTGCAGCTGACGATCGCCGCCGAGGTGGCGCGCAATTACTACGAGGCGCTGGGCTACCAGCAAAACCTGGCGCTGACGCAGGCGCAGGTGCACAGCTGGCGCGACACCGTCGCCCTGATCGATGCGCGCATCCGTGCCGGCAGCGGCTTGCCGGAAGAGCGCCACAACGCGCTGGCCAACCTGGCCCGCAGCGAGGCGATGCTGCCGCCCTTGCAGGCGGGCTTGCGCCAGGCGCAGTACCGGCTCGATGTGCTGAGCGGCCAGGCGCCGGGCGCCATTTCGCTGGCGACCATGCCGCGCCAGGAAGCGCCGCTGGCGGGCCAGCTGCCGCTCGGCGATGTGAACCGCCTGATCAAGCAGCGTCCCGACGTGGTGCGCGCCGAGCGCCTGCTGGCCGCTTCCAGCGAAGACGTGGGTGCCGCCACGGCCGACCTGTATCCGCGCCTGAGCCTGGGCGGCTTTTTGGGCTTCTTTGCGCTGCGCGGCAGCGGCGTGTTCGACGGCGGCGCGCGCGCCTTCGAGGTGGCGCCCTCCATCAGCTATCCGGCCTTCCGCCTCGGCAGCGTCAAGGCGCGCTTGCGCGGCACGCAGGCCGAAGCGCAGAGCGCGCTGGCGCGCTATGAACAAACGATGTTATTGGCGCAGGAAGACGTGGAAAATGCCGTCACGCAGCTGGCGCAAAACCAGACGCGATTGGCTTCCCTGCTGGAATCGGCGCGCCACGGCAACGCGGCCCTCGGCATCGCCAGCACGCGCTATCAGGGTGGTTCCGGCAGCTACCAGGCCGTGCTGGAAAACCAGCGCGCCTTGTACGATATCCGGCGCGAAGCGCTGCTGGCGGAAACGGCGTCCTATATCGATGCGATTGCCCTGTACAAGGCGCTGGGATGGGGGCAAACTATGTGATCTTTTTAGCTCGGAAAGGCACGCAATGTTCACGCAAGGCAGCTGGCTCAATCCACCGGAAAACTGGTCCGCCGACGGCGCGCAATTGCGCGTGACGACGGATGCCAACACGGATTTCTGGCGCAAGACCGCGTATGGGTTTATCCGCGACAGCGGCCATTTTTTCGGCACGCAAATCGAGGGCGATTTCACGGCGCAGCTGCATGTGGCGGCGCAGTACGCAGCGCTGTACGACCAGGCGGGAATGATGGTGCGCATCGATGCGGAAAACTGGATCAAATGCGGCGTCGAGTTTTCCGACGGCCAGTTACTGTTGAGCACCGTGCTGACGGTGGACACATCGGATTGGGCCGTCAGCATCGCTCCCGCCATGCCGGACGGTTTCTGGCTGCGCGTGACGGTGGAAAAGGGCGTGATCCGGGTGCAGTATTCGACCGATGGCAAGCTGTGGCCGCTGCTGCGCCTGGCGCCATTTCCCGAGGCCAGCAGCTACCTTGTCGGGCCCATGTGCTGCACGCCGGAACGCGCCGGCCTCGAGGTCGCGTTTTCGCAATTTACGGTGGGCCCGGCCCAGCGCAAGGACTTGCACGACCTCACTTGAGTGCCCGTGTGTGCATGGCGGATCAGACGGCGGAATCCGTCCACTGATTATCGATGCACCACTGCCGCACATCGGCGATCAGTTGGGCTGAAACGGGCTGGAGTCCCGGGAGTTTTTTCTCGTATTTCCGGATGCTGGCGGCAAAAAAAGTGAAGAAAGCGGTGCCGATCAATTTGCGTTGCCCAGGCGTGTCTTTTTTCACCGGCACGAAGTCTTCCTCGTCCATGGCGATATCGAGGCCGAACATGTTGTCGCTGGCGTAATAGCGGCAGAATGTTTTTCGCTGCAAGTCTTTTGGCACGCAGCGCAGGCAGACAAACAATTCCCAGTCGAGATCAGGATATTTTTCTTCCATCAAAGGACCAAGCTGCCGCAGTTCATGACCAATATCAAAGACCTTGGTCCAGCTTGGCGAGTCCGATGTCGTATCTATGCGCATCTTTGTTTTCTCCGAGTGCAAGAACCGCATGATACGCGCATCGTCCTTCAGGCAGCGCGCGTGCCACCACGTGGCAAGATCAATCCGCCCGCGCCACCCACGTCTCGTGCAAATGGCGCCACAGCAGGCTACCAGCCGGCGTCTTCTCATACACGACGGTCGACAGCCGCTCGGTATTTTCTCCACCGGGCAGCGATTGATACTCGCGGTAAGACACGGTGGCGCCGGCGGCGCTGTCCTGGATCAATGCCAGGTCGGAAATACGCATGAGCAGGCCCGGACGGCTGCCGCCGGCGCCCTGAAAAAACGCCGTCAAGCCGGCATGATCGAGCTGCTTGCCACCGGGCGACACCATCGTGAAATCGGGTGAAAAACGCGCCAGCAAATCAGCGCAATGTTCCGGCGCCGTCGCCTCGCCGGAAAGCCATTCGCGGATCAGCACATGCGTGGATAACACATTGTCAAAACAGGGATTCGTTGTCTTCATTTTTTGCTTGCTCCATGGTGATGTAAAAGGTCGAGAACGGCACGGTTATCGATGCGCATGCACAGTGCCAGAGGCAGCACGCACGAGGCGGCGGCCAGCGCAAAGCACCAGTGAAAGACCCGCGCCGCGCGCGCATGCAGGGCAGGGTCGTCCAGGGTGGCGATGCCCTGCGCCGCCAGCAAGCCATTCAGAAGTACGCTGAGCAGCGCCACGCCCAGGCAAAAGCCCAGCTGGCGGTTGATATTCCACACGGCGCTGGCCTGGCTCAGCTGCGCGTCGGGCGTGCGCAAGAACGCCGTGCTTTGCGCCGTGCTGCTGCACAAACCGCCGCCAAAGCCCATCACGGCATACGCGCCGGCCAGCCAGAACAGCTGATCGGCCGCATCCACCCGCAGCAGCATCAGCATGCCCGCCGCCTGCAGCAGCGCACCAAAGATGAACAGGGGTTGCGGCCCCACACGGCGGTAGCTTTTTCCGGTGAGCGAGATGGCCGCAAACGAGGCCAGCGCCCACGGCAGCATCAGTGCGCCCGCCGTCGACGCCGACATGCCCAGCACGCCCTGCAGATACAGCATGGCCAGCAGGCTCACGCCCATGAACACGCCCGGCACCAGCAAATACATCAGCATGGCAATGCGCAGCAGCGGTTCGGCGGCCAGGCGCAGGTTGAGCAGCGGCGTCGATTTGCACAGCGCGCCGCGCACGTAGACCCATGCGCAGGCGGCGCCCAGCGCCAGCACGCCGGCGCCGGCCAGCAGCTCGCCCGGCGTGCCCAGCATCGTCAAGCCCAGCAACAGCAGCAAAATGGCCGTGCTGCCCGCCAGCAGGCCGCCTACGTCGAGACGCGGAACGGCCGCGCGCGGCGGGTCGGGACGCAGCCAGCAGGCGGCCAGCAGCAGCGCCAGTGCGGCAAACGGCACGTTCAGGTAAAAAATCCAGCGCCACGACAGGCTGTCGACGATGACGCCACCCAAGGCGGGCGACAGGGCCGGCGCCAGCAAGCCCACCAGCATGATGACGGAGGACAGGCCGGGACGCTCGGCAGGCCGATACAGCTGGTAGGTCATGCTTTGCCCCAGCGGGATCAGCAAGCCGCCACCCAGGCCCTGCACGCAGCGCCAGGCGATCAGCGCCTCGATCGAGGGCGCCAGGCCGGCGCCGATGCTGGCGCATAAAAAAGTTAGCAACGATGCCATGAACACGGTTTTGCTGCCATAATAGGCAGCCAGCCAGGCGCTGGCCGGGATGACGATGGTCAGGCCGAGGATGTAGGCCGTGCTGATCCAGGCCAGCTGCGCCACCGAGGCGTGCAGGGCATGGCCGATGTCGGGATAGGCGACGCTGGTGATGAACATGTTGATCAGGTCGACGAAAAACCCCAGCAGATAGATGGCCGCCACTTTTTTGCGATAGTCCATGGTGCTCCGAATGGCAAACGGCCAGCTTAAGCGCCTAGCGCCATTTGCGTAACGGGCCAGCCCCGATTACACTGTCAAAGAAATTTTGACAAACCGCTGGAAGCCGCATGTTTACTCATTCTTATTTATGATCAGTCTTGACCGCCTGGGTATTTTCATCGCCATCGTCGATGCCGGTTCGCTGACGGCCGCCGCCGCCGTGCTGGGCCAGAGCAAGGCCGTCGTCAGTTTTAACTTGAAACAGCTGGAAGCGGAGCTGGGCGTGTCGCTGCTGACGCGCAGCACGCGCAGCCTGGCGCTGACCGACGTGGGACGGCGCTTTTACGAAGATTGCCAGCGCGTGCTGAGCGAAGCGCAGGGCGCCATCGAAACGGCGCGCCAGGGCCACCAGGGCTTGCGCGGCACCCTGCGCCTGACCACCACCGTCGAATACGGCAGCCGCACAGTGATCCCCGCGCTGATCGCCTTTGCCGCCGCCCACCCGCAATTGCAGATCCAGCATTCCTCGTCGTCGTCGCATGAAGACCTGATCTCGGGCGGCTACGACCTGGCCATCCGCATGGGTTCACTCAACGATTCGAGCTACCGCGCCGCGCTGATCGAGCCGTATGCGATCTGGCCCGTCGCCTCGCCCGCCTACCTGGCCAGCCTGCCCGGCAGGGATATTGCCACCTTGCCCGACTTGCAGCGCGCGCGCTGGCTGGCGCACAGCCGCCTCAGCACGCCCCTGCGCTGGGACGTGCACACGCCCGATGGCCCCGCCGCCTTTGCCGTGCAGGACGACGCCGCCATCCATTCCGACTCCGCCTCGGCCCTGCTGGGCTTTGCCCTGGGCGGCTGCGGCGTGGCCCTGCTGCCGCAATGGCAGGTGGAAGGAGAAGTGCGCGCGGGACGCCTGCGCCGCCTGCTGCCCGACGTCGCCTTTCCGGAGCAGGGCGTGTATGCCGTGTATCCGAACACGCAGCATATCGCGGAAAAGGTGCGCGCCTTTATCGACTTTTTGCGCACGTTTGTGGGCACGCCGGACTGAGATTTCACTTCGTCAATATTTGACGAAGACAACGGTTTCCAAGGGGCAAACGAGCGCCCCTTTCGGTTTTCACGGCCTACACTGGAAGGACGTTGTTCACCGATTGGAGACCATCATGGCACATACATTGGCAGCAGTTTTCGCCGTCCGCGACATGGCCGAGCGCGCCCGGCACGACCTGATCACGGCGGGCTTTCCCGGCGCCAGCATCCGCCTGCACGATGCGGGCAGTGACGACTTTTCCGCCACGGAAAACATCCGCCGCGACGACAGCGACAGCCTGCTCGACAATATCAAGCATTTCTTTACGGATCTGTTCGGCAGCCACGCCGACCGCCACATCTATGCGGAAGCAGTGCGGCGCGGACATGTCGTGCTGACACTGGAAGGCGCAAGCGACGCCGATATCCAGCGCGCCACCGACCTCGTCGAGCGCTACGCGCCGCTCGACATCGATGCGCACGCCGACCACTGGCGCGCCGGCGGCTGGCAAGGCGCGCCGCTCGACGACAGCGCAATGCGCCAGGGCGCCAGCATGCAATCCAGCGCGCCATCGCAGCAGGGCAACCTGAACGAAGCGGCGGCATCGCAGCAATTTGCGGGCGGCATGGCGCCGCCGTCATCGGGCGCGGGCGCCAACGCGCGCCGCTACCCCAGCGCCGACAACCTGCCAGGCACCAGCTACGACGACGAGCAGTACTACCGCAGCCACTGGAGCGCCACCTATGTCGCCACCGGCGCGCGCTTCGAGGACTACGATCCCGCCTACCGCTATGGCCATTCGATGGCCAGCAGCGACAGCTACCGGGGCCGCCCGTGGGACGACGTGGAAGCGGACCTGCGTTCCACGTGGGAGCACACGTATCCGCAATCAGCGTGGGACAACTTCAAGGCGGCTGTCAAACATGGCTGGGAACGCATCACGTCCTGATGCGCGCTGAGGGGGATAGCCCCCTCAGCGCCCCTCGTGCGTGAGCTTGAGGAAGTGGTTCAGGATGTGAAAATGGTCTTCGAAGAACTGCTCTTCCATGGCCGGCAGGGCGCTCACCGGCACCCACTGCGCCAGCGCCGCATCGTCGGCCGCCTTCACGGCCGGCAGCTGGCGCGTCTTCAAGTCAAAATAATGCGCATGCGTGATGGTGCGCCCGCGCTGGCTGCGGTCCGGATGGTCGAACACGGCCACGCCGACCAGCGCCTCGACGAGGGTGGGCGCCAGCACGCCCAGCTGGGTTTCTTCCGCCAGTTCGCGCAGGGCGCCCTGCAGCAGGCGTTCGCGCGGCTCCAGGAAGCCACCGGGCAATGCCCACAGGCCCTTGCCCGGATAGCCGCCGCGGCGCACGAGCAGCACGTGGCCACCCGTCTGCACCAGCGCGTCGACAGTCGTGAAGATGGGCGGATACGGCGCCGCGCGCCAGCGCGCTTTATACGCTTCGATGGCGCGGTATTCCTGCACCAACGGCGCGTACCATGGCAACAAGGTCCACGCCTTCACATACTGGCCTATGGCGGCCGGCAGCAGCTGCGCCACGGCGCTCAGCGACACATCCACGTCTTCCGCTTCGAACAGCACGTTGCGGATGGCCGTCGCGCCGATGGGCGCACCGGGATCGATCTCCAGGTTGAGCAACTGCCAGTGCGGGAAGTGGTGCAGGTAATAACTGGTGGCGTCCTTGAAACAGGCCACCAGGGTGACGCGCTGCACCGCGGGCACGGCGCCCGCCACGGCGCGCCGCACGGCATCGGCCCACAAGCCATCATCGTAATAATCGCGCACAGCCACATAATGCACGCGCGCGCGCTGCGCCTCGGGCAGGGTGGCGGCGATCATGGCGGCCCGCTCCTGCCACGTAAACGGATTCTTCGGGCTGCGCGCATGGAAGGCGGAACCGAGCACCACCACGACGCTGGCGGCGGTGGCCAGCGCCTTTTGCAACAAGCCCGCATGGCCATGGTGAAAAGGCTGGAAGCGGCCGATCAGGATGGCCGCGTCGGCAGGATAGGATGAGCTCATGCGTCGTCTCCGGTGGGGTAGTGGGCGGCGATCGGCAATTGGCGCCCGCTGCCAAAGGCGCGCGAACGCACGCGGATGATGGGAGCCGCCTGGCGCCGTTTGTACTCGTTGCGGGCGACCATGCCGAGGATGCGCGTCACCAGCGCGCGGCCCTCGTCCGTCTCGCGCAGCTGGTCGACCAGGGTCAGCGCCTGCGCACTTTCAGCCGCCGGCAGGCGGCATCCCTCGATATGCCATTTCAAGATTTCATCGAGCACGGGATACGGCGGCAAGCTATCGGTGTCGCGCTGGCCCGGCGCCAGTTCCGCCGACGGGGGTTTCTCCAGCACGGCGACGGGGATCAGTTCGCGCCCGGCGCTGGCGTTGAGGTGGCGCGACAGGGCGAACACCTCCGTTTTATACAGGTCGCCGATCAGTCCCAGTCCGCCGTTCGTGTCGCCATACAGGGTGCAGTAGCCCACCGAGATTTCGCTCTTGTTGCCGGTGGTGAGCAGCAGGGCGCCGAAGGCGTTCGAGTATTCCATCAATATCGTGCCGCGCACGCGCGCCTGCAGGTTTTCCAGCGGCAGCCCCTGCAGCTTGCGGTCGAAGGCTTGGGCATAGCCGGCTTCGTATTGCGCCACGATGTCGCGTATCGGGTGCGTGTGCAGGACGATACCGAGGTTGGCGCACAGGGCGACGGAATCGGTGACGGAGCCGGCGCTGGAAAACACGGACGGCATGGTGATGCCCACGACGTTGTCGCCGCCCAGCGCCTCGACGGCCAGGGCCAGGGTCAGCGCAGAATCGATGCCGCCCGAGC
This sequence comes from Janthinobacterium sp. YR213, assembly GCF_900099875.1. Lineage (NCBI taxonomy): Bacteria > Pseudomonadati > Pseudomonadota > Betaproteobacteria > Burkholderiales > Oxalobacteraceae > Janthinobacterium > Janthinobacterium sp. YR213. Next base: position 734,473 of record NZ_FNDA01000003.1, on the reverse strand, counting down.
AGCCGACGACGACTTTCGTGAAGCGGCAGCGGCGCGCATAGTCGCGCAAACCGAGCACGATCTGGCGCCGCGCAAATTCCACGGCGGGGATGCCGTCCGGGTCCGGCACGGGAAACACCGATCCATCGGGTCGCGTAAAACGGCCATCGGCAAAGCGCAGCAAGGGAAAATCCTCGACGAAGCGGGCCGCCTCGAATTTCACGCCGTCGCTCGGCGACATGGCGAACGAGGCACCGTCGAACACGAGCTGGTCCTGGCCGCCCACCTGGTTGACGAACAGCAGGGGCAGCTTGACGCGCGCGCAGGCGGCGCCAAACACGGCGTGGCGCTGCGCGCGCTTGCCGATGTCGGACGGGCTGGCGTTGATGCTGACGACGAGGTCGGGCCCCGCCGCGTGCAAGGCCTCGAACGGGTTGACGGCGTAGGCGCGGCCATCGTCGTTCCAGCCATCCTCGCAAATCATGAAGCCGACCTTGCGGCCGGCGATATCGAGGGTGCAGGCGCCGGGCGGGCCCGGCTCGAAATGCCGCCCCTCGTCGAAGATGCCGTAGGTGGGCAGCAGCTGCTTGTAGTATTCGGCCACGATGCGCCCGTCGCGTAGCGCCAACAAGGCGTTGTACAGGGGCTTGCCGATGCCGGGATTGGGCCGCGCCGTGCCGATGACGGTGACCAGCGCCGGCCAGCGCGTGGACGCCTGCAGCAGCGTATCGAGCGCCTGCTGCATGTCGCGCAGGAAGGCGGCATCCTCGAACAGGTCGCCCGGATAATACGCACACAGCGACAGTTCCGGGCACACGAGCAGGTCGGCGCCATCGCTGCTGGCGCGGCCCATACGCGCGATGATGGCGCCGACATTGGCGTCGAAATCGCCCACGGTGGGATTCATCTGGGCGAGGGCGATGGTCAGCATGGTGCTCCTTCAGTCGGTTGCGCTTGAAACCACTATCCTGCCTGAAATTTTCCTGAGCGTACTGATGCAATCGTGCAAGCCTGCCGGTCGGCTTGCTACAAGGTCTTCAACCAGGCCCGCAAGCGCGTGCGCGCATTCGCATACGGCGAGGCCGTGTTGAACTGGATCATGCGTCCCATCGTGTAATGCGTGTACCAGGGCTGGCCATACAATTGCGCGTCGTCGTGCGCCTCGATCAGCGCCAGCAGCTGGTTCTTCGCCTGTTCCAGGCGCTGCTGCAAGTCATCCATGCCCAGTTCAGCATAGTCCGCATAGAAGCGCTGCGCCAATTTTCCCAGAGCGTTCCACGTGAAACCTTCGGCGGGAAAGGCGATATCCTCGATGCGTTTGCCGTCACGCAGCTGCGCATGCCAATGCAAGACCAGCTCGTTCCAACCCACCAGATAGGCGAGCAGGTCGCACACGCTCATGCGCGTGCCCGCCACTTGTCCTTCCAGCACGGGCTCCCGCGCCAGCGCGGGCGGCACGCGCGCCAGCTCCTGCATCAATTTTGCATACGTGGTGGTAATCGCCTCGACCAGTTCCTGCTTGCTGTCGGGGATCGCCATCACGCCGCCCGGCTCACCGGCAAGCCAGCCGCCTGCCAGTCATCGTAGCCGCTGCCGAGACGGCGCGCATGCAAGCCGTGCTGGCGCAGGGCCGCCACAGCCTGCACGGACAGCACGCAGTACGGGCCGCGGCAATACGCGGCGATCTCTGCGTTCGCGGGCAATTCGCCGAGGCGGCGCTGCAAGTCATCAAAAGGAATATTGATCGCACCGGGCAAGTGGCCGGCAGCGAATTCCTGCGCGGGCCGCACGTCGAGCACGGTGATGCTCGCTTCGTGCATGCGTTCCAGCAACTCATTGCCCGTGATCGCTTCCACGTGGTCGCCCCGACCCAACGCCTGTAACTCGCTGCGCTGATGCTGCGCATACACGTCCAGCGCGGCCAGCAGTTGCACGATGGGACCGCTGCCGAGCCGGTACAGCACGCGCTTGCCGTCGCGCCGCGCCTGCACGAAACCGGCGCGCCGCAACTGCTGCAAATGCTGGGACGTATTCGCCACGGACAAGCCCGTCAACTCCACCAGCTGCTCCACCGCATATTCGCCATGTGCGATCTGCTCGAGCAGGCGCAATCGCGGCGCACTGCCTAAAATATGGGCAAACCCGGCGGAACCGGTGAGAAATTCGATATCGGCATTTTTCATTGACACGATGCTAGCACCCTTATAACATTCAAGCAATTAATTGAATGTTAGGAGCGGCAATGCAAATACTCTGGCTCGATGCGCTGGCCATCGGCGTGGGCGCGACGGCGGTGATGGATGTGTGGGCGGTGGCGTTAAAACGCTACTGGTGCATTCCTTCGCTGAACTTTGCGATGGTGGGGCGCTGGCTGGGCCATCTGCCGCGCGGCACCTTCACCCACACCAACATCGCCCAGGCCGCGCCCGTGCGCGATGAAGCCATCCTGGGCTGGACGTTTCATTATGTGATCGGCGTGCTGTTTGCGGCCGTGCTGCTGGCGCTGGTGGGAGAGGAATGGGTGCAAGGGCCGACGTTCGCGCCGGCCCTGCTGGCGGGTGTGCTGAGCGTGGCCGCGCCATTTTGCATCTTGCAGCCGGGCATGGGCGCCGGCCTGGCCGCCAGCAAGACGCCGCATCCGACGGCCGCCCGCCTGCGCAGCCTGATGGCCCACACGGCGTTCGGCATCGGCCTGTACCTGGCGGCGCTGCTGTGGTCGACGATCCGCTAGGAGGTCAGCGGCGGCACGGGAGCCGGTGCCGGTGCGGCTGCCACCGCCGACATGGCCGGTGCCTCCGGCTGGGCCGGCACCGTGCTCAGCACCATCGTGCTGGGCTTGGCGATCGCGATATGCGCCTCGTCCAGGCGCTTGAGCAGTTCGAACAGCAGCGCGCTGCGGATGCCCGACGTCAGGCGCGGCGACGAAGCAAAGCCGGTGGCGTTGAACAGCAACAGGCCATTGTCGATGCCATCGAGCTGCACGCTGGGCGCCGGCGTGTCGAGCACGTCGGGATTGTCGACAAAGACGGACAGGATCAGCGCGCGCGCCGCCTGCGCATCCGTGCCCAGCGGCAGCGGCAGCTTGACCTGCACCAGGCCCAGCGGATTGGCCAGAGTCACGTTGCGCACCGTCTTGGTAATGAATTCCGAGTTCGGCACGATCACCGTGGAACGGTCGCCCAGTTGAATTTCCGTGGCGCGCACATTGATGCGGCGAATGTCGCCCTCCACGCCACCCAGCGACACCCAGTCGCCCACTTTCACAGGACGTTCGGCCAATAAAATCAAGCCGGAAACGAAGTTCTGCACCACCGCCTGCAAGCCAAAACCGATACCCACCGACAAGGCTGACGCCACCCACGCGATGCGTTCCAGGCCGATGCCGGCCGCCGACAGGGCCAGCGCCACGGCCAGCACGCCGCCGATGTAGCCGAACAAGGTGATGAACGACACTTGCATGCCCGTATCGAGATTAGTGGTCGGCAAATAACTGTTTTGCAGCCAGCGCTTGAACAGGCCCAGCGCAACAAAACCAACGAGCAGCACCAGCAGGGCCTGGATCAGCGCGGCAGGGCGGATCGCCACCTCGCCGATGGCCAGGCCATCCTGCAGCTTGCCGACCCGCTGGAACAGCTCGCCCGGACCTTCACCGAACGGCGCCAGCAGCAGCATCAGGGCCAGCAGCACGACGATGGCGCGGCCGATACCCGACAGCAGCACGGCCGCCTGGTCGCGCGCCTTGGGCGTGGCCAGCACGGGATGGGCCGCGTCCGGCGGCGGTGGCGTGGAGGCCAGCAGCATGCAGATATCGTCCACCAGCACCGTCAGCAGATAGGTGCTGCACACCACCACGATGACCCAGGCGATTTGCTTGGCGACAAAGCTGCCGAACGCCACATAGCCGATCAACAAGCTGATGACGCTCGACGCCAGCGCCAGCCACAACAGCACCGTGACGCAGCGCAGCCACAGGGGCGTGACCAGGGTGGCCGGATCGGCCTCGCGCAACTGGCGCCAGCAGCGCTCCGCGCGCATCAAGCCATAGGCGATGGTCGTGCTCATCACCAGGGCGACGATGCAGTTGACGGCCACAGCCGTCGACAGGCCCGCATTGATGACGATGGTGACCCGTTCCGTCGCCCACACGAGCACGACGATGAAGGAAAACATCGACGGGAAGTTGCGCATGCGGTGCGCCAGCGCATCGGGCAGGGGCAACAGACGCCACGACACGCGGCGCGGCGACAGCAGCGCGTGGCCGAGTCCCGCCGTAAAACCGGCAAAGCAGATGATGCCGATCAAGCTGCTGAGGAAAGTCGAGGTTTTTTCGGACAGGCCGCCCTCCCAGCGCAGCCCCATGGCCAGCAATTCCGCCACCAGGCCCGGCGTGGCCAGCGCCAGCACCAGCACGGCCAGCGCATGCAGGGAACGGCGCAAGCGGCCGTGCGGCACGCGCGTGGACGTCACCACCAGCAAGTAGCGCGAAGCCCAGACGCTGGCGCCGATCACGGCCACGATGGCGGCCAGCAAGCCGCCCCAGGCCGACCACGGCGTGGCGCCTGCCGCATTCGCCAATTCCAGCTCCAGCGCGCGCAAGCGCTGCAGGTTCTGCGGCAATTCCGCATGCAGCTGTTTCCAGAACGAACCGGCGAGTATCGAAGCCGTGCGCTCACCCAGGCGCGCCTGCAACTGGGCGCGGCGCACCGTCGACACCTGTTCCGAGGCCTGCGTCGCTTCCACGGCCAGCAGGCGCGCCAGTTTGACTTGCGCATCGAGCGCGCTGCTGGTGCGGTCCAGCTGGCTGCGCTGCGCGGCCACGTCGGGCGCATCTTTCGTACCCGCCGCCGGCTTGCCCAGCTCGGCCAGCCGCGCCTGCACGCTGGAGAGCGTCGGCGCGAGCGCATCGGCCACCTTGTCCGCCTCGGCGCTGGCCGCCAGCGCATCAGCCCGCATCTGCGACAGGGTCGCATCATCGAGTTCAGCCTCGCCATCGAGCGCCTTCTGGATACCGGTGATCTGCTTGCGCAAGCCATCGAGACGCTGGTCGGCCGTGGCGGCGTCATCGACGGGCTGCGACCAGGCGGGCGGCGGGGCGAGCGAGCACGCCAGCAGCAAGGCCAACAGGAAGGGGAAGAAACGGAGACGGAAAGAAGTCATGCGGACCTATGGCTGGAAATGAGAAAAACGGCCGGATTGGCAGCAGCGCCAGTCATGGCGTGCTGCCCGGCAGGTGCCTGCCAATATAGCTGAAAACGCGGGCAAGCCGCAGGACAGGCGGAACTGGCGTGTGCCCCGGGGAGAAACTAGGCATATTGCCCTATGGAAATATCATTCAAAAAGGTCTAGGATCGTCGTCCGCTTGGCGGCGCGGCAGCCATCTGCACGCCGCCGACCTTTTCACCATTCCCTCCGTATTGAGACAGCCATGAAGTTTTTATCCCACCTGACCATCGGCACACGCCTCGCCACAGGCTTTGGCACCATCGGCGCCATGCTGATTATCATCTCTTGCCTGGGCATTGCCATGCTGGGCAAGATCAACGAGGGCACCGGCCATATCGTGCATGACAGCATGCCCAAGATCGAGCTCGCCAACAGCGTGTCGGCCAACATCAACGATATCGCCATTGCGCTGCGCAACATGATGCTCAGCGCCGATCCGGCCGACCAGCGCAAACAAACGGACGCCATCCTGGCTACGCGCCAGGCGGCGGCCGGTAATCTCGGCAAGCTCGCGAACATGCTCGATTCCGACCGAGAGCGCGCGTTGCTGGCCAAGATGAACGAGGCCAACACCCGCTACGCGCAGGGGCAGGAAGCCTTGCTTGAACTGATCCGTAGCGGCACGCCGGACGACAGCAGCGCCTACCTGTACGGCCAGCTGCGTCCCGTATTGCTCGTCTATAAACAGTTGATTGCTGAACAGATCAGCTTGCAAAATACCCTGGCCAACACGGCGGGCGACAACGCCAATACCACTTATGCCAATACGCGCAGCTTGCTGATCGGCATGTCGCTGGCGGCACTGGCCATCGCGGCGGCGTTGGCGTATGGCATCACGCGCTCGATCACCGGCCCCGTCACCACGGCGCTGCAGGTGGCCAACACGGTGGCCGCAGGCGATTTGCGCAGCCAGATCACCGTGCATTCGCGCGATGAAATGGGACAACTGTTGCAGGCACTCAAGCGCATGAACGACAACCTGGCGCAAACGGTGGGCACGGTGCGCGCCGGCACGGAAACGATCGCATCGGCCTCGTCCGAAGTAGCGGCAGGCAGCCTGGACCTGTCTGCGCGCACGGAGCAGCAAGCCAGTTCGCTGGAAGAGACAGCCTCTTCCATGGAAGAACTGACCTCGACCGTCAAGCAGAATGCCGACAATGCGCGCCAGGCGCATGTGCTGGCCGATACGGCCTCCGGCGTGGCGCAGCGCGGCGGCGCCGTCATCGCGCAAGTGGTGGCGACCATGCGGCAAATCGACGCTTCGTCGAACAAGATTGCCGACATCATCGGCGTCATCGATGGCATCGCCTTCCAGACCAACATTCTGGCCTTGAACGCGGCCGTGGAAGCGGCGCGCGCGGGCGAGCAGGGCCGCGGCTTTGCCGTCGTGGCCACGGAAGTGCGCAGCCTGGCGCACCGCTCCGCTGCCGCGGCCAAGGAAATCAAGACCCTGATCGACGACTCGACCCAGACCGTGGCGGCGGGCAGCGAGCTCGTGCATCAGGCCGGCAACACCATGAGCGACCTGGTCGACAGCGTGCGCCGCGTTACCGACATCATGGAAGAAATCACCTCGGCCAGCGCGGAACAGACGGCCGGCATCGAGCAAATCAACCAGGCCATCAGCGAGATGGACAACGTCACCCAGCAAAACGCGGCCCTGGTGGAAGAATCGGCGGCCGCCGCCGCTGCCATGCAGGAGCAGGCGGCTACGTTGGCGCAGGTGGTGAGCGCCTTCAAGCTGGAAGCCGGCGCACCGGCAAGCAAGCCGGCAATCGCCGCGACAACCGTACCGCGCCAGCAAGCCGTCGCCCTGCGCGTGCCGACGGCCAGGAAAGCTGCGCCTGCCGCCACGGCGTCATCCGACTGGGAAGAGTTCTAAGGCAGCAACGCCACAGGTGCCTCTCGGCGCCTGTGGCGTCATGCAGCATGGGCTGCTTCCTGTTACGCGTGCAGCATGGGCTGCTTCCTGTTACGCGATCTGATCCATGTCAATCAACAATCAAATTTGACACGGCGCGGCTAGGCCGAGAGTTCTCTGCGGATGATGTCTGCGCCAGCACTGAGCGCATTGAGTTTGCCTCTGGCTACGTGACGAGACAAGGGCGCCATGCCGCAGTTGGTGCTCGGGTAGAGCTTGTCGGCATCGACAAAGCGCAGCGCCTTGCGCAGGGTGTTGGCCACTTCCTCCGGCGTTTCAATGGTGTTGCTTGCCACGTCGATGGCGCCGACCATCACTTTTTTACCGCGTATGAGTTCAATCAGGTCGATGGGAACACGCGAGTTGTGGCATTCCAGCGAGATGATGTCGATATTCGATTTCTGCAGCTTGGGGAAAGATTCCTCGTATTGACGCCATTCGGACCCCAGCGTATTTTTCCAGTCCGTATTGGCCTTGATGCCGTAACCATAGCAAATATGCACGGCCGTTTCGCATTTGAGCCCTTCGATCGCCCGCTCCAGGGTGGCAATCCCCCAATCATTCACCTCATCAAAAAAGACATTGAACGCGGGTTCGTCAAACTGGATGATGTCGACGCCGGCCGCCTCCAATTCCCGGGCTTCCTGATTGAGGATCTTGGCAAATTCCCAGGCCAGCTTTTCGCGGCTCTTGTAGTGGCTGTCATACAGCGTATCGATCATCGTCATCGGACCTGGCAGGGCCCATTTGATCGGCTGCGTGGTTTGCTGGCGTAAAAACTTGGCGTCGTCGACAAACACCGGTTTCGGGCGGCTTACCGCGCCAACGACTGTCGGCACACTCGCATCATAGCGGTCGCGGATTCTGACGGTCTCGCGTTTGTCAAAATCGACGCCGCTCAGATGCTCGATGAACGTGGTGACAAAATGCTGACGGGTCTGCTCGCCATCGCTGACGATATCGATCCCTGCCTGCTGCTGTTCCTGCAGTGACAAACGCAAGGCATCCTGTTTGCCCTCGATTAATTCCTCGTCCTGCAATTTCCAAGGCGACCAGAGTTTTTCAGGTTGGGCAAGCCAGGATGGTTTCGGCAAGCTGCCGGCGGTCGAGGTAGGCAATAATTTTTTCATGGTGGTGATTTCGTGTGTTGGTTGGTCAGAGAGCGTAACTGGCAGTCCACTGTTCAAGAATATGCTTGTATGGCTTGATGAAATGCTCTTCCGTATATTTGCCCTGCTTGACTGCCAGCTGGCTGCGCTCTTCCCGGTCATAGACAATCTGCGTCAATGAATAGTCCTGGTTCTTCAGGCTCGGCTGATACGACTTGCCTGCCGCCGAATTGGCGTTGTAAATCTCGGGGCGGTAAATCTTCTGGAACGTCTCCATCGTGCTGATGGTGGCGATCAGCTCAAGATTGGTGTAGTCGCCCAGCAGGTCGCCGATGAAATAAAACGCCAAGGGGGCGGCGCTATCTGGCGGCATGAAGTAGCGAACCTGCATGCCCATTTTTTCAAAATATTGATCCGTCGAGGAAAATTCATTTTGTTGATACTCGACGCCCAATACGGGATGCTGATTCCCCGTCCGGTGATAGACCTTGCTGCTCGAGGCGCTGATGCAGATGACAGGCGGCTTGCTGAAGCGCTCTTTGTACGTACGTGATTTGACAAAGTGCCGGAACAGCTTGCCATGAAAATCGCCGAAATCGTCGGGAGCCGTGAAGGTGGATTGATTGTTGTTATGCTCAGGCAGCAGCACGCTGAAGTCGTAATCGCGCACGTAGGAAGAGAAATTATTCCCCGCGATCCCATCGATGCGTTCACCGGTTTTTTTGTCGATAACGGTCGGTTTCAAGATCTCGATCAACGGGATATTACTGCCTTCGACATCAATATTCAGCTCCACCGAGATGATTTCAAGCTCCACCGAATAGCGGTCGCCGTTCGGGTTATCCCAATGCGCCAGGTTGTTGAAACGGTTGTCTATCATCCTCAGGGTATTGCGCAGGTTTTCCTGGCGACTGTTTCCCCGGGCCAGATTGGCAAAATTGGTCGTCAGGCGCGTATTGTCCGATGGGTGATAGTTTTCATCGAAAACAATGCTCTTGATACTGAATATAAAATCTTTGCTCATGGTGATCTGGTGTCCTGATTTTTGCGAATAATGTATGTGTTGATGGCTGAGCGTCGTGATGCGTATCAGGCTGCGACCAGCTCTTCAGCAGTGGCAGATCTCGCATGGCGCGTCAATTCGAGCAAGGGCAATGCCCGTTGCACCGCCAGCGTGGCCCGCTGGATCAGGGCTTCGTCCTGCAGGCGGTAGTCGAGGAAATCCATGTCGGTCGCATACACACCCAGCGGTAATGTGCGTGCCTGGAAAAAGCTGAACAGCGGCCGCAACTGGTGGTCGATCATCAAAGCATGGCGCTCGCTGCCGCCGGTGGCCGCCAGCAGGACCGGCTTGTCGATCAAGGCATCCTGGTCAATAAAATCGAAGAAGTGCTTGAACAGTCCCGTGTACGCGCCGCGGTAGACCGGTGTTGCCACCACCAGGATGTCGGCTTGCTCGACCGCTGCAAGTTCCCGCTCCACCGTATCGGGCAGGTGGGAGCGCCAGACCGCGCCGGCAAGCTGCGGTGCGAGCTGGCCCAGTTCGACCAGGCGTTGTTCGCACAGCACTTCATCGGCGATCAGGTCCATCAGGTGCTCGGCCAGGGCTGCTGCCTTGGAAGGGCGTTGCAGCCCGCCGGAAACCGCGACTAAACGAAGTGGACGTGTCATGTTTGCTTTCATGTGGATGGATGCGCCAGGGCCGTAAAAGTGCAGGCAACAAGGGAATCGATGATAGCGGCGGGAATCGATGAAGTATAATGGTCTTATTTCATACATCCATGAACATGGCTCATCTCAATGCTTGAACGCATCCACCTCAGCATCGTCCAGCAGGTCGAGAAACAAGGGTCGCTGACGGCCGCCGCAGGCGTGCTGCACCTGACCCAGTCGGCCCTGAGCCACAGCATGAAGAAGCTGGAGCAGCAACTGGGCACCGACGTCTGGCTGCGCGAAGGGCGCAACCTGCGCCTGACGCAGGCCGGCCAGTATTTGCTGGCGGTGGCGAACCGGGTGCTGCCGCAACTAGACCTGGCCGAAGAGCGCCTGGGCCAGTTCGCGCAGGGCGAGCGCGGTGCGCTGCGCATCGGCATGGAATGCCACCCGTGCTACCAGTGGCTGCTGAAGGTGGTGTCGCCGTATCTGGCCGCATGGCCCGACGTGGATGTGGACGTCAAGCAGAAGTTCCAGTTCGGCGGGATCGGCGCGCTCTTCGGCTACGAGATCGACTTGCTCGTCACGCCCGACCCGCTGTACAAGCCGGGGCTGACATTCGAACCCGTGTTCGACTACGAGCAGGTGCTCGTCGTGGCCAAGGGCCATGCCCTGGCGTCAGCGGCCTATGTGCAGCCCCAGCAACTGACCCAGGAAGTGCTCATCAGCTACCCCGTGGACATCGAACGCCTGGACATCTATAACCAGTTCCTGCTGCCGGCCGGTGTCACGCCCAAGCGCCACAAAGCCATCGAAACCACCGACATCATGCTGCAGATGGTGGCCAGCGGTCGCGGCGTGGCCGCCCTGCCGCGCTGGCTGGTGGAGGAATACGCGGCCAAGATGGACGTGGTGCCTGTGCGGCTGGGTGTGCACGGCATCGCCAAGCAGATTTTCCTGGGGGCACGCGAGACGGACACGGCCATCGACTACGTGCGGGCCTTCATCGCACTGGCGCGCCAGCCTGCCAGCGCCAGTGCGCAGTGACCGCGGCGACGCCATGGGTCATCTCTTGATGCATCCCGCTCAGCTCAGGGCCGCTGGCAACATCACGCACGCCTATTCCCTGGAAGTCAGTGCGAAGGACATGTCGGCATTGAACGCGGCGGCGCCCCGCATAATGCCCGCGTCCACCATTGCCATTCCCTACCTGCCACGCGAGGATAACGACGCGCGGCTGGCCGCGGCGCGGACCGTGCGCAGCCTCGGCTTTGAACCCATGCTGCACCTGTCTGCGCGCCGGATTGCCTCGCTTGTCGAGTTTGAGTCGTTCATCCAGCGCGCGGTCGCCGAAGCCGGCGTCGAGCGCTGCTTCGTGATCGCCGGCGATCCATCCACCGCGATGGGACCGTTTTCCGACAGTGCCGCGCTGATCGACACAGGCATTTTCGAGCGCGCGGGCATGCAGGTAATCGGCGTGGGTGGCCACCCGGAAGGCCATCCGGTGATGAGCACGGCCGAACAGTGGGAGGTGCTCGAACGCAAGTGCGACAGCATCGGCAAGCGCGGCATGGCGCCCTTGATCGTCACGCAGTTTGCGTTTGATGCCGACATCGTGTTGACGTGGCTGAAAGCGCTGCGCGAGCGTGGCATTGACCATCCCGTGCGCGTGGGCGTCCCGGGCCCCGCGAGCATCGCGGTGCTGGCCCGTTATGCCGCCATGTGCGGCGTCAGCGCCTGCGCATCGATGTGGTCCAAGTACGGCGTGTCCATCGGCAAGCTGTTCGGCACGGCAGGACCGGATCTGTTTGTCGATCGCCTGGCCAATGGCCTGACCGAAGCACATGGCGAGGTCAGCCTGCATTTCTTTCCCTTCGGCGGCATCGCACAATCCGTCAAGTGGATAGAGCAGTACCGTGCTCGCACCGGCCCAGGCCCTTGAGCATCCGGTGTAAGCTCCGTCTCTCTGGCGGCGCCACGCCGCCAGAGATGAGTCGAGACAATAAAGTCCGTCGGGAAGCGAATTTCTAAGAGTTTGATTTCTTAGGTTTTTTTTTCGACCGTAATACGATGTAAAGTCCGTCGGAGACAGCGATAATCCAGCCGAGCTAGATCAAATACGGCGAAAGTCCGTCGGAGTGTGAAAGTGACAAGGCCGCTGGGTCGTGCGACACTCTCGCTCTTGAGCGCGGACGCGCAGATGGAGACTCCCCCTGTGAAAAAAATGACGCGCTTCGAGGCGTTCGCCAAAATATTTGACCTAGCCAAGCTGCCGTCCGATGCAGTGGCCGCCGAGGACAAGCTGCAGGCAGACGTTGTCGGCATATTCTTCGAGACCGACGACCTAGTAGATCTTCAAGATGCGGTAACTCTTCTTCATAACGCGGAGAAAGATCTCCACGAATCGTTCGGATGGGAGGGCTTTAAAAGCGCGGTGTTACGCGAGGTGAAAGCGCTCAAGATTGAAGGCCGAGGGCCATCCAACGAGGACGTATCGGCATTTTTCAAGACCATGCTTGGGATTCCGCGCGTTGATTTCAACATTTTCCGGGAAATTTCTGGCGTGGCTATCGAGACGCCAACTCCGCTGGACCTAGGGCCATTCAGGATTTACCGGCGCGACCTCCACCAGAAGGAGCTGTCTGCGGACAGCCACGTCAAAGAGGGACTATTTATCGATACCGGCGACCACCTCATCCGAGTCGTCGCATCCGCCCGAGACTCCAACTTTGCCATGGAGCTGGCCGAGGAGCAGTTCCTTCGGTTCGACCACATAATCGCCTTCATTTGCGGGCAGCAAAATCAAAGCCACCGCGTCAGCGCGTCGCGGCCCGGTGGCCCAGCGCGGGTCAAGAGCTACATGGCCACGGAAGCCGCGGCGTTCCACGTGATTAAAAGAGCGTCGAAGGGCGGGACAATTCGCTTGGATGCCGAGGACATCAGCAATTTGGACGAAAACGGAAAGATTTGGGCCATCCTATCGTCAGTGTCACCGACAAAAATGCAGAGGAGGATTCTGCTCGCGATCGAATGGATAGGCCAGGCCAGGCTCGAAATGTCGCGCGCCAACGCAATGTTGAAAGCGGCGATCGCGACAGAGATCCTGTTCAATCTGAGGCGTGAGCCGATCGGGCCTTCGATCTCGAGCCAGATCGCGGAAACGATGGCCCATGTGGTAGGCGGCCATATCCAAGTTAAACTCATGATTGAAAAGGAAATGAAGCGACTATATGGCCTCCGGTCTGACGTCACCCATCGCGGCGCGGTCAACTTCGAGGACGGTGATATCCGCTTGCTCATGGCGTTAGCCAGCGACGCCATCATGATCCTGTTGACGCAGGCGCCCTACAAAGATTTTGCGAACGAGGATCAATTCGTAGAGCATCTGAGTGTCGTCAAATATTCCGCGCCGCCTCCAGCGAAGGGAGTCAGTACCATGGAGGGCTAACCAGTGCCGGCGAGCGTAAAGTGTGGTGGTTTGGGTGTGATTACTTAGTCAAGCGAACGTTGGCGGTTTGACGACGCTTCATGCACGTTTGTGCGCGTCATTTGCACAAGTCCCACTGCAACGGTGATTCCCAAATAGTCGATGGCGAAAAGCCTTTGGGACGTAAGCCCGAACTGTCCTTGAAATAGGCATCGGCAATGTGGATTTTTACTTTATCGTCCGTAATGCCCTCAACGTAACCTGAGTAGATTACGTTGCTACCGTACTCCTTGCAGACACGAGCACCAATTTTACGGATGAACGCCTGGTCGAGTTTGCGTTGTTCGGCAGCCGCCAGAGCAGCATTGACGCCGGCTGCCAGCTCTCGATTACGCTTAAAGATCAATTCCTGGTCAGTAATGTATATGTTACCAACAACAGGATTTAAATACCCTTGTAACGTCTTGTTAAATCGATCCAGCACATTGATGCGCTGATCTGGTCCTCTAAGAACATAGATTTTCCCTGCGTAAGCTTCAAACTCATAGGTGTAGGGCGTGCAGTTGGAGCCGCCACCGTTACGACATGTCGTCACCTGAACTCTATGTCTTCCAGGCAGTACGTTAACGCCTGGGCGCGTCGATACGCCGGGTAACACATTACCCCCTTCAACCGACATCTGAAGTGTTGTTCTTTGCGAGCCGTTATAGACCTCGGTGACAGCTGCACCATTTCCATAAAGGTCCTGCGGTACGACCAATGCAAAATTCTGCAATTGCTCCTTCGGTATCTGTGTCGTTGCACATCCAGATAACGCGAACACCAAGGCAACAGTAAAGCGCCTGAAAGCAACGTTCGAAATACGCATTAACTATCCCCAATTATTTCTAAAATATACGTAATTTGTGGTTATGCCACATATTGCGATGTTACCAGAATTCTATGGCGACACCACTATTCATGTGGTTATTAGTCATGAGGTGTGGAAGATGGTCACTGCTCGGCAGGAAGAGAAATTTGCCAAACGAATAGGGCAAGCATTAGCCAAGCAGCGCATAGCACGCAAGCTGACCCAAGAGCAAGTGGCGGCGAAATTGGGTGTAGAACAAGAAACGATCTCCCGATTCGAGCGCGGCGCCACGATGCCGCCACTGCTGCGATTAATGGATCTATCTGAAGTGTTTGATGTCCCTCTGGATGCCCTAGTTCGCGCCGGCTCCGCCAGATCCATCGATCAAGCCAATGATATTGCGGCCTTACTCGATGGACTCAACGAAGATGATCGGGTTTGGGTGCACAACTGGGTCACTGAAATGTGCGCAAAACTTTCAAGCCGTGATTGACAAGGCGTGATGAGAGACATCAACCCTACCTAAGATCATGCTTATCACGCGACCATATCCTGACGAATATTGTCGAGGCCATATTGCTAGACTCGGACGCCTCAACGGTCTAAGTTCTATCGCCGAGACAATCGCGGCACTTCAGCGATTGAGCAACCAATGCCTAGCAGCAAAAGACAAGCTGAGTAAAATTGCATCTGTCGCTCAGCAATGCGGTATTTCATCACAACAATACGCCCACGCGCACTCCTTCCTTTCATATCTCGCGTTCACTGACTGGAGCAGAGACACATGGGACCGGAGAACGCAAAATAGATGGGCTTTGGTTGTTCCTGGCTCTCGGCCGCCACATCTATGCGAACACTGTGTCGAGGACGATTTGGTAAAGCACAGCGTCAGCTACTGGCACCGAGCACACCAGTTTCCAGGGATGAACTGGTGTGTTAAGCACGATTCAGTACTTTGGATCAGCCCTATAGAAGATGACTTCTTTCACATGCCACACCGCCAGTTGAACTTCTCAGTTTCGGCCTCGACACACTTAGGTAATCGCTATAGTGACCTTCCGGATGCGCTCGTACGGTTTCACAAAGCAGTCGAACTCATGGCCAGATGCGAAGTGCGGCTCACCCACGACGCCGTTAAACAGGCGTTACGACAGCGTCTTGGCATTCTTGGCCAGCAGGATGAAACGATAGCCAGGATGAACAAGACTTCTTTTTTGAGCGACCTGCTCATTTCTACGTTTCAAATAGACTGGCTTGCCGATATCTTCCCGAGCATCCATAAAAAAAGAGATCAGCAAATGTTTGGGGCGATCGATTCGGTTATTTTGGAAAGTACACCGAAACCGCCGAACAGCGCGGCGATTGCATTCTTCCTAGCAGTCTTTTTCGATGATCCAGCAGCAGGCTTTGACTATCTAGTGCCTATGCCTCCAATAAAAGCGAAGTCTAATCTTTAGGCAGTCAGGATCGCGCGAGGACAGCCGCCGGCAGCGCCGCGAAAGAAAACAGTCCAACCGTTTGCGGTAGCGCTTTCCGGCCAAAAGTTCGTTCGCAGATATCGGATGTGCTTCCCAGTCGCGTACAGTCGTGGGCGACAGTGGTGTTTTGCATTCTGTACGGCCTGAGCAACGGTATGCTTACGATCGTGTGAGCATTCTCGGATCACCTCCACCCATTCTCATAATTCGGCGCCAATCTGCTTTGGCACTCACCATAAGAGTTGATGCTTGTAGCGCCGCGATGCTGAGAGACGGCTTCCGCCCCATTGCAGCCGCTCATATTCTTCCTATGGATTTGGTGCAGATGATCCTCTTGGCCATCGAGGAGGCCCCCGCCCCTGCACCGGACCGGAAAGACAAGGGGCAAAATCGGTAAGGTTTAATTGCCTAGCAGATGGCCTGCCAAGTGCGAAATGCTATTTCATCCAAACTACTCACGTCGTACTGCATTAGCGACAAATATCCCGATTTTCCTTTTATGTCCTTCTGTAGCAGTACTTTATTTTTAACCAAGTGGGCAACAATCTTCCTCGCTATTCCATGCAGATTTGGGTCCAGTGCCGTGTAAAGACTGTCGCGCTTCAATGTTGATTTGCTCTTGAATAGACCCAGAATTTCTACGATCACGTACCTTACGAAAGGTATGGCCTCACGATCAAACTGAGGAACCCGACAAAAACTGCCAGCTTCGATTTTCTCCCAATATTTCGTATGTGCCATCAATGTAACGTTGTGTGCGTAGTGCTGTGACGGAATTGATTTCCGCTCCCAGTCGATAGCCGCATACTCAGCCCGTGACAACATGAACCGGTCGAACAAACGGTGATGTGTCGGACATAGAACTAGAATATTGTTTGGTTCAGCTGAACCACCCAGCTTGTTAGGAACAATGTGACACTTGTCGGTTGATCGGTTTTCCCCGCACACCTCGCATCCTAAATTGCGCGCATTGATCATTCCTTCCAATTTGAGATTAGCTCTTACGCGAGAAGCAAAACTACCTATGGCCTCGTCGTCTACTTCACTAAAATTTCTATTCTCCAAGTCTGAAAAGAAGGCATGCAAGATCATTCTGTCGATGACCATGTGAGCATTGAAAGTGAGCGGCTGTGCGACCTTGGAGAACTCATTGACCTTATCAATCAGTTCGTCCAGTTTTTCTAGATAAAACGGAACTTTGTCGATCAAGTGATGTATATGGCGAAGTTCGGCCTCATCATGGGGAACAATCGGTTCCCAGCCAAATATATTCTGGATTTTTTGTTCTATTGTCATTTGGTTATGAGCGCGCAGAAGAGTCTTGTATTTTCCATAGCAGAAATATACATAAGTTTTCGATATTGATGACCCTACTTTTTCACTTGCCCGGTACAGTTTTCACTTTCCGTGTCGCCCGACAGCGCGGCGGCAGCCAAGTCAACGGCATGCGGTGCTGACCGATGTTCGTTCCACAAGTGCACGTGTTGGACTCCGTCGTTTTGTCTGAGATCTTTTCATGGTCTCGTATTTCCACGCCATGCAGCGTGCTTCCCAACCCTTCACTCACTATGAGGATTGCCTCGCGTCCCTCATAGGCTGGCGGCGCTTTATGCGATTGAGTGGCGGCAGTCAGTGAGAACAGGTGGCGGCAGTGATGAGAATATTCAGGTGATTTCCATTTCCTGCATATATGCTTGGCGCTCTTCCTCTGCGAAATATCCCCGCGCCGAAACGGCACCGTCATCAAATTCTCTTCTCAATACAGGATGCTAATGCAGGTTTTCCGGGCGCTGTCCCGCCGACGCTGCCGCAGCTTGGCCATCTTGGAAGACCTCGTAGCGCTGGTTTTTTGTCGTCCAGCCGTGGCGAATATTTAGCCACAATATACGGATGTTCGATTTCAGCATCAGCAGCCGATAGTCCCAAACAGTCAATTTTTTGGACGCCATAATGTTCCTTTGCAATTTTAAAGTATGATTTGTCAGATGGCTTTAAATGAATGCAAGCCCAAAGGCTGCGACTCGCGAGCGACGCCAGATGCGCTGTAGCCACCCGCACGTGATTAGTTAATGAGAAAAAAAAGGGACAACCACTTCAGTGGTGTCCCCTTTTTTTGAATATCGCAATGAATCCGATTACCTGCCGTAATTGGTCCCGATACACTCTTACCACGAACCTACGTCAGTTCTCCAATCATTCTTCGGCTAGGCTGAAACGCATCGAAAACTGATAGCCGTTACCTTTGCACGTCAGTACGCCTTGCTCGCCATCTTTTTTAAAGGCGAATTGCTGATACGCCGGCTTGAATTCTTGATATTGAATGCCAAATCCCCGGATGGTATCGTCAAATGTTAGGTACGGACCTTGGTGGGCATGAACATCGTTATTAAAAACCACCTGCATTAGTCCCGCACTGCCGCCTAGCTTCGAAAAAGTACAGTAAATAGCTTCATGATAGGGTTGATCTAGGCGAAGCCCGAGGAACGACATGCAGGCCTGAATAGCCTGGATTGATTTTAAGCTCATTATCAGTAAATTTGATTAGTTGAAAAAATGGCGCAAAAAAAATGCGCCAACGAAGGCATCGGACATTTTACCGGCTTAAATAGTGCTATCGTCAATTTTTTGGATGGAAATACCTACTACGCTCATCACTTATTGATGTATTCCTGAGGCGCATCACCGGCCGGCCGACTTCTCCCACTGGTCGCGTGTCGATGCCATCCACCGATTCTCGCTGCATAGAAGGATCAAACTCCATCATACCTAGTACAGCCAAGTCCACACTATCGTAACAATAGAAGTCTTCGTAGCCAGTTTGGTGCACATCCCAGAACAAGCGGCCATTCGCGATACTCATTGGGCCAACCGCAAGAACTGTTCCATCGGTGAATATTTTTACGACTGCCGCCACTTATTCTCGTAAGTCACCGTCACCTGTTCTCACTGACCGCCGCCACCTAATCGCATAGAACGCCGCCACTCGTTCTCGTTGGTCACCGCCAGCGTTCAGACGGGGCTGCGTCCATGTCCCTAGGCCAGCGAAGGACTGCTTCCGCCCCGAAGCAGACATAGATCTGACGCATTCGACATATGCCACCGCAGCCGATTAAGCGTCGTGATAAACAACGCCGTATGTGTCGAACATAGCTCCAGCTAGCTCGACCATGCTTAAGCCGCTGCGCTCCCAAAAAAACAGAAAGTATTCCAACTTGTCGTAAGGTGCTTCAGCGTCCATGCCGTGCAGCGCACAAATCGTGGTTCTGATACGCAACACCTCAGGGTCATCCGACATATCCCGTCCTCGGATGGTCTCCCAAAGCCTCACCCGGACAGCTAAGGCCTCGCTATCCGTTGCCGCGCCCTCAAGATATCGTTTAGCAGCCAAAACAGAAGACTGCGCGGTAACGGGTAGACATTCGATCACCCGAGCCAGGGCGTTAACCATAAAGCGTTGAGCATCACCGTGCTCTACCGGATCATCCAGATCAACGGTGGATGAAATAACATCAAAAGGATCACGGTGAGACATGCTGACTTTCTGAGTAAAGCTTAATTGGTCAATTGCCGACTGTCCGCTTCTGGCCGGCTGCTGCCGGCGCCGGAGGACCGTACCCGGCTCACAACGGATGGTAGAGAGAAAGGAAAACGGATGTTGGTTTAAAGCAAGAGTAATAGACCAGAGCTTGCGGCCGTCCTAATTTATGCCCTTGTTATAAGGGTTGGCCGCGAGGTCAGGATTTGATGCGTAAGCTTGCGATACGCTTAAAATCGCCTTCGCCCACACAGCGCAAATAATTGCTAGTCCGCTAATCAGAAATGAAAAAAACCACATAATCGCGGGTAACTTGGCCAAGTATGATGAGTTGGTCAGGCCAACCATTATTGCACCATATGTTAGCGGGATAGCGCTTAAAACAACTGTTACACGACTCATTCGTGAAATGTTATTAACTATACTTACTCTATTGGCAGTGCGATTCTTTTTTATAGCTAGCTTTAACTGCCTGCGTGTTCTGATATAGTCAAAAAGCGCTCCTGCCCCCCCAAGGAAGCAAACCCAAGGCAGTGGATCTTTATCTATAAATGAGGTGTCTGAGTTTAAGAAATATAGAATCAAATAGCCAACTGGTGCAATTGAAAGGAAGAACAAGACACCATAAAACTCCCAACAGTTATCAACAAATTTCTCACGAGACTGTTCATCAAGATTTTTTGATAGTTTTATGTATATAAAAGGTATCACAATAATCAAGGCGACATATAAAAATACTGTAGTTATTTTCACCCACTCTTGCGAAAAGAAACTATTAAATAAACTCATATACTAAATGGCCTTATTACTAACGTAGGTCGAAATTTTTTTTGTATAACTTGGAACGGGGTTCGTATAACTCGGCATGGCGATTAGCTGAGAAGCTTTGCGGCCGAGAATTGCCGAGTTAGCTATACAACCTTTCGTTCAACTACTTTATAGGTCCAATGGCAAGCTTGCAAATTAAAGGATAGATTCTATGCCGCGAATGTCTGCTGTAAACTATACACTATGAACGTCCGGTATTGGCCGGTTCCTGTCGGTCGTACTCGACCGTAAACTGGCATATGCCGGCTCGGCCGTTGCCGCCCCAAAGCGGGCATCGAATGTCTTTCCTTGGCTAACACGATCAAAGTTTGCGACTAGCGCTTGGATGCCATTATTGAAGTACCCTTACAAGTTCCGAAAGTAAGACATCTAACGCCGCTTTAAAATCGACTTGCGGCGCAAGTGGCAAAACCTCTGACTTTCTGATTTGCTGATGCAGATGAGTGTCCGCAACCTTACGCATAGAAATGTCCAGCTGCTTCATCTGGTCGCTAAAAGAGCGAGGCGCAGTGTAATTGTTGGCAACTTCAGAAAAATTCTTGGACTTTAAGATGGGAGCAACATGGTCAGTAACCGCACGTACCAACATTGCCGTCGCCATGTGCATCTCGTTAACATGCGCGATATTGATTTCCTGAAGGAGCCGGACAAGTCGTTTCAGGTCCCAATCACCGGTTCGAATGCTCTGCAGTTGTAGAATTCGCTGGGCGTCAACGTAGGAAGGGGGCTGCCCGCTGCCTATGTTCTTTGTGGGACGCACTGCCACACGGCGAATTTGGTTAAGCCCGCCCTGCACTAAACCAATAGCTTCATGCAATTGGTCCAAAGACGGCGGGCTAAAGAAGCCGTAGCTCGGTAGGTTCTGCATCTTAAGCAAAGGTACCCCGAAGTCATTAATACCTATAGCGGAGTCAACGATACCTTTAGCCTCTAAGACGAGACGTTTAAACTTTGCCTTTCCCTCACCGTTCAAGTGAGGTGCAGCTCCATCCAGCGGAATTTGAAAACAGTTCTCTAGTCCCCGCAAATCTTGGAGTATCGCTTCGATTTGTGCCTCTTGCATTAGATTCTCTCTGCTGGACGGTAAAATTATCGGCGGCACATTGTGAATGTCAGCTTTTGGCCGAACCCAGCCGTTCAGCTCAGCATAGCAGGTCGTCAGTACGAAATTCCAGCGAGCCCCGCGACAGGCTGGATTCGCCCGGAAGCAGATGCCGACAATGGCGCTACTCGGTGGCAGCCGCAAACCGAAAGGTTGGCCTTTATGTTAGCGAACACCACGTCGCTCCATGACCTGCCACCCTCGGTTGATGTACCCCTTCGATTCAAATGGTTTTCGACGATCCGAAACTTCCGGGGGCGTGAAGTCAATAAGCAGTCTATCAGGGGCGTGTTCGAAATACGAGGCTCCAAGAAGTTCTGCGGTAAAGCGTTTGAGTAGGCCATCCTCTGTCAATAGTGGCAGGGAATGTTCAACTGCTGTGGACAGTATAAGGATATCGTTAATCGTGTTCCTGGGATTTTGTTTGGCCTCATACTTATCAAGGAAATGGCCGAGAATGTTCATGCCAACATCAGCTATCGTCGGCGTAACCGCTAGACATTGAACGTTGGTGCGGATAAGAAACTGCAACTTATCTCGAAGCTTCTTTTGATGAGTTTTATCGAGGTGCGAGATGCTTGCAGCATAAATATCTTCATAGCCGTCGTTAATGATCTGACTGATCGCGACACTTCCAAACTCGATAAACGATGGCATTCTTCCATTGAAGTTAAGAACTAGTTGGTCTGTACGATGCTTTCCATGGGCTGCATGCCTCTTAGAGTCAAACAATATTCGTGGGGCGGCCGATTCTCCGAGGAGGACACTCCCTGTACGATGCCTCAGGCGAGCTGGGAGAATTGGATAATAGTTAGCCCGACTCGGGATTGCCGATTGAATAAGTAGAAACTCCGCTGCGGTAACGGATGAAATCAATATTGGAGAGCTAGGCAGTGGCGCTGCCCCCTTGTAGTAATAGGATAGAACTTGGGTATCAGTAATGGTCATCGTATGAATTTTTTAGCTTAACATGCACTGGCTCAGATGTGACCTAACAGAACGTATCAGATCACAGGCAGTTCCCGACCCGAAGCGGTCACTTAATTATGGGGCTTCTGCTTTTTAGTAACCACGTTTAGCATTACGCTTGTGGTCAATGTCGTACTCTTTGGCCTCATCGAACAACTGAACGGGGTCGATGACGTACTTAACACTTCTAACCCTAACGACTTTACTCGACTCGTTCACCCAACTTGCATGAGCAGGGTCAAAGAGAACGAGATTCTCTCCCGTCTCAACTGTGCTTCGGAACTTGACGCCATCAAAGCCAAGCCTCCTGACCAGCTCACCTAAGAACTGTGTGACCGTGTAAGTACTTCGATTGCTGGGCGGGGCGGCTGTAGAAAATATCTTCTCCATCGCAACGACAAGTTCAAGCATTTCCAACTCTTCATCGGTTCGCCACAATTTTGTGAGGTGATTCGTCGTTAAGTCGACTATGTTCAAGTCTTTCGTGACGTCGAAGCACCCCAAAGAAACGAGCTCACCTGGATGTGGACGAATTTCAGCCGCAGCCGTGTCGAGAGTAGACGCTAGATAGAGATAAGAAACGCCGGGTCGGTTCACGCGACCAGCGGCAGATGCGCCCACAGGTGGGGCGCCAATCGATTTGTCTTTATGGCCCTCGTAAAAATACGTAGGCGGACGGCCCATCTCGGTAAAATTTGCTGCCGCTTCAGTTGCTCCCATTCTTGCCCTATACCAACGTGTTCCGGCTTTTACAGTCGTTGAAATGGAACGTATGACCGGTGAGAGTATGTTTTCATATTCGTCCTCAACTAAAAAGTAATTCTTTTCGGTTAGGGCTTGCCTTGCATTTCTGAGAATGGCGCTTTCACCCTCAGATATGGCAGTGTGAGGGGAGTAGTTATAAATATCACGTCCATAGGCAGTGAAGACCTCTACTTGCATTTGACGATGATTTACATCTTCGAGGAATGAAAGAATGACGTCTTCTCGGTCCACAGCGGACTGAGATGGATTGATTTTGAGTATTAGATTGGGCTCGATGAAAAATAGCCCCTCTAAAGTGCCATCGCCAAGTTTTGAGTGATATTGCCATTCTGAGAAGTGATAGCGAATAGATGCCTTTATGGCTAATAAAAAATCATCGCTTCCTGTACCTGTGCATTTAACCTCGGAGGCGTTACAAAGGCTACACTTTGCATCTATTCCTTCACGTTTCACCAACTCCTGCAGGAGTGGCGAGACGCAACATTCAAAGCACACGAAGTGCTCGCTCTCGGATGCAGCTAAGGTCACTTACTTCTCCTCATGTTCGATAAGTGCCGGTGGCCCGACGCATTAATATTGTTTATCCGCTCATCTGCGACAGTCTTTAGCAGTATTGCGCAAGAAACTCTAGCTGGTGGGCGGACGGGGCAAGTTGAGCTGAACGTTGCAGGACACTGCAACATCGAAGCACTCAATTTGCACGGGCTCTATTTTGGGGGCTGGCATCGATGCCGTGCAGCGTTTTCCTGCAAATCTTTCACGGATAATTTTTTTCCTCGTCCTTTGGATATGGACTGGCGCTTTGGATGGTGCATACTTGGTG
This sequence comes from Janthinobacterium sp. YR213, assembly GCF_900099875.1. Classification (NCBI taxonomy): domain Bacteria; kingdom Pseudomonadati; phylum Pseudomonadota; class Betaproteobacteria; order Burkholderiales; family Oxalobacteraceae; genus Janthinobacterium; species Janthinobacterium sp. YR213. Next base: position 710,811 of record NZ_FNDA01000003.1, on the reverse strand, counting down.
GAGCAACCTGCTCCCGATTGACAGCCATGCGTTCAGCTTTCGTCATAGCATCTCTCATCACCGCTTCGGTCAAATTTTGAGACCTGATGTCTTTTAATGCCTGCAAGTATTCATTTTCCAAGGAGAGATTTGTTGGTATGGGGCAGCGCAAATCCTCCCGGCCTTTTGCCCCATCAATTGACTGCGCAATGAGTTCTTCGACGTCTGTCCGTTGATCGAAAAAATCAGGCGATCGGTATGAGGATTCAATATCCGCCCAGCAAACAACTGTCTTGCCGCTCCGACGACATCGTCGATAAGTGACAATCAGCAACTTTATAAGTTCTCGCTTCAGCCCAGCGCACAAAGACCATAGTTCATGCCTCTTTTCTACAAAGTCAAATTGATAGACGCCTGGCACAGCACATTGATACTCCTTCACGACGGAGGCCCAATCTGCGCTCGACGGTAAATCTGGCAGTAGCAGAATAAGCGGCATTCCCAGAAGCCTCTGACGTTCTTCTTGCGGTCGCTTGCGTAGCCTATGTATCAGACTGTAATTTCCAATGAAGACCGTGGGCACAAGAAGGTAGGACAACCCAAGCAACACCTGCGCGATGCGGGTAGATGCATTACTGCTTTGCGAAATGAACTGGAGCTCGTCAGCAATCAACAATGAAGTGCCGCAGATATATTGCCAGCGTGCACACGCATCGATCGATGCAGCCGAACGAGATCCACTTACCCCTGATGTATGCGCTGATCGAACTAGCGTTTGCAATACTCCAGGTAAGCTCTTTGTCGTTTTTATGGCTACATGCCTGACTGCGATCAATGGAATCGCTGGATGGTAAGTGTCAGGTTGGATGGTTGACGCTAGCGGCAGAATCCGGATCAGTGCCTGCCCTAGTTGCGTCTTGCCAGTCCCTGCTGGGCCTGTAAGTATATGTGGAAAGTATGGTTCTATATCAGCCAGGCCGTCATAACATTGGCCCAAAAACTTCGGCACATCCGAGTAGCGCGACAGCGAATGGCTATACGCGTGCTCAATGAATTTCTGAAGAATTTCTGCAGCCCGTGACGTGGTGACAAAAACCTCGCGAAGCTCACTTTCAATGCGAAAACAGGCGTGTTCAATAGTATCCTTTTCCAAGCAAAGAAGTGGACGTGCAGGGCGGTCTGCGCGCCGTTTAATTTCATCAATTGCCAAAACGTCTTCAAACCTCTTTGCCCAAAGATTTTCCTTCGCACTCATCGGGCATCCTTTCCTTCATGCTCAGCTCTGGCTTCGGTAGCTTCACGCTTAGCCTGAGCAGTTCCGCGACGTGCCCGACCATTTTTTGTAATGGCGCCGTCCGATTTCTTCCCTGTCTCATCCTCGTAGCGCATCCGCATTGCTGTATTTGAGGCGTGCACATGCTCTCTATGCACTGAACGCTGTTGGCGTTCGTGCGCCTCCCATTGCTGTAGTTCTTGTAGAGAAACGTTTTTTGCGCTTTCTTGAACGCGTAGAGCCAGTTGAAGCTGTAGTTCAACTAACTTGCCGTCGACTTGAATCCATATGTATCGGGCCGCCCCCTCAAGGTAGTAAGCGTCCATATCCAATCCTTGAGATCGAGCAACCTTTTCCAGTATCTTCGTAGCACGCAAATGCTCTGAGTCGTATCTGCGTCCCTTCAAAAAAACTCCATCGGCTTTCATTTTTACTGGAATTTTTGATAAAAAATTCCTCACTGCATCTTCAAAGGATATTCGCTGAGCATCATTTCTTCCTAACCTGTCCATCGCTTCCCATAACCCTATCGGCGTAGGAGTACGTACTTTATCCACAAGATCTGGTGTCAGGCGCGATTGCGCCAGTATGCAATCGTTGTCGCGAACTGTAGCTAAAATTTCTCGACGGATCATAAGCGCCGGCGTGAGTTGGGACTGTATGTAAGAGGGGGCATCCAAATTGCTTGTCGTCTTCGGATGAGAAGACTCAATCACTGCTTTAGACTGGCCAGAGTACGACGGTGTAAGTTCCCTGATTGCTGGCTTAAAAACGATATCGCGCGCGAAAGCTGTGGCGGTAGCGCCGACTCCACGATCAGTGATGTACTTTGAAGGAAGGCCGATAGTAGGCCATTCTTCTGGTGCGATAGTCACTCCATGCAGCGCGCAGTACTTGACCTTACAAATCGCGGCGCAAAACATAGCCATACGATATGCCGCAGCCCGTTCTGCGCCGAGACTAAATCCAAGCCCAACGATTGCGCCGCTCGCGACATCTCGCAGGCGTACCTCACATAGAGGAGGAAGAGGACTTCCTTCGATAAGTCCCCTTGGAAGCTCTTCAAAGAAATAGCCATCGGCTTCAACGCACTCCATCAGGTTGCTTACCGCTTGCGTGAAGGAGCCTTTTGACGGTGCCAGCTCCATGCGGGCACGACCTCTGCCAATCTTGATTTCAGCAACGGTGCTGGTCCCATACTCTTTGCCGACACAATAAAAAAATTGTCTCTCTGATGGGTAAGGCGTGCCATCCGGCTGAGAATAACTCTTACGCCGGTGTTGACCAGTAACTATTCGGCATCCGAAAACATACTGTAAGGCTTTCTCATAAATGAGACCTCTCTTGACCCCTCTGCGGGCAAATCGATCAAACCCTTCGATAATCTTCTTGTACATGACTTCGTCGACGTTATAGCCGTGGTTCTTGCCTTTATACGTTGATGGCGCACCGCGTTTGATGGCCCCCGCGCTGCGTCGCTCCCAGCGGCCTATCGCCGCAATTCCGTAATGTAAGGCGAAGCGATTCTGCCCAAAGAGAATGTATGTCAGAAACCAAAGACGCAAGCGGCGCTCGTTTTGCACAGGAGTGCACTCGCGCGCGTATTTGTTGATGGCCTTTTCAGGGTTATCAGAACTGAGGATTTCCGTCTGCATATTCAACAATGACTGGATATGCTTCAGCCTGGAGTCAATCCGATCATCATGCCGTACATGCGCGTGCCGTCGGTTCTCATCCGACCAGCCGAGGTCTATGCCTTCATATCTGGCCAGCCAGGGTGGCAATGTCGACTGACGTGCACAAGATACAATTTCCCCAGTTTGAAGACCTTGCTCAAACTGACATCTAGGAAGGACAACCAGCCGAGTGCTATATTGAGCCTCAGCGTCCGCTACAATTTTTCCATTTCGCACTCTGCGCGGCGGAGACACAATGTACTGCACAAGGCCTACACGCTCTAAGGTCGCATTGCTGCGGAGGAAGTAATAAGTGACATCTTTTTCCAACATCTGATAGCCGTTGGGTGCTATGAGCTGAGTGCCGACTTGAATGCCCATAACTTACCTCCGAAACCATTCGGCGTACACATCCAGTACATCCCTTTTCTCCGGCAGCAAGGGCCAGTCGATATGAATAGGTTGAAACAGGTCAACCTTCAGTTGTCGCTCCCAGATCGAGCGATACATTACGTACTTAACATCGTCTAGATACAGCTGCTCCGTACTCGCCAGCTCAGACCACATTTGAAAAGGTGGGATCCCCGATGAAAGCGCAAGACGCAGCCAATTAAGAATTTTCTTCTGGGCAGCCATCGGCAAGGTAACCGGCCTGTATATCCACCCAAAAATCTGACTTAGGTTGTTAGCTAGGTCGCGAGAGTAGTCATCCCGGGTGATCCTTTGTGTTCTGATTCCAAAATCCGAATAGTAGATCTCCTCGACACCATGACGCATTGATGCCTTCCACGCGGCGCTGGCGGCTTTCGTTGTCGGGATTACTGGAGAGCTAAAATGGGATTTGATCGCAAAATCTTCCCGACTTCCTTTTATCGTCCAGTTGACGCAATAGCATCCGTCTTTGTCCTCGAGAAACCATAGAAAATCTCCGATCAAGGGAAATGGAATTTCCATCAGCTCTCCGTCGAACTCAGGATCCGCCACCTTGATCGTCGGATGGCACCTCAAAGCAGATAACTCTTCGGCAGCAGCAAGTGTTCCACGAGAATTCGGCCACGAAAGATGCCTGGTACGAGGGTGCACTGCTAATGGATGCGTACAAGGCAGATATGCCAACATTCGCTCTTCATGTAGGTCGAACACTTTCGGGCAATACAGGCCTATTAGCAGGGTCTCCGTTTCCACCTTCGACAAGGTGTGTACATCTCGCTGTAATTTCCCTGAGTACGTCAGAGCCGGCCGGCTGCCCGACGGCGCCTCCTCCCTTGTCGCTTTAATCGCGGGAACATAATCTTTGCCCCAACCTGGATTATCTTGCCGGTTGTGAATTTGTTTAAGCCTGGCGGCGCTCGGCCGGGTGAGATACCCCATTTGATCCTCTCTTTTCTGGAATGTGAAAAACCACGCCAGACTTGAGCTGGCGCGACTATCGTTTAGGCAGGATTGGAGAGGCCACACACAAAAACCGGGCAGCAGTGACCCGTGCCTCTTGACAAAGAGAGCATTTCGTTGGAAAGTGATGGTAAGAAAACGAGCCGTTTTCCATGCACAATCCAAAATCGTCCAGATGCCTTCCCCAAGGCTCTGGACGATTGTGTTTTCTCCCCCATAAATTTTATGGCGGCATGACATTCTCCCTGGAAGAATTTTCAGAATCTGTTTCAACTTTAGCCTCTACAGCGCCAAGCTCAACAGCGGCGGGTGGTGCTGGTTTGATACCGAGCGCAACAGCCACTTGGTGCGCGCGGCCTCGCCGGCCGCGTGTACGGCCAGCCAATATTGCATAGACCACATCCCTGGGAAAACCATTCTCCTTGGCCCAATCGGAAACGCTAACGCCACGAGCCTCAAACCAATGGCGGGCCTGTTCCAAAGTTCTGACATCTGAAGAATGGGTATTCATAAAAACATGATGCCGATTTTAAGCAAATGTGTCAAGATTGCACATGATGTCAAATATTTGTACAAATTTATGAATTCTAGTGACTACGGCAGCCGTCTTAAAGACGAGCGCAACCGGAAGGGCTTGACTCAGGAAGAGTTGGCGCAAGCGCTGGGGACGAGCCGGGGAACTGTCGCGAACTGCGAAATCGGCAAGAGCTTCCTGGACATGAAACTGCTTGAGCGCGCGGATCAGGCTGGCGTGGATATTCTATTCATAGTGACTGGCCGGCGAATGCACAGCAACCTCAATTGGCGACTTCTACAAGCCATTAACGTCGGCATCAACAACTGGGCCTCCGAACACAACATGGTGGTATCGACTCAAAACCACTTTTTGCTTCAAAAGCTCTTGTACGAAAAATTTTCTCAGCATGAGAGCTTTGATTCCAAAGAAATCGACAATTACCTACGCAGCGCAGCGTGAACAATAACCGTTATGGACAAGACAAATATTGATGAAGTTGCGAAACAAGCCCAGGACACCTTAAATGAGGTGATGGAACGCGTGCAAAGTGATACCCGTCAAAGAGATGCCCGACGGGAATCCGGTAAGACATTCGGTCTCGCCTTGATGATCCTGGCAGTCTTTGTCGTCGTGGCGGCTGGTCTGCCAGTCCCCGTCGATCTGTCAACACGTGTGCTCTTGGGGATTTGCGCTTTGGTATTGCTCGCCGTCGGCGCTTGGTACATTGACCGAGCAAAGGTTCAAACTCATCGGCCACCGCCAACTGCAACGGCACACGCGCCAGAACCGCTCCGTCGGGTAAAGTAAGCTTGGCACATTAAAGACGCGGGTCAACAAAAGCTACGCGCCTAGGGGCATTCTGGATGGAGAACATGATGCGCTCGATGCCTTTATTCGCCGCCTTTGATCTGCCAAAATGGCTTCCAGATGAGACGTTCTACAGCTTAGCTTGCCGCTATCACCGCCTAAGCTGTAACGCCACGTCAAAGGCTACTTTAAATCAGTTGTTCGGGAAACCACGACTTGGATACCAGCACGATTTCCCCAGCGGCTTAGACGCTTTTGCCAGTCGCACCAATTCCACCTTGGGTACGGCTTCCCAAATCATTCGCCAGCGGACCGTCCTGCCATTCTATCTTCCTATGCGCCAGCCCGTGCATGCCGCGGAGATGATGGCAGCATTCGAGGCTGGCGATATCTCGTCGTTGAAATTCAGGTTGGGGATACTCACCAGCAGATTTCGCGCACATCATCCACTTAAGGCCTGCACCGAATGTATGCGAGAGGATCTGGCCAGGCACTCAGTATCCTACTGGCACCTCAGCCATCAATTTCCAGGTGTATGGCTATGTCCTGACCATAGCACTGTACTCCACGAGGCGACCGTTAAGGCAAACGGGGTGGGGCGCTTCCAATTCTATCTTCCGAACCACAATATCTTGGAACCGGCATGGCAGCACCGGGAGGCCTCCAGCAACCACGATCAAATACATGAGCACCTGTCGCTTATCTCTTCATGCTCGCTCGGTTTAGCCAGGCTACCGGCATATTTTCACTTTTCGGCCACTACATTGCAGTCCACCTACAATGAAGCCCTGAAGCGCCGTGGGCTGACTACGAAAAGTGGCGCCCTCCGATTAAGCGAAGTCTGCCATCAGTTTGGGCGCCACATCGCGCCACTGAGCGTTATTCCCGAAATCGCTCTACAAAAATCCGATGCGGCTGATTTACCCACTCAGCTAGGCCGTATCCTTCGCCTACCGCGAACCGGCACTCATCCACTGCGGCACCTATTTCTCATCAGTTGGCTATTCGGGGGCTGGGATCAATTTTTCAGCGCCTATAACGCTGCATTCAGCACCACCACGGTCGAGCAAGCTGGAGTGAAGTCAGCGCCAAAACAAGAATCTGCACAGGTGCCATCCACACTTGCACTGATCGGGTTAATCCAGAAAGGGGGCTCCGTTTCCGGCGCGGCTCGCGAACTCGGCATGGATGTATCCACGGCGATGGCAGCGTTGGCTCAGAAGGGTATTTCGAGCAAGCGGCGCCCAAAGCTATTGCACAGCATCCTGCTCGACACGGTGGTGAAGGATATCAAAAGTGGAACAGCCATACTGGAGATCGCGACAAAACATCATCTCTCCGTCACTACGATAACAAGAACGAAAAACACCATCGTCGGGCTGCACGATGCCTGGATAAATGCACGCGCCACTTCACAGAAACAGGCGATGAGAGAAGCATGGGGAGCGACAAAGTTGGAGTTTCCATGCTTCGGCATAAAGCTACTACGTGCGCAGACGCCTGCTGTCTATATGTGGCTCTATCGCCACGACCGAGAATGGCTTAAGAACAATCAACCAGCACCAAACACTGCACGCAGCGCAAACCGCTCAGCTCTCCGGTGGGATGAGCGTGACACCACACTATCACTGCAGGTGCAGGAGGTAACGTTGCAACTACTTGAATCCACTGGTCAACACCCGGTTCGTCTTTGGCAAATCTACCAGCGTATTCCAGAATTGAAAGCTAAGCTAGACGTGCTTGATCGGCTGCCGAAAACACGACGTGCGCTTGAGACTGCAATAACCGCGCGGCGTCAATCACAAGCTGAGAAATTGCTTTAGCAGAGTACCATCAATAATATGAGGCGCGCGGCGGCGGACAACAAAAATTCGAGGAACAATCGCACACAGGCGCTTTCATATAAATTCCAAATGTGCGGCCTAAATTGCAACCTTATCTGTAGAAATTAAACGTGCCTGTGTGATAAGGTCTGTACATTAGAGGAAACCAACTGGTCAGCGTACCCAAGGGAATTTCATGCATATCAGCGAACTCACTGTGGATGGATTTCGTTCGTTTCAAAAGCCGTTTACAGTCAGTTTTAATCCAGGCCTGAACGTATTGGTTGGTGAAAATGGCACCGGAAAGACAGCCATCATCAGCGCGCTGCGGCAGCTGTTTAGTGATTCTGAAGCGGGATGGTACTCAGTGGCCGGCCAAGATTTCTACCTCGGGTTTGAAGCAGCCAGTACGCGGGCGGCTCAGTTCAACATTTCGGCTATTTTTTCCGATTTGGATAAGCCCGAACAGCTTGCTTTCCTCGCCTGGCAGAATGTGGCCGACGCCTATCAGCTCAATCTTCACGTTGAAAACCGTGAATTCCGTGGCCGGCACAAACGAATCCTATGGGCTGGCAAAGTCAAATCCAGTGTCGAAGCCGACACCTTAGACCTGATCAGGTGCATATACCTTCCCCCTTTGCGTGATGCGGAAGACAAGCTCTCCAACGGAACCCGCTCTCGGTTGGCCAAATTGCTGAAAGCGATTTGCAAGAAAGACTTGCTTGCCCATGAAGAGGCTGGCACCAAACACCCCTTGGTATCCCAAGTCGAGACCTTTAACAACGACCTAGCTGACGGAGAAGACTCTGACATTAAGCGAGCCAATAATTTGATTGGCGAGGCACTGAAGAACTCTATCGGCGAGTATTTCGCCCAAGGTACCCGCATTCAATTCTCGGAAAGTGATTTCTCGCGCATCGTCGAAGGGTTACGACTTCTGTATTTCCCTAACTTGTCAGAAGTAGATGCCAGTCAGTTCCGCAGTCTGAGCGAGAACAGTCTGGGGTTTAACAACCTCATCTACATTGCGTCCATTCTTGCAGAACTGACGTTAGCATCTGCAGTACGAGATCAGGATACCGGCTACTTTCACCTGTTGTTGATCGAGGAACCTGAGGCGCACCTGCATCCACAACTGCAAACCCGCTTATTACGTTACCTATCCGAAGTGGCGGGAAAGCAAAGCGTGCAAGTTATTGTCACAACCCATTCAACCGTTCTAGCGTCCGCAGTGCCGGTTGATGCCATCGTACACATCGCCTGCGCCCCCTATCCTGTCGCCACTCAACTTTCGGCCTGCGGACTGGCAGACGATAGCCGTAAATTTATCAACCGCTGGCTGGACGTCACGAAGTCGAACCTCTTGTTTGCGCGCGGATTGATTTTTGTAGAAGGAATTGCGGAGGCAATCGTTGTCCCGGAATTGGCGAAGGTGATCCTAAAAGATCAGAATCCGGGTAAGCAAACGCTGGAAGATCTAGGCATTAGCGTTATCAATCTTAACGGAATTTACTTTAAGCATTTCATGCAGTTTTACTGCAATCTCAATCCTTTGCATCCCAAAGCAGCAAACATCCCAATCCGTTGCGCGGGGCTGACCGATCTGGATCCTGCCAAAACAGAAACCGTGAAAGTTGGTGGCGTCGATGTGGTGCGCGACATTAAACCTTGTGCAGGCAATCTCCATCCAGGGAAAAACCATGCCCTGAAATTGGTGGCAGATATCGCAAAGTCAGCCGACGCACGCTTGATGGTCGGCCTTTACAAGACCTTTGAATACGACCTCGCAATGGAAGGTAACAACATCCCAATTTTGGCGAAGGTCCTGTACACGGTCTGGCCCACTGATGGTGCGAACAAAATAAAGCTCGCGACGCTTTCGGACGATAAGGTGGACTGGACAGCTACTGCGCCCGGAGATAAAGCAAACGCTGCTTTTGAGCTGCTAGAGCTGATTGACAGTGGCGATATAGGCAAGGGCTTGTTCGCTCAGTTGCTGGCGGATGAACTTGCAATGGGTAAGACTACGCCAGCTGTGCCGCAATATATCCAAGACGCGGTGCATTGGGCCTGCAAGACGCATTAAGATGATCACATTTTCTCCCGACCAGCGGAACTACATCGAATCATCGCTGGAACGTAATGTCTTTTTGCGCGCCTGTCCTGGCGCCGGCAAGACCGAGGTCATCGCGGCCAAGGTCGCGCTGGAAATACGAAGGTGGCCACACTTCCCAGCAGGGATGGCCATACTCTCATTTTCGCGCAGCGCCACTGGGGAGCTCAGTGATCGTATCGCCAAGGTACGACGCGGTAATACCAATGCCTACCCCCACTTCATCGGGACGGTCGATAGCTTTATCCTCAAGCACATCGTGACGCCGGTAGCACACATATTGACTGGCTATGCTGGGCGGGATGACGACTACGCGCTACGGGTAATCGGACCGGAAGCCCTCAGTTTTTATCGCACAAAATATGCGATCGAGCACCTGCACATTGCTGCCAACTGTTTCGACTGGGATCCAATCCAAGGGCGTTTCTGGTTTTGGCACCCCTCCGATCCAGTGCGGCGTAAGCTGAACAATCTAGCTCTGGAGCCATGGCAGATCGCGCATTTACACGAAGTCAAACAGCGTTTCAACGCGGCCGGGTTTGCTACCTATAGAGATGTGGAGCGATTTGCGATCCAAATATTGGCCGAACCAAAATTTAGGGCGCGGGTCGCGCTGCTTGTCGATCGCTTTCCATCAATAATAATTGACGAGTGCCAAGATTTGTCGGCCGATCAAATTGCAATCTTTACATGCTTAGCTGACTTAGGTATGAAGTTTCATCTGGTGGGCGATCTCGAGCAAGCAATCTATGGCTTCAGAAACTGTTTTCCAGGTACCGTAAAAGATTTCATCGCACGAATAGGCTGCCTTGAAATGCCGATGGAGGAAAATCATCGTAGTGGACAGTCGATTGTGGATCTGCATGGGAAACTCGTAAATGCCGGCAATACTCTGGGAAAGCCTGACTATGCACCGGTGACATGCTACTTGATCGAATACACCCAGTGCCCGTCCGAAGTACTGGAACATTTCGATGCTTTAACGGTCGGGCACAATAGCCCAGTAATTGTGGCGCGGGGCCACTCTACCTTGGCAAAGCTGCGCGCAACAGACTCCGAGCAAGGCCCTGTGCAACTGCTGGCCACCTCAATCGCAGTATTTTTAGACGACTCGCCACGTGCGCTCCATACAGCTCTGTCGACGTTCGCGCGCTATTTGGCCAACAATTGCATGAATTGCGACACGTTGGGAGAGGACTTGTTTTTCCGTCCGACGGATATCGAATCTGCCGAAGTCTGGCACCAGTTTTTATCGGACTGTCTATGTGAATTAGTGAATGGTGGTCTCGGCAATCAGGATGTCACGTGGAAATTTTGGTGTAAAAAGATGCGGGAGACTTTGCCTAGCCTTGCAGCAATTGATTGTAATGACGCGACTGGTCAACGCATCCTCGCTACCTTGCTCACAAAGAAACACCCGGCACCAGCGGGTCTCGGAGAGACAAAGGTGCTCGCCAACGCCTTAAACGGCCCAGCTCAGAAAAACGACCGTCGTCTGGCAACGATCCATGAGGTGAAAGGCGAAACCCATGACGTGACGATGTTGGTATCCAGCACGAAACAAGGAGAAGCGTCGCATTGGAAGGAGTGGGTGGATAATCCCCAGTCAGAAGCGGCGCGATTTGCATATGTCGCCTCCTCACGACCGCGGCACATTCTAATTTGGGCAGTGAAAGCGGTGAGCGCGGCTGACCGCAAAAAACTAATCGCATTGGGGTTGCAAACCTATATTCCACAGCTCTGATATTGCTACTTACATTCGGTCTCAACAGGAGTAATTAATCTGGCTGGCGTGATAAAAAATTTAGGAAATGTGATGACGTTTGAGCTAATTTTAGGCCAATTAAGCAGCGCGCGGGACCCCGTCGCTATGGTGGCGGCCCTAAGAGCGACCGCGATCCCTAGGTCCACTGATGCACAGCAAGCTGCAATCGATGCTCTGAGAGCAGCCATTGGGCGCGGCCGCACCGGTCGAGCGCTTTCGGCCGCACGTAGCTTCCTAGTCTTGCTGGAGCCTCACAAGGCGATAGCACGACTGAAGCGCGAGGGCATACTGCGCGCCTCCACTTTTGACTTCGATGCGCGTACCGTCAGGCATGTTGTCGCCGATTGGATCGAAAATGCCATCCCCTATGGTCTCAGCGTGATCGATGTCCGCTACCTGAGATCTACGGCGACAATGTTTGACCTTGCTTCATCGCTGCGCACGCTTTTCCAACAAATTGTGACGCAGCTGGAATTGGGTGGTGAGCTTGTGATCAACAACTTATTGTGCGAGGTCGATGCTGGAATGTGCTATCCAGATCGGCTCTCATTGGGCGGAAACGATGAACGGGAGATTACCCACGAAGAGCTGGCAGAGGCATTTTCTTATCTCCTTACGGTCTATCAGAGGCGCAAACTAGGGACGATGGCTGTGTTAGGACTACCGTCTCATGATGCGGGTTACAGCATGCAATACCGTTCGCTATTAGATGACGCACTTAAAATCTGCCGATACCTCGAAGTAGAAGTCCAGATCGAGAGTTTTCCATTCCATGCTGTTCGCCAGGGAAATAGTATTCGTATCGAATCAATTGATCCCACGTTGGAGCGGTCGATTAGGATCGGCTATTTCCAGAAAGAGATGCGACAGTACTTTGACCACTATCGCCTGACAAATTCCCATGCTGAGAACAAGATTTTGTCAGTGTCAGCCTTCGCCGAGCAGTTTTTTTCGGTGCATGGAAATACGCTTGTGCAGCTAAAACAGTTGCCAATACCCAGATTTAGATCAGAGCTACCGATGTACCCCGAATTAGTCGAAATGTTCAGCGATGACAGAGCTTTTTTGGAGGACATATTGATCTTCGAGTCACTTGCATGGGAAGAGTACATTGATCCCAAGGAGGTTTCGTACGCCATTGTCGATGGCAGTGTTACGGTATTCGACCTCATCAAAGTGCAGCGCTTTTTTAAGTTTATGCACCTCGGCCTGCGCAATGCTGTTGCGCGCCATGTTCCCTACTTTGAGCAGACAGGCCTTTACATGACATCTTGTCTGCCCACTTTTTCGCACGCCAGCCTGATCAACATATTGGCACTCACGGTTGGCAACTCCAAAGCAAGTGCAGTCCTCACGATGTTGACCGCCAATTTAGCGGCACCTAATCTCGATATTTATTACACGCCCATTATTAAAGTGCGGGACTGCTACATGGTGCCGTTGGGGATCATGTCGAACGTCAACCTGGCCCGTAACTTACTTTGTAAGCTGCATAACCGTATGGTGCCAGTGGGCCCAGATAGAATTGATCGTATGCAGTCAGAACTTGCTCTTGCATTACGCAAAGCAGGATTTCGGGTGGCTGAAGAGATTAATTTAACAATCGGCAGGAATAAGCTAGAAGTCGATCTGCTGGCATGGAAGGATGAACATGTGTTCATTTTCGAGTGCAAGAACACCTATCATCCTTGCAATATATATGAACTTCGCACCTCATATAATGCAATGGCCGGAGCTTCGAACCAGCTCACATTGCGCAAAGACTGGCTAATCGATCCAGCCAACCAGCAATGCCTGTTCACTCGGCTCGGGTGGAAAATACCACCATCACTAACGGTGTATACCTGCATTGCGCTCGGCAATCGTGTATTTAATGGCTACCAGTTTGAAGGGCTACATCCAGTCAGGCAAGTGCATGAAATATGCGGTCTGCTAAGCCACGGCTACGTCGAGACGCATGACGGGCTGCGCCTACGACTATGGGCACATGATGTGTTCACGGTAGGTGATCTGATCGCACATCTTGAGGGTAGTGGCTTACTCGCAGATATGCACGCAGCCGTGCTGCCACTGGAAGTGGCAACTCAAGTGGGTGAGATGAGCCTGATCCAATCGACATTTGCGATTGACCTATATCAGCTCCATGGAGCAATATTGGATCGCTGGCCCAGGATGCCTACAGCTTGAATCCAAGTGGTCGAGAGTTTGTTGGAAGCTACTGAACTAGAGGTCATGACTGAAATAAGTAAGTAATTTTTTTACACTTGGCTGCCGGCCTTGCAAAAGATCACTATTACCCAGCCTACGGCAATTGTCGTTCGTGAGGAACGAGTTCCGACGAAAATTCGGACGTCGGAGTTCGGATAATCTGTTCGTAGTAGCGACCGACCGCTTTGGGGTGTGAGCAGTCCTTCGCTGCCCTTTAGCGTGATGGCCGCAATCCCGTTTGAACGCTGGCGACGACCAACGAGAACGAGTGGCGGCAACTTATGAGACTGAGTAGCGGCAGTCGTAAGAAAACTCAGGGTATCGCTGGCTAGCCGAAAATGTGCCCTCCTAACTTCCAGAGGGTACATTTTTCCGGCACATACTGAGTATTCGCATCCACACCTCCGCCATTTAGCATGCCAAAGCCGCCACTTGGCTAGTTGCCTAAGTTTTTCCAGATCGGTATTTTCACCACTACCGCCAGCGACTATCATAAGTCGCAGCTCCCTGTTCTCACTGATCGCCACCACTCGTACTTGTGAGATTTCGCGTATTTTTCAGATGAGCAAGATGCTATCCTCTATGGCCAGCGGCCGAGTTCGGCCAATTGCAGCCGTTCAGAGTTGGAGCACGACTGTCGTTGGTTGCATAACAAAAAACACGCTCAAAAGGATCAATGAACAGCCTTCGAAACGATATCCCGACGCGACAGGCGTCGGATGAAAATCGGGGCCTGCTGCGGGCCCGCCACCGCAACTACCGCGCCGCCAAGGTCACCCAGGGCCTCCTGGTCCTAGTGTCGATCCTCTTGCCGGTCATTGGAGTCTGGATTGGGCCCCAAGTCCCGGAGATCCGGCCCTACCTGGCGTTAGCCAGCTTGATCTTGCTGGTGATGGAGACGGCACTGTTCGACCGGATCCAGAAGGAAAGGCTCAAGCGGGGCGCCAAGCTGCAGGAGCAGTTCGACACTGACGTCTTCTGCCTGCCCAGGAACCGCTTCGTGACGGGTGCGCCAGTGGAGTATGAAGATGTACGCAAGCTGTCGGCCAAGCCGCTCTCAAAGAAGCGCGAGGCGCACTTCCAGGCTTGGTACGAGGTGTGCATCGGCCGTCTGCCCCTGCACCTAGCCCGACTGATCGGCCAGCGCACCAACATCAGCTACGACGCGCGACTCAGGCGCCGGTACGGCGGCTGGCTGCTGGCGCTCACCCTCCTGTTCGGCGTGACGTTGCTGTACGCTGGCTTGTACAAGGGGCTGCCGTTTCCCGATCTCATCATGACCTTGGTGGTGCCGTTCCTGCCCATGTTGACGTGGGCACTACGAGAGCGCATGCAGCAGGCCAACGCCGCGATTTCTCTGACCAACCTCAACGGCGAGTGGGACAAGATCTGGACCAAGGCCCTTGAGGGGGGCGATGAGATGGCCCTCACGGACGAATCGCGATCTTTGCAGGACGCCATTTACCAGCACCGTGAGCGCAGCCCGCTGGTCTTCGATTGGGTCTATTTCATATTCAGGTCGGCGAATGAGGATGAGGCTCACTACGCGGCCGAAGATCTCGTGCGCAAGGTAGAGAAAGTATTGGAAGAGGGAGGCAAAACATGAAGCTGGTTGATCAGTTCAACACATTTCTCAGAGGTGAGGTCAACCTCAACGACACGCGGGTGAGCCAGCTGGGCACTAGCATCGAAGCGGTTCAGATAGCGATCAAGGCCTCGAACTGGGGGCCAAAGATCCTCGACTTTGACTCCCACGGTTCATGGGCCCACGGCACCATCATCAAGCCCCTTGCCGGCGGCGAGTTCGACGCCGACCTGCTGGTGATTGTAGAGCCGGTCGAGGGTTGGGACGCCAAAGACTACATCAACGAGCTCGGCGCCTTCTTTGACGCCCACAGCACCTACAAGGACAAGGTGCACAGGTATTCGCACTGCGTGACCATCGAGTATGTGGGCGAGCGCCGCATCGATATCGCACCGTGCGTCAAGGGCCGGTGGTGGTCGAACACGTACGAGGTCTGTAACCGGATCACTAACGAGTTCGAGACGACGGCAGCGCTCGACTACACGGACTGGGTGGTTGACAGGAACGGCGTGGTGGGCGGCAACGACCTCAAGAAGGTCACGCGGCTGCTGAAGTATCTGCGCGACATTAAGACGAACTTCACCTGTCCGTCCTTCCTGTTCACGACGCTCGTAGGCATGCACATCTACGACTCGGACAAGGACTCGGTGGCCTTCGCGGACACGCCGACCTGCTTGAAGACCGTGATGGGCCGGCTGGACGACTACCTGCGGGCGCGCCCTACTCTTCCTATCATTCGAAACCCAGTGCTGTCGTCCGATATCCAGAGCCGCGTCTGGGATCAGACGCAGTACGGCAACTTCCGCAACAAGATCAATCTGTACCGCACCTGGATCGATGAGGCCTTCGCAGAGGAGGACCGCGACGAGTCCATCGGCAAGTGGCAGCGCATCTTCGGTGACAGCTTCGCCGCCGGCGAGGCCAAGGAATCTGCACGGCTCAGCGAGAGCGTGTCGAAGAGCGACGCGCTGGTGGTGGCGGGCCAGTTCAAGGACCTGGTCCAGCGTGTCATCGAGAGCGGCCGCGCGGCACTGCCAGATCGCATCACCCGGCTACCCTATATCCGGCGCCCCAAGTGGCGTAGCGCGTCGCAGTCGTATCGCGTCAACGTGTCCGCCGAGCTCTTGACCGAGCAAAAGGGTACGCGTCTGGGCGGGGTGACTTCGCTGCAACCGCTATCGAAGGGCCATTCGATCCGCTTTATGGCGTCCAACGCTGTTGGCGTTCCGTTCGATTCGTCGTTCAAGGTGTTGTGGCGCGTGACGAACACTGATCAGGCGGCTTACGAGGCAAACACGCTGCGCGGCGATTTCTATCCAAGTGACTTGGGCTTCTCGCGCGAAGAAGACTTGGCCTATCGTGGCGTGCACTTAGTGGAAGCCTTTTTGATTGGGAAAAGTGACAACCGCCAGTACGGGAAGTCGGATCCGTTCTATGTCGTGGTCAAGTAACGCAGGTAACACTGGGCTTTTCCGCCAGATGCCGCATCGCCAGCGTCGCTTGTGATTGGTCCATTACAAGGTGCGTTGACTACGGCATCAAGGGCCAGAACGTGCCGGTGAGCCTGAGCGCGGCGGCGAGCGTCGAATGGCTGCAATCGCTGCGAAGCGTTCCAAGAGCGAAAACACGCGAACGGCAGCAAAGGGGCAAGGCTGTGTGAAAACTCCAAATCTCGAAATACTCGTGGATAGGATCACCATTCCCAGGACCAAAAAAATGGCATGGCGAGTATTCTGAGAGGCCTTCTTTTGAAGGACTAGAATTTTTATGCGTTTTCACACAGTCTCGGGCGTAAGCCCCCAGTCAACACACACGTCGCGCAGCGGCCTTCAGCACACACTACTAAAACGGGCCAGCAAGTGGTAGTTTCTCATGCGTATCGCTGGCGGGTCTATGACGCTACATGGTGGCGGGTTCGATGCGAATATTCACACATACAGATGGAATGAGCGATCAAACACTTTCTCAGTCTGGGCTTGAATTCCACATTACTGAAATACAAACCTTGATCCTGGAATACTCGCTACCGTAAAACCCCGACGGACTTTATTGTTCTCCGACGGACTTTATTGTCTCGATTCAGAGAAGGGCAACATCCGGCCTGCTTACTCCACCGTCACCGACTTGGCCAGATTGCGTGGCTTGTCCACATCCGTGCCACGCGCCAGTGCCGTGTGATACGCGAGCAATTGCAGCGCGACCACGTGCAGGATCGGCGACAAATCGCCGTAGTGCTCGGGCAGGCGGATGACGTGCAGGCCTTCGCCGGAGCTGATGCGCGAATCGACGTCGGCGAAGACGTACAGCTGGCCGCCGCGGGCGCGCACTTCCTGCATGTTCGATTTCAGCTTTTCGATCAGGGCGTCGTTCGGCGCGATGGTGACGACGGGCATTTCATTCGTCACCAGGGCCAGCGGGCCATGCTTCAGTTCGCCGGCCGGATACGCTTCGGCGTGGATATACGAGATTTCCTTCAGCTTCAGCGCGCCTTCCAGGGCGATCGGGTAATGCATGCCGCGGCCCAGGAAGAGGGCGTTTTCCTTGCGGGCGAACTCTTCGGACCAGGCGATGATCTGCGGTTCCAGCGCCAGCACGGAAGCGATGGCGACGGGCAGGTGGCGCATGGCTTTCAGGTGCGCCGCTTCCTGTTCTTCGCTCAGGTGGCCATTGACTTGCGCCAGGCACAGGGTCAGCAGGAACAGGCCGGCCAGCTGCGTGGTGAAAGCCTTGGTCGAGGCAACGCCCACTTCCACGCCGGCGCGCGTGATGTAGGCCAGGGCGCATTCGCGCACCATGGCGCTGGTGGCCACGTTGCAGATAGTCAAGGTGTGCTGCATGCCCAGGCTGCGCGCATGTTTCAGGGCGGCCAGGGTGTCGGCCGTTTCGCCGCTTTGCGAAATCGTCACCACCAGCGTGTTCGGGTGCGGCACGCTGTCGCGGTAGCGGTATTCGCTGGCCACTTCCACGCTGACGGGCACTTTGGCGATCGACTCGATCCAGTATTTGGCCGTCATGCCCGCATACGAACTGGTGCCGCAGGCGAGGATCAGCACGCGGTCGATCTGCTTGAAGATTTTATAGGCGTCATCGCCGAACAGTTCCGGCATGATGCCCGTCACGCCTTCGAGCGTGTCGCCGATGGCGCGCGGCTGTTCAAAAATTTCCTTCTGCATGTAATGGCGGTACGGGCCCAGCTCTGCCGCGCCCGTGTGCGCATGCACGGTTTTCACTTCGCGCTCGACGGGCTTGCCATCGACGTCGACGATCCAGCAGCGCGACAGTTGCAGGTCGACCACGTCGCCTTCTTCCAGGTAGATGATCTGGTCGGTCGTGCCGGCCAGCGCCATGGCGTCCGACGCGACAAAGTTTTCACCATTGCCCAGGCCGACGATCAGGGGCGAGCCCTGGCGCGCGGCGACCACGCGGTGCGGTTCGTCGCGGCAGAAGACGGCAATCGCATACGCGCCGTCGAGGCGTTTCACGGCCTGCTGCACGGTTTCAAATAAATCGCCGTTGTACATGTGCTCGACCAGATGGGCGATCACTTCCGTGTCCGTCTGGCTCTGGAAGACGTAACCGAGGGCCGTCAGTTCGGCGCGCAGTTCGTCGTGGTTTTCGATGATGCCGTTATGCACCAGCGCCACGCGGGCGTTCTCTTCCGTTGGGGAAAAGTGCGGGTGGGCATTGAACGAGACAGGGGCGCCATGCGTGGCCCAGCGCGTGTGGGCGATGCCCGTAAAACCGCTCAAGCCTTCTTCGGCGATCTGCTTTTCCAGCTCGGCCACGCGCGAGGTGGAGCGCGAACGCTGCAGACGGCCATCCGCATGCAGGGCGATGCCGCAGGAATCGTAGCCGCGGTATTCCAGGCGCTTCAAGCCTTCGACCAGGATGGGAGTGATATTACGTTGCGCTACCGCGCCGACGATGCCGCACATGGAAACCTCTGTCTAAAATTTAATCAATGCACGCATGCTAATGCAGAGTGAATGAAATATGCTTTCTAAATCCGTGTATTTTTGACTGAATATTTCACACTCATTTTGTGATGAAATATTATTTCATTTAGAATCGATTTATTTTCCAATTCATCACAATCATGAACGATAGCAACATTACCCTCGACGAGATCGATCGTCGCATCCTGAACGCCCTGCAAATTGATGCATCGCAAACCAACAGCGAGCTGGCCCAGGCGGTGCACGTTTCGGCGCCCACCTGTTTGCGGCGGGTCAAGCATTTGCGGGAAAGCGGCGTCATCGAGCGGCAAGTGGCCATCGTCGCGCCGCAGCTGGTGGGCGCGCGCCTGACGGCCATCGTGGAAATCACGCTCGACGTGCAGGCGGCGGAACGCATGGCGGAATTCGAACAATTGGTAGCGCAGGAACCGGCTGTGCTGCAATGCTACCGCGTCTCGCCCGGGCCCGATTTCGTGCTGATGGTGCAGGTGGCCGACATGCCCGCCTATCACGCGCTGGCGCACCGCCTGTTCGCCGCGCACGCGAATGTGCGCAACGTGAAAAGTTATTTTTCCACCTTCCGCAGCAAATTCGAGACGCGCATCGCCGTGTGATTCATCGATTGTATTTGTCCACTGCTTGCCCACCGTTTGCCCACAGATTTATACGGTGCTTTTCCACCGTTTATGCCGCACTTGCCCACAGGTTTATACACAGGGGTGATGAGGGCTGGCCATGGCCGGCTGGCAGGGGGAGTGAGGCAGGCGCCACCGTCACCTGGCCCGCGCGGTGCCACAGCAGCATGAAAAGCGCGTAAAGATATGGCAAGGCAAGCTGTGTGCACCGGCTGCACACAGCTTGCCAACAAGTTGCGAGCCTACTTATCGACAGGCTTATCCACAGCTCTTTCGCGGCGACAGGCGGGAAACTCAGGGGCGCACTTCGGCGTCCGCATAGAAGCGGTAGCCGGCATTGCGGGCGGTATTGATGGGCAAGGCCAGGCCCGCCGCCTGTTCCGCCTTGCGGCGCAAGCGGCTGATCTGCGTATCCAGGCGGCGCTGGTCGTAGCTGAGAAAATCCTCGCCCAGCGATTGCACGATCTGCTGGCGGCTGACGATGCGTTCCGGCTCGGCCATCAGCACGTGCAGCACGGTAACGTCCTGTTGCGACAGCGCAATGGCGCCACAGCCGGGCGGCAAGAGGCGGCGCGGTCCCAGTTCCAGCACCCACACCGTGGCGGGCGGCGGCACGGCGGCGGGCAGGGGCGCGCCGAGGCGCCGTGCCAACGCACCCAGGGTGGCGGCCAGTTCGTCCAGGTCGGCGCTCTTGGGCAGGTAGTAATCGGCACCACCGCCCAGTCCGTTGACCTTGTCCTGCGTCGCCCCGCGCGCCGTAAACACGACGATGCCGATGGGCTGCCCCTGCTCGCGCAAGGCGCGCACCAGCAGCATGCCTTCGCCATCGGGCAAGCCGAGGTCGATGATGGCAATGCGGTGCAGGGCCGGCGTGTAGCAGGCATGGAAGGCGGCCAGGTCGGCCACGGCGCTGACGCGGTAACCGCAATCGCCGAGAAACTCGGTCAGCTCGTGGCGCAGCACGGCTTCGTCTTCAAGCAGGATGAGGTTCAACATGGCGCAAGGATAACCGATCGCCGTGGGGCCGGGAAGTTGTCTTTCTGATTGCCCCGATGGCCGTGGTAAGCTGCCTCGCCATGAAAATCCTGCTCGCCATTTGCCTGTTGTTCGCCACCCTGTTCCCCCACACTGCAGCAGCAGCGCCCGTGCCTGCGCCGCTGCTGCTGCCGGCCAGCGGGCAGCCCGTGTCCGCCAGCGGCCACCTGCAGATGCTGCGCGATGCCACGGGCAGGCTGGGCCCCGATGCGGCACTGGCGGCGCCCGGCTGGCGCACCTTGCCCGGCGCCGTCAGCGCCGGCTACACGCAGGACGCCATCTGGCTGCGCCTGGACGTGGCACGCGCGGCCGCCGCCCCCGATGAATGGGTCCTGCGTTTCAGCAACGCAGTGCTCGACGATGTGCGGCTATACCGCTGGGATGCGGCGGGCCACTGGATCTTGCAGGAGGCGGGCGCCGACGTGGCGCGCGGCAACTGGCCCATCGATGCGCGCCAGGTGGTGTTTCCGCTGCGCCTGCAAGCCGATACGCCGCAGCGCTGGCTGGTGCGCCTGCACAGCAAAAAGGCCATGTCGACGGAGCTGACCTTGCTGCCCGGCACAACGTTCGACGACGTTTCGCGCCGCGAATACCTGTATTACGGCTTGCAGTTCGGCACTTATTTGCTCTTGATCCTGTTCCATATCTTTTTCTGGCGCATGACGCGCGAAGCCCACAGCGGCTGGTATCTGCTGTACGTGCTGACGAATGCCACGACGGAAGCGCTGACGATCGCCATTCCCCAGCAAATTTTCAACATGCCGAACTGGCTGTCCGATCCCATGCTGGGCGTGTCGATGGCGATGTCCATCGCCGTCGGCGCGCGTTTTTCCACCTTGCAACTGGAATTACCGGCCCTGTCTCCCCGCTTCAGCCGCGTCGTGGTGGGCTTGACGGCCGCTGCCGCGCTGTGCGGTGCGCTGCTGGTGCTGCATGGCGACTATGCCGCTGGCGTACTCGTCGTGCAAATGACGGCCTTGCCATTGATCGTGCTGTTCATCGCCCTGGCCAGCTGGCTGGCGCTGCGCGGGCATCGACCGGCGCATGCCTTCCTGTTTATCTTCGGCATCTTTTACGCGGGGGTAGTGATCAGTTTCCTGCGCAATATGGCCATCGTGCCACCGAACTTCTGGACCAACCATGCGGCCACCCTGGGCGCCTTCGTGCACATGATGCTGATGAGCCTGCGCCTCAACCGCCGCTACGCCGAATTGCGCCGCGCCAAGGACCGGGCGCAAGCCGAGGCGGTCAGCGCCGTGCGCGCCCTGAATGAACGCCTGGAAGAGCAGGTGGCGCTGCGCACCGTGGCGCTGCGGCAGGAAATCGGCCGGCGCGCCGTGCTCGAGGGCGAATTGCGCGCCGCGCTGGAAGTGGAAACCCGCACCCGCGAAGAGCAGCAGGATTTCGTTGCCATGGTGTCGCATGAATTCCACACGCCACTGGCCATCATCAATACCACGGCCCAGCAAATTGCCCGCAACGCGGACGCGCCACGGGAAAAAACCTTGCAACGCTGCCAGAACTTGCGCGAAGCCAGCGGCCGCATGACGGCGCTGGTGGACGAATACCTGAGCGCCGACCGCATGGAAACGAGCGCGGCAACCTTCCGGCCCCTGCCGTGCGACTTGCCCGCCCTGCTGACGGCCGTGCTGGCCGAGTGGCCGCCGGGCCGCATCGAGGCCAGCGTGCAAGCGCTGCCCGCCAGTGCCGTAGTCGATGCCAGCCTGCTGCGCGTGGCCCTGCGCAACCTGCTCAGCAATGCCGACCGGCACGCGCCGCAAGCCCTGGCGATCCGCGTACAGGCCGGCACGCTCGAGGACGGCCACGTGCAGATTGCCGTCAGCAATGACGGCGAGCCGCTGCCTGCCGATGAAATCCCGCGCCTGTTCCAGAAATATTTCCGTGGCCGCATCGCCCAGCACAAGCCCGGCGCCGGGCTGGGCCTGTATCTGGTGCAACGCATCGCCGCATTGCACGGCGGCCAGGTCACGCTGGCCAGCGCCGGCAACGACGGCACCATCAGTTTCGTCCTGCGCCTGCCCGTCTGACTCTCTCCCGCATTCCCGACAAAATCAGTCGGGAATCGCTCAGGTTTGCTCAATTTTAAATTTCCCCGTTCTGATATCTTTCCGCTCAGAAATTTTTGTAGCTTTTTATAACGATCGTATTTAAAAACGCAACAAATACAGCCGCTAA
Organism: Janthinobacterium sp. YR213; assembly: GCF_900099875.1. Lineage (NCBI taxonomy): Bacteria > Pseudomonadati > Pseudomonadota > Betaproteobacteria > Burkholderiales > Oxalobacteraceae > Janthinobacterium > Janthinobacterium sp. YR213. Next base: position 687,851 of record NZ_FNDA01000003.1, on the reverse strand, counting down.
CGGACGCCGTCCACGCACAGCACAGGGAAAACATGTATCGCAACCAACTCGCCAGCCACCGCACCGGCCACGCCTTGTTCGCGCCGCGTTCCTGACCCGTTCTTTCCCCCTTTCCCGTTCGCGCCAGCCCGGCCATGCCCGCTGATGCGCGGGCGTTTCCCCATTCATCTCAACAAGGACATCGCATGCACCGTCACGGATCGTTGAATCACATCTACCGCCTCGTCTGGAGCCACGTCTTGAACGCCTGGGTCGCCGTCGCGGAAACCTCGCGCGGACGCGGCAAGGGCAGCCGCCGCAAACTGGCCGCGGCAGCGGCCGCCATGACGGCGCTGGCGCTGGGAGGGCCGGCGCAGGCCACGCCCACGGGCGGGCAAGTCGTGGCAGGCACGGCCAGTATCAGCCAGCAGGGCAACAGCACCACGATCAGGCAATCGAGCCAGCAGGCAGCACTGAACTGGAACAGTTTCAATGTGGGCGCGAATGAAACCGTCAACTTCGTCCAGCCCTCGGCCGGCGCGCTGGCCGTCAACCGCATCTTCGACAGCAATGGCACGCAAATTCTCGGCAGGGTCAACGCGAATGGCCAGGTGTACCTGATCAATCCGAACGGCGTGCTGTTCGGCCGCGGCGCGCAAGTCAATGTGGGCGGCCTGGTGGCCTCGACGCTCGACGTCGACAACGCCAGCCTGGGCGGCGCTAAGCATGCGTTTAGCGGCAATGGCACTGGCCGGGTCGTCAATGAAGGCACGCTGCGCGCGGCCGACGGCGGCTATGTCGCCCTGCTGGGCCGGCAAGTGAGCAACCACGGCAGCATTGCGGCCCGCCTCGGCACGGTCGCCCTGGGCGCCGGCAGCGCCGCCACCCTGAGCTTTGACGGTGCGCGCCTGCTGCAGTTGCAGATCGACCAAAGCACCCTGAACAACCTGGCCGAGAACGGCGGCCTGATCCGCGCCGATGGCGGCCAGGTGCTGATGAGCGCAGGTGCCCGCGATTCGCTGCTGGCCAGCGTCGTCAACAACACGGGCGTCATCGAAGCGCGCAGCGTGGAACAACATGACGGCAGCATCATCCTGCTCGGCGGCATGAGCGCCGGCACTACCCACGTGGCCGGCACCCTGGACGCCAGCGCCGCGGCTGGCGGCAATGGCGGCTTCATCGAGACGAGCGCCGCCCATGTAAAGATCGGCAACGACGCCCGCATCAGCACGGCCGCACCGTCGGGCCGCGCCGGCACCTGGCTGATCGACCCCGTCGACTTCACCATCGCCGCCAGCGGCGGCGACATCAGCGGCGCCGCCCTGACGAACAATTTGCGCAACGGCAATGTGATCATCCAGAGCACGCAAGGCAGCCGTGGCACGGCGGGCGACGTGCATGTCAACGACCAGGTCAGCTGGTCGGCCAACCAGCTGACCCTGAATGCCCAGCGCAACATCAATATCAATGCCAACCTGAACGGTTCCGGCACGGCCAGCCTGGCGCTGGAATACGGCCAGGGCGCTGCTGCCGCCGGCAACACGGCCGTGTATCAGCTGGGTAGCGGCGCGCAGGTGAGTTTGCCCGCCGGGCAAAACTTCAGCACCAAACTGGGCGCCGATGGCGTGCGCACCGGCTACACGGTGATTACCGCCCTGGGAGCAGCCGGCAGCGTCACTGGCACCGACTTGCAAGGCATTAATGGCAAGCTGGATGGGAATTATGTGCTGGGTGCAAATATCGACGCCTCCGCCGCAGCCGGCTGGCAGGCCGGCTGGAGCGTTGGCTTCGCGCCACTCGGCGGCGACACGGGTTTTAGCGGCGTGTTCGATGGGCTCGGCCACTCGATCAATCAACTCAGCATGCGAGCCTCGCGCAACCAGGGCAGCGGCCTGTTTTCCATCACCAACAAGAATGCCCTGATTCAGAATGTGGGCTTGAATGGCGGCAGTATCTGGGCCACGTATGTAGCCGGCGGCCTGGTCGGCACAAACGCGGGCACCATCCGCAACAGCTATGCTGCGCTCGACGTCGATAGCTACTCCGTCAGCGGCGGTCTGGTGGCGCGCAACAATGGCAGCATCGACAATAGCCACGCCACCGGCACCGTCAGGAGCCAGGCTCAGACAGGTGGCTTGGTCGGCAACAATAGCGGCAGCATCAGCAACAGCTATGCCACGGGAAGCGTGGCGGGCCAGACTTATATTGGCGGCCTGATTGGCATCAACTGGGGCAGTGTCGGCACCAGCTTCGCCACGGGCCGCCTGGTCCTCACCGATGGCGGCAGCGGCGTCGGCGGCCTGATTGGCAGTAATGCCTATTCCAACAAGGTCAGCAACAGTTTCTGGTCCATCAGCGGCACTGGCCAGGCCAGCTCGGATGGCGGCACCGGCCTGACGGATGCGCAAATGCGCACGGCCGGCAGTTTCACGGGCTTTAACTTCACCACCACGCCTGGCGCAACGGGCAACAACTGGGTGCTGGTCAACGTGGACGGCGGTCTGAACAATGCCGGTGGCGCGGCCGGCGCCACATATCCGATGCTGGCATCCGAGTACTCGACCACCATCCAGAATGCCCACCAACTGCAATTGATGGCCATGGCGCCAGGCGCCGCGTATGTGCTGGGTAGCAACATCGACGCCAGCGGCACGGCGAACGGCAAGGATGTCTGGGGCGGCGCCGGCTTCGTTCCCGTCGGCACGCGCCACAACGCGTTCACAGGAAGCCTGGATGGCCAGGGCCATACCATCAGCGGCCTGTATATCAACCGCCCCAGCGACGACTATGCGGGCCTGATCGGCTATACAGACAGGACTTCGCTCATCAGCAATATCGGCCTGCTCGGTGGCAGCGTCAACGGCGCCTTCGCCGTCGGCAGCCTGGTCGGTTCGAATGCAGGTCTGGTCAGCAATAGCTACGCAACGACGACCGTCAACGGGGAAAGCAGTGTCGGTGGCCTGGTGGGCGAGAATTTCGACGGCACCATCAGCGCCAGCCATGCCAGCGGCACCGTCAGCGGCAGCAGTGGCAAAGTGGGGGGCTTGGCCGGGCAGAATAGCGGCAGCATCGTCGACAGCTATGCCAGCGGCAATGCCAGCGGCTTGCGCAATATCGGCGGCCTGGTAGGGGATAATCGCGGCTATGATGGTGCTGTCGCCACCGTGCGCGGCAGCTATGCCAACGGCAATGTCACGGCCACCGAAGACAATGCGGGCGGCCTGGTCGGCTACAACAAGAGCGGTACGATCGCCGACAGTTACGCCAGCGGCGCGGTGAGCGGTGACCGCGATGTGGGCGGCTTGCTCGGTTACAATTCCCGCTCGACCGATAGCGTCAGCAACAGCTACGCGACGGGCGACGTACACGGCAATGCCAGCACGGGCGCCTTGGTCGGCTACAACGCGGGCGTGGTACGCGACAGTTTCTGGCGCGGCGAGTCCTTGGCAGCCGGCATCGCCGAGAACGAAGGCACGCTGAGCAATGTGCGCGGCCTGAGCGCTGCGCAGATGCGTTCGCAAGCCAGCTTCGACGGCTGGGACATGGCGTCCACCGCCGGCAGCCATGCCATCTGGCGCATCTATGAAGGCCAGACAGCGCCGCTGCTGCGCAGCTTCCTGACCGCCCTGACTGTCACCTCGGATGCTGTCAGCAAGACTTACGATGGGAAAAGTTATGCGGGCGGCCTGTCCAATGCCCGTTATTCGGTCGCCGGCGCTGCCGGTTCCGGGCAAATCTTTTCCTCAAACAATAGCCTGTACGGCGCCATCCGCGATGCCGGTCTCTACAACGCCGTCGGCACCTACCTGTATTCCGGCCAACAAGGGTATGACATCGATCTGCAGGCGGGCGCCCTGACGATCAACCGGGCCGTCATCAGTCTGAACGGCACGCGCACCTATGACGGCAGCGCCAGCATGGCGGCCGGTCTGCTGACACTGAACGGCCTGGTGCAAGGCGAGAACCTGCTGCTGTCGGGTAACGGTATCCTCGACAACAAAAACGCGGGTGGAAAAAAGGCCATGGCAAACGGCACGCTGGCGCTGGCGGACGGCAGCACGGGCCAGGCCAGCAACTACACCTTGGAGGGCGGCAAGCACAGCGCCACCATCAACCGCGCCACGCTGAATGTGCAGGGCGTGGGAGCGGCCAATAAAGTCTATGACGCTGGCACGGGCGCCACCCTGACGGGCAAGGCCGGCGTGCAGGCACTGGGCGATGACCAGCTCAGCGTAGCCGGAGGCACCGCCCGTTTTGCCGACAAGAACGCCGGCATGGGCAAGACTGTCACCCTGAGCGGCTTTACCTTGCAGGGCGCGGATGCGGCCAACTATGTGCTGGTGCAGCCGAACAACGTCACTGCCGACATCGGCAAGGCCAGCGTGGTGATCACTGGCGTGGGCGCGGCGAATAAAGTCTATGACGCCACCACCGGCGCCACCTTGACGGGCAAGGCCAGCGTACAAGCGCTGGGCGGCGACCAGTTGAGCGTGGCCGGCGGCGTGGCCCGCTTTGCCGACAAGAACGCAGGCCAGGGCAAGACAGTCATCGTTGATGGCTACAGCCTGCAGGGTGCGGATGCGGGCAACTATGTGCTGGTGCAACCGGGCAGGGTCACGGCCGACATCGGCAAGGCTACTGTCACCGTGAGCGGCGTGGGCGCGGCAAACAAAGTGTATGACGCCACCACGGCCGCCACACTGACAGGCAAGGCTAGCGTGCTGGCGCTGGGCGACGATGAACTGCGCGTCGCCGGCGGCAGCGCATCTTTTGCCGACAAGAACGCCGGCAGCGCCAAGACTGTTACCCTCGACGGCTTTATCTTGCAGGGTGCGGACGCGGGCAACTATGTGCTGGTGCAGCCGGGCAAGGTCACGGCCGACATCGGCAAGGTCAGCGTGGTGATCACTGGCGTGGGTGCGGCAAACAAAGTGTATGACGCCACCACCGGCGCCACCCTGACGGGCAAGGCCACCGTGCTGGCGCTGGGCGACGACGAACTGCGCGTCGCCGGCGGCAGCGCATCTTTTGCCGACAAGAATGCTGGCATGGGCAAGACCGTCACCCTGAGCGACTTTGCCTTGCAAGGCGCGGATGCGGGCAACTATGTGCTGGTGCAACCGAACAACGTCACGGCCGACATCGGCAAAGTCAGCGTGGTCATCACTGGCGTGGGAGCGGCGAATAAAGTCTATGACGCCACCACCGGCGCCACCCTGGCGGGCGCGGCCAAAGTAACGGCGCTGGGCGATGACCAGCTTGGTGTGACGGGCGGCAATGCCCGCTTTGCCGACAAGCACGCCGGAACAGGCAAAACCGTCACCCTCGACGGCTTTGCCTTGCAAGGCGCGGACGCGGGCAACTATGAGCTCGTGCAACCGGGCAAGGTCACGGCCGACATCGGCAAGGCCAGCGTGGTCATCACTGGCGTGGCTGCGGCGAATAAAGTCTACGACGCCACCACCGGCGCCACCCTGACGGGCACGGCCAAAGTAACGGCACTGGGCAGCGACGAATTGCGCGTGACGGGCGGCACGGCATTCTTTGCCGACAAGCATGCCGGCAGCGCCAAGACCGTCATCATCGATGGTTACATCTTGCAAGGCACGGACGCGGCTAACTACACCATCGTCCAGCCCGGCAACATCACGGCCGATATCGCCAAGGCCAGCTTGCTGTATACGGCCACGGCCACCAGCCTGACGGGTGGCCGCACGCCCGATGGCTTGAGCGGCAAGGTCAGCGGCTTGCTGGGCGGCGATACCCTGGCCGATGCCACCAGCGGCACCCTGGCCTGGACCAGCCCGGCCACGGCCAGCAGTCCGGCTGGCAATTACGCCATCAGCGGCAGCGGCCTGGCTTCCAACGACTATGCCTTCATACAAGCCGAGGGCAATGCCGGCGCCCTGACCCTGACGTCGGCCAGCCTGCCGCCGCCGGCCCAGGCAGCCGTGGTGCAACTGCAGGCGCAAGTGCTGGGCAGCTTTGCCGATACGCGTCCCGGCACGCTGGCGGCCGCGCCCACCATCACCGTCACGCAGACGGATGGCCCGGCCGGCACGGCTGCCGCCAGCAATGCCTCGCCAAACACCACCATGCAGATCGGCAGCCGCGGCCCGGCCCTGCAAGTCGTCCTGGGCGGCGTCAAGCTGCCCGCCAACATGCTCAACGTAAATCAATAACACCATGACTCATTCATCGACTCCGCCGCGACACCTGCTGCAACAACCGTTGCTGTCCCTGCTGCTGCTGGCCTTCGCGCCATGCGCCGCCGCCCAGACCACCCCGGTCGTGCCTGACGCGGGCGCCATCCTGCGCCAGTTGCAACCGGCCACGCCCGCCAACGCGCCCCCCGGCGCGCCGGCGCTGCGCATCGAACAGAAAGAGGGCGCGCCGCTGCCCGCCAGCGTGCCATTTCTCGTCACGCAGATCGACATCAGCGGCAATAGCGCGTTCGACACGGCCACCTTGCAGGCGCTCGTCGCCAGCGCCCACGGCACGACCCTGTCCCTGGAGCAACTAAGCGAACTGGCGGCCCGCATCACCAGCTACTACCGCGCCCATGGCTATCCGCTGGCGCGCGCCATCGTGCCTGCCCAGACCATCCGCCAGGGCATCGTGCGCATCGAGCTACTCGAAGCGCGCTATGGCCAGGTGGGCATCGCCAACCAGAGCGACGTCAGCGACGCCTTGCTGAATGCCACGCTGGCGCCGCTGCAAGCGGGCCAGACCATCAGCCAGGCGGAACTCGACCGCAGCTTGCTGTTGCTGTCCGACATACCGAACGTGGCCATCACCGCCACGCTCAAGCCCGGCGCCGAGGTCGGCAGCTCCGACCTGCTGGTCGATGCCTGGTCCGGTCCGCGCATGGCCGGCAATGCTTTCCTCGACAACAATGGCAACCGTTACACGGGCCGCGCCCGCCTTGGCGCCACCGTGTACCTGTACAACCCGCTGCACCAGGGCGACGTGGCCAGCGCCAGCGTGCTCAGCTCGGGCAAGGGCATGTCGTATGCGCGTCTCGGCTATGACCTGCTGCTGAACGGCGCCGGCACGCGCGCCGGGGTCGCCATGTCCGCCTTGCGCTACCGCCTGCAAGGCGCCATGCGCCCGCTGGAGGCGCATGGCACGGCCCAGGTCGCCAGTGGCTGGCTGCGCCATCCGCTGCTGCGCAGCCGCGATGCGAACATGTCCATCCAGCTGCAATATGATCAGGTGCACTTGCGCGACCGCATCGACGCCAGCGCCATGCGCAGCGACCGCCGCCTGGACAACTTGAGCGCGACCCTCGACGGCGACGTGCGCGATGCTGCCCTGGCCGGCGCCATCACCAGCTGGAGCGTGGCCGCGACAGCCGGCAAGCTCGACATCACCGACCCGCTGGCGCGCCTGAACGACGCGTTCAGCGCACGCAGCCATGGCAATTACGCGAAATGGAACGTCAACCTGTCGCGCCTGCAAAACCTGGACCAGCGCAATGCCGTGTATCTGACCGTCGCCGGGCAGTGGGCGGACGGCAACCTCGACTCGTCCGAAAAGATGAGCGTGGGCGGGCCGTACACGGTGCGCGCGTATGACGTGGGCGCGGCAGCTGGCGACCTCGGCTATTTTGGCAGCGCGGAATGGCGGCATGAACTCAGCGCCAGCGAAGCGGGACAATGGCAAGCCGTGGCCTTCCTCGACAGCGCGCGCGTGACGGTGAACCAGCAGCGCTGGTCGGCTGGCCCGAACAGCGCGCGCCTGCACGGCGCCGGGCTGGGCGTGAACTGGGCGGGCGGGCAGCAGTGGAATGCCCGCGCGTACGTCGCCAAGCCCATCGGCGGCACGCCAGTCCTGCTGGCGGCGCGCAGTTCGGCCCGCCTGTGGGTCGAACTGAATCGCCGCTTCTGATGCGGCAATGACAGCCGGAAGCCTGTTTTCGGCTGTCATTTGATCAAGCACAAGACTTATCCACCAGCTTTCCACTAGCTATGCAGCGCTTTTCCACAAGCTTACCCACAGCAAAGCCAGGGATGCTCACGGCAAAAACGCAGTTATCCCCACTTGTACCCATACTATCCAACGCTTATCCGCAGGCTTACGCACAGACTTATCCACAATACGCGGGTAAACGCCATTACGGCCATCGCCGCAGCTTGGGGTCGGAAGAAAATGGATGGGCAGGTGCATGACAGGCGGCATTGACAAATTTTCCAACAGCTTATGCGCAGGCTTGCACACAGGCTTATGCCCCACTTGTGCAGTGGCTTGCCCACAGAGTTATCCACACATAAAAAAGGCAGGCCGGGCGGCCTGCCTGAGTGCAAGGGCTGACTGCGCCGCTTACTTCTTGATTTTCACGGGACGCGTCCAGCCGTCGATGGTCACTTGCCGCGCGCGCGAAACGGTCAGCTTACCGGCCGGCGCATCTTTCGACAAGGTCGTGCCGGCGCCCAGGGTGGCGCCCTTGCCGACGGTGACGGGGGCGATCAGCTGGCTGTCGCTGCCAATGAAGGCGTCGTCTTCAATCACCGTGCGGAACTTGTTTACGCCATCGTAGTTGCAGGTGATCGTGCCGGCGCCGATGTTGACCTTGGAGCCGATGGTGGCGTCGCCGATGTAGGCCAGGTGGTTGGCCTTGCTGTGCGCGGCGATCTGGCTGTTTTTCACTTCGACGAAGTTACCGATGTGCACGTCTTCCCCCAGGACCGTGCCCGGGCGCAGGCGCGCGTACGGGCCGATGATGGAAGCGGCGCCGACGACGGCGTCCTCGATATGGCAGAAGGGCTTGATGTGCGCGCCAGCGGCCACCGTGGCATTGATGAAGACGTTGTTGGCGCCCACGCGCACGCCATCGCCCAGTTCGACTCTGCCTTCGAACACGCAGCCGACATCGATGGTGACATCGCGGCCGCAAATCAGTTCGCCGCGCACGTCGATGCGGGCCGGATCGAGCAGGGTCACGCCCCGTTCCAGCAGCGCTTGCGCGATATTGTTCTGGTGGATGCGTTCGAGCTGGGCCAGCTGCACCTTGCTGTTGACGCCCGCCACTTCCCACACGGCGGCCGGGTGGGCCGACGTGACGGCCACGCCATCGGCGACAGCCTGGGCAACGATATCGGTCAGATAGTATTCCCCTTGGGCATTGTCATTCGACAGGGCCGACAGCCATTGTTTCAGTTGCACGGTGGGCGCGACCATGATGCCGCTGTTGATTTCCTTGATGGCGCGCTCTTCTGGCGTGGCATCCTTTTCCTCGACGATGCGCACGATGGCGCCGTGCTCGCGCACGATGCGGCCCAAGCCAAAGGGATCGTCCTGTTCCACGGTCAGAATGGCCAGCTTGTCCTGGCCGGCCGCCTGCACCAGCTGCTGCAGGGAAACGGCGCTGGTCAGCGGTACGTCGCCGTACAGGATCAGGGTCGGCACGCTGTCATCGAGCAAAGGCAGCGCTTGTTGCACGGCATGACCGGTGCCCAGTTGCTGCGCCTGCTCGGCGGCATCGATCTGCACGCCATGGTTCACCTTGTAGCCGTCGAGCAACTTTAGCACCGCTGCGCCCCCATGCCCGTAAATCACGCATAATCGGGACGGCGCCAGGCCACGCGCCGTGTCGATGACGTGCGACAACAGCGGCTTGCCCGCCAACGGGTGCAATACCTTGGGCAGTGCCGACTGCATGCGTTTGCCCATACCGGCAGCGAGAATGACAACGTTCATAGACCGTCTTTTATAAGTTAAGAATATGAAAAAGTTTAACACGCAGGCCCCGTTTTCCACGCCTTCCAGCCACTTTATGTATGCAATGCTGGCCATCCTGCTGGTCGTCATGGCCGGCTGCAGCGGCTTGCGTCTGGCCTACAACAATGGCGATACCGTACTGTACTGGTGGCTGAACGCGTATGTCGACCTGGACCGCGACCAGAAGGGCTGGGTGCGCGACGATATCGACAAGCTGTTCGACTGGCACCGCAAGACGCAATTGAAGGATTACGTGGAAATCCTGCGCACGGGCCAGAAGCAGCTGCAAGGCAATACCACGCAGGCAGACCTGATGGCGGACTACAGCGAGATCAAGCAGCGCACCCAGGCGCTGCTGCTGAAAGCTGCGCCCGAACTGGCCGACCTGGCGCGCTCGCTCAAGCCCGAGCAGATCGCGCAGATGGAAAAGAAGTTCAAGTCGAACAATGATGATTACCGCAAGAAATACCTGAGCGGCGACCAGGAAAAGCGCCAGAAACTGCGCTACAAAAAAGCCATGGAGCAATTCGAACTGTGGTTCGGCAGCTTCAGCAGCGAACAGGAAGCCATCATCCGCAAGGCGTCCGACGCGCGTCCGCTGAACAATGAGATCTGGCTCGACGAACGCATGCGGCGCCAGCAGAATGTGTTGAACTTGGTCAAGAAAGTTCACCAGGAAAAACTCAGCAAGGAAGCCAGCGCAGCCCTGATCACGACCCTGATCAAGGACAGTTTCGAGCGCCTGGAACATTCGGAGCGCAAGGCCTTCTTCGATGCCTACGAAAGCAGCACGGCGCAGATGGTTTTGACGGTGATCAAGATCGCCACGCCGGCGCAAAAGGCCCACGCCGTCAAGCGCATGCAGGGCTGGATCGACGATTTCAATTCCCTGGCCACGCAACCCAAATAGAGCGGCAGCGCCAGCAGCGGGGAGGGGGCCATATGCTATAGTGGCCGCCACCGAATTGAAGAAATCCCCATGCAAAAGAAAATAAAGAAACCCGCCAAAGTCCCCGTCCACCACGCGCCGCCACCGAACCAGGTACGCATCATCGGCGGCCAGTGGAAGCGTTCCGTGCTGCCTGTTTTGCAGGCACTGGGCTTGCGCCCGACGCCAGACCGCGTACGCGAAACCGTGTTCAACTGGATCAACCACTTGCGCGACGGCGACTGGGCCCATGCCCAGGTGCTGGACCTGTTCGCCGGCAGCGGCGCATTGGGTTTTGAAGCGGCCAGCCGCGGCGCCGCCGCCGTCACCATGGTCGATACGCATACGCCCGTGATCCGCCAGCTGGAAGAGAACAAGGTGAAATTGCGCGCCGACAACGTGCAACTGCTGCGCGGCGACGCCCTGCTGACGGCGCAAGGCCTGGCATCGCGTGGCCAGCGTTTCGACCTGATCTTCCTCGATCCACCGTACCAGCAGGATTTCCTGGCGAAAGTGCTGCCACTGTGCGCCAACCTGCTCAAGGAAGGCGGCATGGTGTACGCGGAATCGGGCTTGCCGCTGGTCTTCGATGCAGCCAGCGCACTGGAAAAACCGGAGTGGATGGCGCCGTGGGAAGTCATCCGCGCCGACAAGGCGGGCACCGTTTATTATCATTTGCTAACTTACAACAAAGTGCCGGCAACTGCCTGAATCTGCCTATAAATGAGGCAAAAAGGCCCCCTGGCCCGAGGCGCAGCACCAAGGTAGTCACCAATTTCAGGCATAATGCGCGTCTATATTGGTGCATCGTCAGGGAGCCGCAATGGTTGTAGCCGTTTATCCAGGAACATTCGATCCGCTCACGCGCGGTCATGAAGATTTGGTGCGCCGCGCATCGGGTCTGTTTGACAAGCTGATCGTCGGTGTGGCCGACAGCAAGAACAAGCAGCCGTTTTTCTCGCTCGACGAACGCCTGGAAATCGCCAACGAAGTGCTGGGCCATTACCCAAATGTGCAAGTGGAAAGCTTTTCCGGCCTGCTCAAGGATTTCGTGCGCAAGCATGAAGCGCGGGTCATCGTGCGCGGCTTGCGCGCCGTCTCCGACTTCGAATACGAATTCCAGATGGCGGGCATGAACCGCTACCTGCTGCCCGATGTCGAAACCATGTTCCTGACGCCATCCGACCAGTACCAATTCATTTCGGGCACCATCGTGCGCGAAATCGCGGCGCTGGGCGGCGACGTCTCCAAGTTTGTCTTCCCCTCGGTGAACCGCTGGCTGCAAAACAAGATTGCCGCCAACGCTGCATCATCGCAATAAGTAAGAGTGAAATCATGGCATTACTGATCACCGACGAATGCATCAATTGCGACATTTGCGAGCCCGAGTGCCCGAATGACGCGATCTACATGGGCGCGGAAATCTACGAAATCGATCCCAACAAGTGCACCGAATGCGTGGGCCACTTTGACGAGCCGCAATGCCAGCAAGTGTGCCCCGTCAGCTGCATCCCCTTCAATCCCGCCTGGCGCGAAAGCCCGGAGCAATTGATGGCCAAGTACGAACGCCTGCAGGCGGAACTTCCCGCCGCAAAAACCTGAGCATTTCTCCCGCGCCACTTCTGGGCCACTTCTGCGTGGCGCCAGCTTCTGCCAACTGTTCTACACTGTGTGCTGACTTATCCACAGCCCATGGTTTCCACGGAGGTAGAAGATGCAAATATGCACATCGCGTTTGGGCCGCTCCCTCGCTGCCATCGGCCTGTGCGCCGCCCTGGCACAAGCAGCGCTGGCCGTCGAGATCGGCGGCGTCAAGCTGGACGACACGGTGCAGCTGGCCAGCCGCGAGTTGAAACTCAACGGCGCCGGCGTGCGCTACAAGGTCATCTTCAAGGTCTACACGATTGCGCTGTACCTGCCGGAAAAGAAAACCCAGCTGGCCGACATCCTGGCGCTGCCCGGACCGCGCCGCCTGGAAATCGTCATGCTGCGCGACATCACCTCGGACGAGCTGGGGCAAGCCTTCATGCAGGGCTTGAAGCGCAGCTCCGACCAGGCCGACCGCACGCGCCTGCTGAGCCAGACGATGCAGTTCGGCGCCATGTTCGAAATGGTGCCCGGCCTGAAAAAGGGCGACATTCTCACCGTGGACTGGCTGCCGGAAGAGGGCACGTTGTGCAAGCTGAACGGCAAGCAGGTGGGCGAAATGGTGCCGGACCTGGCCTTCTATAATGCGCTGCTGAAAATCTGGATCGGCGCCCATCCGGCCGACACCTTGTTGCGCGCGCATTTGCTGGGCGACATGGCCTGAAGCGGCCTGAACGAAAACGCGGGCGTAAAAAAGCCGGCTCGCGCCGGCTTGTCATCTGCAACAGTTGATCGCTCAGGCGCGCGTCGACAAGGCACGCAGCTCGGCGGCATTGCTTGGCGACACGCCATCCATCTTGCCCAGGGTGCGCTTCAAGGCTTGCGCTTCGCGCATCTGCTGGCGCGCCAGGCGCTCTTCGCGGCTCAGCTTGGGACGCACCAGCAGCACCATGGCGCGGGCGATCCCCACCAGCAAAGGCTTGAACAGCAGGGCGAAGGCGCCCACGGCCACGATCACCAGCACGAGTTGCAGGGCATTCAGCAGGGAAATCTCCAGCACGGGTGCGGATACTGCGTACAGGGCGGAGGCGAAGGTAGACATAGTGTTCCAGTGCATTATAGAATTTGCCAGTACTATAGTGCAGTGCAACATATAAATCTAATTCCATTTCTTGATACCAATTATATGAATCATGAATGGAAAACTGTAATATTTTTTTACGAGTGAAAATATTCGTGCCCGGCGCGGTTTACACTCTTAAGTAATCAATTCAACTTTTATCTTGGGCTTTCCATGAGTTTTCTGACGCTGGATCTGAACTTGCTGCGTGTTTTCGACGCCGTCATGACGGAACAAAACCTGACGCGCGCAGCCGGCCACCTGGCGATGACGCAGCCGGCGGTATCGAACGCCATCAAACGCCTGCGCGAGAGCCTCGGTGACGAATTGCTGATCCGCACGGCGTACGGCGTGAAACCCACGCCCCGCGCCGAAGCGCTGTGGCCATCCGTGCGCTCGGCCCTGGCCAGCCTGGAAGCGGCCGTCACGCCGGAAACCTTCGACGTGTCGAAAACCCACGCCACCTTCCGCATGGCCATGGCCGACGCGACGGCCGCGTTCTGGCTGCCTTCGCTGATGCGCTCGATCGAACGGGAAGCGCCCGGCGTCAACGTGCGCATGATGCCGCTGACCACGCGCGAACCGCGCCCGATGCTGCTGCGCGGCGACATCGACCTGGCCGTGGGCTTCTTTCCCGGCGTGGCGGCGCAACTGTCGAGCGAAACGGGTTCGCCCATCCGCCATGAACGCCTGTATTCCGGCAAGTATGTGTGCGTGATGCGGCGCGGCCATCCGCTGGCCGACAAGGAATTGACCCTGGATAACTACTGCGCGGCGAACCATTTATTGGTGAGCTTTTCCGGCCGCGCGCATGGCTTGATCGACGAGGCGCTGTCGCAGATCCACCGCGAACGGCGCATCCTGTTGACGGTCAACCAGTTCTTTACCGCTGGGCGGGTCGTCGCCAATTCCGACCTGATCACGGTCTTGCCGCGCCACCTTATCGCCTCGACAGGCATGACGGAATCCCTGCTGTACAAGGATTTGCCATTGACCCTGCCAGCCGTCCACCTCGACATGCTGTGGCACGAGCGCGACGCCCGCAGCCCCGCCCACAAATGGCTGCGCAACCACCTGGAAAGCATGAACACGCCCACCTTGCGCACGGCCACGGCAGCCGGCGGCGGCGTGGCGCCGAAGCCGCATATTGAATAAGTGTTCTACCGGCACAAAAAAACGCCTGATGAAACATCAGGCGTTTTTTTTATGCGTGACTGCTGGAGCGGTAACCGATTCTGAAACCGCCCCAGTGCTTGCCATCGACGTGGATGGGCACGGATAAATCGTGCATGACTTCGCCCGTGTCGCGTTTATAGGTCTGCAACAGGAACGCCCGGGTGTTGCTGCCGCAGCGCTTGCCCGTGCGGTCGCTGAAGATGCGTTTGGTACGGTTATTCACGATATCCGTGGCGTAGTCGCCCGTCAGCGGCTGGGAAAACTTCTTGTTGTGCGTCGGGAAATATCCATTGTTATCGACGGCACCCGCGTAGGCCAGGTGCGGCAGGGCGGCCAGCACGCCTTCCTGCACATCCGGCAGCACTTTGTCCGTAAACGCGTCGAACTTCGTATTGTGCTTGGGCGGATTGGTATTCGGGATGGGACGGTAGTGGCGGTCGAACAGGGCTTCGCGCGTGATGCGCCCCGACGCGATGGCTTGCTCGAAGAGTTTGCCCACGTCGCGCGCGGCGCGCTGGGCCGCCTCGCGGATCTCGTCGTGCGGCGTGGCCACGCTCGATTCGCCGAGGGCGCCGGCGATCACTTCGGCCCGCTCGGCCAGGGCCATGGCCGACTGCGTGGCGCGCGGCAATTCGGCGTTCGTCGACAGCATGCTGTCGCGGATTTGCAGGATGGCATCGGCGATCACTTGCGTCGTGTCGACGTGTTCGCGCGAGGCGCGGGCGATTTGCCCGATCTCGTCTTCCGACACGCCCGACGATTCCTCGATATGGCTGAGCGATGCATGCACGCTTTCCACATTGCGCGCCGCTTCCGTGACGCCAGCCGCCAGCGAACTCATGCCACGCGCAGCTTTTTCCGACTGTTCATTGATTTCGCGCACCATCACGCTGATTTCATCGGAGGCTTCCTTGGTGCGCTGCGCCAGTTGCCGCACTTCCCCGGCCACCACGGCAAAACCGCGTCCATGTTCGCCAGCACGCGCCGCCTCGATGGCGGCGTTCAGCGCCAGCAAGTTGGTGCGCGCGGAAATATCGGAAATGGCTTCCGTGAAACCTGTGATGCGTTTGGATTTTTCCTGCAAGCTCAGCATGGTACTGGAGGCGCCTTGCGCTTCTTCGCGTGCCTTATTGATGCGCTGCAAGCCCTGGTCCACTTCGGCGCGCGCCGCCACGCTTTCCACGCGCACGCCGGCGGCCACCTTGGCGGCCCGCTCCGCATTGGCGGCGATCTTTTCCGTCATGGCGGCATTTTGTACGGAACTGTCGGCGATGTCGCTGGCCGTGCGCACATCGAGTTCCACCTTCTGTTTGACGGAATCGACAAAATACGAGGTTTCCGCCGCGCCGATCATGATGGCATCGATGGCGTTGCCCACCGTGTCGGCGAACTGATGCAAGCCTGGCTCGCCGCGCGCACGGCCGGCAAACGCCAGCAGCGCGGCGCCGATGGCGGCGGCCACGCAGGCGATCAGATACGGATGGTCGCCGCCCGAGAGCAGCAGCAGATAGGCCAGGCAACAGGCCACGGCCATGGCCAGGATCGTGAATACAAAGAAACGCACCAGCTGATGCTGCAACTGCTTCATTTGTCCCCCGCTGCGCGAACCCGTCACGTCCCGTTGAGGGGACGTGCTGTAACCGTATGCGGGTGGGCACGATTGCCCACCTTGCACCCTGAACGTAACGTCTGCGCGGCGTTTCAGGCGGCTACCGGGTAGCAGAATTGTAGTTCTACCCTACAACATTTGTTCCGATAGCTCAATCAGAAAAGTAGGGCGGCTACACCAAGGTCACTTAATTGGCAATTTGGTGGTGTTTTTGACCTCTTCCATGACGGCATAAGTGTGGGTTTCCCGCACACCTTTCTGCAACAGCGTCTTGCCCAGGAATTCGCGGTAGGCAGCCATATCCTTGACGCGCGCCTTGACCAGGTAATCGAAACCGCCGGCCACCATATGACATTCCAGTACCTCTGGAATGATTTGTACGCTATGCTTGAAGGCGTCGAACACTTCCGGTGTCGTGCGATCAAGCACGACTTCGATGAATACCAGCAGCGACACGTCGAGCAGCTGCGGGTTCAACTGGGCCGTATAGCCCATGATGTAACCGGATTCGTGCAACTTGCGCACGCGCTCCAGGCAGGCCGCCGGCGACAGGTTCACGCGCGCGGCCAGCTCCACATTGCTGATGCGTCCATCGCTCTGCAATTCCATCAAGATTTTCTTACTGATCTTGTCCAGCATTCCTATCACCCCCAAATTAATATTATTTGGTTAAATTGTCGCATCAAAAACTATCTATTGCTAGTCCCCTGTATTACCAGAATTAATCCATAAGAATCCCCTTTACAATCGAATCATCTTAACGTCCGACTTTCTGTATTTTTTTGCACCAAAAAAGAGCAAGAATTACGTCAGTTTTCGTCCCTTTTTCCTTGTAAAGAGCACTTATGCACCCTGCAGGCCCCTCGGCTTTTACCCCGATTCCTTTTGCTGCGTTCCAGGCAGAAATCCTGCCGGAAGCGACACCACAACGCGCCGCCATTACCTCCGCCTATAGGCGCGATGAGGTTTCCGCCGTGCAGTGGCTGTTGCAACAAGTGCGCCCCAGCAGCACCGAAACGACAGCCGAAGGACAAGCGCTGGCGCACCGCCTGGTCTCGAACGTGCGCCAAAAACGCACACGCGCATCGGGCGTCGATGCACTGATGCACGAGTTCTCGCTGTCGTCGGAAGAAGGTGTTGCATTGATGTGTCTGGCTGAAGCGCTGTTGCGTATACCCGACAGTCAAACGGCCGATCGCCTGATCGCCGACAAAATCAGCAAGGGCGACTGGAAGAAACACCTGGGCGAATCGCCATCGCTGTTCGTCAATGCCGCCACCTGGGGCTTGCTGATTACGGGCAAACTGGTCAGCACCAGCAGCGAATCGGGCCTCGGTTCAGCCATGAGCAAACTCATCGCCAAGGGTGGCGAACCGCTGATCCGCAAGGGCGTCGACCTGGCCATGCGCATGCTGGGCAACCAGTTCGTGACGGGCCAGACCATCGAGGAAGCATTGAAGAACAGCCGCGAGAATGAAACGCGCGGCTACCGCTACTCGTACGACATGCTGGGCGAGGCGGCCCTGACGCAACAAGACGCGGCCAGCTACTACGCCTCGTACGAAACGGCGATCCACGCCATCGGCAAGGCGTCGAACGGGCGCGGCATCAAGAACGGCCCCGGCATTTCCGTGAAACTGTCGGCCCTGCACGCGCGCTACAGCCGCGCCCAGCGTGCCCGTGTCATGGAAGAATTGCTGCCGAAAGTCAAAGCGTTGCTGTTGCTGGCAAAACAGTACAACATCGGCTTCAACATCGATGCGGAAGAAACGGACCGCCTGGAACTGTCGCTCGACCTGATGGAAGCACTTGCCTTTGATACCGATTTGGCCGGCTTCGACGGCATCGGCTATGTGGTGCAGGCGTATCAGAAGCGCTGCCCGTTCGCCATCGATTACCTGATCGACCTGGCGCACCGCAGCGGCCGCAAGTTCATGGTGCGCCTGGTGAAGGGTGCGTATTGGGATGCGGAAATCAAACGCGCGCAAGTCGATGGCCAGGAAGGCTATCCCGTCTACACGCGCAAGGTCTACACGGACGTCTCTTACCTCGTGTGTGCGCAAAAACTGCTGGAGGCCAGCAGCCTGATCTATCCACAATTTGCCACCCACAACGCGCAAACCCTGTCGACCATTTATACCTGGGCGAAACGCGACGGCATCACCGACTACGAATTCCAGTGCCTGCACGGCATGGGCGAGACCCTGTACGACCAGGTCGTCGGCCCCGACAATCTGGACAAGCCGTGCCGCATCTACGCGCCCGTCGGTTCGCATGAAACCCTGCTGGCCTACCTGGTGCGCCGCCTGCTGGAAAACGGCGCCAACTCGTCCTTCGTCAACCAGATCGTCGACGAAAACGTGGCCATCGATAGCCTGATCCGCGATCCGCTGGAACAGGCGCGCCTGCAGGGCGGCTTGCCGCACCCGTCGATTCCGCTGCCGCTGGACATGTTTGGCAGTGAGCGCAAGAACTCGGCCGGCCTGGACCTGTCGAATGAAGACACCTTGCGTACCCTGGCCACCGGCCTGGCGCAGCAACAGTCATGGCAGGCTGCGCCGCTGATCGATGGCGCCGTCAGCCTGAATGGCCCCACGCACATGCTGCACAACCCGGCCCAGCATGACGATGTCGTGGGCAAAGTCATGGAAGCCGGTCCGGCCGACGTGGAAACGGCCCTGGCCAGCGCCAGCGCGTACGCCATGGATTGGCAAACGACAGAGCCATCGATCCGCGCGCAAGCTTTGCAGCGCGCGGCCGACCTGTTCGAAGAGCACCACATCGAGCTGATGGCCCTGGCCGTGCGCGAAGCGGGCAAGTCCCTGCCGAATGCGATCGCGGAAATCCGCGAAGCCGTCGACTTCCTGCGCTACTACGCGGCGCAGGTGGAACACGCGCCGAACACCCTGGCGCTCGGTCCCGTCACCTGCATCAGTCCGTGGAACTTCCCGCTGGCCATCTTTACGGGCCAGCTGGCCGCCGCCCTGGCCGCAGGCAACGTGGTGCTGGCCAAGCCGGCCGAGCAGACGCCGCTGATCGCCCACCGCGCCGTGCAATTGCTGCATGCGGCGGGCGTGCCGCGGGGCGCGCTGCAATTCTTGCCTGGCAGCGGCGAAGTCGTTGGTGCCGGCCTGTGCAATGACGCGCGTGTGAAAGGCGTGATTTTCACGGGTTCGACGGAAGTGGCGCAATTGATCAACCGCAACCTGGCCGCCCGCGCCGTGGCCGAAGGCATCGACATCCCCCTGATCGCCGAAACGGGTGGCCAGAACGCCCTGATCGTCGATTCGTCCGCCTTGCCGGAGCAAGTGGTGCAGGACGTGATGTCGTCCGCTTTCGACAGCGCCGGCCAGCGCTGCTCGGCCTTGCGCGTGCTGTTCCTGCAAACGGAAATCGCCGACAAGACCATCCATATGCTCAAGGGCGCCATGCAGGAATTGCGCGTTGGCAATCCTGACCGCCTGGCGACCGATATCGGTCCCGTCATCGATGCGGAAGCGCAAGGTAATCTGCTGGCGCACATCAACAAGATGAAAACCATGGCCATCGACCATTATTCGCTCGATTTGCCGACCGTCAAAGGCACGTTTGTCGCCCCGACCGTGCTGGAAATCAAGTCGTTGGCGCAATTGACGCAGGAAGTCTTCGGCCCCGTGCTGCATGTGATCCGCTACAAGCGGGCCGACTTGCCGCAACTGGTGCAATCGATCAACGACAGCGGTTACGGTTTGACCCTGGGCATCCATACGCGCATCGATGAAACCATCGATTTCATCACCAAGCGCGCGCATGTGGGCAATATTTATGTGAACCGCAATATCGTCGGCGCCGTCGTCGGCGTGCAACCGTTCGGTGGCGAAGGCAAATCGGGCACGGGACCGAAAGCCGGTGGCCCCCTGTACCTGAAACGCCTGCAGCGCAATGCGCCTGCCGGCGCGCAGCACCAGCGCCAGGCGCCACCGGCCCTGGATGCGCTGACCGTCTGGGCGAAGATGCATGGCCACGACAAGGTCGGGCAACTGGCACAGGACTATGCGCGCACCACCTTGCTGGGCAGCAGCACCGTCTTGCCAGGCCCGACCGGCGAGCGCAATACCCTGAGCTTTGCCGCGCGGGGCACGATCTTGTGTGCGGCCGCCACGTCCGGCACCTTGATGAACCAGCTGGCCGCCGTCCTGGCAACCGGTAACCAGGCCCTCGTGCTGGCGCAAGCGCCGAATCTGATTCCCGGCGACTTGCCGGCCGCGCTGAAGGACCGCATCCAGGTCGTCAGCAGCCTGGAGTCGGTCAAGCATGATTTCCAGATCGCCATGATCGAGCCTAGCCTCGATGGCCAGCTCAAACCGCTGCTGGCGGCAAGGGAAGGGGCCCTGGTGGCCACCATCGCCACCACGCAGGAGGGTGCCATCCCCCTGTGGCGCTTGGTCGCTGAGCGGGCGCTGTGCGTGAATACGACGGCGGCAGGTGGTAACGCCAGCCTGATGATGCTCAGCGTCTAAAGGAACCCGAGAAAAAGTCCATGGCGTTGTTGCCTTGCCTGGCCGTACATTCGTACTGCCTGCGGCAAGGCGCCTAGCCCTGAACATTTTTCAGGCTCCTTTATTGAAATAAGAAGGGCAGAACCAGTGGTTCTGCCCTTTTTTTATGCACGCTAGCTGAAAAATCAGCCAGCCAGGCGCTGGCACAATTGCTGGATCACCGTCAACGCATACGGCGAGGCGACGGTCTGCACAAAACGCATGAAGTCGACTGCCGCCTCTTCGTTGGCGTTGTCGGATATGGTGCGCATGACGGTAAACGGCACGCCCAGTTCAAAACACACTTGCGCCACGGCGGCGCCTTCCATTTCGACGGCCAGCAGGTCGGGGATATCTTCTTTCAGCTGGTTCACATGCGCGGCGCTGCTGATGAACTGGTCACCGCTGGCGATCAGGCCGCGGTGGACCTGTGCGTGCTGCAAGCCAAATTCCACGATATGCGCTGCCTTGAGCACGCTGGAGACATCGTCACGCAAGAAATCTTCGGCTGCACCAGCCAGTTGCGTGCTCAGTTCAAGGTCCGTGGCAAAGCGCTGCAAGCCTGTCAGCGGCACTTCGAAGCGGGGAAACAGGGGGCGGGCGTCCATATCGTGCTGCAGCAGCGCTTCGGCCACCACGATATCGCCCACTTTCACGCGTTTATCCCCACTGCCGGCCACGCCGGTGAAGACGATGTGGGTAACTCCGTACTTTTCCACAAGGATAGAAGCTGTCATGGCAGCGGCAACCTTTCCCAGACGCGACAGGACGCACACAGCGTCGATATTCCACAGGGTTCCCAGGGTGTAGTCGCGCATGCCGTGTGAACGCCTCTGGGGGCCTTGCATGGCTTCTACGAGCCCCTGCTGTTCTTCGTGCAAGGCACTGATGATGCCTAAACGCATTTTTTTGTGTGAATTCATGCTGTTTTTACAGGTTTTTGGGATTGCAAAACGGTTTACACGGTGAAAACAGCCGTTTCGGCGACTTTTCCACCGTTCGCGTTTGTCTCTGTGTTTTAAATAAAGATGTATACATAAAAATAGTAGTGATAGTAAACGGCCATTTTTTTGTGGATAAGTCGGTATACCGTATAAGAATCATCGACTTGGCGCACAAAAAAGTAGGCGCACAAGCATTGTATCCAGCAAGGACTTGTTTGGGATAAAAATCGGCTTGTGGACAAAGATCGACTTTTCCCACATCTCATCCTGTGGATATGCAGGCACTTATCCACAGCAGCAAGCAAAAATCATGGTTTTTCTTGCTGTAGTGGCATGGTTGACGTGCTTCGTCTGCCTTGATCCTTGCCTGGCAATCCAGGTTGAGCAACCACAAACGTTGTTCTTTCACGGACGCCGGCATCCAGGTGATTCCTGGAAGACGGTTTGGCAGTGGGTCGCGATGTCGCCGTTGGCTTTTTTTTTGGCGGTTTTTGCATGCTTTTTGGAAATATCCCCGGACTTCCGCTTTTTTTGTCGGTTTACAATAGATATATATATAAAAATAGTAGTAATAGTAAACGCGTTTTTTTCTGTGGATAAGTCGCTTTTTTTCAACAGGATCAATCGTTTACGCGCAAAATAAAGCGTGCATAATCGCTGTATCACGCGAGGAGCAAAATTGTATAAAATGCGGGCCTGCGCATAAC
Source organism: Janthinobacterium sp. YR213 (assembly GCF_900099875.1). Lineage (NCBI taxonomy): Bacteria > Pseudomonadati > Pseudomonadota > Betaproteobacteria > Burkholderiales > Oxalobacteraceae > Janthinobacterium > Janthinobacterium sp. YR213. Next base: position 665,564 of record NZ_FNDA01000003.1, on the reverse strand, counting down.
TTCGTGTTTACTCACAAGTCATCCTGTGGATATCAAGTGACTTATCCACAATCGTCTCAAATTCCCCCTCTTTTTCATATCGAACCGCTTGCTGGCACTGTGCCCGCTCAAGCCTGTTGACGTTTCCATTTTGCAAAACGGTTTGGCAGTGCTGTGCGCGTGATGTTGGCAACACCGGTTTTCGTCGCGCAGTTGTTGGCTCGAATTTTTTTTGTCAGCAAAGCCGCTCGTCGGCTTTTTTTTTGAAGACAGGCTTGCGAACCCTTTCAAAGACGAAGGGCAGGCAAAGCGCGCGTTGTCGGGTTTACCTTAACAAGTTCGTATACAAGAATAGTAATAGTAGTTAACGGGCACATCTTCTGTGGATAAGTCCCGATTTATCCTTGTAAACAATCGCTTGGCGTGCGGATAAGCGCTGAGTAAGGGGTGTATCTGCCGGGGATGGTTTTGGGATAAAAAAAAGGCGTCCAAAAAAATTTTCGTTTACGCACATATCGTACCTGTGGATATCCATACGGTTATCCACAGCTTGGCGACCCTGTTTTTGAGCTTGCCGTGACGCTCGCTCATATCGCTGGCCACGATTAATGTCGCCCTTGCCCGGCACTGGTGGTAATCTCGATATGGCTCAACAGCCATGCATGCATGAAGAAAGACAGACTCTGGTAGCGGAACGCGGTGGGGAGACACGCCGCGCGACAGCTTGATGGCATACCGAAAGGAGCTTCATTGGAATCGGCAGGCGAATACGACTACATCATCGTGGGCGGCGGCACGGCAGGTTGCGTGCTGGCCAACCGGCTCACGCGCGACAAGGATGCCAATGTTTTACTGGTGGAAGCGGGTGGCAAGGACGATTACGTGTGGATCCACATCCCCGTCGGCTATCTGCATTGCATCGGCAATCCCCGCACGGACTGGCTGTATTCCACGCAGGCGGACGCGGGATTGGGCGGGCGCAGCCTGATCTATCCGCGCGGCAAGGTGCTGGGCGGCAGCTCTTCCATCAACGGCATGATTTATATGCGCGGCCAGGCCGGCGATTACGACCACTGGGCCGACCTGACGGACGACGCTTCCTGGCGCTGGGACAAGGTCTTGCCGCTCTTTAAACAAAGCGAGGATTATTACGGCGGCGCCTCGGAAAACCACGGCGTCGGCGGCGAGTGGCGCGTGGAAAAACAGCGGCTGTCATGGGATATCCTGAATGCGTTCCGCGATGCGGCGCAGCAGGTCGGCATCCCGAAAACCAGCGATTTCAATGGCGGCGACAACAGCGGCAGCGCATATTTCGACGTCAACCAGCGCCGCGGCATCCGCTGGAATACCTCGAAAGCGTTCCTGAAACCGGCATCGCGCCGCCCGAACCTGACCATCATGACGGGCTGCCACGTGGAACGATTGCTGCTGGAAACGACGGAGTCGGGGCCGCGCTGCACGGGCATTGTATTTACGGGCGGCGGCACGCAGTGGCAGGCGACAGCCCGGCGGGAAACCTTGCTGACGGCGGGCGCCATCGGTTCGCCGCAATTGCTGCAATTATCCGGCATCGGCCCGGCCAGCTTGCTGCAGCAGCATGGCATTGCGCCCGTGCTGGACTCGCCTGGCGTGGGCGGCAATTTGCAGGACCATTTGCAGCTGCGCATGGTATTCAAAGTCCAGGGCGTGAAAACCCTGAACATCATGGCGGGCAATATGCTGGGCAAGATGCAGATCGGTTTGCAGTATGCACTGTTCCAGAGCGGGCCCATGTCGATGGCGCCATCGCAGCTGGGCGCATTCGCCAAGTCCGATCCGCAGCAAGCCACGCCGAACCTGCAATACCACGTGCAGCCGCTCTCCCTGGACAAATTCGGCGAGCCCTTGCATGCGTTTCCCGCGTTTACGGCCAGCGTCTGCAATTTGCGGCCCACTTCGCGCGGCCATGTGCAGATCGCCTCGGCCGACAGCTATGCGGCGCCGAAGATCGTGCCCAATTACCTGAGTACCGAGCAGGACCGCACAGTGGCGGCCGACGCCTTGCGGCTGACGCGGGCCATCGTGGCCGCGCCGGCGTTAAGTAAGTTTGCGCCGCAGGAATACAAGCCCGGCGTGCAATTCCAGAGCCAGGAAGAGCTGGCGCAGGCGGCCAGCCAGATCGGTACCACCATCTTCCACCCGGTGGGTACTTGCCGCATGGGCCTGGCCAGCGATGCATCCAGCGTGGTCGACAGCCAGTTGCGCGTGATCGGCGTGGCTGGCTTGCGCGTTGTCGATGCATCGATCATGCCCTACATTACTTCTGGTAACACGAACTCGCCCACCGTGATGATCGCGGAAAAAGCGGCGCAAATGATACACGCGGCCTGGAAATAGCAGGAAATAGCTGGGTAAAGGCGCGAGTTTGCGCCATTCGGGCTGGCGCAAAATCCCCGTAGTTATACTGTATTGTGCGTTAAATTTAAGTTGTGTATTATAAAAATGACTAAGTAGTACAAAAAGTACAACTAGGAGACACGATGTCAAACGTAATCTTGGAAACAAGAAATTTGACCAAGGAATTCAAGGGTTTCACCGCTGTGAGCGAGGTGAACCTGAAGGTAGAGCGGGGCCATATCCACGCCTTGATCGGTCCGAACGGCGCCGGCAAGACCACGTGTTTTAACTTGCTCACCAAATTCCTGGTCCCCACTTCAGGACAGATCCTGTTCAATGGGAAAGATATCACTGCCGCCAAACCGGCCCAGATCGCCCGCATGGGCGTGATCCGTTCTTTCCAGATTTCCGCCGTCTTCCCGCATTTGTCGGTGTTGCAAAATGTGCGCATCGGCTTGCAGCGCCAGCTGGGCACGTCGTTCCACTTCTGGCAAAGCGAACGTTCCCTGAATCAGCTCAACGATCGCGCCATGGCCTTGCTGGCCGAGGTCGACCTGACGGAATTTGCCGACACCATCACGGTCGACATGCCGTACGGGCGCAAGCGGGCGCTGGAAATTGCCACCACCCTGGCGATGGAGCCGGAAATGATGCTGCTCGACGAACCGACGCAAGGCATGGGTCATGAAGACGTGCATCGCGTGACGGAACTGATCAAAAAGGTGTCGGCTGGCCGCACGATTCTGATGGTGGAACACAATATGAGCGTGGTCTCGGGCATCTGCGACAAGATTTCCGTCCTGCAGCGCGGCGCCATGCTGGCCGAAGGCAGTTACGCGGAAGTGTCGCGCAATCCGCAAGTGATGGAAGCGTACATGGGCACCACCCACGCGGAACTGGAAGGGGCGCATTGATGGCGACACAAGCGAATCGCGGCGCACCCGCGCTGGAAATTGCACAGCTGCACACCTGGTATGGCGAATCGCACATCCTGCATGACGTGAACCTGAAAGTGGAGCAGGGTGAAGTGGTGACTTTGCTGGGCCGCAACGGCGCCGGCCGCACCACCACCTTGCGCGCCATCATGGGGCTGACGGGGGCGCGCACGGGCTCGATCAAGGTCAACGGTGTCGAAGCGATAGGTTTGGCCACGCACAAAATCGCCCACCTGGGCATCGGGTATTGTCCTGAAGAGCGCGGCATTTTTTCCTCGCTGTCGACGGAAGAAAACCTGCTGCTGCCGCCGACCCTGGCCAGCGGCGAGAAGGGCATGTCGGTGGAAGAAATCTACGCCATGTTCCCGAACTTGCAGGAACGCCGCCACAGCCAGGGCACGCGCCTGTCGGGCGGGGAACAGCAGATGCTGGCCGTGGCGCGCATCCTGCGCACGGGCGCGCGCCTGCTGCTGCTCGATGAAATTTCCGAAGGCCTGGCGCCCGTCATCGTGCAAGGGCTGGCGCGCATGATCACCACCCTGAAAGCGAAGGGCTACACCATTGTCATGGTGGAGCAGAATTTCCGGTTTGCCGCGCCACTGGCGGACCGGTTTTATGTGATGGAGCACGGTCAGATCGTCGAGACTTTTGCTGCATCCGAACTGGAGGCCAAGATGCCGGTATTGACCGAGCTGCTTGGCGTGTAGTCCCCATGTAGTACGCGTACATCTGGTACGCGTTATCGTCCAGCAATCGACTGAATAGCAAACAATAATCCCAACGGAGACACTATGAAACGTAACGCTATCGCCATTGCCACCGCCACTCTTTGCGCCCTGGGCTTTTCCGCCGCCGCGCACGCCCAGGTATCGGGCGACACGATCAAGATCGGTTTTATTTCCGACATGTCGGGCGTGTACTCCGACGTCGACGGCCTCGGCGGCGCGGAAGCCATCAAGATGGCGATCGCCGATGCCGGCGTCGTGCTGGCCGGCAAAAAAGTGGAATTCATTTCTGCCGACCATCAAAACAAGGCCGACATCGCCGCCTCGAAGGCGCGCGAATGGTTCGACCAGCAGGGCGTCGACATGCTGATCGGCGGCACCAATTCCGGCGCCAGCCTGGCCATGGCCAAGGTGGCGGCGGAAAAGAAAAAAATCTTCATTGCCATCGGCGCCGGTTCTTCGCGCCTGACGAATGAAGAGTGCACGCCTTACACCGTGCATTACGCCTACGACACGGTGGCGCTGGCGCGCGGTACGGGCGGCACCATCGTCAAGCAGGGCGGCAAGAACTGGTACTTCATGACGGCCGACTATGCGTTTGGCCATTCGCTGGAAAAAGACACGGCCGAGGTCGTCAAGGCGGCCGGCGGCAAGGTGCTGGGCAGCGTCAAGCATCCGCTGGGCGCTTCGGATTTCTCTTCCTTCCTGCTGCAGGCGCAATCGTCCAAGCCGCAAATCCTCGGTCTGGCCAATGCGGGCGGCGACGCCATCAACAGCATCAAGGCGGCCAATGAGTTCGGTCTGACGAAATCGATGAAACTGGCCGGCTTGCTGATCTTCATCAATGACATCCATTCGCTGGGCCTGAACCTGACGCAAGGCATGTACCTGACGGATGGCTGGTACTGGGACTTGAATGCGGACACGCGCGCCTGGTCGAAACGCTATTTCGCCAAGATGAAGAAAGAGCCGTCGATGTTGCAGGCGGCCGACTATTCGGCCGCGGCGAACTACCTGAAAGCCGTCAAGGCGCTGGGGACGGATGACACCGAGAAAGTCATGGCTTACCTGAAAAAGACCAAGATCAACGACATGTTTACCCAGAATGGCGAAGTGCGTCCCGATGGCCGCATGGTGCACGATATGTATTTGATGGAAGTCAAGAAGCCATCCGAGTCGAAGTATCCATGGGATTACTACAAGGTGGTCGCCACCGTGCCCGGTGCGCAAGCGTATGTGACCAAGGCCGAGTCGAAGTGTTCGTTGTGGAAGTAACGCTGTAGCAACCTCCACAGAGTACCCGCCGCTGCGCGGGCGCTCTGTCCTGCACGCTTCGCCCGCAGGGTACGCCTTGCGCCGCCGCACCCGTTTGCGGCGGCGTGTTTCCCTTGATACCACACCGTCGTCCGGCGGTGCTTTTTATACTGTGATGCCATGGAAATTTTCGGCGTTCCAATACAAGCGATGATGAGCCAGCTGCTGCTGGGTCTCGTCAACGGCTCGTTCTATGCCATGTTGTCCCTCGGTCTGGCCGTTATCTTCGGCTTGCTTAATGTGATTAATTTCTCGCACGGCGCCATGTACATGATGGGCGCCTTCCTGGCCTGGATGGGCCTCAGTTATTTCGACATCAGTTACTGGGCCATGCTGGTCATCGCCCCGATCCTGGTCGGCCTGGTCGGCATCCTGATCGAAAAGACCATGCTGCGCTGGCTGTATAAACTCGACCACCTGTATGGCTTGCTGCTGACCTTTGGCATCACCCTGATCATGGAAGGCGTGTTCCGCTCCTTCTATGGCGTTTCGGGCCAGCCGTATGCCGTGCCTGAAGCGCTGGCCGGCGCGACGGACCTGGGTTTCATGATCTTGCCGAACTACCGCGCCTGGGTGGTGATCGCCTCGCTCACCGTGTGCCTGGCTACCTGGTTTGTCATCGAAAAAACCAAGCTCGGTGCCTACCTGCGGGCCGGCACGGAAAATCCGAAACTGGTGGAAGCGTTCGGCATCAACGTGCCGCTGATGGTAACCCTGACGTTCGGCTTCGGCGTGGCGCTGGCCGGTTTCGCCGGCGTGCTGGCGGCGCCGATCATCCAGGTCTCGCCGCTGATGGGCTCGAACCTGATCATCGTCGTGTTTGCCGTGGTGGTGATTGGCGGCATGGGGTCCATCATGGGCTCCATCCTGACGGGCCTGGGCCTGGGCGTGATCGAGGGCCTGACTCGCGTGTTCTACCCGGAAGGCTCTGCCACCGTGGTGTTCGTCGTGATGGTCATCGTGCTGCTGCTGCGTCCCGCCGGCCTGTTCGGCAAAGAAAAGTAATCCTCATCAGTCATGTATTGGAGCTACCACGATGAATAAGAATGTAGGCTACGCCATTGCCTTGCTGCTGGCGTTGGCGGCCCCGTTTTACGGCTATCCCGTCTTCCTGATGAAGTTGCTGTGCTTTGCCCTGTTTGCCTGCGCTTTCAACTTGCTGATCGGCTACACCGGCTTGCTGTCGTTCGGCCATGCGGCCTTCTTCGGCGGCGCCGGCTATGTCACCGGCTACGCGCTGCGCACCTGGGGCTGGCCAACGGAACTGGGCTTGCTGGCCGGTGTCGCCACGGGCGCCTTGCTGGGCCTGGTGATCGGCGGCCTGGCGATCCGCCGCCAGGGCATCTACTTTACGATGATCACCCTGGCGCTGGCGCAGATGGTGTACTTCCTGGCCTTGCGTCTGCCCTTTACGGGGGGCGAGGATGGTTTGCAGGGTGTTCCACGTGGAACCTTGCTGGGCACGATAGACCTGGGCAATGACACCGTCTTGTACTACGTCGTGCTGGCCATTTTTGTCGCCGGCTTCGCCCTGATCGTGCGCACCATCCACTCGCCGTTCGGTCAGGTTCTCAAGGCGATCAAGGAAAACGAACCGCGCGCCATCTCGCTGGGCTACGACGTCAACAAGTACAAGCTGATGGCCATCGTGCTGTCCGCTTCACTGGCCGCGCTGGCGGGCGCCACCAAGACCCTGGTGCTGGGCTTTGAAACCCTGACCGACGTGTACTGGGGCATGTCGGGCCTGGTCGTGCTGATGACTTTGGTAGGCGGCATGGGCACCTTGTCCGGTCCCATCCTCGGCGCCGTCTTGATCATCGCGCTGGAAAACAAGCTGGGCGATGTTGGTACCTATCTGGCCACGCACACGGGCATCGAGTGGTTCGGCACCCTGGGCGAATCGGTGGGCATGGTCACCGGCGTGATCTTCGTTATCTGTGTGCTGATGTTCCGGCGCGGTATTGTCGGCGAAGCCATCGCGCGCTTCGGCGGCAGGGCTGCCAAGGCCGCGGTCTGATTTTCAAGCAACGCCGGACGGATCGTCCGGCGTTTTTCATTGTGCGTCCACTGTTACTTCAACGGAGAGAACCACCATGCAAACGACGATCACGCGCGCGGGGAGCAGCCTGTGCACCTTGCTGGCGTTGGCAGCCTGCGGCAGCAACCATGCACCGGAAGAGCTGAACCAGATGCCCGCTTACCTGGGCACCATCACGCGGGCCGACTACGACGGCAAGACGAACGATCTGCTGACGGCCGGCCTCGGCAAGACGGGGCTGGCTGGCGCCGCGCCCGCGTATGCGAACGTGGAACAACCGACGCCGCTCGAACTGCGCCGCAATGCCATCTACGCCAATTACCGCGCCGTACTCGACATTGCCGCCAACAGCGGCTACGGCACCCTGTACGGACCGAACGTGGATGCATCCGGAAACGTGGGCACGGGCGAGGGCCTGGTCGCGGGCAGTGAATACATCGCCTATGCCGACGATGGCTCGGGCAAGAAGAATGTCACCTTGATGGTGCAGGTGCCGGCCAGCTTCGATCCCGACCATGCCTGCATCGTCACGGGCACGTCCAGCGGCTCGCGCGGCATCTACGGCGCCATCGGCAGCTCGGGTGAATGGGGCTTGAAAAAAGGCTGCGCCGTGGCGTATGCCGACAAGGGCTCCGGCACGGGCCTGTACGTGTTCGAGGACGACAGCGTCAACCTGCAAAACGGCGTGCGCGCGGGCAGGGTGGCCGCCGGCAAGAATGCGCTCTTCGCGCCCGACTTGAGCGACGCCGACCGCCTGGTCTGGGCCGGTGCGAACCCGAACCGCATCGCCTTCAAGCATGCGCACTCGCAGCAAAATCCCGAGAAGGATTGGGGCAAGGTGACCTTGCAGTCGGTCGAGATGGCGTATTACGTCTTGAACGAGCGCTACGGCGTGCTGGCCCGCGACGGCAGTGCACGCATCGTGCGGTTGACGCCGAAGAACACCATCACGATTGCCTCGAGTATTTCCAACGGCGCCGGTTCGGCCTTGCTGGCGGCGGAACAGGATACCAAGGGCTTGATCAGCGGCGTGGCGGCCAGCGAGCCGCAGATCCAGCCGGCGGCGTCAAGCGCCTACAGCGTACGCCAGGGCGGGGCGGTAGTCGCCAATCCCGGCCGTGCGCTGTTCGACTACGCCACCTATGCGGCCCTGTATCAGCCGTGCATCGCTTCCGTGGCCGGCAATGCGGGACGCTGCACGGCGCTGGTCAGCAAGGGTTTATTGAACGGCGCCGACCTGGCCGCGCAGCAGGCGGACGCGAAGCAGCGCTTGCGCGCGTATGGCTGGCTGCTGGATTCCGATCCGCTGCAGGCGGCACACGCGGGCACGAATATCCTTGTGGCCGTCACGTATGCGTATGCCTACGGCAAATTCTCCGTCACGGACAAGGTGTGCGGTTTCACGTTTGCGCAGACGGATCTCAACGGTAATCCGGTCGCATTCACGTCGGCGCAAAAGGCGGCCAGCTTTGCCGCGCAAAACGGCATCCTCGGCAACGTCGTGTACGAGAACAGCGTGGGCGGCGCCAGGGTATACACGGCCGGCGTGTCGTCTTCCAGCGGCCTGGCGGACCAGTCGCTCGACGGCTTCCTGTGCCTGCGCAGCCTGGCGACGGGGCGCGATACCGTCAGCGGCGCCAATTTGCAAGGCACGCTGGCCGGGCAAAGCGTGCGCGTGCGTGCTGGCATGGCGGAGGTCGCGGCCAGCGGCAAATTGAATGGCAAGCCGGCCATCATCGTGCATGGTCGCAGCGATACCCTGATTCCTGTCAATCACGCTTCGCGCGCCTATCTTGGCCTGAACGCCGCCGGGGAAGGGAGCAATAGCCGCCTGCGCTATATCGAGGTGACGAACGCCAACCACTTCGATTCCTTCAGCAGCGCCTTGCCGACCCTGATCGTCCCCTTGCACGTGTACCTGAACCGGGCGCTCGATGCCATGTATGTGCACTTGAATGCCAAGCAAGCCTTGCCGCCATCGCAGGTGGTGCGCACGGTGACGCGTGCCGATGCGTCAACCCTGATCACGAATGTCAACGTGCCAGCGATCGCCACGGCGCCGGCGCCCGGCAATGTCATCAGCGTGACGGGGACGGTCGTCGACATTCCCAACTAGGCGGTATCGCTTGTGGAACTTGCGGCCACGTTTCACGTGGCCGTTTTTATTCCCAGGCCGTATCGGGGATGTGGCCCAGTCCCTGGAAGACAGGCTTGCAAAACCAGTAGCCCTGCATCAGGGAAATGCCGCAGCTGGCCAGGAAATCGCGCTCGGCGCGTGTCTCGATGCCTTCGGCCAGGACGCGGATACCGAGCTCGCGGCACAGGCTGGCGATGGCCCGCACGATCGCCTGGCGTGGCGCGTGCATATCGATCCCGCGCACCAGGTCCATGTCGATCTTGATGATGTCGGGCTGGTATTCGGCCAGCAGGTTCAAGCCCGCATAGCCGGCGCCGAAATCATCGATGGCTGTCTGGAAACCGAAGCGCCGGTAGGCGCGGAAGATCTCGACCAGATGGGGACGGTCCTGCACCCGTTCGCCTTCCGTCACTTCAAAGATGATTTTATCGGTGGGGAAGCGGTGCAAGGTGGCCGCTTCCAGGGTGCTGCGGATGCACACTTCGGGACGGTAGACGGCGTTGGGCAAGAAGTTGATCGACAGAAAGCCCTGCATATCCAGCTTGGCTGCGCCGGCCACGGCCTTGACGCGGCAAGCCTGGTCGAAGCGGTAGCGGTTGGCGTCGTTGACTTGCGCCAGCACGCTGGCCGCGCTTTCGCCGTTGGGCCCGCGCACCAGCGCCTCGTGCGCATAGATACTGCGCGTGCCCAGGTCGACGATGGGCTGATAGGCATACTCGAAGGCAAACGGCAGCGGCGCGCTGTCGTGGCAGCCTGCACAGACACCGTGTGGAAAGCTGGTGGCGTCAGGATGAATCGGGATGTCGGGAGGTGTCATGGTGCTAGTGTAGGCGAACGGGTTGGCTGATTCCGTCTGCTGTCTCACAGTGCGGCAGCATAGATGGCGCGCGCATCGCTGTGCGTGACCGGCCGGGGATTGTTGCCCAGCAAGCGCGTCTGCAGCATGGCTTCATCGGTCAGCCGGTCCAGGTCGCTGGCCGCGATGCCCACTTCGCGCAGGGTGCGCGCGATGCCCGTCGCCAGGGCAATCTCCTGCAGGGCGTCGATCAGGGCCATGGCCCGCGCTTCCTCGCTGCCCGTGATGCCAGGTTGCAGGACGGCTGCCAGTTGCGCATACAGGGGCGCCGCGTGGGATAGATTGAAACGCAGCACGTGCGGCAGCACCAGCGCATTCGACAAGCCATGCGGCACGTGGAACAGTCCTCCGATGGGATAGGCGAGCGCGTGTACTGCTGCCACGGGTGCATTGGCAAATGCCTGGCCGGCCAGCATGGCGCCCAGCAGCATGGCCTGGCGCGCCGGCAAGTTGCTGCCATCGCGGCAGGCGGTGACCAGGTTGCTGGAGAGCAGTGACAAGGCTTGCGTGGCCAGCATGTCGGACAATGGGTTTTTTAACAGGCGGCTGGTGTACGCTTCGATCGCATGCACCATGGCATCGATGCCGGTGGCGGCCGTCACGGCGGGCGGCAAGCCCAGGGTCAGGCTGGCGTCGAGGATGGCAAGGTCCGCATACAGTTGCGGCGCGACCACGCCCATCTTGCTGGTGGTGCCCGTGGTGACGATGGCGATGTGCGTGACTTCCGAGCCCGTGCCGGCCGTGGTCGGCAATTGCACCAGGGGCAGGCGCTGGCCGTGGACATTGCCGATGCCGTACAGTTGGGCCAGTTCCTGGTGGCCCGGTGCCAGCACGGCGATGAGCTTGGCCACGTCCAGCGAGCTGCCGCCACCGAGGCCGATAATCAGTTCCACGTGAAACATCCGGGCCTGGGCCACACCGGCCAATACGATGGCTTCGGGCGGATCGGCTTGCACTTCGGAAAAGACGTGGACCTCGATGCCGGCCGCCTGCAGGTTGTGCAAGGAAGCATCGGCCAGACCCGTGCGCAAAAAGCCTGCATCGGTGACGAGCAGGGCGCGGCGCACGGTGGGGAAGTGATGGGCGATATGCGCACCCAGCTGGGCGGCGGCGCCCGGTTCAACTATCAGGTGCGGCACAGTGCGGAACTGGAAGGCGGACATGCAGTCTCCTGACAATGATGGCAGAAGCCCAGCTTACTCCGCTTTCCCGCCCCGCGCCTGTTTCACGTGGAACAAAAAGCGGGGACTACTCCCACTCCAGCGCGCCGCGTTTCCATTCATAGGCCAGGCCGATGGCCAGTATGCTCAAGAAACCCATGACGGCCCAGAAACCGGGCAAGCCGAGTTCATTCACGTTGGCCGCCCACGGCATCAGGAAGATCACCTCGATATCGAACAGGATGAAGAGAATGGCAACCAGGTAGAAGCGGATGTCGAACTTCATGCGCGCGTCGCCGAACGCTTCGAAGCCGCATTCGTACGGCGACAGTTTTTGCGGATCCGGTTTGTGCGGGCCCAGCGTGCGCCCCAGCAGCATGGGCACGATGCCGACCAGGATGCCGATCAGAATGAACAGGAGGACGGGAAAGTAGTTTTCGAGGAGCATGGGATTCCTCTCAATGGCTGGACGACAGTTTCATCAGCACGATGCCGCACACGATGAGGACGGCGGCGCACACGCGCATGGTGTTGAGCTGCTCGCCCAGAAAAACGATGCCGACGATGAAGGCGCCGACGGCGCCGATGCCGGTCCAGATCGTATAGGCCGTGCCTAGGGGAAGGGTGCGCATGGCCAGCGACAGCAAGCCGAAGCTGGCGATCATCATGACCACGGTAATCACGGAAGGAGTGAGTTTGGTGAAACCCTCGGAGAGTTTCATCGAGTATGCCCACACGACTTCAAACATGCCGGCAATAAGTAAAAGTATCCAGGCCATGGCGGCTCCTTATACAGAGCGGGCCGTCCCGGTGTGTTCCCATGATGGGGGAGGCCGTCCTCCTGGATGATCGTCCCGCAGGCCACTGGCGTGGTCACGATGGCGGACGATGCGGCAATTGTAGCAAACATTTCACGCTACCGCAGCCCCCTGCTTGCCCACGCTGCGTGTTCCACGTGAAACAGAAATCGTCGTTGACTTGCCCCTGCTGAGTAAAAATTAAGCAAAAAATGACCTGCGCAAGGTTGCGCTTGCAAAAAGACTCTATAATCGGAGCTCTCATCCCGCATTTTTACTTGCACTGTTACCTATTTATCATGTTATTTCCTACAGAATTCGACGTCATCGTTGTCGGTGGTGGTCACGCCGGTACCGAGGCGGCCCTCGCTTCCGCCCGCATGGGGCAGAAGACGCTATTGCTCACGCATAATATTGAGACACTGGGCCAGATGTCGTGCAACCCTTCCATCGGTGGCATCGGCAAGGGCCACCTGGTCAAGGAAGTCGATGCCATGGGCGGCGCGATGGCGATTGCCACCGACGAGTCCGGCATCCAGTTCCGCATCCTGAACTCCTCGAAAGGCCCGGCAGTCCGCGCCACGCGCGCCCAGGCCGACCGTATTTTGTACAAGGCGGCCATCCGCACGCGCCTGGAAAACCAGACTAACCTGTGGCTGTTCCAGCAAGCCGTCGATGATCTGATCGTCGAAGGCGACCGCGTCGTCGGCGCCGTGACGCAGATCGGCTTGAAGTTTCTCGCGCGCGCCGTGGTGCTGACGGCTGGCACTTTCCTCGACGGCAAGATCCACGTGGGCTTGAATAACTACTCGGCCGGCCGTGCCGGCGACCCGCCCGCCATCTCGCTGTCGGCCCGCCTGAAAGAGCTGAAACTGCCGCAGGGCCGCCTGAAAACGGGTACGCCGCCGCGCATCGATGGCCGCACGATCGACTTTTCCGTGATGCAAGAACAGCCGGGCGATCTCGATCCCGTGCCCGTGTTTTCCGTGATGGGCAACACGTCCATGCATCCGCGCCAGGTACCGTGCTGGGTCACGCACACGAATAGCCAGACGCACGACATCATCCGCGCCGGCCTCGACCGCAGCCCCATGTACACGGGCGTGATCGAGGGCGTGGGCCCCCGTTATTGCCCCTCGATCGAAGACAAGATCCACCGTTTCTCGGGCAAGGAATCGCACCAGATCTTCCTCGAGCCGGAAGGCTTGACGACGCATGAGTTCTATCCGAACGGCATTTCGACCAGCCTGCCGTTCGACGTGCAGATCGCCCTGGTGCAATCGATGAAGGGCATGGAAAACGCCCACATCCTGCGCCCCGGCTACGCCATCGAATACGATTACTTCGACCCGCGCGGCTTGAAGGCCTCGCTGGAAACGAAGGCCGTCGCCGGCCTGTTCTTCGCCGGCCAGATCAACGGCACCACGGGCTACGAGGAAGCGGCCGCGCAAGGCATGCTGGCGGGCCTGAATGCGGCCTTGCTGACGCAGGACAAGGAAGCCTGGGTACCGGGCCGCTCCGAGGCCTATCTGGGCGTGCTGGTCGACGATCTGATCACCCAGGGCGTGCAGGAACCGTACCGCATGTTTACCAGCCGCGCCGAGTACCGTTTGAGCCTGCGTGAAGACAATGCCGACATGCGCCTGACGGAAATCGGCCGCGCCCTGGGTTGCGTGGGCGACGCCCAATGGCAAGCGTTTGAAACGAAGCGCGAAGCGGTGGCGCTGGAGCTCGAGCGTCTGCGTTCCACGTGGGTCAACCCGCGCATCCTGGCGGCCGCCGAATCGGAACGCATCGTTGGCCAGGCTATCGAACGCGAGTATTCGCTGGCGGACTTGCTGCGCCGCCCGAACGTGGCCTACGACACCCTGATGAGCATGACGGGCATGGAAGGCCAGGCCCTGGCGGGCCCCGGCGTGGAAGACCCCGCCGTGCGCGAGCAGGTGGAAATCCAGCTCAAATATGCGGGCTATATCGAGCGCCAGAGCAAGGAAATCGAGCGCCACGAACACTATGAAAATCTGGCCTTGCCGGAAGGTTTCAATTATCTGGATATCGGCGCGCTGTCCGTCGAAGTGCGGCAAAAACTCGACAAGCAGCGCCCTGAAACCCTGGGCCAGGCATCGCGCATTTCCGGTGTGACGCCGGCGGCGATTTCACTGCTGCTGGTGCACCTGAAAAAGCGCGGTTTTGGTGCCGCGCAGACCACCACTTTAAAGGACGAGGTTGTTGAATGAAGCAGTTTGACCGGGCCGCACTGGCCCAGATTTTGAATGAAGGCATCGCCGCGCTGGGGCTCGACCTGAGCGCGGATCAGACGGAAAAACTGCTCGATTACCTGGCCTTGCTGGCCAAATGGAACAGCGTGTACAACCTGACGTCGGTGCGCGATCCCATGCAGATGCTGACCCTGCACGTACTCGATTCGCTGGCCGCCGTGCCGGCGTTCGCGGATGCAAAGAATGTGCTCGACGTCGGCGCCGGCGGCGGCTTGCCGGGCATGGTCCTGGCCATCGCGCGCCCCGATGTAAAGGTGTCGATGATCGACACGGTGCATAAGAAGACGGCATTTTTGACGCAAGTGAAAGCGGAACTGGGCCTCGCCAACGTGACCGTGTACACGAAACGGGTGGAACAGCTGGAAGTGCAGCAGAAATTCGACGTGATCACCTCGCGCGCCTTTGCCGACCTGTCCGACTTCGTCAACTGGTCGAACCATGTGTTGGCCGAGGGCGGGCAATTCATCGCCTTGAAAGGGGTGGCACCGCCAGACGAGCGCGAGCGACTGCCAGCGGAATGGCAAGTAACCGAGCTACGCGCAATCGCGGTGCCAGGGCTAAATGCAGAGCGTCATCTGGTCTTTATAGCAAGAATTTAAACGCCAGAAAATTAAACGATATAAATCATATAAATGGTTTATACGGTATAAATAATATAAATCGTATAAACGATTTATATCGTATAAATGAAATAAACAGTATAAATCGTTTCGGCTAAGTGGGTCGTGGGAAATTATTGTGAAGTTATGACGAACAGAGCCGGATGCGCTGCAAGGCGCCCGTTGCGACGCAGTGCGGGCACTGCTAGCAGCGGGCAACGCCGCAGGGCGCCGGTTATGGAGGTCAGAAATCACAATAATTTATTGCGACCTACTTAGATGCCGGGGCGCACGATGAAGTTTGCATCTCTTTACAACTAGAAGATACATGGCCAAAATTTTTTGTGTAGCAAATCAAAAGGGTGGTGTTGGTAAAACCACAACAAGCGTCAACCTCTCCGCCGGTCTGGCCAAGTTGAACCAGCGCGTGCTGCTGGTCGACCTCGACCCGCAGGGCAATGCGACCATGGGCGCCGGCATTAACAAGGCCGGCCTGAAGGCATCGACGTATGAAGTCATGCTGGGCGAGTCCGATGTCAAGACGGCACGCCAGCGTTCGGAAGCGGGGCGCTTCGATGTCTTGCCGTCGAACCGCGAACTGGCCGGAGCCGAAGTGGAGATGGTCGAACTGGACAACCGCGAACGCCGCCTGAAGGATGCGCTGGCCGAAGTGGACGGCGAATACGACTTCATATTAGTAGATTGCCCACCGGCATTATCGATGCTGACCCTGAACGGCCTGTGCGCCGCGCATGGCGTGATCATCCCGATGCAGTGCGAGTACTACGCGCTGGAAGGCTTGTCCGACCTGGTCAACACCATCAAGAAGGTGCATGCCAACCTGAACCCGGACTTGAAGATCATTGGGCTCTTGCGCGTGATGTTCGATCCACGCATGACATTATCGCAACAAGTGTCGGCGCAACTGGAACAGCACTTCGGCGACAAGGTTTTCAATACCATCATCCCGCGCAATGTCCGCCTGGCCGAAGCGCCATCGTACGGCCTGCCCGGCGTGACCTTCGACCCCAGCTCGAAAGGTGCCCAGGCATATATCGCCTTCGGCGCCGAGATGGTCGAACGCATCAAACATATGTAAACAAGGGGCGAGCGTCTGCACGATTCGATGTAAGCGCTTACTCTGAAAACACGATTAGGACAGCATGGCTACGAAAAAATTAAAAGGACTGGGTCGCGGACTCGACGCTCTGTTGGGCGGCGGGGGGGGCGACTTTGCCAGTCCGGACACGCATCAACCGTCGAACTTGCCCGTGTCGCAAATGCAAGCCGGCAAATACCAGCCGCGCACGCGCATGGACGAGGGGGCCTTGAATGAACTGGCCGCCTCGATCAAGGCGCAAGGGCTGATGCAGCCTATCCTGGTGCGCCCGATCGGGCAAGACACCTTGAGCGGCTTGATCAAATATGAAATCATCGCTGGCGAACGCCGTTTCCGCGCCTCGCAACTGGCCGGCCTGACGGAAGTGCCGGTGCTGGTGCGCGATGTGGACGACCTGGCCGCCGCGGCCATGGCGCTGATCGAGAACATCCAGCGCGAAGACTTGAATCCCCTGGAAGAAGCGCAGGGCATCCACCGCCTGATCGCCGACTTCAGTTTTACGCATGAGCAAGCGGCCACTGCGCTGGGACGCTCGCGCAGCGCCGTGTCGAACCTGTTGCGTTTGATGAACCTGGCCGCTCCCGTGCAGACCATGCTGATGGCCGGCGATATCGACATGGGCCATGCGCGCGCGCTGCTGGCCGTCGATGCGGCCAGCCAGATCACCCTGGCCAACCAGGTCGTGGCCAAGCGCCTGTCGGTGCGCGAAACGGAAAAGCTCGTGACGCGCTCGGTCGAGGAAGCGGCCAACCCGGTCGAGCCGCGGCAGAAGGAAAAGTCCGGCGACATCGCGCGCCTGGAAGAAGAGCTGTCCGATGCGCTGGCCACGCCCGTAGTATTCAAGATGGGCAACAAGGGCCGTGGCCAATTGGTGATTGATTTTGCCGATCTTGACGTGCTCGATGGTTTGTTGACCCGCTTGCGTGGTTAAATAGCAAGCTGCAAAGACAGGGATCATGCGGGTGTGGACAATCCGGCCATGCTTTCCAGATGCACCACGTGATTCCTTGATAACACGGCTGGAAGCGGCCAGACAAGCGACTTTGCCATATAGTGGTGCAAATGGCGGCGAATAGTCGGTAAAGCGTCAGTTTCACGCAGCAATTGCCCTGCTGCGGTGCAGCAACGTTTGACTCTATAGATCAAAGCCAACTATAATCCCGTGTCTTTGCGTGTGTAGATTTTTCTGGGAACCTGGCAATTGAGTGATTCACAACAAAGTATTGCCAAACCAGTCTACAAAGTAGTTGCATTGCAGCTAGCAATCGCTATCAGCTTTGCCACGGTCACCCTGTTTTTCGGTGGCAATGTCAGAGGCTGGTCCGCCGCATACGGCGGCGCTATCGCAGTCATCGGTAGCCTGGTGTATGCCCTGCTGGTGGTTCGCGGTTCTAGCGACGCCAACAAGGCATTCCGGGCGCATTTGCGCGCAGAAGTGGTGAAAATATTTATCACAGCGGTGCTGTTTATATTGGCACTGGTGTTGTTTCAGTCGGCCGCCTGGTTATGGCTGATCTTGGGTTTCGCGGTGGCAACCTTAGCATACTGGTTTTCATTGCTCGCTGTTTAATCATTGGTTTTGGGGCCTGTTGTGCTCTGAAACGACAAATCTAAATTCATTATGACCACAGAACACGCTATTGAAGCGGGCCATGCTGCCCCGGCCAACGCCACAGAATACATCAGTCACCATCTGGCCCACCTGAGAAGTGCCGACGGCATGATCAATCTGGATACGTTCTGGATTTCGGCCATTCTGGGCTTTGTTTTCCTGGCTGTTTTCTATATGGCGTCGCGCCGCGCGACGGCTGGTGTCCCTGGCAAGTTGCAAAACTTCGTCGAAATGGTCATGGAAATCGTCAATGACACTATTAATGGGGCCTTCCACGCGAAAAGCAAGGTCATCGCGCCGCTGGCCATCACTATTTTTGTGTGGGTCTGGTTGCTCAACGCGATGGACTTCCTGCCGGTTGACCTGTTGCCGAAGATTCTGAGCTGGTTTGGCGTGCATAAACTGCGCGCCGTGCCGACCGCCGACGTCAACCACACCTTCGCCATGTCGCTGTCGGTCGTGCTGTGCGTGATCGCCTTCTCGATCAAGGCCAAGGGCCTGGGTGGCTGGATCAAGGAACTGTTCACGGCACCGTTCCATGCGAGCGGCCTGATCGGCACGATCGCCCTGGCACCTGTCAATTTCCTGCTGCAAATGGTAGAGCTGGTTGCAAAACTGATCTCCCTGTCGCTGCGACTGTTCGGCAATATGTATGCCGGCGAACTGATTTTCATCTTGATCGCGTTGTTGCCTTGGTGGGCACAGTGGGCGTTGGGTGGTCCATGGGCAATTTTCCATATCTTGATTGTAACTTTGCAAGCTTTTGTGTTTATGGCGTTGACGGTTGTGTATCTGAGCCTTGCGGTTGAGAAACATTAATCATTAACTTTATATTTTGTTTTTTTAGTATCTTTCGTTTTTAAATTTAGGAGAATTTTATGCAAGCTCTGATCGCACAAGTACAAAGCATGACCGTTCTGGCAGCAGCAATCATCATCGGCCTGGCCGCAATCGGCACCGCTCTGGGCTTCGCTATCTTGGGTGGCAAATTCCTGGAAGCTTCGGCACGTCAACCAGAACTGATGCCACAACTGCAAACCAAACTGTTCGTTATCGCTGGTCTGCTGGATGCTATCTCGATGATCGGCGTTGGTGTTGCTCTGCTGTACACGTTCGCTAACCCGTTCCTGTCCGCTCTGACGGCTGTTGCTCAGTAATTCGCTCCAACCCTAGGAGAAACTTTTAGTTAGGAGCAAAGGTATGGACATCAATATGTCGCTCATCGGCCAGATGATCACCTTCGCGGTGTTGGTCTGGTTCTCGATGAAGTTCGTATTTCCAGCGCTGAACAATGCGCTGGATGAGCGTGCCAAACGAATCGCGGATGGATTGGCTGCGGCCGATCAAGGTCAAGCTTCGATGGCTGTCGCTGAAAAGCGTGCGCAAGAGGCATTGAACAGTGCACGTGAAGAAGCGTCGCAACGCGTTGCGGACGCTGAAAAGCGCGCGCAGCTGGTTGCTGAAGAGATCAAGCAAAATGCACAAGCTGAAGCTGCGCGTATCATTGCGCAAGCCCAGTCGGACGCCGAACAGCAACTGTCGAAAGCACGCGAACAATTGCGCGCTCAGGTGGCTGACCTGGCTGTCAAGGGTGCCGAGCAGATCTTGAAGCGTGAAGTTAACGCTACGGCTCACGCCGAAATGTTGCAGCGTCTTGCTGTCGAGCTGTAATCATGGCAGAACTCGCAACCGTCGCCCGTCCCTACGCGGAAGCTTTGTTCCGCGTAGCCCAAGCTGGTAAGGAGTCAAGCAACCTCGCGGCGTGGTCCGAGCTGGTGTCCGAACTGGCACAGATCGGTAGCCACCCCGAGGTACAGGCGTACGCGCGCAATCCGAAAGTTTCGGAAAGCGACGTCGCCGCCACCATCCTGTCGTTGTTGAAATCGCCGCTCAATGAGGAAGTGAAAAACTTCGTCACGATGTTGATCGAAAATGGCCGCATCAGCCTGCTGCCGGAAATCGGCGCGCAATTCCATACGTTGAAAAACGGTCTGGAAGGTGCGGCTGACGCCGAGATCACGAGCGCTTTCGATCTGAGCGAAGGCCAAACGGCCGAGCTGGTCGCAACGCTGGAAAAGAAATTCAGTCGTAAGCTCAACCCTGCCGTCACAGTGGATCCATCGCTGCTCGGCGGCGTGCGCGTGGTCGTTGGCGACCAAGTGCTCGATACCTCGGTGCGCGCCAAGCTGCAGCAACTGCACGCTGCACTGGTGTCGTAAGACACGCGCTTCGGCAGGCCAGCTAAGACAGACCCTTACCCCTCGCGCAAGCTGAGAGAAACACTTTTAGGAGTTAGTATGCAACTCAACCCATCTGAAATCAGCGAGTTGATCAAGAGCCGGATCCAAGGTCTTGACGGCGGCGCTGAAGTGCGTAATCAAGGCACGGTTATTTCCGTCGCCGACGGTATCTGCCGCATCCACGGTTTGTCGGACGTGATGCAAGGCGAGATGCTGGAATTCCCAGGCAATACGTTTGGCCTGGCAATGAATCTGGAACGCGACTCCGTCGGTTCCGTGATTCTGGGTGCCTACGAGCACATCTCCGAAGGCGACACGGTGAAATGCACCGGCCGCATTCTGGAAGTGCCAGTCGGTCCTGAGCTGCTCGGCCGCGTTGTCAACGCGCTGGGTCAGCCAATCGACGGCAAAGGCGCCATCGAAACGAAACTGACGGCCGCGATTGAAAAAATCGCTCCGGGCGTGATCGCCCGCGAGTCCGTTTCGCAACCAATGCAAACCGGCCTGAAGTCGATCGATGCGATGGTTCCAGTTGGCCGCGGCCAGCGCGAACTGATCATCGGCGACCGTCAAACCGGCAAGTCGGCTGTGGCGATTGATGCGATCATCAATCAAAAAGGCCAGGGCATGAAATGTATCTACGTCGCGATTGGCCAAAAAGCCTCGTCGATCAAGAACATCGTGCGCTCGCTGGAACAGCACGGCGCGATGGAATACACCATCGTTGTCGCCGCTTCCGCTTCGGAATCGGCCGCCATGCAATACATCTCGCCGTACTCCGGTTGCGCCATGGGCGAATACTTCCGCGACCGCGGTGAAGATGCACTGATCGTCTACGATGATCTGTCCAAACAAGCTGTTGCATACCGTCAAATCTCGCTGCTGCTGCGCCGTCCACCAGGTCGCGAAGCGTACCCAGGCGACGTGTTCTACCTGCACAGCCGCCTGCTGGAACGCGCAGCACGCGTGAACGCCGACTACGTCGAGAAGTTCACCGACGGCGCCGTCAAAGGCAAGACCGGTTCCCTGACGGCGTTGCCGATCATTGAAACGCAAGCTGGCGACGTGTCCGCATTCGTTCCAACCAACGTGATTTCGATTACCGACGGTCAGATCTTCCTGGAAACCTCGCTGTTCAACGCCGGTATCCGTCCTGCCATTAACGCCGGTATTTCCGTATCGCGCGTCGGTGGCGCCGCCCAGACCAAGGTCATCAAAAACCTGTCCGGCGGTATCCGTACCGACTTGGCGCAGTACCGTGAACTGGCTGCGTTTGCGCAGTTCGCTTCGGACCTGGATGAATCGACCCGCAAGCAGCTGGACCGCGGCGCGCGCGTAACGGAATTGCTCAAGCAAGCCCAATACTCGCCACTGTCGATCTCGCTGATGGCCGTATCGCTGTTCTCGGTGAACAAAGGCTTCATGGACGACGTGCCAGTCAAGCAAGTGCTGTCGTTCGAAGCTGGTGTTCACGCTTACATGAAGACCAAGCAAGCTGCTCTGCTGGCCAAGATCGAAGAAACCAAGCAACTCGACAAAGACAGCGAAGCAACTCTGTCGGCGGCCATTGCTGATTTCAAGAAATCCGGCGCATATTAAGCGGCCAGGCGGCGCCCACTTCGAGTGAGGCGCCGCCCTACGCGCAGAAGGAGTAAGGACTCATGGCATCAAGCAAAGAGATACGAGGCAAGATCAAGAGCGTAGAGAATACGAAGAAGATCACCAAGGCGATGGAAATGGTCGCCGCGTCCAAAATGCGCAAGGCGCAAGACCGGATGCGGGCCGCTCGTCCCTACAGTGACAAGATTCGGAATATCGCCGCCAATCTGGCGACCGCCAATCCGGAATACACGCACCCGTTCCTGGCAGCTGCCCAGGGTACGCAAGCGAAGGCAGTGGGTTTCATCGTTGTCACGACCGACAAGGGTCTGTGCGGCGGCATGAACACCAACATCCTGCGCCAGGTGACGTCGAAGTCGCGCGAGCTGGAAGCAGCTGGCAACCGGGTTGAAGCAGTTGCCATCGGTAACAAGGGTTTGGGTTTTTTGAATCGCATCGGCGTCAAGATCATTGCGCACGCCATTCAAACCGGTGATACGCCCCACCTGGACAAACTGATCGGACCTGTCAAGGTCATGCTCGAAGAGTTCCAGGCAGGCAAGATCGATGCAGTGTACCTGTGCTACACCAAATTCATCAACACGATGAAACAGGAACCAGTCGTGGAGCAATTGCTGCCCCTGACGGCCGACAAGATGGTCGCCGACAAGGGTGCCCACTCGTGGGATTACATCTACGAGCCGGACGCGCAAAGCGTGATCGACGAATTGCTGGAGCGCTATGTAGAAGCGCTGGTGTACCAGGCAGTCGCGGAGAATCTGGCGTCCGAGCAATCGGCACGGATGGTCGCGATGAAAGCTGCAAGCGACAACGCGGGTAGTGTGATCGGCGAATTGAAGCTGATCTACAACAAGACCCGTCAAGCTGCGATTACCAAAGAACTCTCCGAAATCGTCGCCGGTGCGGCTGCGGTTTAAACGAATTTAACTATATTGAAGGAACGAACATGGCTGATGGCAAAATCGTTCAGTGTATCGGCGCTGTGGTGGACGTTGAGTTTCCCCGCAACGCGATGCCTAAGGTATTTGATGCCTTGAAGATGGCAGGCTCGGAACTGACCCTGGAAGTACAACAGCAGTTGGGCGACGGCATTGTCCGTACCATTGCACTCGGCTCGTCCGATGGCCTGCGTCGCGGCATGATGATTCAGAACACCGGCAAACCTATCATGGTGCCAGTCGGTAAAGCAACCCTGGGTCGCATCATGGACGTGCTGGGCAACCCGATCGACGAATGCGGCCCTGTGTCGCACGAGCAGATCGCGTCGATCCACCGCACCGCTCCTGCATACGACGAACTGTCGCCATCGCAAGAACTGCTGGAAACCGGCATCAAGGTGATCGACCTGGTGTGCCCGTTTGCAAAAGGCGGTAAAGTTGGTCTGTTCGGCGGCGCTGGCGTAGGCAAGACCGTCAACATGATGGAACTGATTAACAACATCGCCAAGGCGCACAGCGGCGTGTCCGTGTTCGCCGGCGTGGGTGAGCGTACCCGTGAAGGTAACGACTTCTACCACGAGATGGCTGACGCGAAAGTGGTCGATCTGGAAAACCCGGAGAACTCCAAAGTCGCGATGGTCTACGGTCAGATGAATGAACCGCCAGGTAACCGTCTGCGCGTCGCGCTGACCGGCCTGACGATCGCTGAATCGTTCCGTGATGAAGGCAAGGACGTTCTGTTCTTCGTCGACAACATCTACCGCTTCACGCTGGCTGGTACCGAAGTATCGGCACTGCTGGGCCGTATGCCGTCGGCTGTGGGTTACCAACCGACCCTGGCTGAAGAAATGGGCCGTCTGCAAGAGCGTATCACGTCGACCAAGACCGGTTCGATCACCTCGATCCAGGCCGTCTACGTTCCAGCCGATGATTACACCGATCCGTCGCCTGCTACCACGTTTGCTCACTTGGATTCGACCGTTGCGCTGTCGCGTGACATCGCTTCCCTGGGTATCTACCCAGCCGTGGACCCACTGGATTCGACCTCGCGTCAGCTGGATCCGTTGATCGTTGGTCAAGAGCACTATGACACCGCGCGTGCCGTGCAAACGACCCTGCAACGCTACAAGGAATTGCGCGACATTATCGCGATTCTGGGTATGGACGAGCTGGCACCGGAAGACAAACTGCTGGTCGCCCGCGCACGTAAGATGCAGCGTTTCCTGTCGCAGCCTTTCCACGTCGCTGAAGTCTTTACCGGCGCGCCTGGTAAATACGTTTCGCTCAAAGACACGATCAAGGGCTTCAAAATGATCGCTTCGGGCGAACTCGATCACCTGCCGGAACAAGCGTTCTACATGGTCGGCACGATCGAAGAAGCAATCGAAAAAGCCAAGAAACTTAACTAAGTTAAGTCTGGGCCTAACCCCGCCCCTTACACGGCGGGGTTCTTCAACCCGATAGGACACACATGGCACACACAATTCACGTTGACGTGGTTTCCGCTGAAGAACTGATTTTTTCAGGCGAAGCAGAATTCGTCGCGTTGCCGGGTGAACAGGGCGAGCTGGGTATCTACCCACGCCACACGCCTTTGATTACCCGCATCCGTCCGGGCGCGGTCCGCATCAAGGTAGTCGGCCAGGCTGAAGAAGAGTTCGTCTTCGTTGCCGGCGGCCTGCTGGAAGTGCAACCGGATACCGTGACCGTCCTGGCCGATACCGCGATCCGCGGTCACGACCTCGACGAAGCGAAAGCGCTGGAAGCGAAGAAGTTGGCGGAAGAAAATATCCACAACAAGGATTCGGGCATCGACTACGCGCAAGCGCAAGCCGAGCTGGCCAGCGCGATTGCGCAGCTGGCAGCGATCCAGAAGCTGCGCAAGATGTAATCCATCTGCGCCGCACAAGAAAGGCAGCCTGCGGGCTGCCTTTTTTTTCAGCAAAAATTAGCGGCGCTTGTCCTTTCCCCTTTCCAGCCCCGCCTTCAATATCGTCTTCCACTTGGCGCGCGCGGCAATGCGTTCGAGCGGCGTTTCCTCGCTGCGGCACGCGTCGCGCAGCAGCTTGTGATAATTACGCAGGCGGTCCCCATCGACGGCGCCGCGCACGGCGCAACCGGGCTCGCTGGCATGCTGGCAATCGCGGAACTGGCATGTCGCTGCCAGCGCCGCGATATCGTCGAACGTGGCAGCCAGCGTTTCCGCATCGGCGTCCGCGCGCCAGCTGCGCAAGCCCGGCGTGTCGATGATGCAGGCGCCGCTGGCGCACAGGTGCAGCGAGCGCGCCGTCGTCGTGTGCCGGCCACGGCCGTCGCCATGGCGCACGCCGTTGGTTGCCTGCTGCGCCGCAGCCAGGGTGTTGGTCAGGCTGGACTTGCCCGCGCCCGATGAACCGAGCAGTACCAGGGTCTGGCCGGCGTCCAGCCAGGGTTCCAGGATGGCCACGTCATACGCATGGCGCGTATCGATGGCAAACAGCGGCACGTGGGACGGCAGGCGCAGTTTGAGCTGCGCCAGTTTGCCCGGCACGTCATCGGCCACGTCGGCCTTGCTCAGCACCACCACGGGGCTGACCTGGGCCGCCAGCACGATGGCCAGATAGCGTTCCAGCCGGCGCGGGTTGAAGTCTTCGTCCAGTCCCATCACCAGCAGGGCCGTATCGACATTGCTGGCGAGCACTTGCCGCCGGCCGTCATTGCCGCGCCGGCCGATCTGCGTGACCGGGGATAAGTGCGCCGTTATCCACAGCATGCCGTAACCATCGTGTTCGGCGGCGACCCAGTCGCCAACGGCAAGGATGGTGTCTTGCGCCTGCAGCTCGTGCAGCAGGCGCGGCAGGACCTGCGCCCCGTGTTCCAGGATGCCGTCGTGCACGCCGATGCTGTCGCGGTGCACGGCGCTCACGCGTAGCAGCTGCGCGGCGGGGGAGGAGATGTCGAGTTGGGTGGCTGCGCTGGCGATGGCCTGCTGCAGCCCGATAAGGCGTAGTTGCGCAAAATCGAATGTGATCATGGTAGCGTGATTCCAGATTCTGTCGTCCGCGTGCGGACGTGAAGCCTGCGCGTGCAGGCACCGCCAGTCGCCATGACTGGCACGAAAGAAGGGGGAGGTCGGCTACGCGATCACGCGTATGGGGAAGGGCGTGCTAAGGGTGTTAGCGGGGAAAACAGTGATCAGGCAGCCGACAGCACGGCAGTATCCGAATGGCGCATGTTGTCTACTCCTGAGGTGTGATGGAAAACGCCAGTGTGCCAGCGGCGCGCGCCGCCGTCAATGGAAGGTGTGGCTCAGCTGCACATGCCGTAGGTCGGATTAGTCCGCAGGGCGTAATCCGACACATTGTTGGCGCGATTGTTGAATTAGCTGCACATACCGTAAGCGCTGCGCTCGGGGAAATAGCGGTAGGTAAACGTGCGCACCGGGTAGCGCTTGCCGGCGACGAGCATGTCGGGCATGGACAGGTCGAAACGCTGCGGCAGCTGGCGCGGCAGTTGCAGGCGCAGCCGCCACTGGGTTTCCTTGCTGTTGCCGACGGCGGCAAACATGATGGGCAGCTTTTCGATGACGTCGACGATTTCCGCCTTCTGGTTCATGCCGCGCTGGTAGATGGTCAGCACTTTCGCCTCGGCGAACGGCTGCTGTTTCGGCTCTTCCAGCAGGAAGGACAGGCGCGTGAAACTGGCTTGCGTGCCGACGGGTAAAGTAAAAATCAGTGCCAGCTCCGTGCCGCCTTCCTTCAGCGTGACGGGCGGCGTGGCATACACGCTGATACCGCGCGGCAGCTCGAAGCGCGAGCCCTCCGTCCACGTCTTGCACTCGGGCGTGGTGGCCTGGTACAGGCTGGGCGCCGTGTAGTCATCGCAGGCGGAAACCAGCAGCAGCAGGGGCAGGGCAAGGAGGGCAGAACGGCGCATGGGAGTCACGGTTGGGGGAATGAGCCGACAGTGTAAGCGATCCCCACGCGATCCACCAGCGACGCTAGGCTTGCCCAGGCGGCGCGCGCCGCACGGATTGCAGCTGGCAGTGCGCCGCCTGCAAGGCATCCTTGATGGCATCGAGCGCCAGTTGCGGCCGGGCCGCGCCGCACATGAAGATATCGACGGCGGCAAAGCTGCATTCCGGCCAGGTGTGGATGGAGATGTGCGATTCAGCCAGCAGCACCACGCCGGTGACGCCTTGGCCGGCGCCAAAGCTGTGGAAATGGCTGTGCAGCACCTGCGCGCCAGCCGTGATGGCAGCGTCGCGCAGCAGGCGTTCGAGCGCGGCGCCGTCGCGCAGGCGTGCCGGCGCGATGCCCGACAAATCGGCCAGCAAGTGGGTGCCCAGGGGCAGATGCGGTGTGGCTGCCATGCTTATTTGTGGCTGCCGCCGCTGGAGCCGCCGCCATAGCTGCCGCCGCCGCTGCCCGTGCGCGAACTCCAGCTGCTGCCGCTGCTGCTGCCGGCCACCTTGAACATGCGCACCCAGTTGGCGGCCGTGACACTGAAGGTCACCATCAGGGCATAGATCACGTATTTACTCATGGGGGATTCTTTGCATTCTTGTCGAGAAAAGCGGCAGGCAGGAACAGCGCCAGGCAGCCCAGCAAACTCCACATCAAGGTGCTGGAGAACGAGACAAACATGGGAATCGCATTCAAGACCAGCACGATGATGATGAAGACCTTGGCGATGCCGCGATGGCTCAACTGGATATTCTGCACTTTGTCGCCGCCATGGAAGGCGCTGCCGAACCAGGCGGCCATCTGGTCATAGGCGACGGGCACGGAGCGCGACCAGGTCATTTCCTCGCCGGTGAGCTCCGCCGCCAGCTTGGTCTGCCCCTGCTCGAATTCATACACGCGCGTGCTGTCGCCGACGGCCACTTTCCAGTTGAAGGCGCCCGCCGCATACACGACCTGCGAGCCGTAGTCATACAGTTTGCGGTAGGTGGCGCCATCGAGCGTGCAGGTATCGGCGTCCAGCGACGCCCAGTTGGGCCAGTTCGGCAGCACGTTCGAGCGCGACCAGCCATCGTCCGTCTCCACCAGCCAGAAGAAGCCGGCGCGCGCGTTGTACAGCAGGTATTCATTCCACTCGCTGCCTTCGTCGTCGGCGCGGCGCATCATGCCGATCACCGTGAAGTCCACATTGCTGATCTTCGCGCTGGCGCCCAGCTCCAGCGTGATGTCGGCGTTGTCGTGCACCTGCTTGCCGATGGCCAGCACCTGCGCTTCCGGGCCGCTGGCGTCGAGCTGCGCATGGCAGGCGGGACACACGAGCTGCGCCGCCGCGCCGGGGACATAGCCGATGCCGCTGCCGCAGGACGGGCAGTCGAGCGCATCGAGCTTGCCGCGGTACTTGCCGGCGCTCCTGGCGATGGCGTCGTCGTCGCGCAGCAGCTGGCACTGCAAGCCCTCCAGGGTGACGGCGACGCCCTGGTAGACGACCGGTTGCGGGCCATCCGTGTAGTCGAGCGTGACAAAGCTGGCGTAGTTGCGGAAGTCCGCCACCTGGATGCGCCAGCCGGCGCCCACCTTGAACGGCAATTCTCCCTGGCCGGCGATGCATTCGGCGCTGCGGATCTCTGCCGCCGTGTACGGTTCGCCGCAGATCGTGTAGCGCCTGCCCGGCGCCAGCTCGGCAAAGGCGGGCAGCGCGTCTTGCGTGCTGCGTACGCGCGTCAGCGTGTACAGGCCGGACGAGTCGCCCAGCCACGCCGTGCTGGCGTCGTCGAACAGCAGATACCACTCGTTCCACGTGCCGGCGCTGTAGCGCTGCTGGATGCGGCCGACGACGGTGAAGTGCACGCCATCGTGCACGCCGGCCGTGCCGATCTGGATCGGCGAATAGTCTTCCAGGACGGCCGACATCTTGCCCACGTCCTTGACGGAATCGGCGTCCTTGAGGATGGTGCTGTGGCAGTACTCGCACACGGCGAGCACGGAAGCGTGCGAGCGGAAGTGGACTTCCGCGCCGCAGCTGGGACAGGAAACAGTTTGCATGCAGTCGCGCTTAGCCGATCAGTTTTTTCAGCAGTTCAGCCTTGGCGCCGTCGTAGTCGGCCGGCGAGATGAGTCCCTTGTCGAGCAAGCCTTTGAGTTTTTCCAGGCGCGCCTCGATCGGTTCTTCCGCGGGGGCTGGTGGCGCCGCAGGCGGTGCGGCCGGGGCAGGCGCCGGCTGCTGCAGCGCTCCGCCCATGCTTTGCGCCATCACCTGGCCGATCGACAGCCCGGCGCCCAGTCCCGCGCCGATGCCGGCCATGCCGCCTTCGTTTTGCGCCGCCAGCGGGATCGCATTGGCGACCTGGAATTTCGTGTAGCCGCTCATCTTGTCGGCGCCAAGGCCGCCCTTCATGCCGGCCGAGATGCGCTCGTCCAGCGCCGCCTGCAATTCCTCGGGCAGGCTGATGCTGGCCACATTGAATTCATCGAGACCCACGCCATAGCGGGCGAATGCCTGCGCCAGGCCATCCTTGACCTCTTGCGCCATCAGCGCCTGGTTGGCCGCCATGTCGAGGAAGGGGACATTCGCGCCGCCCAGTGAGCTGGCCATGCTCGACATCAGAATGCCGCGCAATTGATCTTCCACTTCGTCGCGCGTATAGACTTCGCGCGTGCCGCTGATCTCGGTGAAGAAGGTGCGGGCGTCGGCGATGCGGTACGAGTACATGCCGAAGGCGCGCACGCGGATCATGTCGAAATCCTTGTCGCGGATGGTGATCGGCTGCGGCGTGCCCCATTTGCGGCCAGTCTGCACGCGCGTGCTGAAGTAATACACGTCCGACTTGAAGGGCGAATCGAACAGCTTGTCCCAGTTTTTCAGGTTGGTCAGCAACGGCAAGGTCTGCGTCGTCAGCTTGTGCGTGCCGGGACCGAAGACATCGGCGATCTTGCCTTCATTGACGAAGACGGCCACCTGCGATTCGCGCACATTCAGGATGGCGCCGTTCTGGATCTCGAAATCCTGCATGGGAAAACGCCAGGCCAGTACGCCTTCCGTTTCTTCGTTCCACTGCAGTACGTCGATAAACTGCTTCTTGATAAAGCTGCCGAGGCTCATGATGGTGTCCTTGAATGAGGTAAAACGTCAGGAAATGCAGGCGGCGTTGATGGCGCCGATCGACAGGGAAATGGCGGCCAGCAGGCCGCCGAAGGCGCTGTTGTTCGATTCGATCTGGTCTTTCGACATGCGCAGCAGGCGCGTGGTGACCACATAGGCGAGCAATTGCACCACCATGGCGCCAAAGGCCCAGGCGAAGAACTGCTGGTAGTCGGCCGTGTGCATCAGGGACGAGGCGATGGTGGCGGAAAAGCCCAGCATGGCGCCACCCAGCGACAGGGCCGCCGCCTGGTTGCCCTGGCGGATCAGCAGCACTTCGTTATACGGCGTGACGCGCGTGTAGATGATAAAAAATACAATCAGCAGCCCGGCGGCCAGTAAAAGATGGATCAGATAGTTTAGGATGGCGGGCACGGCATTCCTCACAATGAGTATTTGATAACGTCAACGCATATTAGAACAAAAAAAGTCCAATGAACAAAAAGATTCTGATTTTGTCCGTCTTCGTGGTCGCTTCCTGCGGCCTCGCGTATGAGCTGATTGCCGGCGCCATGTCCAGCTACCTGCTCGGCGACTCCATCCTGCAGTTTTCCACCATCATTGGCTGTTACCTGTTCGCGATGGGTGTGGGCGCTCACTTTTCCAAGTATGTAAAGGACGATGACGTGCTCTCGCGCTTCGTCGACATCGAACTGGCCGTGGGCTTGATCGGTGGCCTGTCGGCGGCCATCCTGTTCATGACCTTTTCGTGGATGGCCGCGCCATTTCGCACCTTATTGTATGTGATGGTGTTCCTGATCGGCGCACTGGTCGGCATGGAAGTGCCGCTGGTGATGCGCGCCCTGAACACGCGTCAGACGGAATTTTCTGAACTGGTCAGCCGCGTGCTGACCTTCGATTACCTGGGCGCGCTGGCCGTGTCCCTGCTGTTCCCGCTGGTGCTGTCGCCGTACCTGGGCCTGGTGCGCACGGGCTTCCTGTTCGGCATGCTCAATGTGGGCGTGGGCCTGTGGAGCATTTATGTATTCCGCGCTGAGCTGAAAAATCTCACAGGACGTTTGCTGCGCGCCTGTGCCGTGATGCTGTTGCTGATCGCCGGCTTTGCCATGTCGGACCGCATGGTGGCCTGGGGCGAACACGGCCTGTTCGGCGACCAGATCGTGTATTCCACTACCACGCCCTACCAGCGCCTGGTGATCACGCGCTGGAAGGACGATACGCGGCTGTACATCAATGGCAACCTGCAGTTTTCCTCGCGCGACGAGTACCGCTACCACGAAGCGCTGGTGCACCCCGTGCTGGAAGCCTTGCCGTGGGCGCGACGGGTGCTGGTGCTGGGTGGCGGCGATGGCCTGGCCCTGCGCGAAATCCTGCGTTATCCACAGATCGAACACGTCACCGTCGTCGACCTCGACCCTGCCATGACGGCCGCGTTTACCACGCGCCCGGAACTGGCAAAGCTGAATAACAATTCGTTCTCGGACAAGCGGGTTACCGTCGTCAATGCCGATGCCGCCGTCTGGCTGCGCAACAACGGCGACATGTTCGACGCGGCCATCGTCGATTTCCCCGACCCGTCCAGCTTCGCGCTTGGCAAACTGTACTCGGTGCCGTTCTACGACCTGGTGAAAAAGCACCTGGCGGCCAAGGGCCTGATGGTGGTGCAATCGACGTCGCCATTCTTTGCGCCGCACGCCTACTGGACCATCAATTCGACCCTGCGCGAAGTGGGCATGCGCACCTGGCCCTATCACGCCTACGTGCCCTCGTTCGGCGAATGGGGTTTTATCCTGGCCTCGCCCCAGCTCGACTACAAACCGCCCACCAGCTATCGTCTGCCGATGCGCTACCTGAATGCGGACACCACGCGCGAGATGTTCATCTTCCCGCCCGACATGCAGCCGCTGCCCATGGCGCCGAATCGCTTGAATACCCAGTCGCTCGTGCATGAATTCGAGCAGGACTGGAACCGGGTGATCCGCTGATGCAGCGCCGCTCCTTCATGCTGTGGGCCGCCGGCGGCACGGCAGCGGCAGCCGCTGGCATCGGCAGCATCGCCGCGTATCTGCGCTGGCAGGAAATCACGCCCAAGGTGCTGTATCCGGGCCGCAGCGAGGGGCATTACTTGCGCAAGCTGCTGCGCGAGCGCACGGCGCTGCCGGCGCCTTCGGCAACCGTCACCACGGATGTCGCCATCCTCGGCTCCGGCATCGCCGGCCTGACGGCGGCCTGGCGCTTGAATAAACTGGGGCACAAGGATTTCCTCATGATCGATGGGCCGCAGCCGTATGGCAACGCGGCCGGCGGGCAGTTCGGCGACCTGGCCTATCCGACCGGCGGCCATTACCTGCCGCTGCCTTCGCCCGAATCGACCCATGTGCGCGAGATCCTGTTCGATTTGGGGATCATCCAGCGCGATCCGCAGGCGGAAAAGCCGACTTATGACGAGCGCTACATCCTGCACGCGCCCGAGGAACGCCTGCTGTTCAACGGTCACTGGCAGGATGGCTTCATTCCCACCGAAGGCGTTTCCGCCGAAGAACTGGCGCAGCACGAGCGCTTCTTTGCCGACGTGCGGCGCCTGCGCCAGGCGCATGGCAACGATGGCAAGCGCGTCTTCGTTTTTCCTACCGTGGAGTCGTCGCAAGACCCGGCCTGGCAGGCGCTCGACACCATCACCTTGAAGCAGTGGATGGAGCGCGAAGGCTATACCTCGCCCACCCTGCACTGGTATTTGAATTACTGCTGCCGCGACGACTACGGCACGCGCTACGATCAGGTCTCGGCCTGGGCGGGCCTGCATTACTACTGCAGCCGCTGGGGACAGGCGGCCAATGCCGGCAATGGCGCGTGGTTGACCTGGCCGGGCGGCATGCAACCGGTCGCCACGGCCATGGAGCAGGCCTCAGGTGTCAAGCGTCATGCGGGCACGGTGGTTTCCGTGCGGACGACGGAGCAGGGCGTGGAAGCGCTGTGCCTGGAGCTGGTCGATGGCCAGCCGCGCACTTACCTGGTCAAGGCGCGCAAGGCCATCTGCGCCATGCCCTTGTATGTGGCGGCGCGCGTGGTGAACAACATCGCCGAGTATGGCTTTGACGCGCAGCGCGATACGCCCGCGTATGCGCCGTGGCTGGTGGCCAATTTCCTGCTCAAGCGCTTTCCCGACGAACTGCCGCATGCGCCGCTATGCTGGGACAACGTGGTGTACCAGGAACCGGGCCTCGGCTATGTCGTCTCCACGCACCAGGATATCCGCGTGCGTCCGCCCGAGAAAACCGTCTTCAGCGCCTACGTGGCCCTGTCCGACCGCACGCCGCAGGAAGCGCGCAAGTGGTTAGATGTGGCCACGCCGGAGGAATTGCTGGCGCTGGCCAGCGTCGATTTGAAGACGGCGTATGGACGCGATTTTGCCAGCTGCGTCGAACGGGTCGACATCACCGTGCGCGGCCACGCCATGGCCGCACCGTTGCCGGGATTTCGCAGCAATGCGGGCTTGAAGGCGCTGCGCGAACACGACGGCGCCATCCTGTTCGCGCATGCCGATCTGTCGGGCTTTTCCGTGTTCGAGGAAGCGGCGTGGTGGGGGGACAGGGCGGCGCGCCTGGCGGCTAAATAAAAAGGCCGGCGCGAACGCCGGCCAGAGCCCCCTAAGGCTCGAACCGGTCTACTTGTTCTTGTTGATCACGTCGATGAAGACGGCCGCCAGCAGCACCAGGCCCTTGATCACCTGCTGGTAGTCGATGCCGATGCCCATGATGGACATGCCGTTGTTCATCACGCCCATGATGAAGGCGCCGATCACGGCCCCCATCACCTTGCCCACGCCGCCCGAAGCCGAGGCGCCGCCGATGAAGCAGGCGGCGATCACGTCCAGCTCGAAACCCGTGCCGGCCTTTGGCGTGGCCGTGTTCAGGCGCGCCGCGAAGATCAGGCCGGCCAGCGCGGCCAGCATGCCCATGTTGACGAAGGTGTAGAAGCTGACCCGCTCCGTCTTGATGCCGGACAGGCGCGCCGCCTTCTCGTTGCCGCCCACGGCATATACGCGCCGGCCCAGCACGGTGCGGTTGGTAATGAAGGTGTAGGCGACGATGAGCAGCGACATCACGGCCAGCACGTTGGGAAAGCCGCGGTACGACGCCAGCAGGTAGCTGAAATACACCATCACGGCGGCGAAGATGGCGTTTTTCAGCAGGAAGAAGGTGCGCGGTTCGTTTTCCATGCCGTGCTTCAGTTGCTTGGCGCGGCTGCGCAGCGAAGTGATAATCAGCGCCGCGGCGGCGATCACGCCCAGCAGCAATGACAGGCCGCGCAGGTTTTCGCCGCCGAACGGGTCGGGCAGGAAGCCCGAACTGAGCATCTGGAAGCCTTCCGGGAAGGGGCCGACCGACTGGCCCGCCAGCAGGGCCAGGGTCAGGCCCTTGAACACCAGCATGCCGGCCAGGGTGACGATGAAGGACGGGATTTTAAAGAAGGCGACAAAATAGCCTTGCGCGCCGCCGATGACGGCGCCGGCCAGCAGGCAGATGATGCTGGCGGCGACAAAATTCATGTTGAAGTTGACGATCAGGACGGCCGCCAGCGCGCCGACGAAGCCGACCACCGAGCCGACGGACAAATCGATATGGCCGGCCACGATGACCATCAGCATGCCCAGCGCCATGATGACGATGTAGCTGTTTTGCAGCACCAGGTTCGTCAGGTTGAGCGGCTGCATCAGGGTGCCGTCGGTCATGTACTGGAAAAAGCCCATGATGACGATCAGGGAAAGCAGCATGCCGTAGTCGCGCATATTGTTCTTCAAAAAGCCGGCATAGCTTTTTGCTTGCGGCGCCGCGGCTGGCGTTGCTGGCGCGCCTGCTGTCAATTTATTGTCCATTGTTTTCTCCGTGTGTAACGATCGCGCGCATGATGCGTTCCTGCGATGCTTCTGCCGCGCTCAGTTCTGCCGCGAAGCGGCCTTCGTTCATGACATAGATCCGGTCGCACATGCCCAGCAATTCCGGCATTTCCGAGGAAATCATGATGATGCATTTGCCTTCGGCGGCCAGCTCGCTGATGATGCTGTAGATCTCGTACTTGGCGCCCACGTCGATGCCGCGGCTCGGTTCATCGAGGATCAGGATGTCGGGGCGCGAAAACAGCCATTTCGCCAGCACCACTTTCTGCTGGTTGCCGCCGGACAGGTTGACCACCTTCTGTGCCACGCTCGAGCAACGGGTCTTGAGCTTGCGGCGGAATTCCTCGGCCACGCCGAATTCACGCTGCTCGTCGATCACCATGTGCTTTGAAATCGCGTCCAGGTTGGCCAGGCTGGTGTTCTTCTGGATGTCTTCCTCGAGGATCAGGCCGAGGCCCTTGCGGTCTTCCGTGACATACGCGAGGCCGTGGGCGATCGCCTTGCCGATGGTGCTGACGTCGATTTCCTGGCCATTCTTGAGCACCGTGCCGCTGATGCGCTGGCCGTAGGCGCGGCCGAAAATGCTCATCGCCAGTTCCGTGCGCCCGGAGCCCATCAAGCCGGCGATGCCGATGATCTCGCCCTTTTTGGCATGCATGTTGATGCCCTTGATGACGGGGCGGTCGGCATGCTCGGGATGGAATACGCGCCAGTCGCGCACTTCGAAAATGGTCTCGCCGATGGTGGGCGTGCGCGGCGGATAGCGGTCGGCCATTTCGCGCCCGACCATTTTTTCGATGATGCGGTCTTCGCTGACGGCGTCGATGCGGCAGTCGAAACTGTCGACCGTGTTCCCGTCGCGCAGCACCGTGATGGCATCGGCGACCCGTGAAATTTCATTGAGCTTGTGCGAGATCAGGATCGAGGCGATGCCCTGGGCTTTCAGGCCCAGCAGCAGGTCGAGCAGGGCCGCGCTGTCGCTTTCGTTCAGGCTGGCCGTCGGCTCGTCAAGGATCAGCAGCTTGACGTCCTTGCACAGCGCCTTGGCGATTTCGATCAGCTGCTGCTTGCCCACGCCCAGGTTGGTGATCAGGGTGTCCGGGGACTCTTTCAGGCCGACTTTGTGCAGCAGTTCGCGCGTCTTCGCTTGCGCGTATTCCCAGTCGATGACGCCCATGTGGGCCGGCTCGTTGCCGAGGAAGATATTCTCGGCGATCGACAACTGGGGCACCAGCGCCAGTTCCTGGTGGATGATGATGATGCCGATTTCTTCGCTGTCCTTGATGCCGCGGAAGTGCCGCGTCTGGCCCAGGTAATCGATGTCGCCCGTATAGCTGCCATGGCCGTAGACGCCGCTCAGCACTTTCATCAGTGTGGATTTGCCGGCGCCGTTTTCGCCGACGATG
This sequence comes from Janthinobacterium sp. YR213, assembly GCF_900099875.1. Taxonomy (NCBI): domain Bacteria; kingdom Pseudomonadati; phylum Pseudomonadota; class Betaproteobacteria; order Burkholderiales; family Oxalobacteraceae; genus Janthinobacterium; species Janthinobacterium sp. YR213. Next base: position 629,495 of record NZ_FNDA01000003.1, on the reverse strand, counting down.
GCGTGGATCTCGCCGCTGCGTACCCGCAGGTTGACATTGTCGAGCGCAACGACGCCCGGGAATGTTTTGCGTATCCCGCGCATTTCCAGGATAGTGTTCGTCATATAACCTCTCTGGCACGGCCGCGCTGGTCGGCATCGGTCGTGCGGCAGTCTTGTTCTTGATCGTGCATGAAGCGAAAGGCCCGGCAGCGCCGGGCCTTCAGTACCGTGGATGCTTATTTCACTTGCGCTTCCGTGTAGTAGCCGCTGCCGGTGACGAGCACCTGCTTCCAGTTCGCCTTGTCGACGGTGACGGGTTTGAGCAGATAGGACGGCACGACTTTTACGCCGTTGTTATAGGTCTTGGTATCGTTGACGGTCGGCGTCTTGCCGCTCATCATCGCGTCGACCATGTTCGCCGTCACCTTGGCCAGTTCGCGCGTGTCCTTGAACACGGTCGATGCCTGTTCGCCGCGGATGATGGATTTCACCGACGGGATTTCCGCATCCTGGCCCGTCACGACGGGGAAGGGCTGTTTCGGCGTGCCATAGCCGACGCCCTTGAGCGAGGACAGGATGCCGATGCTCAAGCCGTCATACGGCGACAGCACGGCGTCGACGCGCGCATTGCCGTAGTAGGCGCTGAGCAGGTTGTCCATGCGCGCCTGCGCCACGGCGCCATCCCAGCGCAGGGTGGCGACCTTTTCCATGCCCATCTGCTTCGAGCGCACTACCAGCTTGCCGCTGTCGATGTACGGTTTCAGCACCGACAGCGCGCCGTTGTAGAAGAAGTGCGCGTTGTTGTCGTCGGCCGAGCCGCCGAACAGTTCAATGTTGAACGGGCCCTTGCCTTCCTTGAGTTTCAGCGCCGATTCGATATAGCCCGCTTGCAGCACGCCGACCTGGAAGTTGTCGAAGGTGGCGTAGTAATCGATGTTTTTCGTGCCGCGGATCAAACGGTCATACGAGATGACCTTGATGCCCTTGTCGGCCGCCTTTTGCAGCACGTTCGACAGGGTGGTGCCGTCGATGGCGGCGATCACCAGCACCTTGGCGCCCTTGGTGATCATGTTTTCCACCTGCGCCAGCTGGTTCGGGATATCGTCGTCGGCAAACTGCAAGTCCGTCTTGTAGCCGCGCTCCTTGAACACCTTGACCATGTTGTCGCCATCGGCGATCCAGCGCATGGACGATTTGGTTGGCATCGAGATGCCGATCGCGCCCTTGTCGGCCGCGCTTGCCACGGGCATTACCGCCATGCCGGAGATGGCTAGCGCCAGGCTCGCGGTCAGCATTTTCATTGTTGTTTTCATTTCAGGTCTCCACCGTCTTCGATAGTTGAATGTGCCAGGGCCGTCGTCCAGTGGGCGGGCTCCGTGCGGATGGCCGATTGCAGGCCACGGCTGATACTAGTTTGTCCATCCATCCCTCACCAATCACTTTTTTCGCATTGGCGATATCCAAAACGGTATCGATAAGCCAATTGATGCAATGCGCCATTGCGCGCCTTCCCGCCTGCTGGCAGGGCGGAAACGGGGGCCGGTCGGCGGCTTTTTTTTGTGCACTGCAATACCAATAATCATCATTCAATTTGGTGATTTTCGTAATTGCGGCGACACAGGGCGGCGCGCAGAATCGGTCCGAACTTGAAGACCAGCCATCCCGTCACGACCTTTTGAAAGCATGCCATGCAGCCGATTTCTCCCGCCTCCCTGTTGCCCGCCGACCTGGCGCAGGCCCTCCTCATCGGCCGCATCTGGCGTGACGGCCCCTGCGTCGTCGCCGTGCGTGGCGGCGAGGTGGTCGACATCACGCAGACGGTGGCGACGGTGGCCGAGCTGTTCGAGCGCAGCGATGCGCTCGATATCGCCCGCCATGCACCCGGAATCGCGCTTGGCTCCGTGCAGGCCCTGCTGGAGCAGGCGCTGGCCGCACCGGCAGGCGAGCTGCTGCTGGCGCCGTGCGACCTGCAGGCCGTCAAGGCCTGCGGCGTGACCTTCGCCGTCAGCCTGCTCGAACGGGTGATCGAGGAACAGGCGGGCGGCGCCGCGGCGCGCGCGGCGAGCTTGCGCGCTGCACTGCAAATGACCCTGGGCGGCGATTTGTCGGCGTTGAAGCCCGGCTCGGACGCGGCGCAGCGCCTGAAACAGCAGCTGCAGCAGCGCGGCGCCTGGTCGCAATACATGGAAGTGGGCATCGGCCCCGATGCGGAAGTGTTTACCAAGGCGCAGCCGATGTCGTCGGTGGGCTGCGGCGCGCAGGTGGGCTTGCTGCCATCGTCCGCCTGGAACAACCCGGAGCCGGAGATCGTCCTGGCCGTCAACAGCCGCGGCGAGGTGCTGGGGGCGACCTTGGGCAACGACGTCAACCTGCGCGACATCGAAGGGCGCAGCGCCCTCTTGCTGGGCAAGGCCAAGGACAACAACGGTTCCTGCGCCATCGGCCCCTTCATCCGCCTGTTCGACGAACACTTCACGCTCGACACCGTACGCCAGGCGGAAGTGTCGCTGCTGATCGAGGGCGCGGACGACGGCTTTGTGCTCGAAGGCGCCAGCTTCATGCGCGAGATCAGCCGCGACCCGCTGGACCTGGTGCGCCAGACGGCGGGCCAGTACCACCAGTACCCGGACGGTTTCATGCTGTTCCTGGGGACCATGTTCTCGCCCGTGAAGGACCGCGGCGCGCAAGGCGGCGGCTTTACGCACCACCTGGGTGACCGGGTGACGATTGCCAGCGCTTCGCTGGGCGCGCTGGTCAACGAAGTGCAGCGCTGCGATGCGATTGCCCCCTGGACGTTCGGCGTGCGCGCGCTGTACCGGAGCCTGGCGCAGCGCGGCCTGATCTGATTTCCCAATTCCTATAACGAGAGACACCATGCAACATGCAATCTATCCCAGCCTGGCAGGTCAGCGCGTCGTCATCACGGGCGGCGGCACCGGCATCGGCGTGGCCATCGTCGAAGCGTTCGCGCGCCAGGGCGCCCACGTTACCTTTCTCGATATCGCCCGCGAGGCGTCGCTGGCGCTGCAGGAAAAGCTGGCCGACCTGCCGCAGCCGCCCGTGTTCCGTTATTGCGACCTGACGGACCTGGGCGCCCTGGCCGCCACCTTCGCCGAGATTGAACACAGCGCGGGCGCCACGGATATCCTCATCAACAACGCGGCCAATGACGACCGCCACCAGTTACAGGACGTCACACCCGCCTACTGGGATGAGCGCATCGCCGTCAACCTGCGCCACCAGTATTTCTGCGCCCAGGCAGTGGCGCCGGCCATGCGCGCCAAGGGGGGCGGCGTGATCCTCAACCTGGGTTCGATTTCCTGGCACCTGGCGCAAGCGAGGCTGTCGATCTACATGACGGCGAAAGCCGGCATCGAGGGCTTGACGCGCGGCCTGGCGCGCGACCTGGGTGTCGACGGCATCCGCGTCAATTGCATCATTCCCGGCGCCGTGCGCACGCCGCGCCAAGAGCGGCTGTGGCATACGCCGGAGGCGGAAGCCGTGATCCTGCAGGGACAATGCCTGCAACTGCGCGTGGAGCCGGAAGACGTGGCGGCGCTGGCGCTGTTCCTCGCGTCGGACAACGCGGCCAAGTGCGCCGGACGCGAATACTACGTCGACGCAGGCTGGTACGGCGCATGAGCATTCCCGCCCAACCCCAGGCGCGGCGCTTCCGCTCGCAGGACTGGTTCGACAATCCCGAGCATATCGACATGACGGCGCTGTACCTGGAGCGCTTCATGAACTACGGCATCACGGCAGAGGAGCTGCGTTCGGGCCGGCCCATTATCGGTATTGCGCAAAGCGGCAGCGACATCAGTCCCTGCAACCGCATCCACCTGGAACTGGCCCAGCGCGTGCGCGACGGCATCCGCGACGCGGGTGGCATTCCGATGGAATTCCCGCTGCATCCGATCTTTGAAAACTGCCGCCGTCCCACCGCCGCGCTGGACCGCAACCTGGCATATCTGGGCCTGGTGGAAATCCTGCATGGCTACCCGATCGACGCCGTGGTGCTGACGACGGGCTGCGACAAGACGACGCCGGCGCAATTGATGGCCGCCGCCACGGTGGACATTCCCGCCATCGTGCTGTCGGGCGGCCCCATGCTCGACGGCTGGATGGACGGTGAATTGGTGGGTTCCGGCGCCGCCATCTGGAAAGGCCGCCGCCAGCTGTCCGCCGGCTTGATCGACAACGACAAATTCCTGCAGATCGCAGCCGCCTCGGCGCCGTCGGCCGGCCACTGCAACACCATGGGCACGGCATCGACCATGAATGCGCTGGCCGAGGCGCTGGGCATGTCCCTGACGGGCTGCTCGGCCATCCCCGCGCCCTACCGCGAGCGGGGCCAGATCGCCTATGAAACGGGGCGCCGCATCGTCGGCATGGCGCATGACGACGTGCGTCCGTCGAGCATCCTCACGCGCGAGGCGTTTTTGGACGCCATCATCGTCAACGCGGCCATCGGCGGCTCCACCAACGCCCAGCCGCACCTGATGGCCATGGCGCGCCATGCTGGCGTGGCATTGCACTCGAGCGACTGGATGGCGCACGGCTATGACGTGCCGCTGTTGTTGAACATGCAGCCGGCCGGAAAATACCTGGGCGAACGCTTCCACCGCGCCGGCGGCGTGCCGGCCGTGATGTGGGAGCTGCAGCAGGCGGGCTTGCTGCACACCGAGCGCTTGACGGTCACGGGCCAGAGCATGGCGCTAAACCTGGCGGGCCGTGAAAGCGCGGACCGCGAGATGATCCGCCCGTTTGCCGCGCCATTGAAGGAAAAGGCCGGTTTCATGGCCTTGCAGGGCAACTTGTTCGATTTTGCCATCATGAAGACCAGCGTGATCTCGCCCGCTTTCCGCGAGCGCTACCTGTCGCGTCCCGGCAGCGAAGGCGTGTTCGAAGCGCGCGCCATCGTCTTTGACGGTTCTGCCGATTACCACGCGCGCATCAATGACCCGGCGCTCAATATCGACGACAGCTGCATGCTGGTCATGCGCGGCGCCGGCCCTGTGGGCTGGCCCGGTTCGGCCGAAGTGGTCAACATGCAGCCGCCCGATGCCTTGCTGAAAGCCGGCATTCTGAACCTGCCGACCCTGGGCGACGGGCGCCAGTCGGGTACCTCGGACAGCCCCTCGATCCTGAACGCCTCGCCGGAGAGCGCCGTGGGCGGCGGCCTGGCCTTGCTGCGCACGGGCGACATCATCCGCGTGGATTTGAACGGGGGCCAGTGCGACATGCTGGTTGATGCTGACGAACTGGCGCGTCGCGCCACGGTGCTGCCGCCGCCTGTCAACGACAGCGCCACGCCGTGGCAGGAAATCTACCGCGCCAGCGTGGGCCAGCTGGAAACGGGCGCCTGCATGGAGCTGGCGCTGAAATACCGCGCCGTGGGCCAGACCCTGCCGCGCCACAACCATTAGCAGGCAGGTTGGGGTAGGTCGGGTTAGCGCTCCGCGCGTAACCCGACACCACCACAGACATAAAATTTTTCAGCAGTACCCCGTAGTGAAAAAACGTTGTTAATAAAATCCACAAGGAGACACACAATGAACAAGATCATCAGTGCAGCCATCATGACCGCCATGCTGGCATTGAGCAGCAGCGCCGCTCTGGCCGATGCGAAAAACCCGAAGATCGGCTTTTCCATCGACGATTTGCGCGTGGAACGCTGGACGCGCGACCGCGATTTCTTTATCGCCGCCGCCGAAAAGCAGGGCGCCAAAGTCTTCGTGCAGTCGGCCGACGCCAGCGAGCAGCGCCAGATTTCGCAGATCGAAAACCTGATCTCGCGCGGCGTCGACGTGCTGGTGATCGTGCCGTTCAACGCGACAGTGCTCAACAACACCGTCAAGGAAGCGAAAAAGGCCGGCATCAAGGTGTTGTCGTATGACCGCCTGATCCTGAATGCCGATATCGACGCGTATATCTCGTTCGACAACGAGAAAGTGGGCGAAATGCAGGCCGAGGGCGTGACCAAGCTGCAGCCGAAGGGCAATTACTACCTGCTGGGCGGCTCGCCGACCGACAACAACGCCAAGATGCTGCGCGAAGGCCAGATGAAGGTGCTCAAACCGTTCATCGACAAGGGTGACATCAAGATCGTCGGCCAGCAGTGGGTGAAGGACTGGAGCGCCACCGAAGCGCTGTCCATCGTGGAAAACGCGCTGACGGCCAACGGCAACAAGATCGACGCCATCGTCGCCTCGAACGACGGCACGGCCGGCGGCGCCATCCAGGCCCTGGCAGCGCAAAAGCTGGCCGGCAAGGTGCCGGTCTCGGGCCAGGACGCCGATCTGGCGGCGGTGAGACGCGTCATCGCCGGCACGCAATCGATGACCGTCTACAAACCCCTGAAAACCATCGCTTCGGAAGCGGCCAAACTGGCCGTGCAACTGGCGCGCAATGAAAAGCCGGCCTACAACTCCAGCTATGACAACGGCCTGAAAAAGGTCAGCACGGTGCTGCTGAAACCAACGCCGCTGACCAAGGCGAATGTGAACATTCTCGTCGACGATGGGTTCTATACCAAGGCGCAACTCGGTAATTGATCGCCTGTGTCATGTCGGGTTACGCGCCATGCGCTAAGCCGACCTACCCGTTTTTACCGGTAGGTCGGATTAGCGTAGCGTAATCCGACATTTTTCCCCGTATCAGCAACGAGAGCAAGAATGTCCGACTATCTGCTTGAAATGAAAGGCATCGTCAAACAGTTTGGCGGTGTCCGTGCGCTTGACGGCATCGACCTGCAGGTGCGGGCCGGCGAGTGCATCGGCCTGTGCGGCGAGAATGGCGCCGGCAAGTCGACCCTGATGAAGGTGCTGTCCGGCGTGTACCCGCACGGCACCTGGGAGGGCGACATCCTGTGGGATGGCCAGCCCCTGCGCGCGCAATCGATCCGCGACACGGAAGACGCGGGCATCATCATCATCCACCAGGAACTGATGCTGGTGCCGCAGCTGTCCGTGGCCGAAAATATCTTCATGGGCCGCGAGCTCACCCTGCCCGGCGGGCGCATGCATTACGCGGCCATGTACAAACGCGCCGACGAGCTGCTGCGCGAACTGAAAATTCCCGAACTGAACGTGGCGCAGCCCGTGATGAATTACGGCGGCGGCCACCAGCAACTGGTGGAAATCGCCAAGGCGCTCAACAAGAATGCGCGTTTGCTGATCCTCGACGAGCCGTCGTCGTCGCTGACGGCGTCGGAAATCGCCGTGCTGCTCGATATCCTGCGCGCACTGAAGGCCAAGGGCGTCACCTGCATCTATATTTCGCACAAGCTCGATGAAGTGGCGGCCATCTGCGACACCATCGTCGTCATCCGCGACGGCAAGCACATCGCCACCACGCCGATGGCGCAGATGAACGTCGAACGCATCATCGCGCAGATGGTGGGCCGCGAAATGAGCCAGCTGTATCCGCAGCGCGCGCAGCCGCCGGCCATTGGCGAGGTGCTGTTCGAGGCGCGCCACGTGACCTGCATCGATGCCGACAACCCGCAGCGCAAGCGGGTCGACGATGTGTCATTCACCCTGCGCAAGGGCGAGATCCTCGGCATCGCCGGCTTGGTGGGGGCGGGGCGCACGGAGCTCGTCTCGGCCCTGTTCGGCGCATACCAGGGGCCGTGCCAGGCCGAAGTGTGGCTCGATGGCCGCAAGATTGATACCCGTTCGCCGCAAAAGGCCATCGCCATGGGCCTGGCGATGGTGCCGGAAGACCGCAAGCACCACGGCATCGTGCCCGACCTCGACGTGGGGCAGAACATCACCCTGGCCGTGCTGGAAGAATTCGCGCGCGCCACGCGCATCGATGGCGAGGCGGAATTGACGGCCGTGCGCGGCGAGATCGCCCAGCTGGAGCTGAAGGCGGCCAGCCCTTCGCTGCCGATTACGAGCCTGTCGGGCGGCAACCAGCAAAAGGCCGTGCTGGCCAAGATGCTGCTGACGCGCCCGCGCGTGCTGATCCTCGACGAACCTACGCGCGGCGTGGACGTGGGCGCCAAATATGAAATCTATAAATTGATGCTGGCGCTGGCCGACCGGGGCGTGGCCATCATCATGGTCTCGTCGGAACTGGCCGAAGTGCTGGGCGTGTCCGACCGCGTGCTGGTGATGGGCGAAGGCCGCCTGCGCGGCGACTTTATCAACGATGGCCTGAGCCAGGAAACCGTGCTGGCGGCGGCGCTGGACCAGCGTCCGGCACCCGCCGCCAACACCGCAAACAAGGAACCCGCAGCATGAAACCGCACAGTATCAAACAGCTGTTCACCCAATACAAGATGCTGGCCCTGCTGATCGCCGTGGCGCTGATCTGGGCCTTCTTTTCGTGGAAGACGGAGGGCAGTTTCCTCACGCCGCGCAACCTGTCGAACCTGCTGCGCCAGATGTCCGTCACCGGCATCCTCGCCTGCGGCATGGTGCTGGTGATTATCGCCGGCGAGATCGACCTGTCGATCGGCTCCCTGCTGGGGCTACTCGGCGGCATCGCCGCCGTGCTGGACGTGACGCAGCACTGGCCGCTGGCCCTGAACCTGGCGGCCGTACTTGGCTGCGGTCTGGTGATCGGTTTGCTCAATGGCTACCTGACGGCCTACCGGGGCATCCCCTCCTTCATCGTGGGACTGGGCGGCATGCTGGCGTATCGCGGCATCCTGCTGGGCATCACGGGCGGCATCACGATCGCGCCCGTCTCCGAGCCGATGGTCTACCTGGGGCAGGGCTATCTGCCCGCTGTGCCCGGCATCGTGCTGGGCATCGGCCTGTTCCTGCTGGCCGCCTTCCTGACGTGGCGCGCGCGCGCCAGCCGCGCACAGCATGGCTTGCCGCAGACGGCGCCCTGGGCCGACGGCTTGCGCCTGGCCGTCATCGGCGCCGTGCTGTATGCCTTCGTGCAAACCCTGAACGGCTATGAAGGCATCCCGCTACCCGTGCTGTTGCTGCTGGCCTTGCTGGGACTGTTCAGCTACATCACCAGCCAGACCGTGTTTGGCCGCCGCATCTACGCCGTCGGCAGCAATATGGAAGCGACGCGTTTGTCCGGCATCAATGTGAAAGCCGTCAAGCTGTGGATCTTCGGCATCATGGGCCTGATGTGCGCATTGGCTGGCCTGATCAACACGGGCCGCCTGGCGGCCGGTTCGCCCTCGGCCGGCACCTTCAGCGAACTCGACGCCATCGCCGCCTGTTTCATCGGCGGCACTTCGATGCGCGGCGGCTCGGGCACCGTGTACGGCGCCCTGATCGGCGCGCTGGTCATGGCCAGCCTGGATAACGGCATGTCCATGCTGGACGTGGACACTTACTGGCAGATGATCGTAAAAGGCAGTATCCTCACCCTCGCCGTGTGGGTCGATGTCAGCACGCGTGCCGGACGCAGATAGCGTGGACCCTCGACAAACCTACTGCGCATCCCACTATCGCCTCTGCGTTGCTCAGCGTACCTTTGTACGCTTGCGCTACTCAAGACGATATTGGACCGCTCGCTACGGTTTTTCGAGGTCCCGAAAGGCCTGACTACGTCGTGCGGCCAGAGATACTTCTTTGGCCGCCACATGGAGGAGACACCTGCATGAAACTGCCGACCGCGCACCGGATCGCGCTGCTTTTCAATGGCAACAAGATCTATGACCGCGACATCATCGCGGGCATTGCCGCCTACCTGAACACCACGCGCGTGTCCTGGGACCTGTTCCTGGAAGAGGATTTTCGCTGCCGCCTGCCGGGCATCGAGCGCTGGCAGGGCGATGGCATCATCGCCGATTTCGACGATCCCGCCGTCTGCGCGGCGCTGGCGCACAGCCGCCTGCCCGTGGTGGCCGTCGGCGGCTCGTATGCGCGCGCGAAGGATTACCCGGCCGGCATCCCGTACGTGGCGACCGACAATTTCAAGATCGTCAAGCTGGCCTATGAACACCTGGTGGAAGCGGGATTGAGCCGCTTTGCCTGTTTCAGCTTGCCCGAGGCCGATGTCAACCGCTGGGCGCAGGAGCGCGAAACGGCGTTTTGCGCCTTGATGGAGCGCGACCATATGCGCGCCGACGTGTACCGGGGCGTCGCTACCAGCGCGCCCTCGTGGGACGAAGCGGTGGAGCAGCAGATCGCCTGGCTCAACAGCCTGGAAAAACCCGTCGGCATCATCGCCGTCAGCGACGCGCGCGCGCGCCAGCTGCTGCAGGCGTGCATGCATGCGGGGATCGCCGTGCCGGAGCAAGTGGCCCTGATCGGCATCGACAACGACCCGCTGGCGCGCATGCTCACGCGCATTCCATTGAGTTCCGTGATCCAGGGCACGGAGGAAATGGGCCGCACGGCGGCGCATTTGCTGCACCAGATGTTGAATGGCGCGCGCCTGTCCGGTACGCGCATCCTCGTGCCGCCGGCCGGCCTGAACGTGCTCGCTTCCACGCGCCACCAGCCCTTCCAGCATCCGCAGGTGATGCAGGCGCGCCACTTCATCCGCCAGTACGCCTGCCAGGGCATCAAGACGGAGCAGGTGGCCGATTACGTGGGCGTGTCGCGCTCCTCGCTCGAAGCGCACTTCCGCCACGAGCTTGGGCGCAGCGTGCACGATGAAATCCTGCATTTCAAGCTCGATGCGGCCAAGACCCTGCTGGCGCGCGGGCCGGGGCAGGTGGCCGAGGTGGCCGTGCGTTGCGGCTTTACCACGGTGCAGTACATGCATGCCGTCTTCAAGCGCGAACTCGGTTGCACGCCGCGCGAATTCCAGCAGCGCAGCCGGCCGCCGCCAGCACCCGGGCCGGCGCCATGATGCATCTGCTGCGCAATGCGCGCGGCATGTGCGTGGCCATCGACGCGCACGATGCCAGCGTGCGGGCCTGGTGGGCGCCCGACCGCTATGGCCGTCTGGCCGATGTGCTGGGCGCGGTGCCCCCGGCGGCGCGTGCGTCCACGGGCTGGCAGTGCGCGCCGCCAAACGACGGCCACTTGCGGCTGCACCTGGCGCAACATGGTCTGTCGGTGCGCCTGGCCTACCGGCTTGACGACGATGGCAGTCTGCACCTCGATTGCGCCGCCGCGGCCGATACGGCTTCCCGTTTCTCTCTTGCCGCGCCCCTGTTCAATCTGCAGGGCGGCCGTGCCGGCGTGGGCGACCATGTACTGCGCCTGGCCGCCGACCGCTACCGGCCCGGCGGCTGCGTGGGCGACGCTCCGCTCGATGTGGCGGGCAGCGCATTCGACTTCCGTCACGCGGCGCCGCTCGCTTCGCGCCTGGCCTGGCCTGCGCTGGCGCAATCGCCGGGATTCCGGCATGACTTTTACTGGACGGGCAGCGGCCAGCTGCGCGAGGCGGCACGGGTTGCCGACCCCGCGTCGGGCCGGGTCTTGCGTTTTTCCAGCACCCAGGACAGCTGCCATCTGTATTCCGACGCGCGCTGTTTTTCCCTGCTGGCGCAGGGCGTGCAACTGCAGCCGGGAGAGGCGAGGCGCTTCAACCTTGCCTACCGTTTGGGCGTGCAGGATATCGATGCGTTTGACATATCCGAACCGGTATCAATGATGTCAAATAAGTGATTGGTCAGATATGCGGGGCAGTTCTACCATGGGGTAGTTTTTCCCTCATTTATTTTTGTCCTGACCGACGCTGCGAACCTGCCCATGAACATACTCACCATCGATGCCGGCACTACCAATACGCGTACCTTGCTGTGGCGCGCGGGCGCCGTCGTCGCCCAGGCGCAGCTGGAAACGGGCGTGCGCAATACCGCCATCGATGGCCATAACGGCGCGCTGAAACAGGCGCTGCGCGACACCATCGCCAGCGTGCTGGCCAGTGCCGGCATCGCGCCATCCGAGGTGGATCTGGCGCTGGCGTCTGGCATGATCACTTCGCCCATGGGCGTGCGGGAGGTACCGCATTTGCCGGCGCCTGCCGGCCTGGCCCAGCTGGCGCAAGGCATGCAGGCGGTGGAATTGCCCGACGTGCTGGCGCAGCCCCTGTGGCTGATTCCCGGCGTGCGCAACCAGCATGGCGCCGTCGGCCTGCATAACGTTGAAGCGATGGACATGATGCGCGGCGAAGAGACGGAAGTCGTCGCGCTGCTCGAGCGCCTGCAGTTGCGGGGCGCGGCGACCCTGATCATGCCCGGCTCGCATACCAAACTGATCAGCGTGGACGAGCAGCGCCGCATCCTCGGCTGCAGCACCACCATCGCGGGCGAGCTGCTGCAGGCGATCACGCAGCACACCCTGATCAAGCAATCGGTCGACGGCGGATTTGCCCAGACCCTGGTGCCGAAAATGCTGCTGGCTGGCGCGGCAGCGGCGCAAAAAACGGGGCTGGCGCGCGCCTGCTTCAGCGTGCGCACCCTGGGCCAGTTCAGCGCTGTCGAATGCAATGAGCGGGCCAATTTCCTGATGGGCGCCGTCCTCAGCGGCGACCTGCTGGCGCTGCGCAACAGCACCGCCATCCAGATGCGGCCCGATACGCCGCTCGTCATTACTGGTAAACCCATGCTGCGCCAGGCGCTCGGGCTGCTGATCGAAGAACACGGATTTTTTTATGGCAAGCGCATCATCGTCGACGACCAGCAGCAAGACTATCTGGCCGGTCACGGTGCGCTGCTGATCGCCGCCGCGCGCGGCTTGATTTCCCCGCAGGAGACAGTATGAGCAGCAACAAGAACAAGCGTCCCTTGCGTTCGCAAGCGTGGTTTGGCGGCGACGACAAGGACAGTTTTATTCACCGCAGCTGGATGAAGAACCAGGGCTATCCCAGCGACGCTTTCGATGGCCGCCCCGTCATCGGCATCTGCAATACCTGGTCCGAGCTGACGCCCTGCAATGGCCATTTCCGCGACCTGGCCGAGATGGTCAAGCGCGGCGTGCTCGAAGCGGGCGGCTTTCCCGTCGAATTTCCCGTCATGTCGCTGGGCGAGACGAATCTGCGCCCGACGGCCATGCTGTTCCGTAACCTGGCCAGCATGGATGTGGAAGAATCGATCCGCGCCAACCCGATCGACGGGGTGGTGCTGCTGACGGGCTGCGACAAGACCACTCCGGCCCTGCTGATGGGCGCGGCCAGCGTGGATTTGCCGACCATCGTGCTGTCGGGCGGTCCCATGTTGAACGGGAATTACCGCGGCAAACCGATCGGTTCGGGCACGGACGTGTGGAAGTTTTCCGAAGACGTGCGGGCAGGGCGCATGACCTCAAACGAATTCAAGCAGGCCGAATCGTGCATGTCGCGCTCCGCCGGTCACTGCATGACGATGGGCACGGCTTCCACCATGGCCAGCATGGTCGAAGCGCTGGGCGTGACCTTGCCCGGCAACGCGGCTATTCCCGCCGTCGATGCGCGCCGCAAGCTGCAGGCGCAGCTGACGGGCCGGCGCATCGTCGATATGGTGCATGAAGACCTGAAACTGTCGCAGATCCTCACGCGCGAAGCGTTTGAAAACGCCATCATGGTCAACGGCGCCATCGGCGGGTCGACCAATGCCGTGATCCACCTGCTGGCCATCGCCGGGCGCATCGGCGTGGACATGCGCCTGGGTGACTGGGACCGTCTGGGCCGCGACATTCCCTGCCTGCTGAACCTGATGCCGTCGGGCCAGTACCTGATGGAAGATTTTTACTATGCGGGCGGCCTGCCCGTGATCATTCGCGATCTGCTGGGCAAATTGCATGGCGAGGCGCTCACCGTCACGGGCGCCAGCATGGCCGTCAACGTGGCCGAAGCGGAAAATTTCAATCCCGAGGTGATCACGCCGCTGGCGCAGCCCTTCAAGGACGAAGGCGGCATCGCCGTCCTGCAAGGCAACCTGGCCCCGCGCGGCGCCGTCATCAAGCCGTCGGCCGCTTCGCCGGAACTGATGCAGCACCGTGGCCGCGCCGTCGTCTTCAACAGCATCGAGCATTATAAAAAGCGCGTCGACGATCCCGCGCTCGATATCGACGCCAGCTGCGTGATGGTGCTGCAAAATTGCGGCCCGCAGGGCTATCCGGGCATGGCGGAAGTGGGCAATATGGGACTGCCGAAAAAACTGCTGGAGCAGGGCGTGCGCGACATGGTGCGCATCTCGGACGCGCGCATGAGCGGCACGGCCTACGGCACGGTGGTGCTGCACGTGGCGCCGGAAGCGGCCGTGGGCGGGCCGCTGGCATTGGTGCGAGATGGCGACATGATTGAACTGGATGTGGCGGGGCGCCGCTTGCACCTGGACGTCGACGAGGCCGAACTGGCGCGCCGGCGCGCCGAGTGGAGCGCGCCGCCGCCGGCCATGAAGGGCGGCTACCAGTCGATGTATATCAAGCACGTGACGCAGGCCGACGAAGGCGCGGACCTGGACTTTCTCGTCGGCTGCCGCGGCTCCGCGGTTCCGCGCGAATCACACTGAAAAACAAGGAAAAATGATGGGGACACAGGCCCAACTACTGGTCGATGCGCAGAACTTCCTGGGCGAGGGCGTGCGCTGGTGCGAACGCAGCGGCCGCGTTTTCTGGACGAATATCGAAGGCTGCCAGCTGCATGCGCTGGTGCTGGACACGGGCGAGCGCCAGAGCTGGGCCATGCCCGAGCGCCTGGCGTGCTTCGCGCTGACGGATAGCGACGATGTGTTGTTGCTGGGACTGGCTTCCGGACTGGCCTGGTTTGACGCGCGCAGCGGGGCCGTCACGCGCTTGCACACGGTGGAGGGGGACTTGCCCATGACGCGACTGAACGATGGCCGCTGCGACCGCCAGGGACGCTTTGTCTTCGGCACGCTCGATGAACGCCCGTGCCGCGATGCGATCGCCAGCTTCTATCGCCTCAACCTGGACTTGACCCTGGAGCGCTTGCCGCTGCCGCAGATCGCCATCTCGAACAGCATCTGCTTCAGCGTCGACGGCACGGCCATGTACTTCTGCGATTCGATGAAAAAGGCGATCTATCGCTGGGATGATTACCTGGGGGGCGACGCCAGCCGGGTGTGCGTGTTCGCCGTGCTCGATCCGGGGCCGGGCGCCGCCGACGGCGCCACCATCGACGCGGATGACTACCTGTGGAGCGCGCAGTGGGGCGCCGGCAGGGTCTTGCGCTTCGCGCCGGACGGCAGCGTCGAGCGCAAGATCAGCCTGCCCGTTTCGCAGCCCAGCTGCGTGAGCCTGGGCGGTCCGCACTACGACGAATTGTTCGTCACGACGGCGCAGGAGAGCTTGACCCCGGCCCAGCTGGAGAGCGAACCGCTGGCCGGGGGATTGTTTCATGCGCGCCAGGTGGGCGTGCGCGGTTTGCCGGAAGTGCGCTTTGGCGCCCTGCCGGCCTGACAGGAGAGAGCAAATGCAGAAGCACACGGTTTTCGAGGGCATTATCGAACGGGGCATGGTCGGCATCGTGCGCGCCTCTTCGGCGCAGGCGGCCGTGCAGATTGCCGAGGCATGTATCGCCGGCGGCATCACGGCGCTGGAAGTGGCGTTCACCACGCCCGATACCCTGGGCGTGCTGCGCACCCTGCGTGAACGCCATGGTGATGACGTGCTGCTGGGCGCGGGCACGGTGCTCGATACGGAGACGGCACGCGCCGCCATCCTGGCCGGTGCCCAATTCATCATCTCGCCCGGCGTGAACGTGGAGACCATCACGCTGTGCCAGCGTTACCAGGTGCTGTCCATGCCGGGGGCGATGACGCCGACGGAGATCGTCACGGCCCTGCAGGCCGGCGCCGACATCGTCAAGGTCTTCCCCGCCGAGATGTTCGGTCCCGCCTACATCAAGGCCCTGCGCGCGCCCCTGCCGCAAGCGCCGCTGATGCCCACGGGCGGCGTGACGGTGGAAAACCTGCATGCATGGTTTGCCAGCGGCGCCGTGGCCGTGGGTATCGGCAGCAGCCTGAGTGGCCCGGGCGCCACGGGAGATTACGCGGCCGTGACGGCGCGCGCGCAAGCCTTCGTGGCGAAGATGGCGGCCGTGCGTTCTGAGTAACCTCCTGCTGAGAAAACCGTAGCGAGCGGATGTGAGTTGTGGCTGAGAAGCGGAGCTGTGCGAATGCACAGTGAGCATCGGAGGCCGCAAATCGCGCCGCGCAGTAGGTTTTTTCTGCTACGCTAGGCGGGCAATGTCGCACGCCTGACTACGACCCGAATATGCCCAACATCGCCCGCATCCTGCAAGACAGCCGCATCATCGCCATCGTCGGCATGTCCGACAAGCCCGAACGCGCCAGCCATGAAGTGGCCGACTACCTGCTGCAGCAGGGCTACCGCGTATTGCCCGTCAATCCGGCCCTCGCCGGGCGTGATGTGCTGGGACAGCGCGCCTATGCCACCCTGACGGAGGCTGCGGCAGCCGTGGCGCCGGCGCGCATCGACATCGTCGACTGCTTCCGCAAGTCGGCGGACATCCTGCCCATCGCCGAGGAAGCCATTGCCGTCAAGGCCGGCTGCCTGTGGCTGCAGCTCGATGTCGTCAACGAACAGGCGGCGCAGCTGGCACGGGCGGCGGGGCTGGAGGTGGTGATGGACCACTGCACAAAAATCGAGCACCGCAAGATGGCGGTGGCGGCATGAAGGCGCGCACACAATTTCGTGCCGGCAAGGATTTTGAGCTGAAAGAGGATTTCGCCGGCAAGCGCCTGCTGGGCGCTGCCACCAAGGCGGCGAACAAGAAGCTGACGGCAGCCCAGTGCAAGGCCCTGGACCGCGAGGAAACCGTGGCCCTGACGGCGCAGATCGCCGAGTGCCAGAGCATGCTGTATGCGCAGCACAAAAAGAAGGTGCTGCTGGTCTTGCAGGGCATGGATACGTCGGGCAAGGATGGCACGGTCAAGGCGATCTTCAGCAATATCAATCCGATGGGCATCCGCGCCGTGGCGTTCAAGGGGCCTACCGATATCGAACTGGCGCACGATTACCTGTGGCGCGTGCACCAGCACGTGCCCGTCAAGGGCGAGATCGCCATCTTCAACCGCAGCCATTACGAGGATGTGCTGATCACGCGCGTGCAGGACATGATTGACAAGGCCGAATGCCAGCGCCGCTACGCGCAGATCCGCGATTTCGAGCGCATGCTGAGCGAAACAGGTACCGTCATCCTGAAAATCTTCCTGCATATCTCGAAGGACGAGCAGCGTGGACGGCTGCAGGAGCGGCTCGACGATCCCGACCGCCAGTGGAAGTTCGACCCCAACGATATCGCCCAGCGCAAGAAGTGGGATGGCTACCAGCGCGCCTATGAAACGGCGATCCGCGAGACGGATGCCGACCACGCGCCGTGGTACGTGGTGCCATCGAACTCCAAGACGCAGCGCAACCTGGTGGTGGCGTCCCTGCTGCTGGAAACCCTGCAGGGCATGAAGCTGGAATACCCGGCGCCGGACCCGAAACTGTCGTCTTTCAAGGTCGAGTAGTTCCGCGCATCGCCTGCGGAATCGGCCGCGCTGTGGCATAGTATCCCTCGTCGATAATTCAAACCAGACCGGAGATCCATATGCTGCAGTTGAAAGATCCTACCTTGTTGCGTCACCAGGCTTACGTGAATGGAGCCTGGGCGGATGCCGATGGTGGCCAGACGATTAATGTGAGCAATCCCGCCACGGGCGAGCATATCGGCACGGTGCCCCTGATGGGCGCAACCGAGACGCGCCGCGCCATCGAGGCGGCCAATGCCGCCTGGCCCGCCTGGCGCAAGAAGACGGCCAAGGAGCGCGCGGCCGTGCTGCGCCGCTGGCATGACCTGATCCTGGAAAACGCCGACGACCTGGCGCTGATCATGACCACCGAGCAGGGCAAGCCCCTGCCGGAAGCGAAAGGCGAAGTGCAGTTCGGCGCCTCGTTCATCGAGTGGTTTGCGGAAGAAGGCAAGCGCGTGGCGGGCGATACCCTGCAATCGCCGTGGCCAGACCGCCGCCTGGTCATCACCAAGGAGCCGATCGGCGTATGCGCCGCCATCACGCCGTGGAACTTCCCCGCCGCCATGATCACCCGTAAAGTCGGCCCGGCTCTGGCTGCCGGCTGCCCGATGGTCCTGAAACCGGCCGAAGCCACGCCGTTTTCCGCGCTGGCGCTGGCCGTGCTGGCCGAGCGCGCAGGCGTGCCTGCGGGCGTGTTCAGCATCGTCACGGGCGCGCCGAAAGACATCGGCGGCGAAATGACGTCGAACCCCATCGTGCGCAAGCTGACGTTCACTGGCTCGACCCAGGTGGGCCGCCTGCTGGCGGAACAGTGTGCGCCAACGATCAAGAAACTGTCGCTGGAACTGGGTGGCAATGCGCCATTCATCGTCTTCGACGACGCCGACCTGGACGCCGCCGTGGAAGGCGCCATCGCCTCGAAATACCGCAATGCGGGCCAGACCTGCGTGTGCGCCAACCGCCTGTACGTGCAGGACAGCGTGTATGACGCGTTTGCCGAAAAATTGGTCGCCGCCGTGGCCAAGCTGAAGGTCGGCAATGGCATCGAGGCAGGCGTCACGCAAGGCCCGCTGATCGACGCCAAGGCCGTCGCCAAGGTGGAAGAGCACGTGGCCGACGCGCTGGGCAAGGGTGGCCGCCTGCTGGCCGGCGGCAAGCGCCATGCGCTGGGTAACGGCTTCTTCGAGCCGACCATCATCGCCGATGTGACGAACGACATGCGCGTGGCCACCGAGGAAACCTTCGGCCCGCTGGCGCCCCTGTTCCGCTTCAAGACGGACGATGAAGTGATCGCCCTGGCCAACAACACGGAATTCGGCCTGGCCGCCTACTTCTATTCGCGCGACATCGGCCGCATCTGGCGCGTGGCCGAAGGCCTGGAAACGGGCATGGTCGGTGTCAACACGGGCCTGATCTCGAACGAGATCGCGCCCTTCGGCGGCGTCAAGCAATCGGGCCTGGGCCGTGAAGGGTCGACCTACGGTATCGAAGATTATTTAGTCATTAAATACATCTGCATGGGCGGTATTTAAGGTCGCCTAGCGCGAGCTGCGGCGCGCGGCGAGGCGGTCCAGCATGCCCTTGACCGCTTCCATCTGCGTGCCGCTCTTGCGGTAGAAATCCGGGTCGATCGGATTGATGCTGGTGTAGCCCCAGAAATCCCAGCAGCCTTTCGGGTTGTACGGGTAGACGGGGCTCGGTTCGGCCTGCGGATACAGCACGATGATCTTGTTGGCGTCCGCCACCTGGTTGTAGCCGGTGCTGGTATAGAAACGGTCGCCGATGGCCTGCGTCGTTTGTAAACAACCGTGGAACACCACGTGCACGCGGCAGCTCTCGCTGTCGCAGGCTTTCGGGATGTAGGCGTAGCCCGTATTGTTCATGCTCGAGTACGCGCTCTGGATGAAGGCGCGCTGGTTGAAGGATATCAGCTTGCCCGTCAGCGTGGTCGACGAGGGCTGCAGGTCCGGATACAGGTGCTGCAGGATGTCGCGCGCCTGCACGAAGTCGCAGTCATTGATGAAGGGCGACGCCGTTACATCGCAAGCCTTGTCCTGGTTGTTGTCCGTGATGATGGCGTGGCCTGCCCCGACCGTGTCGACGAAGCGGATCTGCTCGGCCGGCGTGCCCGCCAACGCATAGAATTTTCCCACCTGCTCCACCACCGGCCGCGTCACGGTCTGGTCTTTCGTTCCGCTGAACAGATATACGCGCTGGCGTTTCAGGTTGGCCGTGTCGTCGATGAGGCGGGCGCGCGCAAAATCGTTCGCTGCGCGCAGCAATTCGCTGGCCACGGGTGGCGCCACCTGCGCGCTGCCCGGATTCATGCAGGTGGTCAGGGCATTCGTCAGGTAGGGAATGTAGGGGAAGCGGCCCGGCTGGCCCGAGCAGAAATACGGGCCGCCCGCGATGATGCCTGCGCCGGCCACCGTGGCCGAGTAGGCGACGGCAAATTGCGCCGCCATGAAGCCGCCCGAGGACAGGCCGGAGACGGTGGTCTGGCTCAGGTCGGCCTGGTAGCCGGGCAGGGCGGGGGCGTCCCTGGTCGCGGCGGGCTTGACGGCTTTGGCCGTCGTGGCGGCGTGCGCGCCGCCTGGCGCCGGGATGAGCAGGCTGGCAGCCAGCAGGGCGGAGGGTAGTACGGTCAGGTGCGGGAAGGGCATGGCGACTCCACAGGGCAAGAAAAGGGACAGGAAGGCCGAGCATAGGTAAAAAAACTGTGCGCTGGGCAAGTACTGCACTGTCGTTGATGTCGCTCAAGCAATCGCTGTTGTTGTCCGTCTCATACGCGCGCGCGGCGTTTGACATAGAATGGTTTTTTTCCGTTCAACCATGGTGCCCTTCATGTCCAAGACCCTTGCCCAGCTGTTTGCGCTCACCACCCTTGCCGCCAGTGCCAGCCTGGCCATGCCGGCCCATGCTGCCGAAGCCGCTACAGCTACCGCTGCTCCGACCGCCTGCCCCGCCATCCTCAAGCAAACCTTCAACCGCCTGCAGGATGAAGCGCCGCAAAACCTGTGCCAGTATGCGGGCAAGGTGGTGCTGGTGGTGAATACGGCCAGTTATTGTGGTTTTACTAATCAATATGAAGGGCTCGAGGCGCTGTACGCCAAGTATGGCAGCAAGGGCCTGGTGGTGCTGGGTTTCCCGTCGAACGACTTCGGCAAGCAGGAACCCGGCAACAGCAAGGAAATCGCCGATTTCTGCTACAACACCTACGGCGTGAAGTTCCCCATGTTTTCGAAGTCCGTCGTCTCCGGTCCCGCGCCGAATCCGCTGTATGTGGACCTGATCAAGCAGACGGGCAAGACCCCGGCCTGGAATTTCCATAAATACCTGATCGACCGCCACGGGAAAGTGGTGGAAAGCTTCCCCAGCAAGGTGACGCCGGATGACAAGAAACTCGTCGGCGCGGTGGAAAAAGCGCTGGCGCTGTAAGTTGCCGAGACGCAAGCAGGCTTGAACGCCTGCTTTTTTTTAATGTTGCGCTTGTCGTCTTGCTATCATTGTCCTAAGCTGGTTGTTCGCGTTTGTCACAACAAAGGAGAACATCATGGCGTATGTCGATGGATTTGTGGTGCCCGTACCGAAAGCCAAGCTCGATGCCTACCTGGCCATGTCGCGCAGTTGCGGCGCCGTCTGGCGCGAGTATGGCGCGCTGGAATTTCGCGAATGCGTGGGCGACGATGTCAAGCCAGGCAAGCTGACCTCGTTCCCGCAGGCGGTGGACTTGCAGGATGGCGAAGTGGTGGTGTTTTCATGGATCGTGTATGCGTCGCGCGCCAAGCGCGATGAAATCAACGACAAGGTCATGAAAGATCCGCGCCTGGCCGAGATGATGGACCCGGCCAAGCTGCCGTTCGATGGCAAGCGGATGATCTACGGCGGTTATGAAATGCAGGTGGACCTCTAGCGGCTGAAACAGTCCATGGCGGCGTTGCAATGCCTCGTCGTGCAGTTGCACTGCCTTCGGCAATGCGCCTTGCCCTGAACGGTTTCAGGCGCTAGCGATAATATGTGCCGGCAACGCCCCGCGCAGCGCATTGCACACGACAATCGCTTCGGCCCGTGCCAGCATGGGGCGCGTGATGATGGTTTCCTGCGCGTTCCAGGCGGGATCGGCCAGCATGGCCGCGCGCTGCACGCCGGGAAGCAGGCCGCAGGACAGGGGCGGCGTATGCCAGCGGCCGTCCAGCCGGACGAAGACATTGCTGCGCCCGCCCTCCGTCAGTTCGCCCCGTTCGTTAAAGAACAGCATGTCGAAGGCGCCTTGCGCCTCGGCCGCGCGCCAGGCTGCGTCATAGCGCGCGCGCACGCTGCTCTTGTGGCGCAGGAACAGGTCGTCCGCCACGGTGGCGTCGGGCGCCAACAGGATGTTGACCGTGTCCGGCAAGGCGGTGAGCGCGCCGCTTTGCGTCGTGAACTGGCCATCCTGGCGCAGCGCCAGGCGCAGGCGGAAGGGGGCATCGTCGGGGCGTGCCGCGCAGGCGGCCTGCAGCGCGGCACGCGCGGCACTGTCACTCCAGGCAAAACCGAAGTAGGCGCAGGAGGCGGCCAGGCGCGCCAGGTGGCGCTCTTGCTGGCGGCAGCCACCGGCACGGCTGGCGTGCAGGGTTTCGAACAGTTCAAAGTCGTTGCTCAGCCCCGTCAGGAAGCGGGCCTTGAGCTGGCACTCCGCAAATTCCTCCTGCGGGTCGCTGTCGAGCACGATGCCGGCGCCCACGCCCATCTCGCCGCGCCGGATGCCGCCATGGCCAGCCGCTTGCAGGGCCAGGGTGCGGATCGGCACGGACATGCAGAAGTCGCCCACCGCGTGGGCAGCGCCGGCGGCCGGCGGATCGAACCAGCCGATGGCGCCCGTATAGATTCCGCGTGGCGCCGCTTCCAGTTCGGCGATGATTTCCATGGTGCGGCGTTTCGGCGCGCCCGTGATCGAGCCGCATGGATACAAGGCCTGGAAGATGTCGGTCAGGCTGGCGTTGTCGCGCAAGCGCGCCTGCACGGTGGAGGTCATTTGCAGCACGCTGCTGTAGCGCGTCACCTCGAACAGGGCCGGCACCTTGACGGAACCCGTGGCGGCGATGCGGCCGATGTCGTTGCGCAGCAGGTCGACGATCATCAGGTTTTCTGCGCGGTTCTTCGGATCATTGGCCAGGGCGGCGGCGCGGCGCGCGTTTTCTGCTATTTGGTCCGCAGGGGCGGCCGGTGCCGTGCCTTTCATGGGGCGCGCCATCAGCTCGCCCTGGGCATGGCGCACGAACAGCTCCGGCGACAGCGACAGCAGGGCGCCGCCATCGGGCAGCATCACCAGCGCGCCATACGGTACGGGCTGGCGCGCGCGCAGTCGCGCATACAGGGCCAGGGGCGAACCGAAGGCGTCGAAGCGCAAACGATAGGTGTAGTTGACTTGATAGGTGTCGCCGGCCACGATGTAGTCGTGGATGCGGTGCAGCGCCTGCGTAAATTGCGCCTGGTCGACATTCGCGCGGATGCCGGCGATGCCGGCCGGCGTTGCCGTCGCCGGCGTACGTTCGGCCAGCCACTGCAGCACCTCATCCTGCGACAGCTGCGTGCAATGTTCAAAGACGAGCACTTGCGCCAGCGGCGGCGCGCCGGGATCTGCCGCGCGCGGTGGCATGCCCAGCAAGTGGGCCCCCAGTTCGTAGCTGCACACGCTGACGGCGTACTGGCCGCGTTGCAAGGCCTCTTGCAGCCCCCCGAGCAGGGTTGGCCACTGTTGCCCCTCGGTGCACTGCAAGACTGCCGCCAGGCCCGTGTACAGGCGCGAACCGGCGCCGGGCGTGCTGGCGTCGTCGAGCAGGGCGAAACAGTCGGTGTGCATGGGGACAGCCGCGGCGGTGATTTACCCCAGCAGCATGGCGATTTGCAGCGCCGCTTCCTGGGATGGGTTGATCTTGAAGCCGCTCTTGGCGTAGCGGTGCCAGCGTCCGATGACGAAGCTGACGATCAGGGTGGCGCGCGCCGCCACTTCGCTTTCCTTGCCATGGCCTTCGGCGGCTGCCACGCGCAAGGCCTGCTTGAGCGCCAGTTCCACGCGGTCGTAGAACTGGTTCATGCGCACTTGCAGGCGCTCGTCCTCATTGACCAGCGCATCGCCGATCAGCACGCGCGTCATGCCCGGATTGCTGATGGCGAAATTGAGCAGCATGCCGATGATGTCGCGTGTTTGCGTCATGCCGTCGCTGTGCTTTTCCGCGATCTGGTTGATCAGGCCGAAGACGCTCGACTCGATGAATTCGATCAGCCCTTCGAACATTTGCGCCTTGCTGGCGAAATGGCGGTACAGGGCCGCTTCCGACACGGTCAGTCTGGCCGCCAGTGCGGCCGTGGTGATCTTTTCGCCTTTCGGCTGCTCCAGCATTGCGGCGAGGGCCTGAAGAATTTGTAGCCTGCGTTGGCCCGGCGGTGTGCTTGCCATATTTTCTCTTGTCGTTAAAAAAAATGCTGCCTTGATGGGGGAGGTCCGTCACCGCCGCTAGCGGTGCGGCTTCCGGTGTCAACCGGAAGCCCAGGAGTCCCCTTCAACGCAGACGGTGAAGGCGGCGTGCCAAATGCCGGACAGATTTTACTTTGACATCGACGTAAGCGGGGCGATTTAACGCCTTGGGCAGCTTCGCCACGCCGATCGGATCCGCCATTTTCAGGTATTGCGTGATCCAGGCCGTGCGCAGACCCAGTTTTTTCGCGCCCTTCAGGTTGGCCAGAGTGTCTTCCACCAGGATGCAGCGGCCAGGGCGGATCTGGTGTTTGCGCATCAGTTTGCGCAGCATCAGCGTTGATGGCTTGGGCCGCAGCTGGCGGTGCACATGCATCGCCTCGATGGCGATATGCTGCGCAAAGTGCCGGCGCAAGCCCAAGTGGCGCATCACGTCGCTCGAATAGCGCAGCGGCGCGTTGGTGAGTAAAATTTTACGGCCAGGCAGGCGTTTGAGTAAAGCCCCCAGTCCCCGCTCGGCGCGTATCATGGCGCGCAAATCGTCGAAGCTATGCGTCTCGTGCAAAAAATGGGCTGCCTGTACCTGATGGTGCTTGACCATGCCCAGCAAGGTGGCGCCGTAGCGGCGCCAGTAGGCCGCGCGCGCCGCATTGACGATGGCGTCGTCGGCCGGCGTGACGCCATCGCCCAGCACGCGGGCAATATACGTGTTCATATTGGCCGTGATGGTGGGGAAGATGGCATGCGAGGCATTGTGCAGCGTGTTGTCGAGGTCAAACAGCCAGACCGGCGACGAGCGGTTAAGATGGGACACAGGCACAGGAGTCTTTAGGCAAGATGATAAGCAAGATGAAAAATTCAACAATCAGGAAAACCATGCGACGCCAGATTATAGTGATGTTTTGCGGATTATTCTTGCTGCCGTTGCCGGCGGCCTTTGCCGAAGCACCGCCCGTGGCGCAAAACCGGGGCGCCCTGTTCAAGGTGCAGGATGCCAGCCACACCCTGTATCTGTTCGGCACCATCCACGTCGGCGCGCCCGATTTTTATCCGCTGGAACCGACGGTGACGCAGGCGCTGCACCAGGCTGGCGCGCTGGCGCTGGAGATCGATCCCGGCGCCGATTCGCGTGCCGCCCTGGGCGCCGTGCTGAAATACGGCATGGAAGCGCCGGGCAGCAAAGTGCCTGCCGACTGCCGCCAGACGCTGGCGCCGCGCCTGGCGCCGCTGTTGCAAAAATACGGCATTCCAGCCGAGTCGGTGGCGCCGATGAAGCCGTGGATGCTGGCCAGCATGCTGGCCATCGGCGAATTTTCCACGCTCGGCTACCGCTCCGACCTGGCCGTCGACAATTATCTGTCGCAGCAGGCCAAGGCGCGCAAGATCCCCGTGCTGGAACTCGAGTCGATGGAAGGCCAGATGGCGCTGTTTGGCGCCATGTCGCCGGCCGACCAGTGCCGCTTCCTGGAAGACGGCGTGGCGTCGATCGAGGACCAGGAGCAAAGCCAGGAAGCGCGCGAGATCGCCAACGCCTGGCGCACGGCCGATGCCGCCGCCTTCGACAGGCTGGCCGCCAAGGCAGCGACAGACCCGTCGTTCGCCGCGCAGTTCGTGCAAAAGGTGTTGCTGGATGGCCGCAACCCGGCCCTGGCCGACGGCATCGCCAAACTCCTGGCGCGCGAAAAGTCCAGCCTGGCCGCCATCGGCGTGCTGCACCTGGTGGGAACGAAAAGCGTCCCGGATTTATTGCGTCAGAAGGGCTTGAAGGTCGAGCGGGTGTATTAAGTTTGGAAAGCAGGCCGCAAGGGTGCCGTAGCTTAGCCGCGTAAAGCACGCGGCAGAGCAGATGGAAAAGTGTTCAGGGCAAGGCGGACTGACGAAGACAGTACGCATGTACGGCAAGGAAGGACAACGCCGCCATGGACATTTTTTCAGCTGCGGGGAGATATAGTTGGTGCCCTTGACGTGGATCGAACACGTGGCCTCTCCCTTACCAAGGGAGTGCTCTACCACTGAGCTACAAGGGCAAATTAAAAGCGGCGCCAGGTGATCTGCGCCGCCAAACTACTCGCTGTGATGCGTTGCGATTTTTTTAGTGCGAACGGATCATAGTACCAAAAGCCTGCTCGGTCAACACTTCCAGCAATAATGAGTGTTCGATACGGCCGTCGATGATGTGCACCGTGTTGACGCCGGACTTGGCGGCGTCGAGCGCGGACGAGATCTTTGGCAGCATGCCGCCCGAGATCGTGCCATCGGCGAACATCTCGTCGATTTCGCGCGCGGACAGGTCGGTCACCAGGTTGCCCTGCTTGTCCTGGACGCCGGCGATGTTGGTCATCATGATCAGCTTTTCCGCTTTCAGGATTTCCGCGATCTTGCCCGCTACCACGTCGGCGTTGATGTTGTAGGCCTGGCCATCCTGGCCGAAACCGATCGGCGAAATGATGGGAATGAAGGCGTCGTCCTGCAGCGCCTTGACGACGGCCGGGTTGATCGCGTCGATCTCGCCGACAAAGCCGATGTCGAGGAATTCGCCCGGATGTTCGCGGTCCGGCATCTGCATCTTGCGCGCGCGGATCAAGCCGCCATCCTTGCCCGTCAGGCCCACAGCCTGGCCGCCGTAATGGTTGATCAGCATGACGATATCCTGCTGCACTTCGCCGCCCAGCACCCACTCCACCACTTCCATGGTTTCTTCATCGGTGATGCGCATGCCTTGCACGAAGGTGCCTTGCTTGCCGATTTTCTTCAGCGCGTTGTCGATCTGCGGTCCGCCGCCGTGCACCACGACCGGGTTCATGCCGACCAGCTTGAGCAGGATGACGTCGCGCGCGAAGCCGTGCTTCAGGCGTTCGTCCGTCATGGCATTGCCACCGTACTTGATGACGATGGTCTTGCCATGGAAATTGCGGATGTATGGCAGGGCCTCGGCCAGAATCTGCGCCTTGATTTGCGGCGACACCGCCGTCAAGTCGTCATTCATGTCCAGGTTCAAGTTAGCTAGTTGATTCATGGCGAGTCCGGAAAATAGATTTGTGCGATTTTACAGGGAAGAAGAAAATCCTGGAGGCATTATAGGGCGATCTTGTTGTATTTTCCCTGATGATCCTATAGTCTGGCCCGATATGTCCCCCAGCCAGCCCTTTTACTGCCAGTTACATCTGCGTCGCATGCCGGCGCAGCATGACACACACTTGCCAATTCACACACAGCCATGAGCCAGTGCACTCTCTGCGGCGCCACCTTCCAGTGTGGCCAGCTCGATCCGGACGCCAAGGAACCCTGCTGGTGCGTGGCCCTGCCGCCGGCCGTTCCCGTGCCCGGCAGCCTCGCCGTCGGCTGCTGGTGCCCCGCCTGCCTGCAAGCCCACATCGCCACCTTGACGCCCCCGGCAGCAACGCCGGCCAAATAAGAGCCGCGGCACGCTTTTTCCTTTGCAAAAGACCTTGCATTTTGTAGGGGAATACGTTCAGACTTCGATTTTCAAGAATTTCTTATAGGAAAGTCATGCGCTTCAGGGATATCAGTATCGGCGTGCGCATCAATGCCGGTTATGCCATGTTGATCGTGCTGATGCTGGTTGTTATCGTCCTGGCGGGTAGCCGCATCTATGCCATCCGCGCCGAGACCGACGATATCCTGCAGCGCGACTGGGTCGCCGCCAAGGCCACCAGCAAGATCCATGGGCTGGCGCGCGAGGCGGCCACGCGCATCGGTAACCTGCCGAACCAGCACGAGCTGGCGCTGCGCCAGGCGAACCAGGCGCGCCTGGAAGCGATCAAGCAAGACATCGATGAGCAGGTGCGCATCCTCGACGGTCTCGATGCGCGGCCCGAGGAGCGGCGCCTGCTGGAACAGATGCACCTGGCCCGTGCCGGCTACTACGTGTCGCTCCAGACGATATTCGAACTGGTCGAGCGCGGCGAGGATGCGCGCGCCGAGCAGGCCATGCAGACGCAGACCTTGCCGGTGCTGGAAAAAGTGCTGCTGTACGTGGGCCAGCTCGACGATCTGCAGCAGCAGCAGATCCGCGACAGCGCGGCCAGGATACGCAACGACATCGATACCTCGCTGCTGCTGATGGGCGGCATCGGTCTGGCGGCCCTGCTGACGGGGCTTGCCTTTGCCTGGTCGGCGCGCTCGATCACGCGTCCGCTGGGCGAGGCGGTGGCGATCGCCACGCGCGTGGCCAATGGCGACCTCAGTTCCGTCATCGAAGTGACGTCGCGCGACGAGACGGGCGAACTGCTGCAGGCGCTCAAGGACATGAGCACCAGCCTGGCCGTGGAACAGGACCTGCGCCACGCCGTCGAGGTGGCCGAGGATGCGACCAAGATGAAGTCGGACTTCCTGGCGAATATGTCCCATGAAATTCGCACGCCGATGAACGGCATCATCGGCATGACCCACCTGGCGCTGCAGACGGAGCTCACGTCGACCCAGCGCAACTACCTGGAGAAGGTGGAATCGGCTTCGAAGAACCTGCTGGCCATCATCGACGACATCCTCGATTTTTCGAAGATCGAGGCGGGCAAGATGGCCTTTGAAAAAGTCGATTTCTTCCTCGAGGACGTGCTGGCGCAGATCGCCGACCTGTCCGTGATGCGGGCGCAGGACAAGGGCCTGGAACTGCTGTTCGACATCGCTCCCGACGTGCCGAACGCATTGCAGGGCGACCCGCTGCGCCTGGGTCAGGTGCTGATCAATCTGACCAACAATGCGATCAAATTTACGGACAAGGGCGAGATCGTCGTCACCATCCGCCTGCAGCAGCTGGAAGAACATGCGGCTGTCTTGCGCGTCGATGTGCGCGACACGGGCATCGGTCTGACGCCGCCCCAGCGCAGCAAATTGTTCCAGGCCTTTACCCAGGCCGACACCTCCACCACGCGCCACCATGGCGGCACGGGCCTGGGACTGACCATCAGCAAGCGCCTGGTGGAAATGATGGAGGGCGAGATCGACCTGGTCAGCGAAGCGGGCGTGGGCAGCACCTTTTTCTTTACGGCCCGCTTCGGCCTGGCCGCCGTGCCGCGCGACAGCCTGCTTGCTCCGCAGCGCTTTGAGGGCTTGCGCGTGCTGGTGGTCGACGACAACCCCAGCGCGCGTGAAATCTTCGTCAGCATGCTGACGGCGCTGGGCTTCGAGGCGCGTGCCGTGTCTGGCGGCGTGCTGGCCATCGGCGCCGTGGCGCAGGCGCGCGCCGAGGGGCGTCCGTACGGGCTGGTGCTGATGGACTGGAAAATGCCGGGCATGAACGGCCTCGATACCCTGGCCGGCATCCGTGCCGATGCCGCCGGCATCGATGCGACGCCGGCCTGCATCATGGTCACGGCCTTCCATCGCGAAGCGCTGCTGGAGGCGGCGCGCCAGCGCGACTTGCCGCTCGACGGCGTATTGAACAAGCCGATCAGCGCCTCGACCCTGCTCGACCAGATAGCGTTCGTGTTTGGCGGCGTGACGGGACAGAGCCGCAAGACGCAGCGCCAGAGCAGCTACCGCGACGATGAGCGCGCCCTGCGCGGCGCCTGGCTGCTGCTGGTGGAGGATAATGAAGTGAACCAGGAAGTGGCGCAGCATATTCTCAACGACGCCGGCATCCGCGTCGATATCGCGGGCAATGGCGCCATCGCGCTGGCGAAGATCGAGGAAAACGCCTATGACGGCGTGCTGATGGATTGCCAGATGCCGGTGATGGATGGCTACCAGGCGACGCGCAAGCTGCGCCAGGATCCCCGGTATTCGAATTTGCCTGTGATCGCCATGACGGCCAATGCCATGGTGGGCGACAAGGAAAAATGCCTGGACGCCGGCATGAACGATTTCATCGCCAAGCCGATCGACGTGGCGCAGCTGTTCGGCACCCTGGCGCGCTGGATCGCGCCGGCCACGCCGCAGGAAATGACGGCGGTGGTGGCGCAGCCGGAAGCGGAGCTGCCCGTGATCGCCGGCCTGAAAATGGCGGAAGCCATGCGCCGCGTGGGCGGCAATACCGCTTTGATGCGAAAATTGCTGGACCGTTTTGTGGAAACCCAGTTCGATGCCATGCAGCGCATCGTTGCCGCCATCGAGAACAACCAGCTCGAGACGGCGATCCGCGAAGCGCATACCCTGAAGGGCCTCGCCGGCAATATCGGCGCCGGCGGCCTGGCCGACAGCGCCGCGCGGGTCGAGCACTTGCTCAGCCTGGGATCGCACGACGGCTTGCCGCAGGCGCTGGCCGCCTGCACCCTGGCGCTCGACGAGCTGGTGCCGAAGATCGTGCTGGCCATGCAGTCGCGCGGCCATGTGGCCGAGGCGGGCGGCGCGCCGGTGGCGCACGTGGCGCCGGTGGACCGGGCGTACCTGGAAGCGGGCTTGCGCGAGCTGTCGCAGCTGCTGCAGCAGGACGACGCGCAGGCCGTCAAGCACCTGGACGGCATCGGCCCCGTGCTGGTCGCGGCCGGGCAGGCGGAACACGCGCGCCAGTTGAAGCGCATGCTGGGACAATACGATTTCGAAGGTGCGCTGGCGCAGCTGGGCGAGGTGGCCGATGCGCTGGAGCTGACACTGTGACAAGGATAACTATGCAGAGCGAAGGAAGGGCATGAAAGCGCCGGCAAGCAAGCCAACCATCCTGGTGGTCGACGACACGCCAGACAATATCGACCTGCTGCGCGCGGTGCTGGAAGACGATTACCGCACCAAGATCGCCGTCAATGGCGAGCGCGCCCTGAAGATCGCCGCCGGCAGCGACCAGCCCGACCTGATCCTGCTCGACATCATGATGCCGGGCATGAGCGGCTACGATGTGTGCCGCGCGCTGAAGGCCGATCCCGCCACGGCCGGCATCCCCGTGATTTTCGTCACCGCCATGAGCGAGGTGGCCGACGAGCAGCTGGGCCTGGCCCTGGGCGCCGTCGATTACATCACCAAGCCGATTTCAGCCCCCATCGTGCTGGCGCGCATCAGGACGCAGCTGGCGATGAAGCAGATGCAGGATTTCTTGCGCGACCAGAATCATTACCTGGAAACGGAAGTGGAGCGCCGGGTGCAGGAAGTGGCAGCGCTGCAGGACGTCACCATTCACGCCATGGCGTCGCTGGCCGAGACGCGCGACAGCGAGACGGGCAACCATATCCGCCGCACTTCGCATTACCTGAAGGCGCTGGCCGAGAAGGTGCGCGGCTTGCCGCGTTTCCGCGATTTTTTGACGGACAAGAATATCGAACTGCTGTTCAAGACGGCGCCGCTGCACGATATCGGCAAGGTGGGCATCCCCGACCATATCCTGCTCAAGCCGGGGCGTTTCGAACCGCATGAAATGGCCATCATGAAGACGCATACCACGCTCGGGCGCGACGCCATCCTGGCGGCGGAACACGAGCTGGGCATCGAAGTCGATTTCCTCAAGTACGCGAAAGAGATTGCCTACAGCCATCACGAGAAATGGGATGGCAGCGGCTACCCGCAAGGCCTGGCTGGCGAAGCCATCCCGATTTCGGCGCGCCTGATGGCGCTGGCCGACGTGTATGACGCCCTGATCAGCCGTCGCATCTACAAGCAGGGCATGGACCATGCGCAGGCCGTGCAGATCATCGTCGAGGGGCGCGGTTCGCACTTCGACGCCGAGATCGTCGACGCCTTCCTGCAGATCCAGGACCAGTTCATCGCCATCTCCCACCGCTACGCCGACGGCGTGTGCGAGATCGCCGACAAGCAGCGGCAGATCGCGCCATACACCGAAAACATCAGCTGACGAATTAGCTCACCGTCTTGAAGAAGCGCAGCATCTCGCGGCTGGCGTCCGGTCCCTTGCCATCCGTGTAGCTGCCGTTATTGCTGCCGCCGGACCAGGCATGGCCGGCGCCGTGGATGACCCAATGTTCGCCCAGCGGCGAGCCATCGGCCTGGCTGTGCGTGGTGCGCGTGTAGCGGTGGCCATTCGGCACGCTGCCGTCGATGGATGCGGCCTTGGCCGCCTTGCCGCCCGCCTGGCTGCGCACGCCCTGGGCGATCAGTTCATCGCCATTGCGCGGGTTGACGGTGGTGTCGCGGTCGCCGTGGAAAACGATGATGGGCACGCCGCCCGCCGGCGCCTTGCGCTGGGCATTGGGCATGGCGCCGCCCTTCATGGCTGCCAGTGCCGACGGCAAGTCCTGCGCCGAGGCGAACGGCAGGCCCGAATGCACGCCGACGGCGGCAAACAGGTCCGGGTACAGGGTACCGACGATGACGGCCATGGCGCCGCCAGCCGACAGGCCGGCGACGAACACTTCGCGTTCATTTACCGGGTAGTCGTCGATGACTTGCCGGGCGATGCCGGCGATCAGCGACGGTTCGCCCTGGTCGCGCTGCTGGTCGATGGCATTGAACCAGTTCCAGCAGCGCGAACTGTTGGCGCCCTGCGTCTGCGCCGGGTAGACGACAAAGCATTCCTTTTCTTCTGCCAGCGCATTCATCTGCGTGCCGGCGGCGAAATCGTCGGGATTTTGCGTACAGCCGTGCAGCATGACGATCAGCGGCATGGCCTGGCCGTGGTAGCTGCTGGGGATATACAGCTTGTAGGAGCGCGTGCCCGCATGGTTGCGGTACACGTCGTCGATGAACTGCGCGCCAGCGGGCACCTCCGCCGGCGTGGTGGCCGGCGCGTTGAAGCCGGGCGGGTGGAAATTCGGCAGCTCGAAGCTGGGCATGTCGAAGCTGTGCTGGCCCAGGCCGGCCGGCACGCCCAGGCGCGCCATGAAATCCTGCGCGAAGTCCTGCGCCGCTTGCGCGGGCGTGGGCGGCGCATCAGGCGTTTCTGGCGCGGCGGCAGCTTGCGGCTGTTCGGCTCGGGCTTGCGCTGGTGGTGGCGGATTAATGTCGCGCATGGTCTGCGGCGGCGGCGCTTGCGTGGCTGCCGCCTGCGGTGCCAGGCCGGCGGCAGACAGCGCCTGCTGGATCGCTTCGGTGGCGGCGGCGGGACCGCGGCCCATCAGATTACGGGTTGCTGCGCGCATCTGCGCCAACATGTTGAGAGGGAGTTTCATGACCATCCTTAACGGTGCCGCGCATCGGCCGGGTCATCGCCGCGAACCGATACGCTAGTGAATTCGCCCTGCGAGCGCCGTCTTGACGACGGTGCTGGCGTGCAGGGCACCTAATACGAAAATCGACTCGATGGTGGCCAGTGCCAGTTCCACGGAGACGTCGCTGGCGATGCTGGCCAGTCCCAGCACCTGTATCTGCAGGCGCTGGCCGGCTGCCTGGATCGCTTCCAGGTCGGCGCGCGAATAGTGCTGCATGCCCAATACCAGGCTTTTACGGGCGACGGTTTGTTTCACCACCTCGGCGTGGATACCCAGCTGGTTGCGTATGGCCGTACGGATCAGATCCGTGCGGTTGGAATAAAATCCCTCCTGGACCAGTAGATCGATCTGCCCCAGGTCGATCAAGCCGAGGTTGATCGTGATTTTCTCGGATTCCCCAATTTTGGGCTTGCTGTCTTGCTTGGCCATATCTCTCCAAAAACTCCACGTGGCATCCAATTGCCATCTGTATGGATGGTAGTATAGTTGTGAAATATCTCAAGTCAAGCAGGATCTGGCCTGATCGTGTTGTAGGACGGGTACTCGCAGAGTGAGAATGGGCTGCAAAATAAATTTCCGGAAGATGGTTTTTTGATCATATTTTTGCTTGAAAATATATTCACAGAAACATTGCATGGCGATGCCACCGACTCGCCGGCACGGTTTCGCGGCATAATGCAAGCCTGTACCTACACCGATGCCGCTCCATGATGGTCACTCCCCCACCTCCGCCCGCCGTTCCGCTCTCCTTGCCGTCGCCGGTGCCGTCGCCCTGCGTCAGCCTGTGCAAGATGAACCGCAACAGCGGCTTGTGCGAAGGCTGCCTGCGCACGCTCGACGAGATCATCGCCTGGAGCAAGGCTGACGACGACTTCAAGCGCGCTGTGTGGGCCGAATTGCCAGGACGCGAATCCCAGCTCGATTTCGAGCCCGACTACTGAGGAAGCCATGCCGCGATCGCCAGCGCTGTTCCCCGATGCCATGCAGGTGTTCGAACGCGGCTGGCTGTCGTCGAATAACATCCTGTTCCAGGGCCGGGACGACACGGCGCTGATCGACAGCGGCTATGCCACGCATGCGCCGCAAACGCTGGCCCTGCTGCGCCATAGCCTGGCTGGCCGGCCCCTGGACCGCCTGTTCAACACCCATCTGCATTCCGACCATTGCGGCGGCAACGCGCTGCTGCAAGCGGAATACGGCTGCCATACGGCCATTCCCGTGTCGGAGGCGGACAAGGTGCGCGCGTGGGACGTGGACGCCCTGAGTTTCCAGGCCACGGGCCAGCAATGTCCGCGCTTCGGCTTCGATGCCACCGTCTCGCCCGGCGACACGTTGACGTTGGCCGACATGCGCTGGCAGGCGCTGGGCGCGCCGGGCCACGATCCGCACTCGCTGATTTTTTACTGCGCCGACGAAGGCATCCTGATCTCCGCCGACGCGCTGTGGGAAAACGGCTTTGGCGTGATCTTCCCCGAACTCGATGGCGGCTCCGGCTTCCCTGAAGCGCGCGCCACGCTGGACCTGATCGCCAGCCTCGATGTGCAGGTCGTCATTCCCGGCCACGGGCGGCCGTTCCAGGACGCCGCCGGTGCCCTGCAGCGCGCCTATTCACGTCTCGATTACCTGGCGTCCGATCCCGTGCGCAATGCGCAGAATGCGGTGAAAGTGCTGCTGAAATTCCTGCTGCTGGAACGCCAGCGCATCGCCCTCGCCGAGATACCGGCCCTGCTGCGGGGCATGCCCGTCTTCGAAGAGGCCAACCGGCGCTTCCTGCGCCAGGAGGCGGCCGCGCTGGCCGAGTGGGCCGTGTCGCAGCTGGTGAGGGCTACAGCGGCACGGATTGAGGGTGAGTACTTGCTTAACGAGGGCTGAAACGGATAGACGATAAATTCAGCACGACCGTACTTTTTCTGCACTATAATCAACGTTCAGTGTGTTTTTCACGTCCGATCAACTTTCCAGCGAGTCCGCCATGGCATTGCCTGTTGCGTTGCAAAACCTTTCCTTACCCGTTATCGCGTCGCCGATGTTCATCGCCAGCGGCCCGGCCCTCGTCGCGGCGCAGTGCAAGGCCGGCATCGTCGGTTCCTTCCCGGCCCTGAACGCGCGTCCCGCCGAATTGCTCGACACCTGGCTCACCGAGCTGCAGGCCGAGCTGGCCGCCTTCCAGGCCGCCAATCCCGATAAAAAAGTGGGACCGATCGCCGTCAACCAGATCGTGCACCAGTCGAACGACCGCCTCGCGCATGACGTGGAAGTGTGTGTGAAACATCAGATTCCCATCATCATTTCCTCGCTGCGCGCGCCGCCCAAGGAAATGCTCGACGCCATCCACAGCTATGGCGGCATCGTGCTGCATGACGTGATCTCGATCCGTCACGCGAAAAAGGCCCTGGAGGCGGGTGTCGATGGCTTGATCCTGGTCGCCAGCGGCGCCGGCGGCCACGCGGGCACCCTGTCGCCGTTCGCGCTGGTGGGCGAAGTGCGCAAGTTCTTCGACGGCCCGCTGGCGCTGTCCGGCTCCATCGCCACGGGCGATGCCGTGCTGGCCGCGCAAGCGATGGGCGCGGACTTTGCCTACATCGGCTCGCGCTGGCTGGCGACCAAGGAATCGAACGTCAGCGATGGCTACCGCGACGCCATCGTCGATTCCAGCGCGGCCGACATCGTCTACACCAACCTGTTTACGGGCGTGCACGGGAATTATCTGAAAAAATCGATCGAAGCGGCCGGACTCGATCCGGAAGCCTTGCCCGAAGCGGACAAGAGCGCGATGAACTTCGGTTCCGGCAGCGCCAAGGCCTGGCGCGACATCTGGGGCGCGGGCCAGGGCGTGGGCTTGATGGATGACGTGCCGAGCGTGGAAGAGATGGTGGCGCGCCTGAAGGCCGAATACGATGCGGCGCGCGCGCGGTTGAAGCTGTAACGTTGGTGAGGATGTCGGATTACGCGCTGCGCGCTAATCCGACCTACTCGAACCTGGTGGCGTAGGTCGGATTAGCGCAGCGTAATCCGACAACCATCATGAATCACTGCTGCTTCAAATCCTCGGGCTTGATGGCCCACAGGCCCGGCAGGTTGCGCCAGTAGCCATACGCATCCATGCCGAAGCCGACGACGAAGCGGTTCGGGATCACCAGGCCGACGATGTCGGCTTGTACCGGCTTCTTCTTGCCGATGGCCTTGTCCGCGAAGACGGCCAGGATCACTTCCGAGGCGCCCATGTCCAGCAAGCGCTGCTTGACGTGCGCCAGGGTTTCGCCTTCGTCGAGAATATCGTCGAGCACGATGACGGTACGGCCCGCTACGTTCGAGCGGGGGATGACTTTCCACACCACTTCGCCACCCTTGTCGTCGTCGCCGTAGCGGCTCACATGGATGTAGTCGAATTCGAGCGGAAAGCTCAGTTGCGGCAGCAGGCTGCCCGTAAACACGACGGCGCCGCCCATCACGCCCAGCACCAGCGGGAATTCTTTCGAATCGTCGGCGTTGAAGCGCGTGTTGAGCACATCGGCCATGCGCGTGATCGACGCCTGCACGGCGTCTTGGTCGAACAGCAGTTCCGCGTTCTTGATCAGGTCACGGGCACGGTTGTGATGAAATTCTTGCATGGACTCTTGCATGGCGATGAATGGGGCTGATGGTCAATGCCGGTATTATCCCGCAAATCGGCCTTATTTGTAATCGCGCATGTCGTCGATAACTTTCCCATCCTGCGCCAGACTGCCCACGGCCACCAGCACTACGTCGCCGCGCAGCTTGGTCAGTTCGCGGATCGAGCCGATGATGGCTTCCACGCCGCTGGCGTCCGTCGGATCGTCGACTTCGCAATGCAAAGCCATCTCGTCGTTGGCCATGCGTCCCGAGACCACCAGCCGCGCCTTCTTGATCTGCGGGTGGCGGCGCGCGATCTCGTGCACCTGCGACGGATGCACGAACATGGCGCGCACCTTGGTGGTTTGATCCGCACGTCCCATCCAGCCCTTGATGCGCGTATTCGTGCGGCCGCACGGCGAGTCCGGCGCGTCCATCAGCACGGCCGACAGGTCGCCCGTGGCGAAGCGGATCAGCGGATAGTCGGCATTGAAGACGGTGACGACGACTTCGCCCACTTCGCCGGGCGCGACGGGAATGCCGCTGCCCGGATGGACGATTTCCAGCAGCACGTTTTCGTCAACGACCATGCCCGGATTGAGCTTGCCATTGCTGGCCGTTTCATAGGCGATGCTGCCGATATCGGCCGAGGCATAGGTCTGGAACACGTGCGGCACGCCATTTTCGGCAAACCAGCTGCGCAAGGATTCGGGCAAGGCTTCCGCGCCCATCACGGCCTTGGTGACGCTGCTGATGTCGGCGCCCATTTCGCGCGCTTTCTCGATGATCAGTTTCAGAAATGACGGCGTGCCGATATACGTGTCCGGCTTCAGGTCAGCCATCGCCTGCACCTGCATTTCCGTCTGGCCGATGCCGGCCGGGATGACGGTGCAGCCGATGCGCGCGGCGCCCCCTTCGACCATGAAGGCGGCCGGCGTGAAGTGATACGAAAAGCAGTTCTGCAGCAAGCCGCCGGCGCGCACGCCGGCCGCATACATGGGCCGCGCGAAGCGCCACCAGTCAGGGCCGCGGCCTTCCGGATCGAAGATGGGGCCGGGCGAGACGAATACGCGCGACAGGGCGTTCTTTGGCGTCGTGTTCAAGCCGCCGAACGGCAGCGCGTCGTGCTGCAATTGCTTGAGGTCGGACTTGCGCGTCACGGGCAGCTGCGCCAGCGCGGCGCGGCTGGTGATGTCGGCCGCGGTGACGCCATCAAGGATGCGGGCCCAGCCCGGCGCCTTCTGCGCGCGCGCGATCAGCTGCGGCAGGCCGGCCATCAATTCGCTTTCACGCGCTTCGGGGGCGCGTGCTTCCAGACTGTCGAGCGTATCGGTCATGTTGCTGATTCTCCAATGTCACGTTGCATTTTTTTCGTCAGCCCCGCAACAATCAGGCTGTATGAGCGCTGCAGCAGGGCGGCCATTTCGTCGTCGTCGAGGGCGTCGGGACTGGCGACCAGCACCCATTTGGCCCGCGCCAGGTAGGGTGCCGGGCGAAAACCGGGGCGGTCCGTCAACTCCAGGAAGCGTTCCGCATCGACCTTGAAGCTCATGCCGCGCGTGCTGTGCGCTTCCGCGCCGCATAGCGCGAACAGGCGGCCACCGACGGAAAACGCCAGCACGTTGCTCCACTTGATGTCTTCTGTCGCGCCGGGAAAGCCGCGGCATACTTGCTTGGCCCGTTCCAGGTCCATGACGGCAACTCCGATGTCAGGCCAGCCAGCGCTTGCGGCGGCGGTAGAACTTCATGTCGCGGAAGCTCTTGCGCCCGGCGCTGGATACGCCCAGGTAAAACTCTTTGACGTCTTCGTTGCTTGCCAGTTCCTGCGCTTGTCCTTCCATCACGACGCGGCCGTTTTCCAGGATGTAGCCGAAGTCGGCGTAGCGCAGCGCCACGTTGGTGTTCTGTTCGGCCAGCAGGAAAGACACGTTTTCCTTGTGGTTCAGGTCCTTGACGATGCCGAAGATCTCTTCGACGATCTGCGGCGCGATGCCCATCGACGGCTCGTCCAGTAAAATCATCGATGGCTTGGCCATCAGCGCGCGGCCGATGGCGCACATCTGCTGTTCGCCGCCCGAGGTGTAACCGGCCTGGCTGCCGCGCCGGGTTTTCAGGCGAGGAAAGTAGTGATACACCTTTTCCAGCGCGTCTTTCAGCTCGCCGCGCGACAGGCTGCGCGTGTAGGCGCCAGTCAGGAGGTTTTCCTCGATGGTCAGGTGGCCGAAACAGTGGCGCCCTTCCATCACTTGCGACAGGCCCCGCTTGACCAGTTCATTCGGCGTCAATTGATCCACGCGCTCTCCCTTGAACTGGACTTCGCCCTTGGTGACGTCGCCCCGTTCGCCGCGCAACAGGGTCGAGATGGTTTTCAGGGTGGTCGACTTGCCGGCGCCGTTGGCGCCCAGGAGCGCCACGATCTTGCCTTGCGGGACTTGCAGCGACACGCCCTTCAGGACCAGGATCACGTGGTCGTAGATGACTTCGATATTGTTCACCGACAGGTAGGGCGGTGGCGTTTCCGGTGTTTGCGTGGCAGTGGGTGTCATGGCTGCTTCGTTTTCATAGGGTGTTGGCTTGTCGGATTACGGCCTGCGGACTAATCCGACCTACGTCATATCCAGGTAGGTCGGATTAGCGCAACGCGCGTAATCCGACACCACCATCGGCAGCGATTTACTTCATGCACGCCGGCGTGATCTTTTTCTCTTCGGCGTACTTGTTCGACGATTCCTCGACCAGCTTGCGCACCAGGGCCTTGTCGCCGACGATCCATTTCGGCGTGATGGCGGTCCATTTCTTGCCATCCCACTGCTGCACTTTCACGGCGCCCGAGCCTTCATGGTCGTCGCAGCTGGTTTTCACGGTCGGGAACATGCCCAGCGCGCCGACGGCCTTCTGGCGCGCATCGTCGACGTTCAGGTTTTCCAGGCCCCAGCGCATCTGCTCGCCCGTGATCGGTTTGCCCTTGCCGAATTTTTCCTGCGCCACGCGGATCGCTTCCACCCACAGGATGCCGGCCGTCACGCCGCGCATGTGGTAGACGGAGCCGATGCGCGACTGGTCGGACAGGTTGCCCTTGCCGGACGCGTAGAGTTTCTTGCGGATGTCGTCGAGCACGGGGTAGTTGCCCGGCGTATTGAACGTCATCGCCGTGTAGCCCTTGGCCGCATCGCCCGATGGAATCGTGTCTTCCTCGGAGCCGGCCCACCAGACGCCCAGCATTTTGTCGCGCGGAAAGCCGTTGCGCTGCGCCGTCTTGATGGCAACGGAATTCATCACGCCCCAGCCCCACAGGATCACGTGGTCGGGCTTGGCCTGGCGGATCTGCAGCCATTGCGATTGCTGTTCGCTGCCTGGCGGCGCGACGGGAATTTTGACCAGCTCGAAGCCGTACTGTTTCGACAGCGCTTCGAGCACGGGCAGCGGCTCCTTGCCGAAGGCCGAATCGTGGTACAGGTGGACGATCTTCTTGCCTTTCAGCTTGTCCATGCCGCCATCCTTGTCGCCCAGGTACTTGATCATGGCGGCGGCCTGGCTCCAGTAGCTGGAGATCAGCGGATACACATACGGGAAGACCTTGCCGTTGGCGGCGTCCGAGCGGCCGTAGCCGATCATCGTCATGGGAATCTTGTCTTGCGCCACGCGGTCGAGGATGCCGTAGGCGACGCCGGTGGACAGGGTTTCGACCAGGGTGGCGCCGCCCTGCTTGGTTTTCAGGCGTTCATAGCATTCGACGCCGCGCGACGGGTTGTATTCGGTTTCGCATTCTTCCCAGCTGATCTTGACGCCATTGACGCCGCCGGCCTGGTTGACCAGGTTGAAGTAGTCGATGATGCCGCCGTAGAAACCGGAGCCGCCGGCCGCGTACGGGCCCACGCGGTAGGACGGCAGGGCGATGTACTGTTCCTTGTCCTGGGCTTGCGCGCTGCCGGCCATGGTGAGTGCGGCACTGGCGATGGCGGCGGCCAGCATGAGCGATTTGATGTGTTTCATTGTGTGTCTCCTCTTGTTTTATTTGATTTCAAGTCAATCGACATCAGACAGCAAGGTACAAATTCCTAGTGCGGGAAAGGCCACAGGCGCAGTTTCTCCTTCGCGATCTGCCACAGCCTGGCCAGGCCGTGCGGCTCGACGATCAGGAAGAAAATGATCAGCGCGCCGAACACCATCAGTTCCAGGTTCGAGGCCACGCTGGTCGGCAATGCCAGGCCATGCGCGATGGTGTTCAGGAAGACGGGCAGCAGCACGATGAAGGCCGCGCCGAGGAAGGAACCGAGGATCGAGCCGACGCCGCCGATGATGATCATGAACAGGATGCGGAAGGACAGGTCCAGGTTGTACGCTTCCGGCTCCACCGTGCCCAGGTAGGCATACGCATACAGCGCGCCGGCCACGCCGCAGTAGAACGAGCTGACGGCAAACGCCAGCAGCTTGGTGCGCATCAGGCGGAAACCGATCACTTCGGCCGCCATGTCCATGTCGCGCACGGCCATCCACGAGCGGCCCACGTTCGAGCGGATCATGTTCTTGGCCAGCAGCGCCATGCCGGCGACAATCGCCAGCACCAGCAGGTATTTGCTTTGCGGCGTGTCGAACTGGTAGCCGAGGATGGTCATCTTCTGCACCGTGATCACGCCCGAGGAGCTGTAGTTGGTGAGATACGGGATCTTGGTCAGGCACCAGACGACAAAGAACTGCGTCGCCAGGGTGGAGGCGGCCAGGTAAAAGCCGCGGATGCGCAGGGAAGGCAGGCCGAAGGCGATGCCCACCATGGCCGCGCACAGGCCGCCGAGGATGAACGACACCAGCAGCGGCAAGCCTGGCAGGCGGGCCATGAAGTTATACGAGGCAAAGGCGCCCACGGCCATGAAGGCAGCCGTGCCCAGCGACAGCTGGCCCGCGTAACCGGTGAGGATGTTCAGCCCCAGTGCTGCCAGGGCGAAGATCAGGAAGGGAATCAGGATCGCCGACAGCATGTAAGGCGAGGCGAAATACGGCAGGAGGAAGACGGCGACGAGGAGCGTGGCCGTCAGCGCCAGGCGGTCTTGCCGGATCGGGAAAATCTGGTTGTCAGCCTGGTAGCTGGTCTTGAATTGTCCTGCTTCACGGTAAATCATGGCGTGTCCTTTGCTGGCTGTTTTGGCTGTTGTCGGGTTACGCGCCATGCGCTAACCCGACCTACGATGCTGTTACGGTGGCGTTATATTCGCCGGATGATCTTCTCGCCGAACAGGCCTTCCGGCCGCACCAGCAGGAACAGCAGGGCCAGCACATACGGGAACCAGCCTTCGATGCCGCCGCCCACCATGGGTCCGAGGTAGACTTCGGCCAGCTTTTCCGACGCGCCGATGATCAGGCCACCGACGATGGCGCCCGGCACCGACGTAAAGCCGCCGAGGATCAGCACCGGCAGCGCTTTCAAGGCGATGAAGGTGAGGGCGAACTGCACGCCGTTGCGCGCGCCCCACAGCAAGCCGGCCACCATGGCCACCAGGCCCGCCACGCCCCACACGACGGCCCAGATGCGCTGCAGCGGGATGCCTACGGCCAGTGCCGCCTGGTGGTCATCGGCGACGGCGCGCAAGGCGCGGCCCACCTTGGTTTTCGAGAACAGCAAGGCCAGGCAGATCACCAGCAGCGCGCAGATGCCGGCCGCCATCAGGTCGAACTGCGAGATGTTGATGTCGAAGCGGTCCATCAAAAACTGCATCGGCACGTCTTCGATGGGCAGGTCCAGCTTGTGCACCTGGGAGCCCCACATCAGCTGCGCCAGGCCTTCGATGAAAAAGGTCAGGCCGATGGTGGCCATGAACAGCGTGATTTCCGGCTGGTTGACGAGCGGGCGCAAGACCACCCGTTCAATCGCCATGCCCAGCACGATCATGGTGAGCATCGTCAGCGGGATGGCCAGCCACAGCGACAGGCCGAACTTGTCCATGATGCCGACGCAGGTGAGGGCGGCGAAAAACACCATCGCTCCCTGCGCGAAGTTGAACACGCCCGACGCCTTGTAGATCAGGACAAAGCCGATCGCCACCAGCGCATACATGACGCCAGACAGCAGGCCGCCGATCAGCACTTCAAAGAAAAAATTGATATTCATGAGGGTTCCAATGGGTTGCGCGTAGCCCTGCCCGATTACGGGCAGGTCGTTTCGCCGGCCGGCAGCGTGCTGCCTGAATTCCCGGCTACACTGCCGAGATAGGCGTTGATGACATCCTGGTTGCTGCGCACCTCGTCGGGCGTGCCGTCGCCGATCTTCTTGCCGTAATCGAGCACCACCACGCGGTCGGAGATATCCATCACCACGCCCATGTCGTGCTCGATCAGCACGATGGTCGTGCCCAGCTGGTCGTTGACGTCGAGGATGAAGCGGCACATGTCCTGCTTTTCTTCCACGTTCATGCCGGCCATCGGTTCATCGAGCAGCAAAATTTCCGGTTCGGCCACCAGCGCGCGGCCCAGCTCCACGCGCTTTTGCAGGCCGTAGGGCAGGCGCCCCACGGGCGTCTTGCGGATGGCCTGGATTTCCAGGAAGTCGATGATTTCCTCTGCCTTCTTGCGGTGCTCGATTTCCTCGCGCCGCGCCGGGCCCCAGTACAGGGCTTGCAAGAGGAAATTCGATTTCATCTTCAGGTTGCGTCCCGTCATGATGTTGTCGAGCACCGTCATGCCTTTAAAAAGGGCGATGTTCTGGAAGGTGCGCGCGATGCCGGACTTGGCGGCCGCATAGCAATCCATGCCGCGCCGGTGTTCGCCCCGGTAGATGATTTCTCCCTGCTGCGGGCGGTACACGCCGTTGATCACGTTGAGCATCGAGCTTTTGCCGGCGCCGTTCGGGCCGATGATGGCGCGGATTTCATGCTGCTTGACGTCAAACGAGATGTCGGTCAGCGCCTTCACGCCGCCAAATGACAGCGAGATGTTCTTCAGGTCGAGGATCACGGGGCCCGCCTTGCGGGCCGTGCCGAAATGGGCGTCGGGTTCGTTCATTTGCATCGTACTGTGCTCCATCATGCGGCCAGGCCCTGGGGCCGATACGTTTTGCTGTCCCAGATCTGCAGGTCGGCGCTGGTCGAACCGGTGCGGCCATCCTCGAATTTCACCTGGGTCTCGATGTATTGCGTTGCCTTGCCCTCATACAGGGCGGAAAT
Organism: Janthinobacterium sp. YR213; assembly: GCF_900099875.1. Taxonomy (NCBI): domain Bacteria; kingdom Pseudomonadati; phylum Pseudomonadota; class Betaproteobacteria; order Burkholderiales; family Oxalobacteraceae; genus Janthinobacterium; species Janthinobacterium sp. YR213. The sequence goes on along the minus strand of NZ_FNDA01000003.1, from coordinate 585,903 downwards.
GAGCACCGCGTACTTTTCGGCGATGAATTTGCGGCGCACCTTGCGCGTGCGGGTCAGCTCGTCGTCGTCCGGATCGAGTTCCTTGTGCAGCACGAGGAAGCGATGCACCTGCGTGCGGTCCATCAGCGGGTCGGCCGCCAGTTCCGCGTTGACTTGCTCGATGCAGTCGCGGATCAGGCCATAGGTTTCGGCGCGCGCCGCCAGGTCGGTGTAGCCGGAGTAGGCGATGCCGCGCCGCTCTGACCAGTTGCCCACCGCTTCGATGTCGATGTTGATGAAGGCGCACACCTGGTCGCGCGCATGGCCGAAGGCCACCACTTCCTTGATGAAGGGGAAGAACTTGAGCTTGTTTTCGATGTAGTTGGGGGCGAACATGGCGCCGCAATTCATCTTGCCCACGTCGGCCGCGCGGTCGATGATTTTCAGATGGCCTTCGCTATCGAACACGCCCGCGTCGCCCGTATGGAAATAGCCGTCGCTGTCGATCACTTCGGCGGTGGCGTCGGGACGCCTGAAGTAGCCGCTCATGGTGGCCGGCGACTTGACCAGCACTTCGCCATTCGCCGCCAGCTTGACTTCCACGCCCGGCGCCGGCAAGCCGACGCTGTCGAACTTGATGTTGCCATCCGGTTGCAGACAGACATAGGCGCAGGTTTCGGTCGAGCCGTACAGCTGCTTGAGGTTGACGCCGATGGAGCGGTAGAAGCGGAACAGGTCGGGGCCGATGGCGGCGCCGGCGGTATAAGCCACGCGCACGCGCGACAGTCCCAGCACGTTTTTCAGGGGGCCGTAGACGAGCAGCTCGCCCAGCTTGTAGCTGAGGCGGTCCGCCAGCGATACGGGCTTGCCATCCAAAATCTGCGCGCCGCAGCGCTTGGCCACGTCCATGAAATGGCTGAACATGTGGCGCTTGATGTTGCTGGCGTCTTCCATGCGTATCATCACGCTGGTGAGCATGTTTTCGAACACGCGCGGCGGCGCAAAGTAGCAGGTGGGGCCGATTTCGCGCATGTCGATCATCACCGTGTCGCCCGATTCGGGGCAGTTGACGGTAAAGCCGGCCACCATGGCCTGCGCCAGGGAGAACAGGCAGTCGCCCACCCACGCCATGGGCAGGTAGGACAGGATGTCTTCCTCGTCGGTGAGCTTGTCGAAGGCGACGCCGCCAACGCCGGCAGCCAGCAGCGCCGCGTGGCTCTGGCATACGCCCTTCGGCTTGCCCGTGGTGCCCGAGGTGTACAGGATCACGGCGGAGTCGCTCCCTTGGCCCGCTGCCACGGCGGCGTCGAAAAAGCCCGGGTGTTCGCGGTCATAGGCCCGGCCCAGCACCTGCAGGGCGGCAAAGGACATCAGTTCCGGCTGGCGGTAATGGCGCATGCCCCGTTCATCGTCATAGGCGATGTGGGCGACGTGCGGGTACAACGCTTTGAGCTCGAGCAGCTTGTCGACCTGCTCCTGGTCTTCGACGATGGCGTAGCGGATGTCCGCATCCTGCAGCACGTAGGCCATGTCGGCGGCCGGCGCGTCCTGGTACAGTGGCACGGGCACGCCGCCCAGGCTTTGCGCCGCCAGCATGGCCCAGTACAGGCGGGGACGATTATCGCCGATGATGGCCAGGTTCATGCCGCGCTGGAAGCCGATGGCTGCCAGGCCGCAGGCCAGCGCGCGTACTTCCTCGTTGACTTCAAGCCAGGTCCAGGTTTGCCAGATGCCCAGGTATTTTTCGCGAAATGCGGGCTTGTCGGATCGTACTGTCCCGTGTTGCAATAAGCGCCGCGGAAAAGTCGGCATTGCTGCTGTGGTATTCGTTTGCACCAGTGTCTCCCTGTTGCTTGTCTCAGGCCCCACCTCGTTGGATGGCGCTCTGTGTTTTTTATGTGTAAGGCGTTTGTGCAATGATAGTAGCTTGCGTTAGTTTGCCAAGTTGTCTTTTCGGGGACATTTACCCACTTTTCGATGGTGCATCGCACAATGACCAATCCTGATATCAGCCTCAAGGATGCCGTGCGCGCGGCCCACTGGGCACAGCTGCTCGATCCCGTTCAACTGGCCAGGGTCGAGGCGGATGTGTTTGAAACCTTCGTGCCGAAAGGCGGCTTTGTCTGCCGCAAGGGCGAGCCCGTGGACAACTGGATCGGCGTCATCAGCGGCATGGTCAAGATGAATAATTTTTCCGCTTCCGGCAAGGCCATGACCTTTATCGGCGTGCCGCCCGGCAGCTGGTTCGGCGAAGGTTCATTACTGAAGAATGAAATCCGCAAATACGACACCATGGCCCTGCGCGACACGCGCGTGGCGCGCCTGCCCGGCGCCACCTTCCACTGGCTGCTGGAAACGAGCCTGCCATTCACGCGCTTCCTGCTGATGCAGCTCAACGAGCGCCTGGGCCAGTTCATCGGCATGGTGGAAAACGAACGCCTGCTGGACTTGAACACGCGCGTGGCGCGCTGCCTGGCCTCGATGTTCAATTCGCACTTGTACCCGGGCGTGGAAACCCTGGTGCAGCTGTCGCAGGAAGAAATCGGGCTGTTGTCCGGCTCTTCGCGCCAGCGCGCCAACCAGGCTTTGCAAGTGCTGGAAAAGAAAGGTTTATTGCGCCTCGATTACGGCGGCATCCGCGTGCTGGACCTGGAAGGCTTGCGCCGCTATGAGGCCGATGATGGCGAATGACGTGTCGATGGACGAGGTGCGGCAGCTGACGGAGCAGCACTACCAGTCGTTCCTGCAGGCGCGCCTGGCTGGCGCCAAGGCCCTGGCGCGGCTCGATGCGGCCATGCAGGCGCGCCACGCCGTGCTGCCGATGCCGATTACCCTGCGCGAACTGGCCTTGCTGCCGCAATTGCGCGATGCCTCCCTGCTGGCGCTGGCCCGCTCGCCGCACAGCGGGCACTGGAGCCGCGATGACATCGGCGATACGGATCCCGCGCAAGAGCTGGCCGGCGACGCCGCGTATGCGGATTTTGCGCGCGTCATCCTGGAAGAAGCGGCTGCGCACGTCGCCGCCATCCATGCGGGCCAGCTGCCGTATGTGGCCGATGCGGCCTTCGCCACGGCCGATTCCGGCGTGCTGGCGCGAGCCGCGCGGGTGGCTTCCTACCGCGATGACGCATGGTTCGCGCCCGTCATCGCCACCTTGCTGCCGCAGGTATGCGTGGCGCCCGGCACGGCGAAAAGCGCGCCGTCGCAGTCGCTGGCCATGGCGCTGGGCCATGGCGTGGAAACCATCCCCACCCAGGCAAGCCTGGAAGCCCTGCGCGCGGCGCTGGACCAGGTGCGCCACGCGGGCATCCGGAAAAAACTTGAACGCAACCTGAAACCGGCGGAAAAGGCGTTGCGGGCGCGCAGTGCCTTACCCGGGCTAATCGGGGTATCATAGGCGCTTCCCAGCACCGCTTTTTCCGTCCCCATGCAGACACCTGACCAAGCCACTCCCGCCTCCCGTTTGTCGCAACTGCGCGGCGCCATGCGCGCGCAGCACATCGACGCCCTGATCGTGCCCTCGGCCGACCCGCACTTGTCCGAGTATCTGCCGGCCCGCTGGCAGGGCCGCGAGTGGTTGTCGGGCTTTACGGGCTCCGTCGGCACGCTGGTCGTGACGCAGGATTTCGCCGGCGTGTGGACCGATGGCCGCTATTGGGAACAGGCGGAAGACGAACTGGCCGGCAGCGGCATCGTCCTGAAGAAAATCCCGTCCGGTGCCAGCGTGCTGTATATCGACTGGCTGGGCGAGGCCATGCAGCCGGGGCAGACGGTGGCCGTCGATGGCGCCGTGCTGGGCCTGGCCAATGCGCGCCTGCTGCAACAGGCGCTGGGCGCGCAAGTGATCCTGCGCACGGACACCGATGTGCTGCAAGCCGTGTGGCCGGATCGCCCGGCCATGCCCGCCGCGCCCGTGTTCGAGCATGCGGCCGCGTATCCCTCGCTGTCGCGCACGCAAAAACTGGCGGCCCTGCGCGCCAGCATGGCGGCCCAAGGCGCCAGCCACCATGTGATTTCCACCCTCGACGACATCGCGTATCTGTTCAACCTGCGCGGCGCCGACGTCAGTTACAACCCCGTCTTCCTCGCGCATGCGCTGGTGGGACCCGAGCGCGCCATGCTGTTCGTCGCCGACGGCAAGGTGCCGGCGGCCCTGCGCGCCACCCTGGAGAGCGAGGGCGTGGACGTGGCCGCGTATGACCGTGCCGGCGTCGCATTGGCCGCCTTGCCTGCCGGTGCCACTTTGCTGCTCGACCCGCGCCGCATCACGTTCGGCACGCGCCAGGCCGTGGCCGATGGCGTGCAGGTGGTCGAATCGATCAACCCGACCACCCTGGCCAAGTCGCGCAAGACGGACGGCGAGGCCGCGCACGTGCGCGCCGCCATGGAGCAGGATGGCGCCGCCCTCTGCGAGTTTTTCAGCTGGCTGGACGCCACCCTGGCCGACCCGCAGCGCGCATCGTTGACGGAAATCGGCGTTGACGAGCACCTGACGGCCGCCCGCGCCCGCCGCGCCGGTTTCGTCAGCCCCAGCTTCGGCACCATCGCCGGCTTCAATGCGCATGGCGCCATCATGCATTACCACGCCCATGCGGATTCGGCCGCGACTATCGAAGGCGACGGCTTGCTGCTGATCGACTCGGGCGGCCAGTATTGGGGCGGCACCACGGATATCACCCGCGTGGTCCCCGTCGGCACGATCATGGCCGAGCACAAGCGCGATTTCACCCTGGTCTTGCGCAGCATGATCGCCCTGTCGCGCGCGCAATTCCCGCGCGGCGTGAAGTCGCCCATGCTGGACTCGATTGCGCGCGCCCCCCTGTGGGCCGAGGGCATCGATTTCGGTCATGGCACGGGCCACGGCGTGGGCTTTTTCCTCAACGTCCACGAAGGGCCGCAATCGATTTCCCAGTCCGCCATGCCGGAGCCGCAGACGGCCATGGAACCTGGCATGATCACGTCCATCGAGCCGGGCATCTACCGTCCCGGCCAGTGGGGCATCCGCATCGAGAACCTGGTGCTGAATGTCCCGGCAGGGACGACGCAGTTTGGCGAATTTTTGCGTTTTGAAACCCTGACCCTGTGCCCGATCGACACGCGCTGCGTGGAACGCTCGCTATTGCGCGACGACGAGGCGGCCTGGCTCAACGACTATCACGCGACCGTGCGCGCGCGCCTCGCGCCGCACCTGGCCGCGCCGGCCGATGCGCCTGCGCTGGCGTGGCTGGAACAGCGCACGGGAGCCATCTGATGCGCTCGACCCGCGCCACGTCCGCCATCGAGCGGCTCAAGGAACGCACCGGCCACCGCCTCTACACGATGGCGCGCACGGGCGATGAACTGTTCTTCCTCACGGAAGGGCCGGGCTTGCCGCCTTTGTGCCCGCCGCTGGAACTGGACGCCTTTGTCGCCTTCGTCAATGGCCTGGGGCCGCAAAAGGCGCGCCGCGTCAGCAAGCTCGACGTGGCGTTTGAAAAGCAGCTGAGCAAAAAGCCCTAAATGCCGACCATCGACTTCCTGCGCGCCTACTGGTCGCCGGCCGAGCTGGCGACGAATGGCGTGATCCTGCTGAACCTGCTGGGCGCGCTGCTGCTGGGCTTGCTGGTTGGCTATGAACGCTCGTATCACGGGCGCGCGGCGGGCATGCGCACCTACAGCCTTGTCTGCATGGCCTCGGCCGCGCTGACGGTGCTGGGCGGCTATCCCGAGTTCTGGTACGGCGGCCATGGCGCCATCGTCGGCAGCGACCCCACGCGCGTCATCCAGGGCATCGTCACGGGCGTGGGTTTTCTCGGCGCCGGCGTCATCATGCGCGAGGGTTTCAATATCAGCGGCCTGACGACGGCCGCCTCGATCTGGGCTTCGTCCGTGATCGGCATCATGGTCGGCATCGGCTTTTATCTGTCGGCCATGGGACTGGCCTTCCTGTGCGCGATGGCGATGATTTTTCTGTCAAAATTGGAGAACTGGCTGCCGTCGCGCCACGCGGTGGCCATCACCATGCGCTTCCGCCAGGGGTTTATTCCGCGCGAAGATGCGCTGCGGCGCATGGCGGCCAAGCGCGGCTACGACATCGCCAGCGGCTCGCTGACCATCGGCAGCAATGAAGGCATGCAGGAATGGCGCTTCGTCGCCATCGCGCATGGCAAGAACACGGGCGCCAGCCTGTCCGCCATGTCGGCCGAACTGGCCGCTTTCGAAGGCATCGCCGGCTTCCAGCTGTCGCATGCACGCAATTGAAAAGGATGGACATGGATGCACAGGCCCAAGAGGTACTCGATTTCTGGTTCCTGCCGCCGGATAACCCGGATTACGGCCAGTCGCGCATGGAATGGTTCCGCAAGGATGACGGCTTCGACGCGCAGATACGCGACCGTTTCGGCGCGCTGATCGATGCCGCCATCGAGGGCGGCTTGCGCGAGTGGGACACGGCGCCGCACGGCGCGCTGGCGCGCCTCATCGTGCTCGATCAATTCACGCGCAATGTGTATCGCGGCACGCCGCGCGCCTTTGCCGGCGACGCCCGGGCGCTGGCGCTGGCTCTATCCTTGACCGAGCAAGGCCTTGATCAGCAGCTGCCGCCGATGCTGCGCGCCTTCGCCTACCTGCCGTTCGAACACGCGGAAGACCTGGCCATGCAGGCGCGCGCCGTCGAGCTGTTCCAGCTACTGTCGCAGGCGCAGCCCGGCTTTGACGGCATGTTCGACTACGCCGAGCGGCACCAGGAAGTGATCGCCCGCTTTGGCCGTTTCCCGCACCGTAACGCCATCCTGGGCCGCGCTTCCACGCCGCAGGAGCTGGAATTCCTGCGCCAGCCGGGATCAAGTTTCTAGACATGAACGTCACACTGAATATCATCGGCGCCGGCCATGTGGGCCGTGTGCTGGGCCGTTTGTTCGCCGGCGTGGAGGGTGTCGCCGTGCAGGACGTGCTGACGCGCTCGATGGCGTCGGCGCAATCGGCCGTCGATTTCATGGGCGCCGGCACTCCCGTCGCCAGCTATGCGGCCTTGCGGCGCGCCGACGTCACCATGCTGGCCGTGGCGGACGACCAGATCGTCCCGGCCTGCGCGGCGCTGGTGGCCGAAGGACGCCAGGCGGGCGCCATCGTGTTCCACTGCAGCGGCGCGCTGGCGTCGAACGCGCTGCTGGCCGCCACGCAGGCCGGTGCTTTTGTCGCCAGCGCCCACCCGATCCGCAGCTTTGCCGACCCGCAGCAGGTGGCCGCCACCTTTGACGGCACGTTTTGCGGCGTCGAAGGCGATCCGCTGGCGCTGGCCTTCCTCACGCCGGCATTGAACGCCATCGGCGCGCGTCCCGTGCCCATCGACCCTGCCGCCAAGACCCTGTATCACGCCGCCGCCGTCTTCGCCAGCAATTACCTGGTGACGGTGCTCGACGCCGCCTTGCGCGCCTACCAGGCGGCCGGCATTCCCGAGCCGGTGGCGCGCGAACTGGCGCAGCCTCTGGTGACGGAAGCGGTGGCGAACGTGTTCCGCCTGGGCGCCGCGCCCGCGCTGTCCGGCCCCATCGCGCGGGGCGATTCGGCCACCGTGCAACGCCAGCAACTGGCCGTGCAAAGCTGGGATGCCGCCACGGGCGAGTTGTACCGGGCGCTGGTGGCGCCCACGCAGGATCTGGCCAGGCGCAAGCGCGGGGGATGACTCAGGCGGCGTGCACGCCGTTGCGGCCGTGCTGCTTGGCCTGATACAGCGCGCTGTCGGCGCGCGAAAAGAAGGCCGATTCGCTTTCCTCTGGCCGGTACTCGGCCACGCCCAGGCTGATCGTCACGGGTACCTGCGGTTCGGGCAGGCCGAAATCGTGGCCTTCGATGGCGGCGCGCAGGTTTTCCGCCACTTCCGCCGCTTTGGCCAGGTTGCAGTTATTCAGCAATACCAGGTATTCCTCGCCGCCCCAGCGCGTGATGACGTCGCTTTCGCGCACGGTGGCACGCGCCACGTCGGCCACGCCACGGATGACCTTGTCGCCCCACAGGTGGCCGTGCGTATCGTTGACACGCTTGAAGAAATCGATGTCGAACAGGATGGCGGACATCGGTTGTTCGTTGCGCCTGGACAGGAGCATGGCGCGCTGGAACAGCAATTCCAGCGATTGGCGGTTCAATAGCCCGGTCAGCGCATCCGTCGAGGCGATGCGCTCGATGCGGCGCTGGTAGCGGTTCACCGTCAGCAAGGTCAGCACCAGTACCAGCAGGGTGACGCCAAAGCTGATGGCCAGGTTGAGGATGAAGACGCGCTGCAGCGACTGGACTTCGTCGCTGACGTTCTGCTCGACCACCAGGTACCAGCCCAGTTCGGGAATGAAACGCGAGTTGACGAGGATTTGCGCGCGGCCCAGCTGGTACGACAGATGCGTCGGTTCGCTCTGGTGGTTGATGATCTGGTCGGCAATGGCGTTTACGCCGGGCAGGCTGCGGATGTTGCCGTGCCCGTTGCGCATGGTCTTGCCCGCCAACACCAGGGTGCCGGCGCCATCGACAAAATAGATGTTGCGGTGAAAGCGTGCCTGGTAGCGGTCGATGATGTGGCTCATGGTGTCCAGAGTCAGGCCGATGCCGGTGGCGCCGATGAACCGGCCGTCGTAGTCGAGTACGCGGTGGTTGATGAAGATGGTCATGCTGTCGCGGTTGGCCATGTCCACGTCGACATTCGTTTCATAGTCGCTGTTTTCCATGGCGCGCACGCGGTAGTACCAGATGTCGCGTGTCGCCTGCGGGCTGACGGATTTCAGGGTGCCTTCCGCGTAATAATATTTGCTGCTCTTGTCCGAGACGAGAAAGCTGGTGATGGCGCCGTATTTCTTCTTGACTTCGGCCAGATAGCGCACGATCTGTTCCGGCTTGTTTTCGCCGGCGAGTATCCAGTCGCGCACGAAGGTGTCGTGCGCCATCAGCGAGGAAATGAAGACGGGACGCAGCATGTCCTTCTGGATTTCGGAATAGATATTGTCGCCCGTCAGCGGCAAGGTCTGGTCGGCGATGCCATGTTCGATGGTCTGGCGCGACGCCAGGTAGCTGGCCAGGCTGGTGGCCATGAAGCCCGCGCCCAGGATCAGGGTCAGGAGGATGAGCAGGCGGTACTTGATCGACAGAAGACGCATGGAGACGAGGAGTGGCCGGCGGGAAGGCAATCGTGACGCAAGCCAAAAGTATGCAGCAGGGCGGGTATTGGCGCAATGATAACTGGATTTATTGACAATTTACCTTGCTGAACGCGACAAGATAACCACGACTTACCAAATAAAAGTGCCGATTTGTCGACAAAGATGCAAATTAGCAATAAGATTTGACGAGGGGAATCATTGCGCACCGCCCCTGTCTTGCCGCCCGTTTCAGGCGCGGGACATTACGCGCAGGGAGTGTTGTATGTTATTTTTAAAGAGTACGTCTGTCAGCAAGGCCCCCGGCATCTACGAGGTCGACATCGCCGCCAAGCCGCCTGGCAAGACCTTCGGCATTTTTCTCGCCACCGATCCCGACCATCCACCATCGGCTTTGCTGGGGCAATTGAAGGCGCTCGGCTTCGAGAACACCTATAGTTCGCCCTACCTGCACAAGGATGCGGGCAAGGTGCTGGACCTGCATTTCCAGAAAGATGGCACGGATATCTTCAAGGGCTGGAAAACCGAGGAGTGCACGCACAACCTGGCGGCCATCACGGCCCTGTTCGAGGAGCATGGCATCACTATCGCCCCACGGGTTATGTCGATGGCGGAAGCCTACGCTTAATTTGCTTCAGCCTACCTCCACGCCGATGTGATACAGCGCCCACGGGCAGCTGGTGTAGCGTTCGGCCAGGGGCAGCGCCGCCACGGCCGCGATGCGGTCCGCATCGTGGATCGCCCATAGCGGTCCCAGGCCGCCAAGCGCCATCGCCTGCCCGTCCAGGTGGGTGGCGACAATAAAACGCTGTGCGCGCGCCTGTGCCATGGTCAGCGCCGCCGCATAGCCATCCACGGCGCGCAGCAGCAGCCGCACGGCATCTTCCTCAGGCGCGCCCGCCGCCTTCAATACATCGACCAGCAGCGGCCCGCGCAGGGCATGCGCCTTGCCATCGTATTCCAGGGTGGGGTGGATGGTGCGTGCCGGCAAGTTCGCCAGCGCCGCAAAGTCGAAGGCGCGCGCCCGCTCAAAACTGATCTTTTGCTTGTGCATCATCTGGTCGCGCACGGCGTCGAACGGGCCCCGGTTCGGCTTGTCGATGCTGCCTGTGATGGTCAGCAGGGCCGGACCGCGCAGGCCGGCGGGTGCCGCCCTGCTTATGGCGGGCAGGGCGCTGGCAGCCATGGCGGCGGCGAGAAACTGGCGTTTGTGCATGCACTTCTCCTCTGGACTGAAAATCGCTAATGTTCTTAAGTCTATCTTAAGTTCGCTTAACAGTGCGCATTTTACGGTTATTGTCAGTTTGGAATGTTGGCTTACATCTTGTCACAGTTCTTACGGAATGGAGAAAGACGTAGCTTTTTTCGGCTGTTATTGTGTAGTCATCGCACTTCGCTGAACTGCGAATCCAGGCAAGTCAACTAATTGAGAGAGAGAACATGATGAAGAAGAAAATCCTGTTTGCAATGATCGCTTCCGTTACCGCACTGACCGGCATGAGCGCCGCACACGCCGAAGGCGCCTATGTGGGTGCCGGCGTCACGGGCAACCGTTATAACTTCGATATTCCTGGCGCCACCAGCGCCGATAATCACAGCGGCTACAAGGCCGGCGCCAAGATCTTCGCCGGTTACGATTTCGATAAAACCTGGGCGGTCGAGGGCGGCTACGCCGATTTCGGCAGCAAGGATTACAGCTATGTCACTGGCGCCGGCAACGGTTCCGTGAAAAGCGATTCGCACGGCTACTATCTGGCCGGCAAGGCCACCATGCCCGTGACCGACAAGGTCGGTGTATTCGGCAAGCTCGGCGTCGCCAAGGTCAAGAACAGCTTGAGCGGCACCGGCCTGTCGACTGGCATCAGCGGCAACGACAAGACGGGCGTGTACGCTTCCCTCGGCGCCCAGTACGCGATCAACGAGAAAGTCTCGCTGACGGCGGAAGTGGAACACTTCGGCAAGAGCGCCGACCAGGGCCGCAAGGCCACCGGCCTCGCTTTGGGCGCACGCTACAACTTCTAAAAACCTACTGCGCGGCACGCTTTGCGGCCTCCGATGCTCACTGCCTCGGCGGCCCCGTGCTGTAGCACAGCTCCGCTTCTCAGCCACAATTCGTTGCCGCTCGCTACGGTTTTAAAAACTGGAAGTTTGCTGAAAAAAAAGGCAGTTACCGCGAGGTAACTGCCTTTTTGCATGGCCGGACCGAAATTACGTGGTCAAAGGCTTGTAGCGGATACGTTTTGGTTTCGCGCCTTCTTCGCCCAGGCGTTTCTTCTTGTCGGCTTCATACTCTTGATAGTTGCCGTCAAAGAAGGTGACCTGCGAGTTGCCTTCGAATGCCAGGATATGCGTGGCGATACGGTCGAGGAACCAGCGATCATGGGAAATGACCATGACGCTGCCGGCAAATTCCAGCAAGGCGTCTTCCAGCGCGCGCAAGGTTTCCACGTCCAGATCATTCGACGGTTCATCGAGCAGCAGGACGTTGCCGCCCATCAGCAGGGTTTTCGCCAGGTGCAGACGGCCACGCTCACCGCCGGACAGGTTGCCGACCATTTTTTGCTGGTCCGAACCCTTGAAATTGAAGCGGCCCAGATAGGCGCGCGACGGCATTTCAAAGCGGCCCACAGTCAGCATGTCGGCGCCGCCGGACACATCTTCAAAGACGGACTTGTTGTCGGCCAGCGAATCGCGGTTCTGGTCGACGATGGACACGCGTGCCGTCTGGCCGATGGCCACTTCGCCGCTGTCCGGCTGTTCCTTGCCGGTGATCATCTTGAACAGGGTCGACTTACCGGCGCCGTTGGGGCCGATGATGCCGACGATGGCGCCTGGCGGCACGGTAAAACTCAGGTTATCGATCAGCAAACGGTCGCCGAACGCTTTCGACACGTTCTTGAACTCGATGACGTCATTGCCCAGGCGTTCGGCCACGGGAATGAAGATTTCCTGCGTTTCATTGCGTTTCTGGTATTCGTGCTCGGACAACTCGTTGAAGCGGGCCAGGCGGGCTTTTGATTTGGCCTGACGCGCTTTCGGGTTCTGGCGCGACCATTCCAATTCCTTCTGCAGCGCCTTCTGGCGCGCCGATTCCGTCGATTCTTCCTGCTTCAGGCGGGCTTGCTTCTGCTCCAGCCAGGTCGAGTAGTTACCCTTCCATGGAATGCCGCTGCCGCGGTCCAGTTCCAGGATCCACTCTGCCGCGTTGTCGAGGAAGTAGCGGTCATGGGTGATGGCCACCACGGTGCCGGGGAAGCGCAGCAGGAATTGTTCCAGCCAGTCGACCGATTCCGCATCCAGATGGTTGGTCGGTTCGTCGAGCAGCAGCATGTCGGGTTTCGACAGCAGCAGCTTGCACAGTGCCACGCGGCGCTTTTCACCGCCGGACAGCACGCCGACCTTGGCGTCCCATGGCGGCAGGCGCAGCGCGTCGGCGGCCATTTCCAGCTGCAGATTCAAATTGCCGCCGTCGGAAGTCGAGATGATCGCTTCCAGGCGTGCCTGTTCCGTGGCCAGGGCGTCGAAATCGGCGTCTTCCTCGGCATACGCGGCGTACACGGCTTCCAGCTTGGCTTGCGCCTCAAATACTTCGCCCAGGCCCGACTCGACTTCCTGGCGCACGGTCTTTTCCGGGTCCAGCTGCGGTTCCTGCGGCAGGTAGCCGATGTTCAGGCCCGGCATCGGCACGGCTTCGCCCTGGATGTCGGTGTCGATGCCTGCCATGATTTTCAGCAGGGTCGATTTGCCGGAGCCGTTCAGGCCCAGTACGCCGATCTTCGCGCCTGGGAAGAAGGAGAGGGAAATATCTTTCAGAATCTGGCGTTTGGGCGGGACGATTTTGCCCACGCGATTCATGGTGTAGACGTAATTTGCCATTAGAAATCTCGGGTGATATACAAAGACGGACAGGATACGGTAAACGCCCGCTTCCGGCCAGCGCTGCGCGCTGCGGAAACGGACGCCAGGGGCAAGACTAGGCGGCGGCGCGCGCCTTGCGGGCCGTCCACAGGCCCTCGGCCGCATACAGGCCCAGCGCCGTCCAGATGACGAGGAAGCCCAGCATGCGCTCGGGCGTGAACGATTCGTGGAAGACCCATACACCGATCAGCAGCTGCCCCGTGGGGGCGATGTATTGCAGCAGCCCCAGCACGGCCAGCGGCAGGCGGCGCGCGCCGGCGGCAAACAGCAGCAGGGGAATGGCCGTGATGGGGCCGGACGCCAGCAGCAGCGCGCGCGTGGCGGTGGAATCTGTATTGACGAAGCCGCTCTGGCCATGCCAGCCCAGCCACAGCATATAGGCCAGCGCCAGAGGGAACAGAATCAATGTCTCGAACGACAAGCCTTCCAGCGCGCCCAGCGCAGCCGTCTTGCGCAGCAAGCCATAGCCGCCGAAGGTGGCCGCCAGAAGCAGGGCGATCCACGGCACCTGCCCCGCCTGCCAGGTGAGCCAGGCCACGCCGCAGGCGGCCAGGCCGATGGCCAGCCACTGCAGGCGGCGCAGGCGCTCGTGCAGCAGCAAAAAGCCCAGCATGACATTGATCAGGGGCGTAATGAAGTAGCCGAGGCTGGCGTCGACCACGTGGCCGTTGTTGACGGCCCAGATATAGATGAACCAGTTGGCGGACAGCAAGAACGCACTGGCCACGAAGCTGGCCACCACCCTGGGCTGCGCTTTCAGGCTGCCCAGCCAGCTCCACTGCCGGCGCACGGTCAGCACGATGCCCAGGAACAATAGCGACCAGACCATGCGGTGTGCCAGGATTTCCTGTGGCGCGATCTCGCCGATGGCGTGAAAGTACAGGGGGAACAGGCCCCAGCAGAGGAAGGCGAGGGAGGCGTAGAGCATGCCTGGATTCATGATGGGCTTCGCTGGAGAGTAGACAGTCTGTCATTATGGCTGAAAACATCGGGGGCTGCCCGGCGCCGCTGGCGAGGCGTAGAATGGCAACAAATTAATGCCGCAAGCCCGCGCAGCAAGGCGGAGCGGCACAAAACCACGACTTTGGGGCAGCTGCGGAACCATGCAAAAATACTCTTGCTATTTGCTAATACCTATCATATTGTGCGATGCAACAAAACAAAAACGGGTGCAACCTTGACGTCGGAACATAAAAAAAGCGGCCTTGCCGGCATGACGCTGGCGGCCGTGGGCATCGTTTACGGCGATATCGGCACCAGTCCGCTGTACACCCTGAAGACCGTCTTTGACCCGGCCCACGGCCTGCTGCTCTCGCACGAGAACCTGCTGGGCATCGTCTCGCTGATTTTCTGGGGCCTGACCCTGATCGTCTCGCTCAAGTACGTAACCCTGGTGTTGCGTGCCGACAACCGCGGCGAGGGCGGCATCATGGCCCTGATGGCGCTGGTGCTGTCGTCCGTCAGCCGCCTGTCGCGCTGGCATTTCCCGCTGATGGTGATCGGCGTCTTCGGCGCCACCCTGTTCTATGGCGACAGCGTGATCACGCCGGCCATTTCCGTGCTGTCGGCGATCGAAGGCCTGGAAGTGGCCACGCCCGCCTTCAGTCCGTATGTGGTGCCGCTGACGATGGTGGTGCTGGTGGCGCTGTACTCGGTGCAGTCGCACGGCACGGCCGGCATCGGCCGCTATTTTGCCCCCATCATGGTGCTGTGGTTTGCCGCGCTGGCCGGCATGGGCGTGGTCAACATCATCAAGTCGCCGGCCATCCTGGCCGCACTCAATCCCCTGCACGCCGCCACTTTCCTGATGAATAACGGCTTTGTCGCCTTCGTTGCCCTGGGCGCCGTGGTGCTGGCGCTGACGGGTGCCGAGGCGCTGTACGCCGACATGGGCCATTTCGGCAAGAAGCCTATCCGCCTGGCCTGGTTCCTGATCGCCTTTCCCGCGCTGGCGCTGAACTACCTGGGACAGGGCGGCTTGCTGCTGGCGCATCCGGAAGCCGTCTCGAATCCGTTTTACCAGCAGCTGGGCGCGTGGAGCGTGTATCCGCTGGTGATCCTGTCGACCATGGCCACCGTGATCGCCTCGCAGGCGACCATTTCCGGCACCTTCTCGATGACCAAGCAAGCGATCGCGCTGGGCTTCTTGCCGCGCATGCGCGTGCGCCACACGTCGGAAAGCGAAATCGGGCAGATCTACATTCCCGCCGTGAACTGGCTGCAGCTGGCCGTGGTGCTGCTGGCCGTCATCGGTTTCGGTTCCTCGGAAAACCTGGCCGCCGCCTACGGCATCGCCGTGACGGCCACCATGCTGTCGACCACCATCCTGACCTTCTTCGTCATCCGCTACCGCTGGAAGATGAACCTGGCCCTGTGCTGGGCCGCCACGGGCTTTTTCCTGATCATCGACGTCAACCTGGTGTCGGCCACGGCGCTGAAACTGTTCCACGGCGGCTGGTTCCCGCTGCTGCTGGGCTCGATTTTGTTCATCGTCATGCTGACCTGGAAGCGGGGCCGCCAGCTGGTGTTCCAGAACCTGGAAAAGCATGCGATTCCGCTCGACGATTTCCTTTCGTCGCTGTTCATCGCGCCGCCGCTGCGCGTGCCCGGCACGGCCATCTTCCTGCGCGGCGAAACGGATGGCGTGCCGCATGCGCTGCTGCATAACTTGCTGCACAACAAAGTGTTGCATGAACGGGTGATCTTCCTGACCGTCTTCATGCATGAAGAGCCGTGGGTGGCGCCTTCCGAGCGCGTGCGCGTGGTGGACCTGGGCCACCAGTGCTACCAAGTGAATGTGCATTACGGCTTCAAGGATGAACCGGACATTCCGGCCGCGCTGGCGCAGTGCGCCGAGCAGGGACTGGATTTCGAGATGATGGAAACGTCGTTCTTCATCGCGCGCCAGACCATCATTTCGACGCCGGGCGCCGGCATGATGCCATGGCGCGAGCACCTGTTCGTCACCATGTCGCGCAATGCGCGCACGGCGGCCGACTACTATCAGATCCCGAGCAACCGGGTGATCGAACTGGGCACGCAGGTGGAAATATAGATATTGTGTCAATGTTGCATCGAGACACACTTACTGCCTTGCTTACGTCTGCTTACAAATGGGCTACGCGAGTCCTGTTAAACTCCAGCCCGTACCGGTCCGCACCGTACGGGCTTAGCCACACACCAATATTTAAAGGGAAACCATGAAATCGGTATTTCAAATGATCGCCACCCTCGCTTGCGCCGTGGCCCTGACCGCTTGCGGCGCTGCTGCCAACACCGAGAAGCCGGTCGTGCTTGACCCGAACACGCAAGTGAAAGAATTCGCCTTTCCCGACCTGGTGAAAGGCACCGGCACGGCCGCCGCGGCGGGCGATACCTTGACGGTGGTCTACACGGGCTGGCTGTACGACGCGAGCAAGCCGGACGGCAAAGGCGTGCAATTCGACGCGTCTCCTTCTCTCTCCGGTTATACGTTTATCCTGGGTATCGGCAAACATATCCTGGGCTGGGACCGTGGCATGGTCGGCATGCAGGAAGGCGGCACGCGCCGCCTGCTCATTCCGTATGACCTGGGCTATGGCGTGAGCGGTACCCGTGACGCGACGGGTGCGGTGGTGATCCCGCCTTACGCCGGCCTGGTGTTCGACATCACGCTGCGAAAAGTGGAGAAAAAGTAAGCACGCGCAAGGTGCACGGACAAAGGGCGACTCCATGGAGTCGCCCTTTTTGCTTTTGCGGCCAATTCAAACTGGCGCCAGTTCCTGGAAGTAGTAGGTGGCGCCGCCCAGATTGGCTGGCGCGTCATATTGCAGCACTTGCGTGCGGCGCAGCGCCACCGGTGCACTGAAGGCGGGGCCGTCGTAGACGAAGGTGTGGAATTCGCCGTTTTCGCCGCAGGCGTCGACGCCGGGCGGCAGGTCGGCGAGGAAGGCGGCGTCGAACTCGCGCCCGCAAAATGCGCGCGGCAAGTGCTGGCCATTGATGCACACGACGATGGCCTTGAAGCCGGCGGCAAGGAACTCATCGACCAGCGCGCGGCGATCCTCGCCCCACAGGGGCAGGTGGGCCGTCAGGCCGGCGCTGGCGCAGACTTTTTCCTCCCAGTCGCGGTGCGGCTGCAAGTCGATGTCGCCGAAGATGGCGTGGGCGATGCCTTCGTCTTTCGCCGCGCGCAGCATGGCGATGAATTGCTCTTCGTAGCTGGCCCAGCTGGCGTGATAGCGCTGCAGGCGCGCGCCCAGGCTGGCTGCCTGCGCCTCGAGCAGCGCGGGCGGCACGCCGTGCGAGCGCGACTTGCGGCCGTCTTCATCCATGGCCGTGATCAACAGCGGCACGCTCGTGCCGGCGTTGCGCGCGCGCCACAGGGCCAGGCAGGAATCCTTGCCGCCGCTCCAGGAAATGAGGGCCGTCGTCATGCCGCCGGTCCCGGCGGCACCGCGCGCAGCATATCGACGTGCTGTATGCCGTCTTCATCGTAGGGCGCGCTGACGGTGACAAAGCCGAAGGACTGGTAGAAGCGCTCCAGATATTGCTGGGCGCCGATGCGGATGGCGTGGCCAGGGTGCTGGCGTTCCGCGCGCGCGATGCCTTCCGCCAGCAGATGCTTGCCGGCGCCCGTGGTGCGCGCCTCGGGCGCCGTCAGCACGCGGCCCAGCGACATTTCCACATACTTGGCGCCGGGCGCCAGCACGCGCAGGTACGCGGCCAGCCGGCGCTGGCCATCGGCCGTTTGCCAGCCCAGCAAATGCATGGCTTGCTGGTCATGGCCATCGAGGTCCGGGTAAATGCACTGCTGTTCGATGACGAACACGCGCTGGCGCAAGGCCAGCACCTGGTACAAATCGTGGGGGCCGAGTTCGTCGAACGTGTTCCATTGCCAAGCGATCATGAGTGCTCCGAAAAATCAGGGAAAGAGCGTCATTCTAAAGGCGCACGCAAAAAAAACCGCATTGCCATGCAGGCAGTGCGGTTTTGACGGCAGAGCGCGATGCGCCGCAGTCCAGCTACGCTTAGACGATCGTCAAGGTGACGTCGATGTTGCCGCGCGTGGCGTTCGAGTAGGGGCACACGATGTGGGCGGCGGCGACCAGCGCTTCGGCGGCGGCGCGTTCCATGCCTGGCAGCGAAATTTTCAGTTCCACTTCGATGCCGAAGCCCGTTTCGATGGCGCCGATGCCGACGTTGCCTTCGATGGACAGGTCCGCTGGCAGGGCGATCTTGTCGCGGCCGCCGACGAATTTCATGGCGCCGATGAAGCAGGCCGAGTAGCCGGCAGCGAACAGTTGTTCCGGATTGGTGCCGACGGCGCCATTGCCGCCCAGTTCTTTTGGCGTGGTCAGCTTGACGTCCAGCACATTGTCGGACGACACGGCACGGCCTTCGCGGCCTCCGGT
The DNA here is from genome assembly GCF_900099875.1 of Janthinobacterium sp. YR213. Classification (NCBI taxonomy): domain Bacteria; kingdom Pseudomonadati; phylum Pseudomonadota; class Betaproteobacteria; order Burkholderiales; family Oxalobacteraceae; genus Janthinobacterium; species Janthinobacterium sp. YR213. The sequence continues at coordinate 567,494 of NZ_FNDA01000003.1, read as the reverse complement.
GGCGGTAGCTTGAGCGCGGTACAGGACTTGTTTGATCGACATGATGGTTATCCTCGGTGAGTTAAATAGTTAACGACTAAATAGTGTGCTACTTGTTTCGTGGGCTACTGCCCCAGGATGCCCGTCTGAAGAAGCGATTTGCGGCGTCCATGTGCTCAATATATATCGCGCGCTATTTAATTGCAAGCTATTTTATTTGGGAAGGGCGCGGATTTATGCTTTATTTTCTTGCCTTTGTCGCCAGTATTGCCCTTCCATCGCATAATGGCCACCGCCGGTGGGGCCGATGGTTATGCTTGGTCCCACTTCACACCCCAAGGAAAAATCATGACTAGCCTCTTCTTTATCCTGCGCATCACCCTGGCCACGATGGTCACCTACATCATCGCCACGGCGATCCTGGTCGAGAATTTCCTGCGCTATATCTTCGGGCAGACGGAAGGCTTCTTTGTCATCGTCGGCGCATTGCTGGCCAGCGCCGTCATCACGAATGCGTTTTCGCATGTGCGGCGCGTGCGCCTGATCGCCGGCACCGTCAATGCCGGCACCCTGTCGAGCCGCCAGCGGCGCCAGATCGAGATCCCGTTCGAGGCGGGCGAAGCGTTCGACATGATCGACGCGGCCATCCGCGAACTGCCGGGCAGCGAAGTGGTCGAAAGCGCGCGCGACAGCCTGCAGGTGCAGGCCCGCGTGCGCCGCGCCGCGCCCTACACGCACACGGGCTTGCCCCGCATGCGCTTGCTGAGCTTCATTGAACCGCGGCCGAACCAGATTCTCGCCACCGTGACGCCGAATGGCGAGGCGGGCAGCGTGACCCTGATCTGCGAGCCGGCGCGCAATGCCTGGACCGACTGGTTCCTCGTCGACCATGGCAGCAACCTGGAAAACGCGGAAGCGGTGACGCGGGCGATGACGCGCCGGGTGGCGCAGCGCCGCCGCGGCGAGCAGGCCGAGGCGCGCCAGACGGTCACGGAAAAGGAACTCACGGTGGCCAAACTGAGCCTGCTGCACGCGCAGGTGGAACCGCACTTCCTGTACAACACCCTGGCCAGCGCGCAGCTGCTCACGCGCAGCGATCCCGTGCGTGCCGACGAGATGCTGGGTAATCTGATCCTGTACCTGCGCCACTCTTTGCCGCGCACGGAGCAAGCCATGTCGACCCTGGGCACGGAACTGGAACGGGCGCGCGCCTACCTCGATATCCTGAAAATCCGCATGGGTGGACGCCTGAACCTGCAGATCGAGGTGCCGCAATACCTGCGCCAGGCGGAGTTGCCGCCGATGATGCTGCAAACCCTGGTGGAAAACGCCATCAAGCACGGCCTGGAGCCGAAAAGCGGCGGCGGCACCATCTGGATCATGGCGCGCAGCGGCGATGGCACGGTGATCGTCACGGTGGCCGACGACGGCAAGGGCTTCAGCGACGATGGCGCCGGCACGGGTATTGGTTTACGCAATGTGCGCGAACGCCTGCGCCTGACCTATGGCGCGGCCGCGTCGTTTTCCATCCTCGCCAATTTCCCCGATGGCGTGACGGCCACCATCACGGTGCCCGACAGCACGGCGCAGGGAGTCTCCTATGCATAAGCCCGAGATGACGTGCGTCATCGCCGAAGACGAAACCCTGCTGCGCGATGCGCTCGTGGCCCTGCTGGCCGAAGAGTGGCCCAGCTTGCGCATCGTCGCCGCCTGCGACGACGGCGGCGCGGCGCTCGACGCCATCGCCACGCATCAGCCGGACATTGCCTTCCTCGACATCCGCATGCCGGGATTGACGGGGCTGGAAGTGGCGGCCGGCGCGCTCGAAGCGAGTCCCGCCACGCAGGTGGTGTTCGTCACCGCCTACGACCAGTACGCGATCGATGCCTTCGACAAGGGCGCCGTCGACTATTTATTGAAACCCATAGCCCGCGAGCGCCTGCAAGCGACCGTGCAGCGCGTGCAGGCACGGGCCGGCAAGACCCAGGTGGATGACGGCGCGCTGGCCGGCCTGCTGCAGCAATTGAGCAGCGCCTTGCCGGCGGCCGCCAAGTCACCGCCGCTGGTCTGGCTGACGGCCAGCAGCGGTAAGGATACGCGGCTGATCATGGTGGAAGACATCGCCTATTTTCAGTCCGACACCAAGTACACGGCCGTCATGACGGCGGAAGGCGAGGCGCTGCTGCGCAAGCCGATCCGCGAACTGCTCGACGTGCTCGACCCGGCCATCTTCAAGCAGATCCACCGCTCCACCATCGTCAACATGAAGATGGTGGCGTCCGTCACGCGCGACGAAGTGGGACGCGGCGCCTTGCGCCTGAAGACGCGGCCGGAAACCCTGGCCGTGAGCCAGCCGTTCATGGCTTTATTCCGGAATATGTAGGCCGGCTTAGAGCTCCTGACATAATCTACTGCGCGTCGCGATTTGCGGCCTCCGATGCTCACTGTGCATTCGCACAGCTGCGCCTCTCAGCCGCAACTCACTGCCGCTCGCTACGGTTCTGTCAGGCGCTCTTAATCAGCCGTTTCAAACCCTTCGAGCACATTGACGACATTGATGCCGATTTCCTTCACCGCGTAGCCCCCTTCGAGGATGAAGGCGGTGGGCAGGTTCAGATGCGCGAGGCGCTCGCCCACGCGCAGGTAGTCGCCGCTTTGCAGGGAGAAGTGCGACAGCGGGTCGCCGGCGAAAGTATCGACACCGAGCGACACCACCAGCGCGTCGGGCGCGTACATATTGATGCGCAGGCAGGCCGTTTCCAGCGCGGCGAACCAGCTGGCCGTGCTGCTGCCGGACGGCAGCGGCAGGTTGACGTTGTAGCCGAGCCCGGCGCCGCTGCCCGTTTCATCGGCGTGCCCCAGGTAAAACGGATATTCGCTGCGCGGGTCGGCGTGGAGGGAGGCGAACAGCACGTCGTCGCGCTGGTAAAAGATGCTTTGCGTGCCGTTGCCGTGGTGGTAATCGATATCGAGGATGGCGACCTTGCGGGCGCCGTCGTCGAGCAGATGCTGCGCGGCCAGGGCCGCGTTGTTGAGAAAACAGTAGCCGCCAAAGAAATCGCTGCCCGCGTGGTGGCCCGGCGGGCGGGTGAGGGCAAACGTGGCTCGTTCTCCCAGGCGCAGCGCGTGGGCCGCGTTGACGGCGCAGTCGGCGCCCGTCTTGGCCGCCGTCCACGTGCCGGCCGTCAGCGGCGTGCCGTTGTCCATCGAGTACAGGCCCAGCTTGGCCGTGAAGTCGTCCGGTTCGATGTCGCTGCGCAAGGTGCGCACGGGCCACACGGACGGCAGCGCGTCCCTGCCCGCATTGTCGGGGTCGAGCGCCAACCAGTCGTGCCAGGCGTGGCGCAGGAAATGCAGGTAACGGGGCGTGTGGATGCGCTCCAGCGAGGTCAGCGGCACGCCGTGCGGCGTGACGATGCGGCCCAGGTTGCGCCGTCCCAGTTCGGCCACCACCATGTCGGCCCGCTCGGGCGTCTCGAAGCAGGGCACCATGGTGCCGCGAAACATTTCGAAGCGGCCCCGATGCTGGCTGTGCAATTCATTGTAGAAGGTCAGCATGGGGCGCCAGGCAGGAAGTCAGGCAGGATCAGGTGTGCGAACACAGGGTGCTGGCGCGGTAGGCGGCGACGAAATCGTCGAAGCTGCCGGCTGGCGCCGCCTCCATGGCGCGCTGCTCGGCCAGCGAGCTGGCGGCCATCTCGTCGAAATACGCGCTTTGTTCCGGTGTTGCCGGATGCGTGCGGAAATAGGCGGCGTGGCGCTCGCTCTGGCGCAGGCCGAAGGCGGCAAACGAGCCGCCGTTGGCGCGCAGCTCGGCCAGGACCTTTGCCGATGGCGTCGCATCCGGGTCGGCCAGCTTGATGGCTTGCGCCGCCAGGCTGTCCGCGTGCTGCGTGCCGCCAAGGCGCGCGTCCAGCAGGGCCGCCACGGGGGCGATGCGCGCCAGCAATTCCTCGCCCCACGCCTGCAGGGTGATGTCCTCGCCATCGCGGCGCAGGGTCAAGCCCGGCTTGCGGCCTTCCTTGACGGTGCGGGCGAAATTGTTCGTGTAGCAGGCGCTTTGCTCAGCCGAGATGGGAGCGCTGTCGTCGAGCGCGCAGAACAGCAGAAACGCGTCGAGGAAGCGGCCCGTTTCCAGGCTGATGCCGACCGGTTCGAACGGGTCGACATCCATGCAGCGCACTTCGATGTATTGCACGCCGCGCAGGCACAGGGCCTGGATCGGGCGCTCGCCCGTGCGGATCACGCGTTTCGGGCGGATGGTCGAATAGTATTCATTTTCGATCTGCAGCACGTTGGTGGACAACTGGATCCACTCGCCCTCTTTTTTTGTTCCCAGCGCTTCGTACGGCGGATACGGGTCGTTGACGGCATGCGTGAGCGCGTTGACGTAATCGTCCAGGCTGTTTTCGTGCGGACGCAGGCCGGACTGGGCATCGTTCTGGTAGCCGAGGTCGCTCATGCGCAGGCTGGTGGCATACGGCAGGAACAAGGTGTCGTCGGACAAGGTGTCGAGCTTGTGCGCGCGGCCGCGCAGGAAACCGGCGGACAGGGCCGGCGAAGCGCCGAACAGGTACATCAGCAGCCAGCTGTAGCGGCGGAAATTGCGGATCGTCGCCAGATAGCTTTCCGATTGCACGTCTTTCGGCGTGGCCGCCGCGTGTGTCGGGCTGGCGCTGGTGTCCGGATTGCTGGCCAGCACTTGCCACAGCTGCTCGTCGAGCGAATAGTTGTAATGGATGCCGGCGATGCATTGCATGGCTTTGCCGTAACGCAAGGCCAGGCCGCGCCGGTAGACGTGCTTGAGCATGCCCATGTTCGAGCTGCCGTAGTTGGCGATTTCGATGTCCGCTTCGGGCGGCAGCTGGCACGGCATCGACTGGCTCCACAGCAATTCGTCGCCCAGGCGGCTGTAGGCGTGGCGGTGCACGGTGTCGAGCTTGTCGAGCGTGACGCCGATGTCGGCTTCGGCCGGGGTGATGAATTCGAGCAGCGCTTCGGCGTAGTCGGTGGTGATTTCTGGGTGCGTCAGCGCCGAACCCAGGGCGACGGGGTGGGGCGTGGAAGCCAGATGGCCGGCGTGGTCGACGCGCAGGGTTTCACGCTCGATGCCGCGCAAGCCGCCCAGCAGCGCGCGGTTGGCATCTTCAGTCAGCAATGCCAGGCGGCGAGTCAACAGGTTGGGCAATTTGAGCTTCCTTTCTTGTGCAGCATATAAATAATTTGTGCTGAGATTAACCGAATTTTGGCAAATGCGTCGGCGCCGGCCCAAAAAACGCCGCGTCGCCAGCGTCCGCCCCGGGGAGCGGGGACGGCGCTTCGGTCAGGAATTCGCTTGATATTTTAACAAACTGCGGGGGGATCTGGCGCGCTGCCGGGTCAAGCTTTGCGCAGGTGGCGGCGGTCAGCCCAGGCGGGCGCCGCTGACTCGTTCGATGCCGGCCAGGTCGCGCCAGCTTTGCACTTTGCTGTAGCCGGCGTCGGCCAGCAAGCCGCGCACGGATGCTGCCTGGTCATAGCCGTGCTCCATCAGCAGCCAGGCGCCTGACGCCAGGTGGCGCGCGGCGCCGGAGACGATGGTGCGCAGGGCCGACAGGCCATCCGCATGGTCGGTCAGCGCGCTGGCAGGCTCGAAGCGCAGATCGCCTTCGGCCAGGTGGCGGTCGCCGCTGGCGATGTAGGGGGGATTCGAGACGATCAGGTCGAACTTTTCCGTGCCCAGCGCTTCGAACCAGTCGCTGGCCATGAAGGTGATGTTGACGCCATTGGCGCTGGCGTTGCGGCGCGCCACGGCCAGCGCCGTGCTGCTGACATCCAGGGCCGTGACGACGGCGTCGGGCCGCGTGTGCGCCAGCGCGACGGCAATGGCGCCGCTGCCCGTGCCCATGTCGAGCACCCGTCCGCCGGGCGGCAGGCGCTCGAGCGCCAGTTCCACCAGCACTTCCGTGTCGGGGCGGGGGATCAGCACGGCGTCGTTCACTTCGAACGGCAGGCCAAAGAATTCGCGCTGGCCCACGATGTAGGCGATCGGCTCGCCTTGCAGGCGGCGTGCCAGCAAGCTGGACAGGCGTTGGGCTTCATCGGGAGTGAGCACACGCTCCGATTGTGTGATCAGGCTCACGCGCGACAGGCCCAGCGCATGGCCCAGCAGGATGCGGTTGTCGAGCGGATCGAGCAGTGGACGGATTTGCAGGGCGCCGACAGTGCTGCCGGCGGGGATCAGTGTTTCTGGCATGGTGCTTTCAATTATTTCTGACGGCGCAGCAAGGTCCACAGCAGGCCGACGCTAAAAATGGCGAACCAGATGAACGCCCATTGCGGAATCGACAGGCCGAAAAACGGCTCGCCGGCGTTTTCGCAGGCGCCATAGGATTCAAACATGAAGGGCATGACTTGCGCCGTGAAAATCTTGTTCAGCGCCGTTTCCACCGGATCGATGCCGCACGAGAAGCCGGGGTTGGCCAGCACGTACAGGTGCTTGGCGCCCACGCCCAGGCCGCCCAGGGCCGCCAGCAAGCCGATGCCGGCGCCGATCTTTGGACGGTTTGCGGCCGCGCCGGCCAGGCAGGCGATGCCGATGGCGAGGAACAGGTAGCGCTGGATCACGCACAGTGGGCACGGCGCCATGTTCATGGCATGCTGCAAATACATGGCCACGCCCAGCATCAGGAAACACAGGGCGGCGATCAACAGGAGGACAGTGCGTGAATTTTTCATGGGCGACACGGTGAGGTGGATGGAATCGAGCTGGTCATTTTCGCACAAGGCTGGATTTTTATTGCTTAGCCGCTACTTAAAGCTGTCGGCTTACGCGCTGCGCGCTAAGCCGACCTACAAACTCGGTAGGTCGGCTTAGCGTAGCGTAAGCCGACAACAACGGTGTCAGCGTTTAATCGCCCAAGGCAGCCAGCAGTTCCGCCTGGTGCTCTGCCGCCAGCGCATTCGTCAAGTCCGTCAAATCTCCATCCATGATGAAGTCCAGCTTATACAAGGTCAAATTGATGCGGTGGTCCGTCAGGCGGCCTTGCGGGAAATTATAGGTGCGGATGCGCTCGCTGCGGTCGCCCGAGCCGATCAGGCTCTTGCGGGTGGCCGCTTCCTTCGATTGCTGTTCGCGCAGCTGCACGTCCTTGATGCGCGCGGCCAGCACTTTCATCGCCTGCGCCTTGTTCTTGTGCTGGCTGCGGTCATCCTGGCATTCCACCACGATGCCGGTCGGCAAGTGGGTGATGCGCACGGCGGAGTCCGTTTTGTTGATGTGCTGTCCACCGGCGCCCGAGGCGCGGTAGGTGTCGATGCGCAGGTCGGCCGGGTTGATGTTGACGTCTTCCACTTCATCGGCTTCCGGCATCACGGCCACCGTGCAGGCGGACGTGTGGATGCGGCCTTGCGTTTCCGTGGCCGGCACGCGCTGCACACGGTGGCCGCCCGACTCGAATTTCAGCTTTGAATACGCGCCGTTACCCACTACGCGCACGATGACTTCGCGGTAGCCGCCCAAGTCGGAGTCGGATGCCGACACCAGTTCCACCTGCCAGCGGTTGCGTTCGGCAAAGCGCGTGTACATGCGCAGCAGGTCGCCGGCGAACAGGGCCGATTCATCGCCGCCCGTGCCGGCGCGAATTTCCAGGAAGATATTGCGCTCGTCATTGACGTCCTTCGGCAGCAGCATGGTCTGCAATTCGCGCTCCAACCGCGCCATGGTGGTCTTGGCCGCCTCGATTTCTTCCTGGGCGAATTCCTTCATGTCCGGATCGGACAACATCTCTTGCGCTGTCGTAATATCGTTGCCCGCTTCCTGGTAGGAATGGTACAGGGCGACCAGCGGACCCAGTTCGGCGTGCTCGCGCGTCATCTTGCGGTAGCTGTCCATGTTCGACGTGGCGTCCGGGTGCATCAGCAGTTCGTCGAGTTCGACCAGGCGGTTCGCCAGTTGATCGAGTTTGGCCAGCATGGATGGTTTCATAGCGATTCGCGGTAAAAGAGTGTAGGGATGGTGCAGGCCCGGCAGGCGGGCAGGGGGCGGTCGCGCGCGGGCGGCCAGCGGGGCTGCGCTAACGGCGGGGGCGGAACAGTTTTGGCAGCAGGGTGACCAGCTGCTTGCGCTCGTCGCCTTGCGCGTGGTGCAGCGCCTGCTGCGGGCCGTGCAGGAACTTGGCCGTCAAGCCTTTCGACAGCGCTTCCAGGACGGCGTCGATGTCGGCGCCCTTGGCCAGCATCTTGCGCGCCCGTTCCACTTCCATCAGGCGCAGCGTTTCGCTGTTTTCATGCAAATGCTGGATCACGGGCACCATGGCGCGGTCATCGACCCAGCTCATGAACGATTGCACGCGCGTCTCGATGATGGCTTCGGCTTGCGCCACGGCCGCTTGCCGGCTTTCCAGGCCCGTCTGCACGACCTTGCCCAGGTCGTCGACCGTGTACAGGAAGACGTCGTTCAAACGGCCCACTTCCGCTTCGATGTCGCGCGGCACGGCCAGGTCGACCATGAACATGGGTTTGTGGCGGCGTGCCTTGATGGCGCGCTCGACCAGGCCCAGGCCCAGCAGCGGCAAGGACGATGCCGTGCACGAGATGACGATATCGAACTGGTGCAGCTGCTCCGGCAGGTCGGCCAGGCGGATGGCCTTGCCGTTGAAGCGGTGCGCCAGTTCCTCGCCCCGTTCCATGGTGCGGTTGGCAATGGTGATGCTTTTCGGGTTTTGCGCCGCGAAGTGCGTGGCGCACAATTCGATCATTTCGCCGGCGCCGATGAACAGCACGTTCTGCTCGGCGATCTTGTCGAAGATGCGCTGCGACAGGCGCACGGCGGCGGCCGCCATGGACACGCTGTGCGCGCCGATTTCCGTGCTGCTGCGCACTTCCTTGGCGACGGAAAAGCTGCGCTGGAACAACTGGTGCAGATACGTGCCCAGGCCGCCCGCTTCGTCGGCCGTGCGGATGGCGTCCTTGATCTGGCCCAGGATCTGCGTTTCGCCCAGCACCATCGAATCGAGCCCGGAGGCGACGCGGAAGGTGTGGCGCACGGCATCGTGCTGCGGCAACATATATAAGTGGGGGCGCAGCTCGCTGTAGTTGAGCTTGTGATAATCGGCCAGGAAATGCGCGCCCGCGTCGAGCGGATTGGGCACGTGGCTGGCCGCATACAGCTCGGTGCGGTTGCAGGTCGACAGGATGGCCGCTTCGTCGTTGTCGCGCAAGTCGATGCGCTGGAACCAGGTGCGCGCCGCCATCACCGCCGAACCCAATTGCTCAGGCGCAAACGCCAGCTGTTCGCGGAGCGACACTGGGGCGGTGGTATGGTTGAGGCCGACGGCGAGCAGTTGCATTTCAGGGCTGTTGGGATGACTTATGCCGACATTATAGCGCTTTGTGCCCGCGCTTTGAGCAGGTCAGCCGTTTGCCGCCGTTCAGCCGCCCAGTTTTTCCAGGCGATAACCGTAGCTGTAGACGGGCACCAGCCTGTAGCCGTGTTCCGGTTTCAGCTGCAGCTTGTTGCGCACGCGCGAGACGTGGGTATCCATGGTGCGCGAAGGCAAGGCCGTGTCGCGCTGCCACACGGCTTCGTGGATGTAGGCGCGCGACAGGGGACGGCCCAGGTTGCGGAAAAACAGCAGTGCCAGGGCGAATTCCTTGTGTGTCACATCGAGTACTTCGCCATCGCGCAGCAGGCGGCCGGGGCGGGTTTCAAACGTGTAATGACCGAATTGCAAGTATTCCGCGCCATTCTGGGCCGGGTAGGCCACGCGCAGCAGCGCCTGGGTGCGCAAGGTCAGCTCGCTGCGCCGCAGGGGCTTGATCATGTAGTCGTCGGCGCCTGCCGTCATGCCCGCCACCACGTCGTCTTCGCCGGAACTGTTGGTCATAAACAACACGGGTGCCTTGGGCGCCAGTTTTTCCCGGGCTCGGCGCAAGACTTCTGCACCGTCCAGATCGCTCACATGCCAGTCGAGGATGAGCATGTCGCAACTGTCCTTGCGCAGTTGCCCCAGCATGTCCTTGGCACTTTGAAACTCGTGGCAAGCGTGGCCGGCGGCGGTGAGCACCTGGCAGATCAGTTCTGCCTGGCTATGGTCGCTATCGAGTACGGCAATTCGCATAATTGGCTGGAGTGTGTAGCAACAAACAGACGGTCCGCTCTGCTTATCGTAATGTTAAGGAATGCTCAAGTGAAATATAACAGAGATTGCAACTGTGTCCAGTGAAATCGGCAGCTGAGGCCTTTACGTTACACTTGTTCATCTACCCCCTACTCGCGGAGAAACGGCCATGTCAGACAAGAGCACTACCGATTGGACACTGATACCGGGCAGTCGTGCCGAAATCGAGCAAGTGCGCGAGCGTTGCCGGCGCCTGGTGCAGCGGCGTGCCATGATGTCGGCGGGCGCTTCGGCCATTCCCATTCCCGGCATCGACCTGATGTCGGATGTCGGTCTGTTTTCCATGCTGATCAATGATATCAACCACGAATTCGGCCTCACGCCCGAGCAGATCGAGCGCCTCAACCCGCAGTTCAAGATGATGGCCTACCGCGCGGCGGTGGGCATGGGCGGCATGTTGGTGGGAAAGCTGGTATCGCGCGAACTGATCCTCCACCTGCTCAAGCGCAGTGGCGTCAAGATTGCCACCAAGCAGGTGGCGCGCTTCGTGCCGTTTGCCGGACAGGCGGTGGCGGCAGCCATTGGCTACGCCGTATTCCGCCAGATCGGCAACCAGCATGTGAACGCCTGCGCCGCGGTGGCGCAGGAATTGCTCACGGTCAGGCCGGATTAACGCTTATGCGTCCGGCAGCACGACGTTGACGTCGAGCACCTCCAGGTTGCCCTGGCGGTCCAGCGAAATCTTGATGTCGTCGGCATTGACCTTGGTGTACTTGGAAATGACGGCGATCAATTCCTTGTGCAGGGCGGGCAGGAAGTCCGGACCATCGCGTCCGCTGCGTTCGCGGGCGATGATGATCTGCAGGCGTTCCTTGGCCGCGGTGGCCGTCTTCGGCTTGGGGGGGAACAGGAAAGAAAGCAAGGCCATATCACTTCGCCCCAAAAATGCGCTGGAGTAATCCAGGCTTTTCATAGTTGGTAAAGCGCAACTCGACATCTTCGCCGAGGAAACGCGAGACCACGTCTTCATAGGCTTGCGCCACGTCCGTGCCCGTGAAATGGATGGCCGGATTGCCCTGGTTCGAGGCGGCCAGCACTTGCTCCGATTCCGGAATGATCCCCACCAGCGGGATGCGCAGGATTTCCTGCACGTCCTGGTAGGACAGCATTTCATCCGATTCCACGCGTTTCGGCGAGTAGCGGGTGATCAGCAAGTGTTCCTTGACGGGCTCGCCGCCCGTCTGCGCGCGGCGCGACTTGGCTTGCAGGATGCCCAGGATGCGGTCCGAATCGCGCACCGACGACACTTCCGGGTTGGTGACGATGATGGCTTCGTCGGCAAACGTCAGCGCCATCAGCGCGCCATGCTCGATGCCGGCCGGCGAATCGCAGATGATGAACTCGAAACCCATGTTGATCAGGTCGTTCAACACGCGTTCCACGCCTTCTTCCGACAAGGCATCCTTGTCGCGCGTTTGCGAGGCGGGCAGGATGAACAGGTTGTCGCAGTGCTTGTCCTTGATCAAGGCCTGGTTCAGCGTGGCCTCTTTGTTGATCACATTGATCAGGTCGTAGACGACGCGGCGTTCGCAACCCATGATCAGGTCGAGGTTACGCAGGCCCACGTCGAAGTCGAGCACGGCTGTCTTGTGGCCGCGCATGGCCAGGCCAGTGGAAAAACTGGCGCTAGAGGTCGTCTTGCCGACACCGCCCTTGCCGGACGTCACAACAATAATTCTTGCCACAAATAATCCTTTTCAGATATCTCTTGAATTGTGCAGCTTAAGAGCGGTTCACAGGAGTGACCGGATTGACAGAGTGTATATCGATTCTGTCGCCAGCCAAACGAATTTGCGCGGGTCCGCGCGCCATTTCCGCAGGGAAACCATCCTCGAACGTGCGGTACACGCCGGCGATCGAGACCAGTTCCGGTTCCATGGCCAGCGCGAAGATGCGCGCCTGGGCATTGCCCGAGGCGCCGGCCAGCGCGCGGCCGTACAGCGAGGAATACACGTGGATGCTGCCGTCGGCGATGATTTCAGCGCCATTGTTGACGACGGCGGTGATGATCAGGTCGCAGCCGCGCGCATAAATGCGCTGGCCGGCGCGCACGGGCGTGTCGATCACCATCACCTGTGCGTCGGCGCCCGACTGGGCGGCGGCCGTGGGCGTATCCTTGGGGCCATCCTTGGGCGGCGCATCGTCGCGCGTCTTGCCGCTGTCGAGGCTCAAGCCTTGCGCCAGGATGGCGTCATGCATGTCGGCCGGCGCATTGCGCACGGCCACGGCATTCAAGCGGTATTTTTTCAGCAGGGCCACGAGGGCGGCCCAGTCGATGGGCACGCCGCCGGGCGGCAAGGCCGCCACGTCCAGCACGGCCAGGTCGTCCTCGAAAAAGTCGGCCACGCCTCCCGTCATGTCGCGCAAGGCGGCATCGAGTGCCTGCGTATCGGCGCTATGCAGAATGGCGGAGACAGCAACGACGGTGGAAATCTTGATTTCGATAGGCTTCTGCGACGGGCTTTTGGACATAAACATTTATCAAAGTGAAACTGCGGCAGGCCAGATGTTCCGTACGGCAACAATGGGAGCAGTAAATTTCTTGCATTCTACTGCAAAAAAATCAGCATCAGGGGCCTGGCGCGTGCTATTCCGCAGGGCAACACCTACTTCATGTCAAAAAAAACGGACGGCGCCCCGGAAAACCGGTGCGCCGTCCTGAAAGCAGCCCTGCATGCGGCCTGGGTAGGCCTATGTCATGCCGCCGCCCGCATCTGCTGCGCCGCCGCGACCATATTTTTTAAAGCCGCCTCCGTTTCCGCCCAGCCCCGCGTTTTCAGGCCGCAGTCCGGGTTGACCCATAAATTGGCTGGCGGAATCACGGCGCTGGCTTTTTGCAGCAATTTCACCATGTCGAGAGTCGAGGGGAGGCGCGGCGAGTGGATGTCGTACACGCCGGGGCCGATTTCGTTCGGATACTGGAACTGGCCAAAGCCCTTCAGCAGTTCCATGTCGGAGCGGCTCGTCTCTATCGTGATGACGTCGGCGTCCATGGCGGCGATCTGCGGCAGGATGTCGTTGAATTCGGCATAGCACATGTGGGTGTGGATCTGCGTCGTGTCGCTGACGACGGACGCGGCGATGCGGAAGGCGCGCGTGGCCCAGTCCAGATAGGCGTCCCACCGGCCGCGGCGCAGCGGCAAGCCTTCGCGGATGGCCGGCTCGTCGATCTGGATAATGCCGATGCCGGCCGTTTCCAGGTCTTGCACCTCGTCGCGGATGGCCAGGGCCAGTTGCAGCGCCGTCGTGGCGCGCGGCTGGTCGTCGCGCACGAACGACCATTGCAATATCGTGACCGGCCCCGTCAGCATGCCCTTCACCGGTTTATGCGTCAGGCTTTGCGCGTGCACCGTCCATTCGACGGTCATGGCGGCGGGGCGCTGCACGTCGCCGTAAATGACGGGCGGCTTCACACAGCGCGAGCCGTACGATTGCACCCAGCCCTGGCGCGTGAAGATAAAGCCGTCCAGTTGCTCGCCGAAGTATTCGACCATGTCGTTGCGTTCCGCTTCGCCATGCACGAGCACGTCCAGGCCCAGCGCTTCCTGGCGGCTCACGGCGTGGGCGATCTCGGCGCGCATCTGCTGTTCGTAGTCGTTCACAGCCAGTTCGCCTCGCTTGAAACTGGCGCGGGCGGCGCGGATGGCCGTCGTCTGCGGGAAGGAACCGATGGTCGTCGTCGGGAAGTCGGGCAGTTGCAAACGCGCGCGCTGCATGGCCTGGCGCTGCGGGAAGCTGGAATCGCGGCGGTCGACGGTGGGCGTGAGCGTTTGCAGGCGCTGCGCCACTTGCGGGCGGTGCACGCGGGGACTGGCACGGCGGCGGGCGATAGCCAGGCGAGACGCGGCCAGCGCGGCTTCATCGGGACGGCCTGCGAGCGCGCCCTTGAGGACGGCGATTTCGGACAGTTTTTCCGTGGCAAACGCCAGCCAGCTCTGGATGTCACCATCTAGCTCCGTCTCGGCCGCCAGGCTGAACGGCACGTGCAGCAGGGAGCACGACGGCGCCAGCCACAGGTGGCCGTTGCGTTTGGCCGCCAGCGGCTGCAGCACGGCCAGGGCCGCGTCGAGGTCGGTGCGCCAGATATTGCGGCCATCGACGATACCGACCGACAAGACTTTATGCGCGGGCAGCCAGTCCGTCACGCTGATCAATTCATGCGGCGCGCGGATGCCGTCCACATGCAGGCCGGCCACGGGCAGGCGGCACGTCAGGCTGAGGTTTTCTTCCAGCGGCGAGAAATACGTGGCCAGCAGGATATTTATACCTACCTGGTTCAGCTGCCAGTAGGCGCTTTCGAAGGCACTGCGCCAGGCACCAGGCAAGTCCAGGCCCAGGATCGGCTCGTCGAGCTGCACCCATGCCACGCCTTGCTGTTTCAGGCGGTCGAGCAGGGCGCCGTAGACGGGCAGCAATTGTTCCAGCAGGGCCAGGCGGTCGAAGCTTGACTCGCCGGGCGTCTTTTCCTTGCCCAGCCAGAGGAAGGTGAGGGGGCCGATCAAGGCCGCCTTGACCTGGTGGCCCAGCGCTTGCGCCTCGGCCACTTCCGCCAGCAGGCGCTCGCAAGCGAGAGAAAACCGGGTCTGCGGCGACAATTCGGGCACCAGGTAATGGTAATTGGTGTCGAACCACTTGGTCATTTCCAGCGCGGCAGTGCCGGCGGCGTGTGCATGGTGGCCGCAGCCGGCATGGGCGGCGTGCGTGTCTGCGCCGCGCGCCATGGTGAAATAGCGTGACAGCGGCGACTGCTCTGGCGCGAAGCTGAAACGGGCCGGTTCGCAGCCCAGCAGCTGGATATGGTTGGCCACCTGGTCGTAAAAGGCGAAGTCGCCCACGGTAACGTAGTCAAGACCGGCGTCGCGTTGCAGGGCCCAGTGGCGCGCCCGCAGTTGCCGGCCCGTCGCTTCCAGGGCCGCCTCGGACACCTCGCCGCGCCAGTGGCTTTCCAGCGCCAATTTCAGTTCGCGCGCGGCGCCGATACGGGGAAAACCAAGGATGTGGGTGTGCACGGTCATGATGTCATCGAGATTTAATGTGAATGCGCTAGAGTGTGCGGCAACTAGGTCTATAATCAAAACGAAACATTTTGCCGAATAACATGAAAATCATTCACGTACGCCATTTCATTTGCCGATGCTAGAAATCCGCCACCTGCGCACCCTGAGTGCCTTGCGTTCGTCCGGCAGCCTGGTGCGCGCCGCGCAGCTGCTCAACCTGACCCAGTCGGCCCTGTCGCACCAGATCCGTTTGCTGGAAGAGCGCTACCAGGCGCCCTTGTTCGAGCGCAAGTCCATGCCGATCGCCTTTACGGCCACGGGCAGCCGTCTCTTGGCCCTGGCCGACAAGCTGCTGCCCGAGATCGAACTGGCCGAGCGCGACGTGGCGCGCCTGTCGCAAGGCGACAAGGGGCAGTTGCGCGTGGCGCTCGAATGCCATACCTGTTTCGATTGGCTCATGCCCGTGATGGATGCGTTTCGCCAGCGCTGGCCGGAAGTGGAAATCGACCTGGTCTCCGGCTTTCACAGCGAACCGGCGGACTTGCTGCGCTCGGGCGAGGCGGACCTCGTGATCGGTTCGCCATATGGCCCCGATTTCACCGTGTTTCCCCTGTTCCGCTTTGAAATGCTGGTGGTGATGGCGCAGAAGCACCGGCTGCAGGCGCAGCGCCGGCTGGTGGCGGCCGACTTTACGGGCGAGACATTAATTACCTATCCCGTGCCGGAAGAGCGTATCGACCTGATCCGCGAAGTGCTGCGCCCCGCCGGCATCGCGTTTGAACGCCGCACGGCGGAATTGACGGTCGCCGTGCTGCAGCTGGTGGCGAGCCGGCGCGGCATTGCCGCGTTGCCGAACTGGGCCATCAAGAATTACGTCGATTACGATTATGTGGTGGCGCGCCCGGTGGGCGAGCACGGCTTGTGGAGCGACCTGTATGTCTCCGTGCCTGATCATCTGCAGGACAAGGCGTATGTGCGTGATTTCGTCAGCGTGATACGCGAGCAGTGCGCAGCCTCGCTGGACGGTATCAAGTTGTTGTCCTGATCAACGTTGAGTTGGAAACAAACCAACAGCAAAGCTTGATAAATATCAAGGTTCAGCAATGAACCACCGCTTACAGTTGAGTACTGTGCGGCGCAACATGCACCGCCATCAAATTGGAGAGGAACACTATGTTTTCATTTTCCGAGCAATGGGCACTGGCCGGCAAGGCCCTGGTGGAAGCACAATTGATCAGCGCGCAAGCGTATGCCCAGGCCGCTGTCGACAGCGGCGCCAGCGTGCTGGACTTGCAGATCGATGCGGCCCGCGCGGCGCTGGCCGCCGCTACGGTGGCAGGCAATCAGCTGCTGTCCGTGAAGGATCCGCAAGCGTTGCTGGAACTGTCGCGCACGCAGTCGCAACTGGCCATCGAACGCATCGGTGCATATGGCCGCCAGGCAAAGGATGTTGCCCAAGAAACCCAAGAGAAATTCGACACTGTGACAAAGGGTGAGTTTGCTGCATCGCGTCAAAAATTTGGCGAGCTGGTGCAGGTGGTAAAGCAAACGCCTGTGCCCCTGATTATTCCCTTCAATAATTTTCTAAAAACCACTTTCGGCGGCGCCGATGAAGGGTATGATAAAAATAAAAATACGCGTCCTGCTCGCCAGGCGTAAGCGTGTTGCGGCCCGGCAGCGGCTATCCGCCGCGCCAGGCCGCCCGCCGCCACCGCAAGCAGGCTGTCATCGCCGCCGCCTGCGGTGCGGCGCTGGAACTGCGGCGCGTGCCGCGCTAGAATGAAACGCAGCTTGCTGTGTCTTCCCGGATACTCATTGGATTGTATTAACACCTTGACCTTGGCCCTCGTGGCCTGCTTATCGGAGAAATAAATGGATGATGTCGTAATCGTGGCCGCCGGCCGTACCGCAGTCGGCAAATTCGGTGGCAGTCTGGCCAAGATTCCTGCGTCCGAACTGGGCGCGCATGTAATCAAGGGCTTGCTGGCACAAACCGGCATCGACCCGAACCTGATCGGCGAAGCGATCCTGGGCCAGGTGCTGACGGCTGCCGTCGGCCAGAACGCCGCGCGCCAGGCCGTCATCAAGGCTGGCCTGCCCAGCTCGATCCCGGCATTCACCATCAACAAGGTATGCGGCAGCGGCCTGAAGGCCACGCACCTGGCGGCGCAAGCGATCAAGTGCGGCGATGCCAACATCATCATCGCCGGCGGCCAGGAAAACATGAGCGCCTCGCCGCACGCGATGAACGGCTCGCGCGACGGTTTCCGCATGGGCGACTTCAAGATGATCGACACCATGATCGTCGATGGCCTGTGGGACGTGTACAACCAGTACCACATGGGCATCACGGCGGAAAACGTCGCCAAGAAATACGAAGTGACGCGCGCCGAGCAGGATGAATTCGCGCTGCAGTCGCAACTGAAAGCGGAAGCGGCGCAAAAGGCGGGCAAGTTCAAGGATGAAATCCTGCCGCTGGAAATCGCCAATAAAAAAGGCACCGTGGTCTTCGACAGCGACGAATACATCAAGCCCGGTTCGACCCTGGAATCGCTGGCCGGCCTGCGCCCCGCATTCGCCAAGGACGGTACGGTTACCGCCGGCAACGCGTCCGGCCTGAACGATGGCGCCGCCGCCGTCATCATGATGTCGGCCTCGCAAGCGAAAGAACTGGGCTTGAAGCCGCTGGCGCGCATCAAGGCCTACGCTTCGTCGGGTCTGGACCCGGCCGTCATGGGCATGGGGCCCGTCTCCGCCTCGCGCCTGTGCCTGAAAAAAGCCGGCTGGACGCATGAAGAACTGGACCTGATGGAAATCAACGAAGCGTTTGCCGCGCAAGCGATTGCCGTCAACAAGGAAATGGGCTGGGATACCAGCAAGATCAACGTGAACGGCGGCGCGATTGCCATCGGCCACCCGATCGGCGCCTCGGGCGCGCGCATCCTGGTCACCCTGATCCACGAAATGATCCGCCGCGACGCCAAGAAAGGCCTGGCAGCATTGTGCATCGGCGGCGGCATGGGTGTCGCCCTCGCAATTGAGCGTGATTAATCGCTGACACCGAACTTGGGCCGTTACGCGCAATGCGTGGCGGCCTGGTCCGGTGCGGTACGCCGCCGTCACGCGGCGGTTTTGGATTGCTTTCATTAAATAATTAACTTTTTAGCAATAGAATGACACTGAGGGGATGAAAATGGCAAGAGTTGCATTGGTAACTGGTGGCATGGGTGGTCTGGGCGAAGCGGTGTGTTTCAAGCTGGCCGCGCTCGGCTATCGCGTGGTGACCACATATTCCCCAGGCAATCCGAAGGTCGCGGAATGGCTGGCGTCGACCAAAGACATGGGTTACGACTTCAAGGCATATCCGTGCGACGTGGCCGACTACGATTCGGCGGCTGCCTGCGTGGCGGCCGTGGAAGCGGAAATCGGTCCTGTCGACGTGCTGGTGAATAACGCCGGCATCACGCGCGACATGACGTTCAAGAAGATGGACAAGCCGAACTGGGATGCCGTGATGGGCACCAACCTCGATTCCGTCTTCAACATGACCAAGCCCGTCTGCGACGGCATGGTGGAACGCGGCTGGGGCCGCATCATCAATATCTCGTCCGTGAATGGCCAGAAGGGCGCCTTCGGCCAAACCAACTATTCGGCCGCGAAAGCCGGCATGCATGGTTTCACCAAGTCGCTGGCGCTGGAAGTGGCGCGCAAGAACGTTACCGTCAACACCATCTCGCCAGGCTACATCGGCACCAAGATGGTCATGGCGATTCCGCAGGAAGTGCTCGACAGCAAAATCATCCCGCAAATTCCAATGGCGCGCCTGGGCAAGCCGGAAGAAGTGGCCGGCCTGGTCGCTTACCTGGCTTCCGATGAAGCCGCGTTCGTCACGGGCGCCAACATCTCGATCAACGGCGGCCAGCACATGTCGTAATCGGTATTGAGGTCAAACAAAAAGACAGCTGCGGCTGTCTTTTTTTATGCTTGCCAGCAAAACAAGGTGATCGCCGGATTTGCCTTAGAATCAGCATTTCTCCACTGCACCATTTCCATGCCCCTCTTTCCTGTCTTGCGCCGCGCCAGCGTGGCCGCCATTCTTTTCCTGGGCGCCGGCGCGGCCCAGGCCAGCGTCGCGTTCCATGTCACGGTGACTACCGAGCGCGTCTACAAGCCCGGCGTGAAAACCAGCCTGCCTGCGCGCGATACGCAGGAAAGCGATGTCGTGCTGGGCCCCCATTACCTGAGCGTGCGCGATGGCACGCGCTTGTCCGTGCTCGATTTTGCCGCGCGCCGCCGCCACCTGATCGATATGGCGGCATCCACCTACGACACGTATTCGCTGTTCGACGTGGCGGGATTTCGCGTCTTCGAACTGCGCCACCGGCAAGGGATCGTCGGCATATTGAAGGCGGGCGGCCTTGAGCAGCACGCAACGTTGCCCGTGTATGAGGAACAGGCTTTGTCGGTGCTGGACAACAAGCGGCGCAACGCGCTGGCGCCGCAAGTGCTCGACGGCGCCGTGCTGTGGTCGCTCGACGGGCAGCCCCTGCTGCGCCTGGGGATAACCGGCAGCCCCGTCAGCGGCGACGATGCCACGGCATTTGCCCAGTACCTGCGCTACACCTGGGGCGGCCATCCGCTGGTGCTGAAGATGCTGGCCGACGGCAAGCGCATTCCCGCCGAATTTACCATGCACTACCAGGAGGTGGGTGGCAGCGTGACGCGCCACTTCCGCGTCAGCGCCATGACGGCGGGTGCGCCCGCCACGTATACCCTGGCCGCCTACCGGCCACGCCCGCTGGCGGCCGATGCGTCCCCGCTCGAGCGCGTGCTGGCGCAGGCGGCGCGGTTGCCGCCGCCGGGACCGCAGGCACATCCCGCGCTGCGCGCCGAGGCCGAGCGCCTGTTTGCGGCAGGCAAGCCCTTCGAGGCATTTTTGACCATGCTGGAAGACCATTTTTCCTCCGGTGCCCTGGTGGACAAACTGACGCCCCAGCAACAGCGGGCTATGCAGGAGTGCCAGCCCATCCACGACTTGACGCGCGCACTGCTGGCAAAGGACCAGGAAGGCATCAAGGCAGCATTGACGACGGTGCAGGAATCAAGGACGCAAACGGGGCTGGAGCAGCCCGTGCTGGCCTTGTTCGAGGGGAATTTGCGCGCCAAGCTGGGGCAATGGCCGGAAGCGACCGCGCTGTATCTGCAAGTGCTGCAGGCCAAGCCGCAGATGGCGGCCGTGTACCAGGACCTGGGCGATGCGTTGCTGGCGCAATTCGATGCGCCGAATGCCTGGCGCAGCTGGGATGCGGGCCGGGCCATGGCGCCCACGCTGCGGCAATTTCGCAAGATCAACGAGCTGGAGCGCAGCCTGCTGAACGATTACCCCGCCTTTTTTGGCGGCGGGGCGCCGCTTCCGCTGAAAAGTCAGCCCAGCACCAGCCGCCCGGCCAGCAAGACGAAGACGGTGGGCAGCACGAACTTGCCGTAAGGCGAAGGTTTACCGCGCAGGCGGCGCGCCAGGCGCGCGGCCAGCACGGCGTACAGGGCGTCGAACAGCAGGCCGACCAGCACCAGGACGGCGCCCAGGCGCAGGTATTGCATGCCGACCTGCTCGCTGCCGGCGACGAACTGCGGCAGGAACATGCTGCAAAACAGCAGTGCCTTCGGATTGAGCAGATTCGTCAGGAAGCCGCGCACCAGGCTGGCGCGGGCGCCATGCGCCGTGGCGGGCGCGGCCGCTTCCTGCGCCGTTTGGGTCGACAGGGCCGACTGCAGCAGACGCAGCGCCAGGTACAGCAGGTAGGCGGCGCCCGCCCATTTGACCCATTGCAAGGCTTGCGGATGCGTCACCATCAATGCCGCCAGGCCCGCGCCCGACAGCGCCACGTGCACGGCGCGCGCGCCGGCGATACCGAGGGCCGTCACCAGCGCCGTGGCCACGCCGCGCGCGGCGCCCGTCGCCAGCACCAGCGCCATGTCGGGGCCCGGTAATAAAAAGGCGCCAGCCAGTGCCAGCAGGTACATCAGGAAGGTAGAATCGGACATGGGCCAGTCGAAAAGAAAAGCGGGAGCATGCGCACGGTGCAGCCTGCTCGCCGGGTCCCATTATGTTCTTGACGTGATGAAATGTGCTTGCTTTTCCTGCCCTGCATGCCCTAGTATTCGGGTAGATTCCACTCCTATAAAAACAAAAAATAGATGAAAATTTCAGAAGTTAGCCTCGACGCCACCGATTTGCAGATACTCAGGCTGTTGCAGGATGAAGGACGGCTGTCGAATGCGCGCCTGGCCGAGCGCTTGAAGCTCAGCGAAACCCCTGTCTGGCGCCGCTTGCGCCGCCTGGAAGAGGAAGGTTTTATTACCGGCTACCAGGCTTTGCTCAACCGCAAGAAGCTGGGCATCGGCCTGGTCGCGTTCGTACGGGTCGTGTTTGCCAACCATGGCGGCGAGCAGCCGTCGCAGTTCGAGCAAGCCATCGCGACGATTCCCGAAATCTTGTCGTGCCACAATGTGGCGGGCGAAGCCGATTATTTCCTGCAAGTGGTGGCGCGCGACCTGGAAGCGTATGGCGAATTCGTCTCGACCGTGCTGCGCCGCCTGCCGGGCGTGGCGGAAATCCAGTCCAGCTTGTCGATGCGGGAAATCAAGTCCTCGAACCGCCTGCCCTTGCTGCTGGCCTGAGGCGCCGGCGGCGCACTATAATTGGAACAGTTGCCAGGTCTCGTGCCTGGCGCCCTGACCGCCACTCCGAGGACCGCCATGCCCGATTCCCTGACTCCCCTGTTTCCCGTCCTGTCGCCGAACCGGCACGGCATGCTGGCGGTCGATGACATCCACACCATTTATTGGGAAGAGTGCGGCAACCCCGACGGCATTCCCGTGCTGTTCCTGCATGGCGGGCCCGGCGCGGGCCTGTCGCCGCAGCACCGCCGCTTCTTCGATCCGCAGCGCTACCGCGTGATCCTGTTCGACCAGCGCGGCGCAGGCAAGTCCACGCCGCTGGGCGAATGGCGCAACAACACGACGCAGCTGCTGATCGCCGATATCGAACGCTTGCGCGCCCAATTCGGCATCGGTCAATGGCTGGTGTTTGGCGGCTCCTGGGGCTCGACCCTGGCGCTGGCGTATGGCCAGGCGCATCCGGAGGCTTGCCTCGGTTTCGTGCTGCGTGGCATTTTCCTGTGCACGCAGGCGGAAATCGACTGGTTCATCGACGGCGTGCGCTGGTTCTATCCGGAACTGTACGAGGAATTCGCCGCGCCCATTCCGGCAGAGGAACGGGGCGACTTGCTGGCCGCCTACGTGAAACGCATCCTCAGCAGCGACCCGGCCGTGTACTGGCCCGCCGCGCGCGCCTGGAGCCGCTTCGAAGGGCGCCGCGTGTACCTGATGCCGCAACCGGAAGATGCGCCGAACGATGCGCTGGACCTGGGCGTGGGCCGGCTCGAATCGCATTACATGGCCAACCTCGGTTTCTTCGAGGAAGACCAGCTGATCCGTAACATCGGGCGCATCGCGCATTTGCCGGCCGTTATCGTGCAAGGGCGCTACGACGCCATCTGCCCGCCGCTGTCGGCCTACCGCCTGCAGCAAGCCTGGCCCGGCGCACAGCTGGAAATGATCCCGGACGCGGGCCATGGCGCGCTCGAGCACGGTATCGCTTCGGCGCTGGTGCGCGCCACCGAGCGCTTCGTGCCGGGGCGCGGCTTCGCATGACGTTCAACCACGCCGGTTGGCAAAGCGGCCAGCCGGCGTGCGCCACCTGCTACACTATGGCCTGTGCTGGCGCCACGGTCGGGCGCCGGTGTGAACCCACGACTTTTTATCCATGAACATACAGATCGGCGACATCGGCCATATCATCCAGCTGGCGATTGCGCCGGTTTTCCTGTTGACCGGTATCGGTACCATGCTGGTGGTGCTGACCAACCGCCTGGGCCGCATCATCGACCGCACGCGGGTGCTGGAAGACCGGCTCGACATCGGCTACAACGATTTCTATATGGATGAGCTAGATACCCTGTATCGGCGTACCCATCTGATCAACTATTCGATTTCGCTGAGCACGGCGTGCGGTTTCTTCGTCTGCGTCATCATCGCCATGCTGTTTTTGGGCGATATTCTGAACCTGACCCTGGACAAATACATCGCGGCCTTCTTTGTGCTGGCCGTGATTTGCCTGATCGGCTGTTTTATTTACTTACTGCGCGAAATTTATCTGGCCGCGACGGCCCAGCGCATCCGGCGCCATATCCGCCCGCCCCGTTAAGCGGCGCGCCGGTTTACCCTACTATTGAAGAACGAGTCCAGCATGCACGATTACAAACGTCCCCCCACCCTGCACCGCTACGGCCAGCGCAGCGAACTCGAGCTGGCGCTGAGCCTGGGCCAGTTCCGCCTGGCGCCAGCGGGCAATTGTCTGACCCTGAGCTTTTCGCAAGTGTGGGACAAACAATTGTTCGATCTGTTCGCCCCGGCCGACGCCTGTTTGATCATCCACAATACGGAAGAATTCGGCGAACGCCTGCACCGCGCCGTGCAGCGCACCCTGCCCAGCTGGGCAGGCATCGATGGCCTGGTCGAATACGGCCAGCGCGCCGCCCTGGGCGCCGCCTTTACCAAGACGCGCGCCGAGGCGCCCGAGCAGGAATGGCTGTTCGCCTGGCGCTCGATGCAGCCGCAAGCGAGCCTGAACCCTGTCACGGTGAAACTGGGCAGCCTGGAAAACTTCGCGGAAATCCGCGACCGCGATACCTATTTGGCCTGATTTTTTTAACACCGGATGAAACCGTAGCGAGCGGATGGGAGTTGTAGCTGAGCAGCGGAGCTGTGCTTTAGCACAGTGAGCAGCGGAGGCTGCAAATCGCGACGCGCAGTAGGTTTTTTCCGGTGTCGTTATCCGGATTTATCGGCGTACTGGCTGTCGATGCGGGCGAGTACGGCCGCCATCATGCGCTCGATATCGCCGCGTATCATGGTCGTGCCCAGCATGCCGGGCACATAGAAGCCCGGCATCAGCCGGCTGGAAAAGACGATGCGCGTGCCGCCCGTCTCGGGAATGGGGTACAGATTCCAGCGCGATTCGTAATGCCGCATGTCGCCCGAGATCAGGGCGATATCGATGGCCGTGAACGGCGTTTCCGTGGCCCGCACCACCAGGTGGATGGGGTGGTTCATGAACAGGAAGCGCGCCATGCCCTGCTGCTCGATGATGACTTCATTGCCGTTGCGCGACAGCACGCGGCAGGAGCTGAGGTCGGGCACGAATTCATGCATGCGCTCGTACGTCGTCAGGGTCTTCCAGACGGAGGCCGGCGGCGCCTGCACGCTGCCGCTGGCATCGACTTCATACATGCGCTGCCCGTCGACCTCGATGCGCTTGACGTCGACCTTCAGCCTGTCCAGGCGTGTCGCCTGTGCCAGCGCGGTCGCGGGGACGGCGCACAGCATCAGCAGGCAAAGGAAGAGTCGCGTCATGTCACCTAGCCTACGGGAAACTTGCCCCCGGCACAAGCTGTACGCATCGCCGGCCCGTGCGCCGGGCGATTTAGAACTCCCGGTCTAGAGAAATACGCTGCGGCGAGCGGCAATGCTTGCTACCGTACGGCCTGCATACCACCTCTACCGGACCGATCACCATGACTGCCTATCCCCACCTGCTGGCCCCGCTCGACCTGGGTTTTACCTCTTTGCGCAACCGCGTCATCATGGGGTCCATGCACACGGGCCTGGAAGACCGCTTTTACCATTATGGCAAGCTGGCCGCGTTTTACCGCGAACGGGCACGCGGTGGCGTGGGGCTGATCGTCACGGGCGGCATCTCGCCGAACCGCCAGGGATGGCTGCTGCCGTTCGGCGGCACGCTCAATTTCCTCGGCGACGTGCCGAATCACCGCAAGGTGACGCGCGCCGTGCACGAGGAGGGCGGCAAGATCGTCATGCAGATCCTGCATGCGGGCCGCTATGGTTATCAGCCGTTCGTCGTCTCGGCGTCGGCGAAGAAATCGCCGATCTCGCCATTCCGGCCCCGTCCCCTGAGCGAACGGGGCATCGAGCGCACCATCTGCGACTACGTGCGCTGCGCGCGCCTGGCGCAAAAGGCCGGCTATGACGGCATCGAAGTGATGGGCAGCGAGGGCTACCTGTTGAACCAGTTCCTGTGCGCGCGCACGAATCTGCGCCAGGACCGCTGGGGCGGCACGATCGAGAACCGCATGCGCCTGCCCGTGGACATCGTGCGCCGCATCCGCGCCGCCGTCGGCCCCAACTTCATCATCATGTACCGCCATTCGCTGCTCGACCTGGTCGAGGGCGGCAATACCTGGGACGACGTGGTGACGGTGGCCAAGGCTCTGGAACACGCCGGCGTGACCATTCTGAATACGGGTTTCGGCTGGCATGAGGCAAGAGTCCCCACCATCGTCACCTCCGTGCCGCGCGCCGCCTTCGCTTCCGTGGCGGGCCGGCTGCGCCGCGAAGTCAATATCCCCGTGGTGGCGTCGAACCGCATCAACATGCCGCACGAAGCCAACGCCATCCTGGAACGGGGCGACTGCGACCTGGTGTCGATGGCGCGCCCTTTCCTGGCCGACCCGTTTTTTGTTGCCAAGGCCGCCGCCGGCCGCGCGGACGAAATCAACACCTGCATCGGCTGCAACCAGGCGTGCCTGGACCATACGTTTGCCAACAAGCGCGCCAGTTGCCTGGTCAACCCGCGCGCCTGCCATGAAACGGAACTCGTCTACGCGAAAAAGGCCGTGCCGCGCCGGGTGGCCGTCGTCGGCGCCGGGCCGGCCGGCCTGTCCGCCGCCTGCGTGGCGGCCGAATGCGGGCACGAGGTGAGCCTGTTCGACGGCAGCGACAGCGTGGGCGGCCAGTTCAAGGTGGCCATGCAGATACCTGGCAAGGAAGAATTTACGGAAACCATCCGTTATTTTGCGCGCCGGCTGGCGCTGCTGGAAGTCAAGCTGCACCTGGGCCAGCGCGTGACGCGCGAGCAATTGCTGGCGGGCGGCTACGACGACGTCATCGTCGCCACCGGCATCAAGGTGCGCCTGCCGGCCATTCCCGGCATCGACCATCCGAAGGTGCTGTCGTATCTGGATGTGCTGCAAAGCAAGAAACCCGTGGGCGCGCGCGTGGCCATCATCGGCGCGGGCGGCATCGGTTTCGACGTGGGTGAATACCTGCTGCACGACCCGGCGCACCCGCTGCCGCAGCCTGTGGCCACCTGGGCGGGCGAGTGGGGCGTGGACCTGGATGCGGCCACCGGCGGCGGCCTGGTGCCGCCCGTGGCGCCGCATCCCGTGCGGCAGATATTCCTGTTGCAGCGCAAGACCTCGAAAGTGGGGGCGGGACTGGGCAAGACGTCGGGCTGGGTGCACCGCGCGGCGCTGGCGAGAAACGGCGTGGCCATGCTGGCCGGCGTGAGCTACGACAAGATCGACGAGCAAGGCTTGCACATCACGGTGGGCGGCGAGCAGCGCCTGCTGGCGGTGGACAACGTGGTTATCTGCGCGGGCCAGGACAGCTTGACGGAACTCATGCCGCCCGTCGACAAGGATGGCAAGCCGCTGGCGGCGGGCGGCCCCCGTTTCCATAAAATCGGCGGCGCCGCGCTGGCGGCCGAACTCGACGCCAAGCGGGCGATACGGGAAGGCGCGGAGCTGGCCGCCAGTCTGTAAAAAGAAAGCCTGCCGGCTGGGTAGCGGGCAGGCTTGCTGGACGGAAAGGGCGCTGGCTTAATGCCCGCCATGCCCCTTCTTCGCCGCATCAAAACTCTGCAGCACGTGCTCGGCCATGCCATTCGCCAGCTCGTGTTCGCCAATAAACACCTTGCCCGCGTTTTCCGCGCGCAGCAATTCCGCCTCTTCCTCGCTGTGCGTGCGCACCACCGTCATGATGGAGGGGTTCAGCGCGCGCGCCGTCTCGATCATGGCGCGCACGTGGAAGGTATCGGGCGTGGCGATGACGAGCATGGTGGCGTGCGTGATGTGCGCCTGGATCAGCACGGCCGGTTCGCCCGCATTGCCGGCCACGGCCGGGATGCCCTGCTTGCGCAGCTGGTCGACGATTTCGCGGTTTTCCTCGGCCACGACGAAGTGGATGCCCCGTTCCATCAGTGCGGCGGCGATGCGCCGGCCCACGCGGCCATAGCCGACCAGGACGATCTGGCCCGACAGTTTTTCCTGCGGCACCGTCATCGGCAGCTCGGCCAGCGGGTCGGTGGTGCGTTCGAACTTGCGCGCGAAATCGCTGTTGCTCATCACGCGCAGCAACGGCTTGGCCATGCTGAACACGAGCGGATTCAAGGCAATCGACAGGATGGCGCCGGCCAGGATCAGGCTTTGGCCTTCCTGCGGCATCAGGCCCAGCGACAGGCCCAGGGCGGCCAGGATGAACGAGAATTCACCGATCTGCGCCAGGCTGGCCGAGACGATGATGGCCGTTTTCGGCGGATAGCGCAGCGCCATCACGAGCAAGAAGGCGGCAATCGACTTGCCGAAGATAATGATGGCGCACACGGCCAGCACTTGCAGGGGCTTCTCGATGAGGATGTTCGGCTCGAACAGCATGCCGACGGAAACGAAGAACAGCACGGCAAACGCGTCGCGCAGGGGCAGCGACTCTTCCGCGGCGCGGTGGCTGAGTTCGGATTCGCGCAGCACCATGCCGGCGAAGAAGGCGCCCAGCGCGAAGGACACGCCGAACAGCTTGGTCGAAGCGTAGGCGATGCCGACGGCGGCGGCGATCACGCACAGGGTGAACAGCTCGCGCGAACCGGTGCGCGCCACCTGCCACAAAATCCACGGGAACAGCTTGCGGCCGACCACCAGCATGAAGACGATGAAGCCGGCCACTTGCCCCAGGGTAATGGCCAGGGTTTGCCACAGGCTGACAGCCTCGGCATCCGGCGCCACTTTGCCGCCCAACACGCCGGCAAACGCCGGCAGCAGCACCAGCACCAGCACGGTGACGAGGTCTTCCACCACCAGCCAGCCGACGGCGATGCGCCCATTGAGCGAGTCGAGGATGCCCCGTTCTTCCAGCGCGCGCAGCAGCACCACGGTACTGGCCACGGACAGGGCCAAGCCGAAGATCAGTCCGCCACCGAGGGTCCAGCCCCACCAGTGGGCCAGGCCCATGCCCATCGCCGTGGCGACGCCGATCTGCAGGATGGCGCCAGGCAGCGCGATCTTGCGCACGTCCCACAAATCTTCGATGGAAAAGTGCAGGCCGACACCGAACATCATCAGCATCACCCCGATTTCCGCCAATTGTCCGGCTATTTCCGCATCCGCCACAAAACCGGGCGTGGCCGGTCCGATGATGATGCCGGCGGCCAGATAGCCGACCAGGGCCGGCAGTTTCAGGCGCGCGGCGATGAAGCCGAAGATGAGGCCGAACCCGAGGGCGGCGGCGATGGTGGTGATCAGGCTGATGTCATGGGGCATGCGTGTGGGGTTCCTTATGGGACGTGCGGATGGAAAAAGATGTTGCTCAGCGACCAAGTATAAACGCATCAAAGCCCCTGCCGGAAAATTTCCTGCGGCTTTATTGCAAAAAACCTGTGCACTATCTTCGTCCAGGTGGCCACGAACGCATGTCATCCACCCGGATCTTCTCCTAATTCAAGGATTCCACCCTATGCCACCCCGTGTCTTTACACCTTGCGCACGATCACGCAGCCGATGGAATAACCGGCGCCGAACGAGCAGATGACGCCCGTGGCGCCTGCCGCCATATCATCCTGATACTTATGGAAGGCGATGATGGAACCGGCCGACGAGGTGTTGGCGTAGGTGTCGAGGATCACGGGCGCTTCGTTCGCTTCCGCATCGCGGCCCAGGATCAGGCGCGCGATCAGCAGGTTCATGTTCAGGTTAGCCTGGTGCAGCCAGTAGCGGGAGACTTGCGCCACTTCCACGCCGGCCTTGGCCAGGGTCGCCTTGATCATCTCGGCGGCCATCGGGCACACTTCCTTGAAGACCTTGCGGCCTTGCTGGCGGAACAATTTATCGGCCTGGCCCACGCCGGACTCGTCAAAACGGTTGAGGAAGCCGAAATTGTTGCGGATGGCGTTAGAGAAGCGCGTTTTGAGTTCCGTGCCGATGATCTCGAACTGGTGCCTGGATACGGCCGTGTCCTTGGCTTCCACGACGATGGCCGTGCAGGCGTCGCCGAAAATGAAATGGCTGTCGCGGTCGCGCCAGTTCAGGTGGCCGCTGGTGATTTCGGGATTCAGGACCAGCACGGCGCGCGCCTGGCCGCTTTGCACGGCGGCCACGGCTTGCTGGATGCCGAAGGTGGCGGACGAGCACGCCACGTTCATGTCAAAACCATAACCATCGATGCCCAGCGCGTCCTGCACTTCCACGGCCATGGCCGGGTAGGCGCGCTGCATATTGCTGCAAGCCACCAGTACCATGTCGATATCGGCTGGCGTGCGGCCCGCGCGCGCCAAGGCGTCGCGCGCGGCGGCAACCGCCATTTCCGCCTGCAAGGACAGTTCGTCATCGCCCCGTTCCGCAATGCGCGAGACCATGCGCGCCGGATCGAGGATGCCTTCCTTTTCCATCACGAAGCGCGACTTGATGCCGGACGCCTTTTCGATGAAGGCCACGCTCGACAGGTCCAGCGCCGTCACTGTGCCCGCGGCGATCGCGTCGGCGTTGTCGGCATTGAACTTTTCAGCGTAGGCATTGAAGCAGGTGACCAGCTCTTCGTTGGAGATCGAAAATGGCGGCGTGTACAGTCCGGTACCGCTGATGACGACTTGTTTCATGGTTAAGCTTTCAAATTTGGCAATCGGCGCGATGCCGATAAGTGAAGCAAATTTTACACAAACGGGCTCGACTGTAGAGAGTTTCGTGTTGCGGGGCGGGGGGATGTGTGGCGGAAGATTGATTTTTGTCGCGTGGACGGGTGACCAGGGGGCATTGCGCCCCCCCTGTGATGCTGGAGCTGCTGCTTATTTCTTCTGTTCTTTCTTGACGTCGGCCTGCACCACCACCGGTTCGGCCTTGGCCAGCTGCACCGGCAAGCCCTTCAGGTGGTTCAGCGCCTGGTGCAATTGAAAATCGTCCTTGCTGCCAAATTCCAGCGGCTTGCGGGTCTTTTCCAGGGCGATGATGCGCAATTGCTCTTCCATCTCGTCGTTGACGGGCGCGGCCTTGGAGCTTTCTTGGTCGCGGTCGTTGCTCAGGTGCTTGGTCAGGTCCGCTTCGCGGATGCGCAAGCCGTTGAGGCCGTCGCCGTCCGCATTTTCATCGACCAGCAGGTCGGGCACGATGCCCTTGGCCTGGATCGAGCGGCCGTTCGGCGTGTAGTAGCGGGCCGTCGTCAGCTTGACGGCCGTGTCGGCTGTCAGCTGGCGGATGGTTTGCACGGAACCCTTGCCGAAGGTCTGCGTGCCGATGATGGTGGCACGCTTGTAATCCTGCAGGGCGCCGGCGACGATTTCCGAGGCCGAGGCCGACCCCGTGTTGACGAGCACCACCAGCGGCACTTTCTTGATGGCGGCCGGCAATTTCGCCAGGGCATCGCCTTCCGAACGGAAGGTATAGTATTCGGCGCGGCCGTAGAACACCTGTTTCGAATCCGGCAACTGGCCATTCGTCGAGACGATGGCCGCGTCCTTCGGCAGGAAGGCGGCCGAGACGCCGATGGCGCCCTGCAGCACGCCGCCCGGATCGTTGCGCAGGTCCAGCACCATGCCCTTGATGTTCGGGTCTTGCTGGTATAACGCCGTGATCTGCGCGGCCATGTCGTCGACGGTCGGTTCCTGGAATTGCGACACGCGCAGCCAGGCGTAGCCAGGCTCGACGATCTTCGCCTTCACGCTCTTCTGATGGATTTCCTCGCGCGTGATGGTGAAGGCCAGCGGCTGCGGTTCATCCTTGCGGGCAATCGTCAGCGACACCTTGGTGCCCGGTTCGCCGCGCATGCGCTTGACGTTGTCGTCCAGGCTGACGCCTTTCACGGGCTGGCCATCGAGGCGGGTGATCAGATCGCCAGCCTTGATGCCGGCGCGGTAGGCGGGAGAATCTTCGATGGGCGAGACGATCTTGATGTAGCCGTCTTCGCTGAGGCCGATTTCAATGCCCAGGCCGACGAACTTGCCTTCGGAGCCTTCGCGCAGCTCGGCGTAGGCTTTCTTGTCCAGGTAGGCGGAATGGGGGTCGAGCGAGGCGACCATGCCGGAAATGGCGTCTTCCAGCAGTTTCTTGTCTTCCACCGGCTCGACGTAATCGGACTTGATCAGGCCAAATACGTCGGCCAGCTGACGCAGCTCTTCCAGCGGCAGGGGCGGCTCGACGGTTTTTTGCGCCATGGCGGAAAATTGCAGCGACACGGCGACGCCGGCCACCACGCCCAGGCCGATCAAGCCGGTATTTTTGAGTTTGCCCATCATTGCACCTTTGCAGCTAGCGTGTCTTGCACAAGCGCCAGTCCCCGTGGAGCGGCGCTTTCCTGAAAGTATAGACCTGAATCTCTGCCGGCGTGGGCCGGCCGTGGAAAAAGCATGCCTGGGCCCAGTCTACGCGCGAAAACGGGGCTGTCAGCTTGCCATATGTTGCGGTTTTGTATGCGATGTATAGTTACTCTTGAGGGGAGTAAGCATTTGTAAGAGTCGAAAAAAAGCGTGTGCGGCGGCCCTATAGTGGACTCGCATTCTCGACCCGAAGTGGTTTTGCCTGCGTCTGCGGACGCAGGCTTTTTTTTATCCGGAGCCCCAATGACCTCGTTGACCTTTTCCCCTGCCGTGCGCCGTCTCGGCCTGGCCTTGCTGCTGGGCACCACCGCCTTGACCGCCTCGGCCGTGCCGATTGCCGAGATGCGCCTGGAAGACTTGTTGCCGATGGCGCCCGATTTCAAGACGGAATTGAAGCTCAATGCGAATCAAACCACCTTGTGGCAGCAGGTGGAAGGGAAATCGCGCCAGCTGTTGCGCGAACGCAAGGCGCGCCGCGAACGCCTGCAAGCGGGCGTGACGCAGGGTTTGCAGGCGCCGCGGCTGGAGTTGCGCGACCTGCTCGCCGGCCTGGACACGGAAAGCACGCAGAGCCTGGCCGAAGAAAAGCAGTTGCGCGAATGGTGGCTGAGCGTCAACGATGCCCTCGACGAGAACCAGCGCCAGATGGTGGCCCAGTTCATCGCCGGCCAGATGGCGCGCGTGATGGACGCCGCCGCGCCCCGCAGCGAATCGCGCGGCGCGCCCGGTGGCGAGCACGGCGGGCGCAAGGGCGGCAAGGGGGGAATGGGCGGCATGGGAGGCGCGGGCGTGAGCATGGGCAGCGGGGGCGCGGGCATGACGCTGCCCGGCAACTGAGGGTAAGCAGGGGGCAGGCGCTGGGGGGCAACCAAGGGGCAAGGATGGCCAAAAGGCATGCTCGCGTGCTACATTCCTGCAGCGCCTGGCGCGGCAGGCTATCCGCCCGAAGCCATCCGCCCGGTCTTTTTGACATGCCCCATAAGGACAATCCGTGAATCGCTATCTCTTGAGCAGTCTGACCCTGACCCTGTTGGCTGCGTTTGCCCATGCCGCCGAACCCGTATCCGCCGCTGCCGCCCCGACCGTGGCGCCCGGCGTCGCACCTTCCGCACCTGCCACCGCCGGCGTCGTTTCCGGTATCGATGTGCAGTACATCGACCCCGCCGTGCGCGTGCAGGACGATTTCTTCACCCATTTGAACGGCAAGTGGCTGGCCACGGCCGAGATTCCTGCCGACAAGTCGAGCTGGGGTTCGTTCGCCAAGCTGCGCGATGACACCACGCCACAGTTGCGCGGCATCATCGAAGCCACGCAAAAGGACAAGAACAGGAAAGCCGGTTCCGAAGCGCAGAAAATCAGCGACCTGTACGCCAGCTACATGGATGAAGCCAAGCTCGAGTCGCTGGGCACGAAGCCGCTGGCCGGCGAACTGAACCGCATCCGCTCGCTGCGCGACAAGAAGGGCGTGCCGGCCCTGATCGCTCACCTGAGCCAGACGGGCGTGTCGACCCCGTACGCCGTCTACGTGGGCCAGGATGCGCGCGCCTCGACGAAATATGCGGCATATGTGAGCCAAAGCGGCCTGGGCATGCCGGACCGCGACTACTACCTGGAAGCCAAGCAGGCTGGCGTCAAGGAAAAATACCAGGCGCATGTGGAAAAAATGCTGGCCATGGCGGGCGACAAGAACGCCGCCGTCCGCGCCAAGGCTGTCGTTGCGCTGGAAACGGCCCTGGCCGAAGTGCAATGGACCAAGGTCGAGAACCGCGACCCCGTCAAACGCTACAACAAGACCGACATCAACAAGCTGAACGACCTGACGCCGGGCTACGACCTGAAGTCCGGCCTGGCCGCCCTGGGCATCGCCAACAAGGTCGACTACGTCATCGTCAACCAGCCGAGCTACCTGGCCGGCTACAACAAGGTGCTCGCGTCTGCCGACCTGGATACCCTGAAAGCGTATTTCGAATGGCAGTTGCTGCGCAGCTATGCCAGCTACCTGTCGAAAAATTTTGTCGATGAAAGCTTTGCCTTCTACGGCACGGTGCTCAGCGGCGTGACGGAAAACCAGCCGCGCTGGAAGCGTGGCGTGGGCGCTGTCGAAGGCGTGCTGGGCGAAGCCGTCGGCAAACTGTATGTCGCGCAATACTTCCCGGCGGAGCGCAAGGCGCACATGCAGGAGCTGGTGAAGAACGTGCTGGCCGCCTACAAGGACAGCATCGACACCCTGGACTGGATGAGCCCGGAAACCAAGAAGGAAGCGCAAGCCAAGCTGGCCAAGTTCACGCCGAAGATCGCGTATCCGAACAAATGGCGCGATTACACGAAGCTGCAAATCGTCCAGGGCGACCTGGTGGGCAACATGATGCGCGCCGCCAACTTCGGTTCCGCCCGCCAGGTGGCCAAGCTGGGCAAGCCGATCGACCGCGAAGAGTGGGGCATGACGCCGCAAACGGTGAACGCCTATTACAGCTCGACGATGAATGAAATCGTCTTCCCCGCGTCCATCCTGCAGCCGCCGTTCTTTGACGCCAACGCGGACGACGCCGTCAACTATGGCGCCATCGGTGCCGTCATCGGCCATGAAATCAGCCACGGCTTCGACGACAAGGGCAGCCAGTCCGATGGCGACGGCAACCTGCGCGACTGGTGGACCCCGGCCGACCGCAAGAATTTCGCCGCCAAGGCCGACGCGCTGACCAAGCAATATGACGGTTACAGCCCCTTGCCGGGCTACCACGTCAACGGCGCCCTGACCCTGGGCGAGAACATCGCCGACAACTCGGGCGTGGCGATCGCCTACAAGGCCTATAAAATCTCGCTGGGCGGCAAGCCGGCGCCCGTGCTGGACGGCTTGACGGGCGACCAGCGCTTCTACATGGGCTTTGGCCAGGTATGGCGCAGCAAGATGCGCGAAGCGCAGCAGATCGTGCAGATCAAGACCGACCCGCATTCGCCGGGCCAGTACCGCGCCAACGGCACCATGGTCAACCAGCCTGGCTTCTACGAAGCGTTTGGCGTGAAACCGGGCGACAAGATGTATGTCGCGCCGGAAAACCGTGTGATCATCTGGTAAGCCCTGCCTCGATGAAAGCGTAATCCTGTAACAACAAAAGAGACCACCTTGCGTGGTCTTTTTTGCATTCTGGCCAAAGTTCTTTCTGTCGTTTCGGCCGGTATGCTACAGTCAAAAACCGGGCCAGAAGCCTTGGGCCTTCTGACCCTTATATTCCACACAATACAATATTGAGGACAACCGTGAATCGTTATTTGTTAAGTGCATTGACCCTGAGTTTGCTGGCCGGCGTGTCCGGCATGGCTGGCGCCGCTGATGCGGCCAAGAAAACCGCCGCCGCTCCCGCCACGGCCGTTGCGGCTGCGGCGCTGACGTCCGGCATCGCCGTCGAATACGTCGATCCTGCCGTGCGCGCGCAGGACGATCTGTTCCAGCACCTGAATGGCAAATGGCTGGCGGAAACCGTGATTCCTGCCGACAAGTCGAGCTGGGGCAGTTTTGCCAAGCTGGCCGACGATACGCAAACGCAGCT
Source organism: Janthinobacterium sp. YR213 (assembly GCF_900099875.1). NCBI lineage: Bacteria > Pseudomonadati > Pseudomonadota > Betaproteobacteria > Burkholderiales > Oxalobacteraceae > Janthinobacterium > Janthinobacterium sp. YR213. Next base: position 532,315 of record NZ_FNDA01000003.1, on the reverse strand, counting down.
GCGCGGCATCGTCGAAGGCGCTGCCGCCGACAAGGCCCGCGCGGCCGGTTCGAATGCCCAGAAGATCGGTGATTTCTATAACAGCTTCATGGATGAAGCCAAGCTGGAAAGCCTGGGCCTGACCCCCTTGAATGCGGAGCTGGCGAAGATCGCCGCGCTGCAGGACAAGGCGGAATTGCCGGCCGTAATCGCCCATTTCAGCAAGCTGGGCGTGACCTCGCCTTACGACTTCGGCATCCATCAGGACGCCAAGGATTCCACCAAATACGTGGCCGACATCGTGCAGAGCGGCCTGGGCTTGCCTGACCGCGACTACTACCTGGAAGCAGGCAAGGCCGACACGCGCGCCAAATACTTGGCCCACGTGGAAAAAATGCTGAGCCTGGCCGGCGACGCGAACGCTGCCGCCAATGCGAAAGCCATTGTGGCGCTGGAAACGGAACTGGCCAAGGCGCAATGGAGCAATGTGCAGAACCGCGACCCCGTCAAGACCTACAACAAGGTGGAACTGGCGAAACTGGCCGCCGTGGCGCCAGGCTACGACTGGGCTCGCTACCTGAAGGACACGGGCATTGCCGGCAAGGTCAATTACGTGATCGTCAGCCAGCCCAGCTACCTGAAGGGTTTTGCCGAGATCGCCAACAAGACGCCGCTGGAGACGTGGAAAGCATATTTCCAGTGGCATTTGCTGCACGCTAACGCCGGCTACCTGCCGAAAGCGTATGTCGATGAAAACTTCGCCTTCTATGGCACCACCCTGACGGGCGTGACGGAAATGCGTCCGCGCTGGAAACGCGGCGTGGGCGCCGTCGAAGGCGCGCTGGGCGAAGCCGTGGGCCAGCTGTACGTGGAGCAGTATTTCCCGGCCGAACGCAAGGTGCGCATGGAAGCGCTGGTGAAAAACCTGATGACGGCCTACAAGCAAAGCATCGACAAGCTCGACTGGATGAGCCCTGTCACCAAGAAACAGGCGCAGATCAAGCTGGCCAAGTTCACCACCAAGATTGGCTATCCGAACAAATGGCGCGATTACTCGGGCCTGACGGTGGCGCCGGACGATTTGATCGGCAACATCCAGCGTTCGCACCTGCTCAACTACAACCGCGAATTGAACAAGCTGGGCCAGCCCATCGATCGCGACGAGTGGGGCATGACGCCGCAGACCGTGAACGCCTATTACAACCCTGAGCTGAACGAAATCGTCTTCCCGGCCGCCATCCTGCAAGCGCCGTTCTTCGACGCCAACGCGGACGACGCCGTCAACTATGGCGCCATCGGCGGCGTCATCGGCCATGAAATCAGCCACGGCTTCGACGACCAGGGCGCCCAGTACGACGGCGACGGCAACCTGCGCGACTGGTGGACCAAGGCCGACCATAAAAACTTCGCCAAGAAAACCAAGCAATTGGTGGCGCAGTACAACAGCTTCAGCCCCGTCAAGGGCCACTTCGTCAACGGCGAACTGACCCTGGGCGAAAACATCGCCGACAATTCCGGCGTGGCAATTGCGTATAAGGCGTACAAATTGTCGCTGAACGGCAAGCAAGCTCCCGTCATCGACGGCTTCACGGGCGAGCAGCGTTTTTATGCGGGCTTTGCCCAGGTCTGGCGCATGAAGATGCGCGAAGCGCAGCAACTGGTCTTGCTGAAAACGGACCCGCACTCGCCAGGCCAGTTCCGCGCCAACGGCACCATGCGCAACCAGCCCGGCTTCTACCAGGCCTTCGACGTGAAACCGGGCGACAAGATGTATCTGCCACCGAAAGACCGCGTCATCATGTGGTAACAGCAGTTCTGACGCGCTAGCACCGAGCCGCCCCGCATCAAGCCGGGCGGCTTTTTTACGCCGTGTGATCTGGCGCAAACTGCGGGTAAAAAAAAACCGCCCATCCGGGCGGTTCCTTGCTACTGCGAGCTGCTTACTTGGCAGGCTCCGCGGCTGGTGCGGCAGCGCCGTCAGCGGCAGCGGCTGGTGCCGGCACTTCCGGTTCCTTGAACTTGCCGCCCGACGCATTGGCAATGTAGACAACGGCGCGCGCCACTTCCACATCGTCGAGGTCGGGATTGCCGCCCTTGGCCGGCATCGCGCGCAAGCCTTCGATGGCGTGTTTCAGGACCGTATCGTAGCCCTGGGCCAGGCGTGCCGACCAGCCGCCCGCATCGCCAAACTTCGGCGCACCGGCCACGCCGGCGCCATGGCAAGCCACGCAGGTCGCCGTGTAGACGGCTTCGCCGCTTTGCAGCACTTTCGGACCGCTGGCATCCTTGAAGGTGAAGCCGGCATTGGCAACCGGACTCAAGCGCTCGGCAATGGCTTCCGGCGACTGGCTGTCCGTACCGGCGCCCGTCAGTTTTTGCGCCGTGACGAACTGCACCAGCAGGATGATGCCGATGACGGTGATGAGGAAGAAGCCAGCTACGGCGGCAAGCAATTGTTTAGGCGTTTTGATCGCTGATTGTTGTTCGTTATGTGCGTCGCTCATGATGTCCTTAGTCCAGATTTGAAACTGATGGCCGTGTAAGGTAGCATTTTTACATGCCTGGATGTAAACCTTTATGAAACCCACAATTATAGGCACAAAAATTGAGCAGTGACATGCAATTGCCAGCGATACGACAGTTTCCGTAGACGTAGGTAAAGAAAAACGGTATCCTTCGCATCACTTCAGAAATTCCCCCTACGCGGCTGTAGCTCAGTGGATAGAGTATTGGCCTCCGAAGCCAAGGGTCGTGGGTTCGATCCCCGCCAGCCGCACCAGACAAATCAAGACTCCCGTTTTATCCAGCCAGCATTGCCATGCGGCTGCATGCCGTGTTCTCCACTGTGATTTCAACCCGGCAGGGAATGTGACGCTGCGCAGCGTGCGAATCCAATACCTCCACACCTTCGTGCGAGAACGACGCTTGCCTCGGCACGCGACTGTTTCTGCTCGCCATTGGCACCGTGTGCCGCCACATGTCGATACTGCCACTTTTTTGTGCGCCACCTTCCGAAAACGCCCCTGACGCCCCTGCCGTTGTCCGTTTGCAACCTCCAAAGTCCGCTAACCGCCGATATCAAAATTGATATCGAAACAGTGGAAAAATTGATTGGAGAGATTATCGCCCAGCCCCTAAGATAAACGCCGAGCATGCGAACGACATGCAAGCAGCACAAAAAATATCAATACAATATCTGGAGATTCATGATGCGCAACGCCACCGGCCCGCTCGCGGCCACTTCCCCTCGTCCATTCATCTTGAAGGCAGCCGTTGCGGCATTGGCCGGTATTGGCTTGCTGAGCACGGCTTCGGTATGGGCGCAGGAGGCGGTGGTGGCCGATGCCAGTGCCGAGCCTGCTGCGGAAGTGTCGGTCGTGACCGTCAGCGGCGTGCGCCGTTCGGCGCAAAATTCGCAGCAGATCAAGATGCGTTCGGACCAGGTCATCGATTCCATCGTGGCCGACGACATCGGCAAATTCCCTGATAACAATGTAGCCGAAACCCTGGCGCGCATTTCCGGCATCCAGATCCGCCGCGATTCGGGTGAAGCCAGTGCCGTCATGATTCGCGGCTTGCGCGATGTCACGACCCTGCTCAATGGCCGCGAACTGTTTACCACCACGGGGCGCTACGTCAACCTGGCCGACATTCCCGCCACCATGCTGCAGCGCGTGGACGTGTACAAATCGCAGGGCGCGGACCAGGTCGAAGGCGGCGTGGCCGGCATCATTGACGTGCGCACCAACCGCCCGTTTGACTTCAAGGAGTTCACGGCCAGCGTCAACACGCGCGCCGTCTACAGCGACAAATCGAAAGCCACGGACCCGAACATCAGCGGCATGGTGGCTAACCGCTGGAAGACGGGTATCGGCGAAGTGGGCGCGCTGCTGGGCTTGTCGCAGCAGCAGCACCGTTACCACGAAGAACGCGCATTCAATACGGCGCCCGTGGATAAAAGTTTCCTGTTGCCCGGTTTGACGGGGCCGGACCAGGTGGGCTTGCTGCCGATCAAGGGCGACCGCCGCCGCAGCACCGCCAATGCCGTGCTGCAATGGCGTCCGAACGCCGACGTCGAGCTGTACGCGGAAGGCATGGCCACGCGTTTCCTGCTCGATGCCGAGTCCGACTACTTTGTCGGCTTGCCATGGTGGGGCACGCCCGTGTCGGCTACAAAAATTCCCGGCACCGACCAGCTGCAAACGCTCACTTCCACCAACGTCAACACCATCATGTCGACGCAGGCGAACAAGAACCAGACGAAGACGCATCAATTTGCCGTCGGTGGCTTGTGGGATATCAACCCGGAATGGCGTTTCACGTCGGAAGTGGCCAGCACCAAAAGTACCTATGCCTGGCGCAACCCGATTCTCGATGCGATTACCGTCGTGCCGAATGCCCGCATCAATACCAACCAGAATGGCACCTTGCACGTCGACTACACGGGCATCGATTTGCAAGACCCGTCGAATTACTATCTGAAGGGCTTTTTCGACCGCTACGGCCGTGACCAGGGCAGCTCGAACGACTTGCGCGCCGACCTGGCGTACACGCCCAGTGCCGGCGGCATCTTCAAGGAAATCAGCGTCGGCCTGCGCGGCGTGAAGCGCGAAGCCGAATCGATCAAGAGTTTCGAGGGCAATGCGGAAGCACCGGACGTGTCCGGCGCAGCGTTTCCGTTTGGCCGCCAGAGCGTGACGTCGATTCCGGGCCTTAATTGTCTGTCGGAACCGATGTCCAGCGGCGGCCCCGACTATGGTTTGAAGCAGTGGTACACGCCGTGCGCCAGCTTCCTGCTCAATAACACGGGCACCATCCGCGAAGCCGTCACGGGCAGCAGCGCGGCGCGCGCCATGGACCCGGGTTCGTTCTTCAAGGACACGGAAAAGACGTATTCCATCTATACCAAGGCGAAGATCGCCTTCAAGCTGGGCGCCTATCCTGTCGATGGCACCCTGGGCGTGCGCGTCGTGCGTACCGAGCAAAGCCTGCAAGGCAACAGTTCGCAAGATGGCGTCTACACGCCCGTCATCAGCGACACGGCCAGCACCGACGTGCTGCCGAGCGTGGCCCTGAAAATCAAGCTGCGCGCCGACCTGGTCGGCCGCTTCGCTGCCGGCCGCACCATCAGCCGTCCGGGCTTTTCCCAGCTGAACCCGGGCGTGGCCCTGGTCAACTCGACGGAAACGGTGAAAGCGACGGGCGCGGGCGGCAATCCGAACTTGAAACCGGTGACGGGCGACAATGTTGACGCGGCACTGGAATGGTATTTCGCGCCAGCCGGTTCCGTGACGGCCACCGTGTTCCACCACAAGTTCGACGGCTATATCCAGCAACGCATTTCCAGCGAAACCATCGGTGGCAAGACCTATGACGTGGACCGCCCGTACAACACGGCCGCCGGCAAGCTGCAGGGCCTGGAAATTGGCTACCAGCAGTTCTATGACGGCTTGCCGGGACTGTTGAGCGGCCTGGGCTTGCAGGCGAACGGCACCTACATGAGCGGGACCACCGACGACGAGACGGGCAGCCATGCCATCACGGGCGTGTCGCGCTACGCCTACAACCTGGTGCTGCTGTACGAAAAAGATGCGTGGTCGGGCCGCCTGGCCTACAACTGGCGCTCGAAATTCATCGACAGCTACAACCAGGGCGGCCCCGGCCTGGACTTGAAAGTGGCGCCGACGGCCCAGCTCGACGGTTCGCTGTCGTACAAGATCAACGACCAGTTCACGGTGACCCTCGATGGCAATAACTTGCTGGACACCAAGTTCAAGGATTACTGGAACGAACCGGGCGTGTATGCGCGCGATACGCGCCGCTATGACCGGACAGTTGGCCTCTCTTTACGCTGGAAAATGTAAGTTGATCGCACAGTAAACAATCAAGGGCGTTGCCATGGTTTCGGCCGGCAACGCCCCTGTCAGTTGGACAGTCACGCACGATTCATCATAAAAAGAATGGACGGAAAGCATGGAGACGCAAAAATTATCCACCGTTGAAAAGGTCGGCTTCGGCGCCGGCGACATGGCGCTCAATGTCGTCATTTCGTCGATGATGCTGATCATCACCTTTTTCTATACCGATATCTATGGCTTGAAAACCACCGACCTGGCCCTGCTGTTCGTGGCCGTGAAAGTCATCGGCGCCATCGCCGACCTGGTCATGGGCCAGATCACCGACCGCTACAGCTTTGCCTCGGGACGCTACCGGCCGTACCTGCTGTGGCTGGCCGTGCCGTATGGCGTTAGCGTCTTCTTTGTCTTCAGCACGCCCGAATGGCAGTATGACGCCAAGCTGATCTGGGCATATTCCACGTATATCCTGATGACCATCATGACGGCCGGCGTGGGCATCCCGTATATTTCCCTGATCAGCGGCTTGACCAGCGACCCGCAGGACCGCCTGTCGGCCAACGGCTACCGCCTGTTCTTCGCCAAGATCGGCGCCTTCATGGTGACCATCGTCGTGCCGGTCCTGTCGCAGCGCTGGGGCGGCGGCAACCCGGCCGTCGGCTACCAGGCGGCCATGGCCGTGATGGCCGTCATGGGTGTGGCCCTGTTCCTGTTCTGCTATTTCTCCACCACCGAGCGCGTCGTGCACGTGGTGGAAAAGCAATCGCTGCTGGCGCAATTGAAGGTGCTGCTGCAGAACGACCAGTGGCTGGTGCTGTGCGGCGTGTGCGTCACGGGCACCATCGGCTATGTGGTGCGCGGTTCCGTCGCCATTTATTACGCGAAATACTATCTGGGCGGCAGCACGGAAACGGTGGCCGCCTTCCTCACGACGGGCGTGGTGGCCGCCATCCTGGCCATGATCGCCTCGACCTGGATCACCAAGTTCTATTGCAAGGTGAAACTGTTCCGCTACACGCAGATCGGCGTCGCGCTGATCAGCCTGGCGATCTATTTCTTTGTAAAGCCGAGCGACACCGTGCTGGCCTTCGCCCTGTATTTCCTGCTGTCCTTCGTGGTGGACTTGCATGCGCCCGTGTTCTGGTCGGCCATCGCGGAAACCATTGATTACGGTCAAGTCAAGACGGGCAAGCGCGTCTCCGGCTTCGCCTTTGGCGGCATTTCCGTCTGCCAGAAGGCGGGCATGGCGGTGGCGGGTGGCTTGGTGGGCGTGCTGCTCGCGTATTTCGACTACCAGCCCAACCATGAGCAAACGCAATTCGCCCTGAACGGCATCGCCCTGATGCTGTCGATCATCCCCGGCTTTTTCCACTTGTTGATGGGCTTGCTGATGTTCAAGTACCGCATCAGCGATGCGTACTACAGCGGCGTGAAGGTAGAGATGCACAAGCGCGGTTTTGTCGCCGCGTAAGAATAACTGAATGGAGCAAGCAACATGGCAGACGTCTTGAAACCGCTGATCGAACAGCGCGCCGACCCGCATATCACCCGCCACAGCGACGGCTATTATTACTTTACGGCCTCCGTGCCGCAGTACGACCGCATCGAGCTGCGCCGCGCCGACAGCATCGCCGGCCTGGCGGACGCGCAAACGGTTGACGTGTGGCACAAGCCGGAAACGGGGCCGTACAGCGAACTGGTATGGGCGCCGGAACTGCACTTCAACCAGGGCGCCTGGTATGTGTATTTCGCCGCCGCGCCGAGCCGCGAGATCAAACATAAATTGTTTCAGCACCGCATGTATGCGATCCGCAATACCAACGCCAATCCGCTCGAAGGCGAGTGGGAATTCATGGGGCAGATCGACACGGGCATCGACACCTTTTGCCTGGACGCCACCACGTTCGAGCACGACGGCGTGCTGTATTACCTGTGGGCGCAGAAAGATGTCGCCATCGAAGGCAATTCCAACCTGTACATCGCGCCGATGGCCACGCCGTGGCAGCTGGCCGGCCCACCCGTGATGCTGAGCAAACCGGAATTCGACTGGGAAATCCGCGGCTTCTGGGTCAACGAGGGACCGTCCGTGCTGAAGCGCAATGGCAAGATCTTCATCAGCTATTCGGCCAGCGCCACCGATGAAAACTACGCGATGGGGCTGCTGTGGGCCGACGCGTCCGCCGACTTGCTCGATCCGTTTTCGTGGAGCAAGTCGCCCGAGCCCGTGTTTGCCACCTGCTATGAGCACGGCATCTACGGCCCTGGTCATAACAGCTTCACGACGGCCGACGACGGCGACGGCGTATTGCTGGTGTACCATGCCCGCACCTACACGGAAATCGTCGGCGACCCGCTGTGGAACCCGGATCGCCACACGTTTGTCAAACCGCTGCGCTGGGATGCGCAAGGCATGCCCGTGTTTGGCCGCTCATCGACCCTGTAACGTTACGGACCCGACGCCATGACCCCAGTTGATTCTGTTTCAGTGACGCAAGCGCCGTTCGGCATCCTGCCCGATGGCCAGCACGTCAGCGTATTTACCCTGACAAACCGCCAGGGCATGCAAGTCAAGGTGCTCGACTTTGGCGCCATCATCAGCGAAATCCACGTGCCGGACCGCGACGGCACATTGGCCGACGTGGTGCTCGGTTTCGAGCGCCTCGAACCCTATCTGGCCAATGGCGCTTTCCTGGGCGCCGTCATCGGCCGCTTCGGCAACCGCATTGCCGAGGGACGTTTCAGCCTCGACGGCAAGGATTACCAGCTGGCCGTCAACAATGCGCCAAACCACTTGCATGGTGGCAATCAGGGCTTTCACCAGGTCATGTGGCAGGCCGAGCCGTTCACGCGGAACGATGCCGCCGGCGTCACGTTCACGCGCAGCAGCCCGCACGGCGAAGATGGCTATCCGGGCAAGCTGGACGTGACCGTCGTGTACGAACTGGACAACGACAATGCGCTGAGCCTGCGCTACCATGCCGTCACGGACCAGGCCACGCCCGTCAACTTGACCAACCACAGCTATTTTAATCTGGCGGGGCAGGGCGATATCCTCGGCCACGCGCTGTCCATCAACGCGGACCGCTACCTGCCCGTGGACGCGGGGTCGATCCCCACGGGTGAGCTGGCGGACGTGGCCGGCACGCCGTTCGATTTGCGCCAGAGCAGCATCATCGGCGACAGCATCGCCCTGCCGCATGAGCAGTTGGGCATCGGCCGTGGCTATGACCATAACTTTGTGCTGAATCAACAGGCGGAGCAAGGGCTGAAGCTGGCCGCCACCGTGCGCGATCCGCAGTCGGGCAGGGTGATGCAGGTGTACACGCAGGAGCCCGGTGTCCAGTTTTATTCGGGCAATTTCCTCGACGGCAGCCAGCCCGGCAAGCTGCGCGCCAACAGTTATCGCGGCGCGCTATGCCTGGAAACCCAGCATTTCCCGGATTCGCCGAACCAGTCCCACTTCCCCAGTACGATTTTGCGGCCGGGTCAGGAGTATCGGACGCAAACCGTGTATCGCTTTTCCGCCGAGTAGGCACACCGGCCAAAACAGCCTGCGCCCTGCCGCCACGTGCGCGCAGGGCGTTTTCATTGGGGGATGCTGATACCGTTTTCGATATCGGAACGCATTAAAAATTGATTGGAAAGGCATGGCAGGATTCTTTAGTATTCCAACATCGCTGCCCGGGCCGACGACATTAGATCCGGCATAGCACAACCAGGAGAATGGCATGTCTGAGACAAAAAAGAAGGTTGCCCTGCGCTCTGCCGAGTGGTTCGGCTCGCAGGACAAGAACGGCTTCATGTACCGCAGCTGGATGAAAAACCAGGGCATACCTGACCACGAGTTTCACGGCAAGCCGATCATCGGCATCTGCAATACCTGGTCCGAACTGACTCCCTGCAACGCCCATTTCCGTCAGTTGGCCGAACACGTCAAGCGCGGCATCCTGGAAGCGGGCGGTTTCCCCGTGGAATTCCCCGTCTTCTCGAATGGCGAATCGAATTTGCGCCCGACGGCCATGCTGACGCGCAACCTGGCCTCGATGGATGTGGAAGAATCGATCCGCGGCAATCCGATGGACGCCGTCGTGCTGCTGGTCGGCTGCGACAAGACCACGCCAGCGCTGCTGATGGGCGCGGCCAGCGTCGACATCCCCACCATCGTCGTCAGCGGCGGCCCCATGCTGAACGGCAAGCTCAATGGCAAGGATATCGGTTCCGGCACGGCCGTGTGGCAGCTGCACGAGCAGATGAAGGCCGGTTCCATCACCTTGCACCAGTTCATGTCGGCTGAATCGGGCATGTCGCGCTCGGCCGGTACCTGCAACACCATGGGTACGGCCTCGACCATGGCCAGCATGGCCGAAGCGCTGGGCACGTCGCTGCCGCACAATGCCGCCATCCCCGCCGTCGATTCGCGCCGCTACGTGCTGGCGCATATGTCGGGCATCCGCATCGTCGAAATGGTGCACGAAGACCTGCGCCTGTCGAAAGTGCTGACGCGCGAAGCGTTTGAAAACGCCATCAAGGTCAACGCCGCCATCGGCGGCTCGACCAATGCCGTGATCCATTTGAAAGCGATTGCCGGCCGCATCGGCGTGCCGCTGGAGCTGGAAGACTGGACCAAGGTAGGCCGCGGCACGCCGACCATCGTCGACCTGCTGCCGTCGGGCCGTTTCCTGATGGAAGAGTTTTACTATGCGGGCGGCTTGCCGGCCGTGATACGCCGCCTGGGCGAGGGCGACTTGCTGCCGCACAAGAATGCGCTGACCGTCAACGGCAAGTCGCTGTGGGACAACTGCGTCGAAGCGCCGATCTACAACGATGAAGTGGTGCGCACCCTGGACAACCCGCTGCTGGCCGATGGCGGCATCTGCGTGCTGCGCGGCAACCTGGCGCCGCGCGGCGCCGTGCTGAAACCGTCGGCAGCTTCGCCGCACCTGATGCAGCACCGCGGCAAGGCTGTCGTGTTCGAAGATTTCGAGCATTACAAGGCCCGCATCGTTGATCCGGATCTGGATGTGGATGCGAACTCCGTGCTGGTGATGAAGAACTGCGGTCCGAAAGGCTATCCGGGCATGGCTGAAGTGGGCAACATGGGCTTGCCGCCGAAACTGCTGGCGCAAGGCATCACCGACATGGTGCGCATCTCGGATGCGCGCATGAGCGGTACCGCCTACGGCACCGTCGTCTTGCACGTGGCGCCGGAAGCGATGGCGGGCGGCCCGCTGGGTATCGTGCGCGATGGCGACATGATCGCCCTCGATTGCCACAACGGCAGCCTGAATATCGACATCAGCGACGCGGAAATCGCCGAGCGCCTGGCGGCCCGCGAACTGGGCAGCGCGCCCGGGCCGAAGAGCGGCTACCAGCAGCTGTACATCGAACACGTGTTGCAGGCCGATGAAGGCTGCGATTTCGACTTCCTGGTCGGCAATCGCGGTTCCGCCGTGCCGCGCCACTCACACTAAGCGGAGAATCCCATGCTGTTGCTGCAATTTACGAATGAACACGGCGGCCGCCTGGTCGGCCTGCTGCAAGATGACCAGATCCGCGTCATCGAAGGCTACAACACGACGTATGCGCTGGCGCAAGACGCCATCCGCAAGAAGGTCAGCCTGGCGGAACTGGTCAATGCTACTGTCGGCAACACCACGCATTCCTATGCGGACGTGGCCGCCGGCGGCCGTGTGCTGCCGCCGCTGGACCACGCGGACGAAGCGCACTGCTACGTGACGGGCACGGGCCTGACCCACCTGGGCAGCGCCGGCGCGCGCGACGCCATGCACAAGAAGATCGGCGGCGACGCCGAGTCTTTGAGCGACTCCATGAAAATGTTCCGCCTGGGCGTGGAAGGCGGCAAGCCTGCCGCTGGCACGGCCGGCGCCCAGCCGGAATGGTTCTATAAAGGCGACGGCTCCATCGTGCGCGCCGGCGGCCAGCCGCTGCGCATGCCGGACTTTGCCCTCGATGGCGGCGAAGAGCCGGAAATCGCCGGCCTGTACGTGATCGGCGACGATGGCCAGCCCTACCGCGTCGGCTACGCCATCGGCAATGAATTCTCGGACCACATCACGGAACGCCAGAACTATCTGTACCTGGCCCACTCGAAACTGCGTGCCTGCAGCGTCGGGCCGGCCCTGCTGGTGGGTGAATTGCCCGCGCACATCGCCGGCGCCTCGCGCGTGCTCGATGCGGCTGGCAATGTGCGCTGGGAAAAGGCGTTTGTCAGCGGCGAAGAGAATATGTCGCACACGATTGCCAACCTGGAACACCACCACTTCAAGTATCCGCTGTTCAAGCGCCCTGGCGACGTGCATGTGCACTTCTTCGGTACGGCCACCCTGAGCTTTGCCGATGGCGTGAGCGTGGCGCCGGGCGAAACCTTTGAAATCGAAGCGCCGGCCTTTGGCCCTGCCTTGCGCAACCGCCTCGACGTCTTCCCAACCGAATTTGCGAAAGTGAGCACATTATGAGTTTCAATATCACCGGTGATGCATTGATCGGCGGCGTTGCCGTCCAGGGCAATGGCGGCTCCTTCCAAGCCTGGGATCCGGCCGCGCGCGCGCACATCGCGCCCGCTTTCCATATGGTTGACGTAGCGCAAATCGACACAGCCTGCCGCCTGGCGCAAGCCGCGTTCGACCCGTTCCGCGCCACCACGGATGCGGAACGCGCCGATTTCCTCGACACCATTGCCGCGCAAATCCTCGAACTGGGCGACGACCTGATCGTGCGCGCCATGACGGAAAGCGGCTTGCCGCGCGCGCGCCTGGAAGGCGAACGTGGCCGCACGGTCGGTCAGCTGAAACTGTTCGCCGGCTTGCTGCGTGAAGGCTCGTGGACGGATGCGCGCATCGACAGCCCGCTGCCTGACCGCGTGCCGCCGCGTCCTGACTTGCGCTTGCGCATGATCGGCCTGGGCCCCGTCGCCGTGTTTGCGGCCAGTAACTTCCCACTGGCCTTCTCCGTGGCCGGTGGCGATACGGCCTCGGCCTTGGCTGCCGGCTGCCCCGTCGTCCTGAAAGCCCACTCGGCCCACCCTGGCACGTCGGAGCTGGTGGCGCGCGCCATCGTGAAAGCGATTGCCCTGTGCAAGCTGCCGGCCGGCGTGTTTGCCTTGCTGACGGGAACGGGCAATGGCATCGGCCAGGCGTTGGTGGCCCATCCGGCCATCCAGGCCGTGGGCTTTACGGGTTCGCGTTCGGGCGGCATCGCCCTGATGAAGGTGGCGGCAGAACGTCCGCAACCGATCCCCGTGTATGCGGAAATGAGCAGCATCAACCCCGTGTTTGTGCTGCCGCAAGCCTTGGCCGCCCGCGGCGCGGCGATCGCCAGCGGTTTTGCCGCCTCGCTGACCATGGGTGTGGGCCAGTTCTGCACCAATCCCGGCCTCGTGTTGGGCCTGGAAGGCGCCGACTTTACGGCCTTTGCCGCCGCTGCCGCCGAAGCGCTGGCGCCTGCGCCTGCCGCCACCATGTTGACGGCTGGTATTGCCAGCAGCTATGCCAAGGGCGTCGCCGCCCTGGCGCAGCACGCCGATGTGACGCCGCTGGTGCAAAATACGGGCGACGAAGGCAAGGGCGCCGCCGCCCTGTTCGTCACTTCGGGCGAAGCGTTTTTGGCCAAGCATGACTTGCGCGACGAAGTCTTCGGTCCCGCCTCCCTGCTGGTGGCTTGCCGCGACATGCAACAGTTGCTGGCGATCACGGAAAGCCTGGAAGGCCAGCTGACGGCTACCCTGCAGATGGATGCGGGCGACCTGGAAGATGCGCGCCGCCTGCTGCCTGTGCTGGAACGCCGCGTGGGCCGCATCCTGGCCAACGGTTTCCCCACCGGCGTGGAAGTGTCGACGGCCATGGTGCACGGCGGCCCGTTCCCGGCCACGTCCGATGGCCGCAGCACGTCCGTGGGCACGGCAGCCATCAACCGCTTCCTGCGTCCCGTGTCGTACCAGAACCTGCTGCAGGACTTGCTGCCGGAGTCGCTGCGCGATGATAATCCGCTGGGGATCTGGCGCCGTCACGATGGCGTGCTGGGCAAGGACTAAAACCTGCTGCGCGGCGGGGCCAACGGGTCTTGCCGCGCCGGCTTGTGTTGCACGTTGTATATAAAAAATAAACAGGTGGAGACAAGATGAAGCAATTGGCGAAATATGGCAGCTTGCAGGGCAAGCGCGTGTTCATCACGGGTGGCGGCAGCGGCATCGGCGAATCCCTGGTGGCGGAGTTTGCCGCCCAGGGCGCGCTGGTGGCGTTTGTCGATATCGCCGTGGAAGCGAGCGAGGCCCTGTGCCGCCGCCTGGCTGAAGCGGGCCTGACGGCGCCCTTGTTCCGCCATTGCGACATCACGGATATCCCCTCTTTACAAGCCGTCATGGCCGAACTGGCAGGCGAGCTGGGCGACTTCGATATCCTCGTCAACAATGCCGCCAACGACCAGCGCCACCAGGCGCAGGACGTCACCCTGGAATACTGGAACGAGCGCATTGCGATCAATCAACGTCCCATGTTCTTCACGTGCCAGGCCGTCTTCGAAGGCATGAAGCGCCAGGGCGGCGGTTCCATCATCAATGTCAGCTCGATTTCCTGGCACATGAAGTCGGGCGGCTACCCCGTGTATGCCACCACCAAGGCGGCCGTCGTGGGCCTCACGCGGGGCCTGGCGCGCGATTATGGCGCGCACAATATCCGCGTCAACACGGTCACGCCGGGCTGGGTCATGACGCAGCGCCAGATCGACCTGTGGGTCGACGACGCGGCCGAAGTGGAAATCAAGAAAAGCCAATGCTTGCCAAGCAAGCTGATGCCGCAGGACATCGCCGCCATGGTGCTGTTCCTGGCCTCGGATGACGGCGCCATGTGCTCGTCCCAGGAATTCATCGTCGACGCCGGCTGGGTCTGACAAAACGTCCAGGGCGTTGTTGCAGGGTCTCGCCGTACTAGCGTACTGTCTGCGACCCTGCGCCTAGCCCTGGGCGTTTTGTCGGCCGCAGAGTTGCAGCCTGCCAAATCTTTCCTCTTTCGAAATACCGCTCTTGCAGCCCCAACCCTGCGGCAGGAGAGGCATCGCCACATCCATTGCCGGCTTGATTCCGGCCCTTGCTTTTCACTTAAAAACAGGAGACAGCATGAAATTCATCCATACCAGCATCGTGGCCCTCAGCCTGGTCGCCGGCAGCGCCTTTGCCGCGCCCGTCAGCGTCACCATCGACGTGGCCAAGCCCGGTCCCGTGATCAACAAGAATGTGTACGGCCAGTTCGCCGAGCACCTGGGTACCGGTATCTACGAAGGCATGTGGGTGGGGCCGGACTCGCCCATTCCGAACACCAAGGGCTGGCGCAATGACGTGCTGGGCGCACTGAAGCAGTTGCACGTGCCCCTGGTCCGCTGGCCGGGCGGCTGCTTTGCCGATGAATATCACTGGAAGGATGGCATCGGCGCGCGCGCCCAGCGTCCGACCAAGGTCAATACCAATTGGGGTGGCGTGGAAGAGTCGAACGCCGTCGGCACGCACGAATTCTTCGACCTGGCCGAGCTGCTGGGCGCACAGACCTACATCAATGGCAACCTCGGTTCCGGCACGCCGCAGGAAATGTCCGAATGGCTCGAATACATGACGTCGGACAGCAAGTCCACCCTGGCCGAGCTGCGCCGCAAGAATGGCCGCGCCCAGCCGTATAAAGTCGATTACTTTGGCATCGGCAATGAAGCCTGGGGTTGCGGCGGCAATATGCGCCCGCAGTACTACGCCGACCTGTACAAGCACTATCACACCTTCATGAAGACGCCGGAAAGCGCGCGCCCGAAATTCATCGCCAGCGGCGGCAATGACGACGACACCAGCTGGTCCAGCACCCTGAGCCGCGAAATCAAGCCGAACATGATGGACGCCATCAGTTTCCACTACTACACGGTACCGACCGGCGTGTGGGAAAAGAAGGGCGCCGCCACGGGCTTTGGCGAAAATGAGTGGATTTCCACCCTGAGCCGTACCCTGCGCATCGATAGCTTGATCAAGAACAATATCGCCGCCATCGACAAGAACGACCCATCGAAAAAGACGGGCTTGTACGTCGATGAATGGGGCACCTGGTACGACGTGGAGCCGGGCACCAACACGGGTTTCTTGTTCCAGCAAAACAGCTTGCGCGATGCGCTCGTCGCCGCCCTGAACTTCAATATTTTCCACGCCCATGCAGACCGCGTGCGCATGACGAATATCGCGCAAATGGTCAACGTGCTGCAGGCGATGATCATCACGGACAAGGATAAATATTTCCTCACGCCCACGTATCACGCGTTTGAAATGTACGTGCCGTTCCAGGATGCCACATCGTTACCGGTCGCCATCAATGGCAATGGCAAGTACAGCCTGGGCAAGGTCAGCATTCCTGAAGTCAGCGCCTCGGCCGCGCGCGCCAAGGATGGCAAGGTGTACCTGTCCTTGGTGAATACCAACCCGCACAAGGCTGTCGATGTGAGCGTGGCGCTGGCCGGCAAGCAAGTGGCCAGCGTGGCGGGCCGCGTGCTGACCGCAGGCAAGATGGATGCCGTCAACAGCTTTGCGCAACCGCAAGCCGTGCAGCCCGTGGCGTTCACTGCCAAGGCGCAAGGCGGCAAGCTGACCGTCTCGGTGCCCGCCAAGGCCGTCGTGGTGGTGGCTGTCGAATAGTCTTCACCCCTTGTCATTCATCCGGCCGGCCCGCATGATGGGCCGGCCCATTCATATCGGAGTAGACGATGCATACATTGACCCGCGGCATGGCTGCCATCCTGGGCACCCTGGCGATCATGGCTGCCGCGCACGCGGCCCAGGTCAGCGTGCACGACCCCGTGATGGCCAAAGAAGGCGACACGTATTATCTGTACAGCACGGGTCCCGGCATCACCTTTTACAGTTCGAAAAACATGGTCGACTGGCAGCCCGAAGGGCGCGTCTTCGCGGGCCAGCCCACGTGGGCAAAAACAGCCGCTCCCGGTTTTGACGACCATATCTGGGCGCCCGACGTACAATTCCATGACGGAAAATATTACCTGTATTACTCCGTGTCCGGCTTCGGCAAGAACACGTCCGGCATTGGCGTGACCGTCAACACCACCTTGAATCCCCGTTCGCCCGACTACCGCTGGGTGGACCAGGGCATGCTGCTGCAATCCGTGCCCGAGCGCGACGAGTGGAACGCCATCGACTCGAACATCATCACCGATGCCAAGGGCACGCCATGGATGTCGTTCGGCTCGTTCTGGAACGGCATCAAGCTGGTGAAACTGACGCCCGACTGGACCCGTATTGCGGAACCGCAAGAGTGGCACTCCCTGGCGCGACGCGTGCCCTTGCCGCCAAGGGCCGGCGAATTCAAGCCCGCACCGGAGGAAATCGAAGCGCCGTTTATCTTCCAGCGTGGCAAGGATTACTTCCTCTTCGTTTCCTGGGGCCTGTGCTGCCAGAAGGAAAAAAGTACCTACCACCTGGCCGTGGGACGCGCCAACAGCGTGACGGGGCCGTACCTGGACAAGGATGGCCGCGACATGGCGCAGGGTGGCGGCACGGTGCTGCTGCAAGGCGACAAGGACTGGAAGGGCCTGGGCCACAACAGTGCCTACACCTTCGATGGCAAGGATTACCTGGTGCTGCACGCGTATGAGACGGCGGACAATTACTTGCAGAAGCTCAAGATCCTGCCCATGACGTGGGACAAGGATGGCTGGCCGCAGGTCGATGCGCGCGACTTGAACCGCTATCAAAGCCGCCAACTGCCGGCCGCCAAACCCTGAGGGCGCCCATGCAAAAGACCTTGTTGACGCTGGCGCTGGCCGCTGGCGGCCTGCTCGCGCCTGCGGCGCAGGCAGCCGAACTGTTTCCCCTCTCGTCCGTGCGCTTGAAAGCGGGACCGTTTCTCGATGCGCAGACGACGGACTTGCACTATCTGCTGGCGTTCGATCCTGACAAATTGCTGGCGCCGTTTCGCCGCGAGGCGGGCTTGCCGCAGCCGCAGTCCAGCTATGGCAACTGGGAATCGACAGGGCTGGACGGCCACATGGGCGGGCATTACCTGTCCGCGCTGGCGCTGATGGTGGCATCGACGGGCGACGCGCAGGCGCGCGAACGCCTCGACTACATGCTGGTGGAATTGAAGAAATGCCAGGATGCCAATGGCAACGGCTATCTGGGCGGTATCCCCGACGGCAATGCCGCCTGGCAAGCCATCGCCAAGGGAAAATTGCAGGCCGATACCTTCTCCGTCAATGGTAAATGGGTGCCGTGGTACAACCTGCACAAGGTGTTCGCCGGCTTGCGCGACGCCTACCAGCACGCGGGCAACCTTGAAGCGAAAACCATGCTGATCGCCTTGTCGGACTGGGCCGTGAATCTGTCGGCCTCGCTCACCGATACGCAGATGCAAGCCATGCTGCGCGCCGAACATGGCGGCATGAACGAAGTACTGGCCGACGTCTACGCGATGACGGGCGAGCAGCGCTACATGGACCTGGCCGTGCGCTTTTCGCACCAGGCGATCTTGCAGCCGCTGGCGGCGCAGCAGGACAAGCTGACGGGCCTGCATGCGAATACGCAGATTCCGAAGGTGATCGGCTTCGAGCGCATCGGTGCATTGACGGGACGGCGCGACTGGCAGCAGGCGGCGACATTCTTTTGGCAAACCGTGCACGACAAGCGCACGGTGGCCATCGGCGGCAATAGCGTCAAGGAACATTTCCACGACGAGCACGATTTTTCCGCTATGGTGGAAGAGGTCGAAGGGCCGGAAACGTGCAATACCTACAATATGCTCAAGCTCACGGAGCAGCTGTTCCGCCGCGATGAGCAGGTGCGCTACGCGGATTACTACGAGCGCGCCCTGTACAACCATATCTTGTCGTCGCAGCGCCCGGGCACGGGCGGCTTCGTGTATTTCACGCCCATGCGCCCGAACCACTACCGCGTGTATTCGCAAGTGGACAAGGGCATGTGGTGCTGCGTGGGATCCGGCATCGAAAGCCAGGCCAAGTATGGCGAGTTCATCTACGCGCATGAAGGCGACGCCCTGTACGTGAACCTGTTCATGGCGTCCACCCTGGACTGGAAAGAGCAGGGCGTCAGGATCGTGCAATCGACCCAGTTTCCTGACCAGGACACGACGCGCATTACCGTGCAGGGCAATAAAACCTTCAGCATGAAGATCCGCTACCCGCAGTGGGTAGCCAAGGGCAAGCTGCGCGTCAAACTCAACGGCAAGTCCCTGCGCGTCGCTGGCGTGCCCGGTGACTACGTGACCATCACGCGCGCCTGGAAGTCCGGCGACACCATCGACGTGGTACTGCCGATGACCACGCGCCTGGAACAGATGCCGGACCAGTCGAATTACTATGCCGTGCTGCATGGTCCCATCGTGCTGGCCGCCAGGACGCAGCCGTTCGCCAATGAAGCCCTGAATTACTTTGCCGACGACTCGCGCATGGGCCATATCGCCCAGGGGCAAGTGTGCCCGTTGGAATCGTCGCCCCTGTTCGTCAGCGATGAGAAGGATTTCATGCGGAGAATCCGCCCCGTGAAGGGCCAGCCGCTGACGTTTACGGCGCCTGGATTGATCCAGGGCAAGGATGCGGCGAAGATAAAACTGATCCCGTTCTTCCGCCTGCATGACTCTCGCTACATGCTGTACTGGCCCGTGTCCACGCCGGCCAGCATGGCGCAGCTGCAGGAAACCACCGGGCAAGCCGAAGCGCAGCGCCTGGCGCTCGATGCGCAAACCATCGACCAGGTGGCGCCCGGGCAGCAGCAGCCCGAGTCGGACCACGGCTTCCAGGCGGAAGGGGGAGAAAACGGCGTCAACAAGGGCAGGCACTGGCGCCATGCGACAGGCTGGTTCAGCTATGAACTGAGCGACCCGCAAGCCGAAGCGAAGCGATTGCGCCTGACCCTGTCCACTCTGGATGCGGGCCGCGTCTTTGACGTCCTGATCAACGGCATCAAGGTCGAGACGGTCGCCGTGGCGGCCGATGCGCCGCAAGAGCTGCATACGGTCGATATTGCCGTGCCTGCGGCCTTGGTAGCGGCCGCCAAGGGTAAATTGCGCGTGAAATTTGTCGCTGGCAAGGATTCCGTGGCGGGCGGCCTGTACGGACTGCGCCTGCTGCGCTGAGGGAAGAGGGACTCTGCTTGCGATACCGATACGTAAATCGGTATCGCAAGCGAAAAAGAATTGATTGGATGGCTATGTTGCTTTCTCCTACCATGGGTTCATAAAAAACCGCCCATCCGGCATCCGGCTGTGATGGTATTCCAAAAAAAAACTGGAGACAAGAATGAAATTGACACGCCGCACACTCCTCGCCAGCGCCATGCTGCTCGCACTGTCCGCTACTTCTTCCGCTTTCGCCGCCAAGCCCCTCGTCATGGGCTTTTCGCAGGTGGGCGCCGAAAGCGAATGGCGCACCGCCAATACCGTCTCCATCAAGGATGCCGCCAAGAAAGATGGCGTCACCCTGAAATTTGCCGATGCCCAGCAAAAGCAGGAAAACCAGGTCAAGGCGCTGCGCTCGTTCATTGCGCAAAAGGTCGACGTCATCGCCTTCTCGCCGGTCGTTGAATCGGGCTGGGATACTGTCTTGCGCGAAGCTAAAGCTGCCAAGATTCCCGTCATCTTGACGGACCGCGCCGTCAACGTGGCCGACAAATCGCTGTACGTGACCTTCATCGGTTCCGACTTCGTGGAAGAGGGCCGCCGCGCCGGCCAATGGCTGCTCGAGCATGCCAAGAAAACCCCGGACGCCACCCTGAACATCGTCGAGCTGCAAGGCACGGTGGGCTCCGCCCCGGCCATCGACCGCAAGGCGGGCTTCCTGGAAGTGGTGGGCAAGAATCCGAAGATGAAGATCATCCGTTCGCAAACGGGCGACTTTACGCGCGCCAAGGGCAAGGAAGTGATGGAAGCGTTCCTGAAGGCCGAAGGCAAGAAGATCAACGTGCTGTACGCGCACAATGACGACATGGCCATCGGCGCCATCCAGGCCATCGAAGAAGCGGGCATGAAACCGGGCAAGGACATCATCATCATCTCGATCGATGGCGTCAAAGGCGCGTTCGAGGCCATGATCGCCGGCAAGCTGAATGTCACCGTCGAGTGCAGCCCGCTGCTGGGTCCGCAACTGATGTCCATCGCCCGCGATGTGGTGGCCGGCAAGCCCGTGCCAGCGCGTATCACGACGGTGGAAGGCGTGTTCCCTGCCGAGGTGGCCGCCAAGGAATTCCCGAACCGTAAGTACTAAGCTTGCCGCATGATGAAGACGCAAGTGAAACACAATGCCGCGCCAGCTCCCTTGCTGGAGTTGCGCGGCATCAGCAAGTCCTTTCCCGGCGTCAAAGCCCTCAGCGACGTAGCCCTGCGCCTGTATCCGGGTGAAGTGCACACCTTGATGGGACAGAATGGTGCCGGGAAATCGACCCTGATCAAGGTGCTGACGGGCGTCTATACGCCTGACAGCGGCCAGATTCTGCTCGATGGCAAGCCCATTGCGCCCGCGTCCACCTCGGATGCCCAGGGACTGGGCATCAGCACCGTGTACCAGGAAGTCAATCTGTGCCCGAACCTGTCGGTGGCGGAAAATATCTTTATCGGCCGCTATCCGCGCCGCTTTGGCGCTATCGACTGGCGTGGCATGCAGCAACAGGCGCGTGCCTTGCTGCAGCAATTGCAGATCGATATCGATGTCACGGCGCAACTGTCCAGCTTTCCGCTGGCCATCCAGCAAATGGTGGCCATTTCGCGCGCGCTGAACATTTCGGCCCGCGTGCTGATCCTCGATGAACCCACGTCCAGCCTGGACGAGGCGGAAGTCAATCTGCTGTTTTCCGTGCTGCGCCGCCTGCGCGAGCAGGGCATGGCGATCCTGTTCGTCACGCACTTTCTGGACCAGACCTACGCCATTTCCGACCGCATCACCGTCATGCGCAATGGCGAGCGCGAGGGAGAGTATGCGTGCAGCGAGCTGTCGCGCCTGGCGCTGGTGAACAAGATGATCGGCGTGGCGGCCGACACCGTGGCGCAAGAGCTTGATCTGGCGCAAGACGCGGGCGCCGCCAGCTTTGGTCCCACCGTGCTCGAAGCGCAGGGACTGGGCCGCAAGGGCGCCTTGCTGCCCATGGATTTCCACATCCGCCAGGGTGAATTGCTGGGCCTGGCCGGCTTGCTCGGTTCGGGCCGCACGGAACTGGCGCGCCTGCTGTTTGGCGCCGACAAGGCCGATTCCGGCACGATCACCATGCAGGGCCAGCCACGCCACTTCAGCGTGCCGCGCGATGCGATTGCCCGGGACATCGGCTTTTGCTCGGAAGACCGCAAGCACGAGGGCGCGATTTTGTCGCTGTCCGTGCGCGAAAACATCATCCTGGCCTTGCAGGCCCGCACGGGCTTGCTGCGCGCCATCCCGTTCAAACGCCAGCAGGCGCTGGCCGACGAATATGTGAAAGCGCTCGGCATCAAGACGGCCAGCATCGAAACCCCCATCGGCAGCCTGTCGGGCGGCAATCAGCAGAAAGCCTTGCTGGCGCGCTGGCTGGTGACGTCGCCCGCCATGCTGATCCTCGATGAACCGACGCGCGGCATCGACGTGCGCGCCAAGCAGGAAATCATGAGCTATGTGGCCAAACTGTGCCGCAAGGGCATGGCCATCCTGTTCATCTCGTCCGAACTGCCGGAAGTGCTGCGCTGCAGCGACCGCATCGTCGTCATGCGCGACCGCAAGGCCTGCGGCGACTATGCGCGCGGCGAGCTGGACGACAGTTCCGTGCTGCAAGTGATCGCCGGAGACGCCACATGAGTTTATCCACGCCATCGTGCGCGCCGCTGGCGCGTGCGGCTTCCCTTACGAATGCTTCCATGTTGCAGAGTGTCTTGCATCACCCCCTGAGCCGGCCCCTGGCCGCGCTGTTCTTGCTGCTGCTGGTCGATTTCTTCGCCATCCCTGGCTTTTTTCATCTGGAAATTCGCGACGGTCACCTGTACGGCAGCGTGATCGACATCGTCAACCGCGCCGCGCCGCTGATGCTGGCGGCCTTGGGTATGACCCTGGTGATCGCCACGCGGGGCATCGATATTTCCGTGGGCGCCGTCGTGGCCCTGTCCGGCACCGTGGCCGCCATGCTGATCGGCGGCACCATGGTGATGGAAAATGGCGTGCCGACCTACGTGAGCAACATTCCCATGGGCTGGGCCCTGGCGGCAGCCCTGGGCGCGGCCTTGCTGTGCGGCGCCTGGAATGGCGTGCTGGTGGCGGGCCTCGGCTTGCAGCCCATCGTCGCCACCCTGATCCTGATGGTGGCGGGGCGCGGCCTGGCGCAATTGCTCACGGATGGGCAGATCGTCACCGTCTACTACCAGCCCTTCTTTTTCATCGGCAGCGGTTACCTGTTCGGTTTGCCGTTTTCCCTGTTTCTCGTCACTGCCGTGTTCCTCATCACGGCAGTGCTGATGCGCAAGACGGCGCTGGGCCTGTTCATCCAGGCCGTCGGCATCAATCCCGTCGCCGCGCGCCTGGCCGGCATCAAGACGGCGACCCTGATCTTCTTCGTCTACGTGTTTTGCGCGGCCTGCGCGGGGCTGTCGGGCCTGATGATCAGCTCGAACATCAAGAGCGCCGACGCGAACAACGCGGGCCTGATGCTGGAACTGGACGCCATCCTGGCCGTGACCCTGGGCGGTACGTCCCTGGCTGGCGGCAAGTTCAGCTTAGTCGGCAGCATGATCGGCGCGCTCATCATCCAGACCCTGACCTACACCATCTATTCGCTGGGCGTGCCGCCGGAAGTCAACATGGTCGTCAAGTCGGTCGTCGTCTTCCTCGTCTGCCTGTCGCAATCGTCGGAATTCAAGCAATTGCTGCATCGGAGAAAAGCATGAAGGGCTTGCTGCACACCCCGTATTTCACCTCGCTCGTCACCGTCTTGCTGCTGATGGTGATGCTGGGCCTGGGCGGCGCCGCCTACCCGGGCCTGCTGTCGACGCAGGTCATTTTTAACTTATTGATCGATAACGCCTTTTTGCTCGTCATCGCCGTTGGCATGACCTTCGTCATCGTGTCCGGCGGCATCGATCTGTCCGTCGGTTCCGTGCTGGCCCTGTCGACCATGATCGCCGCCTGGCTGCTCAACGTGGCGCACTGGCCGCCGCTGCTGGTGATCGCCACCGTGCTGGCGCTGGGCACCGTATTTGGCGCCAGCATGGGCGCGCTGATCCATTATTTCAAATTGCAGCCGTTCATCGTCACCCTGGCCGGCATGTTTCTGGCGCGCGGGCTGTGCTACTTGATCAGCATCAACTCCATCACCATCGATGATCCGCTGTTCGTCGCCATGTCGCAGACGCAGTTGCAATTTCTTGGTGGTTTTGTCTCGCCGGGCGTGGTGATCGCCGTGGTCACTTTGCTGCTGGCCATCTGGCTGGCGCACGCCACGCCGTTCGGCCGCGCCGTGTATGCGATCGGCGGCAATGAACAATCGGCCTTGATGATGGGGCTGCCTGTCGGCCGCACCAAGGTGCTGATCTATGCCTTCAGCGGTTTTTGCGCCTCGCTCGGCGGCGTGCTGTTTTCGTTCTACATGCTGTCCGGCTATGGCTTGCATGCGCAAGGCACGGAACTGGACGCGATTGCCGCCGTTGTCATCGGCGGCACCCTGCTCAGCGGCGGCTACGGCTATGTGGCGGGTGCGCTGTCGGGCGTGCTCGTGCTGGGCACCATCCAGACCCTGATCGCCTTCGACGGCACGCTCAGCTCGTGGTGGACCAAGATCGTCATCGGCGGCCTGCTGTTTGTCTTTTGCGTCGTGCAAAGACTGATGGCCATGGGCCAGAAAAATACCAACGGGAGTTAATCTGATGTTCAAGCAACACACACTTGCCGCAGCCATCGGCATGGCGGCGGCGCTCGCCTGCGCCCCATTCGGCGTGCAGGCGGCCAACCCCATCGTGAAAAATATCTACACGGGCGACCCGGCCGCGCTGGTCGACAATGGCAGGGTGTACCTGTACGTCGGCCACGATGAAGCGAGCGCCACGGATACGGATTACCGCATGAACGAGTGGCGCGTGTATTCCTCGTGCGACATGGCGAACTGGACGGATCACGGCTCGCCCGTGCGTTACTCGACCTTCGCGTGGGCCGGCAAGGATGCCTGGGCCGGCGACATCGTCAAGCGCGGCAACAAATACTATTTTTACTCGACCGTCGACCACAAGACCATCGCCGGCAAGGCCATCGGCGTGGCCGTGTCCGACAGCCCGACCGGGCCGTTCGTCGACGCGCGCGGCAGCGCCCTGATCACGAACGACATGACGAAGCAGACGGCCATTCCCTGGGACGACATCGATCCGGCCGTCTTCATCGATACGGACGGCCAGGCCTACATTTACTGGGGCAACACGGTCTTGAAGTACGCCAAGCTGAAAGCGAACATGACGGAGCTGGACGGCCCGATCCTGACCTTCGGCATGGATGCGTTTACGGAAGCGGCCTATATGCACAAGCATGCGGGCACGTATTACTTGTCGTACTCGCGCAACTTCCCCGAGGAAACGGCGTACTCGACCGGGCCGACGCCGACAGGTCCCTGGCATTTCCGCAGCACCATCATGGACAAGAATGCCATCGTGAAAACCATTCACCAGGCCATCATCGAATTCAACGGCAAGTCCTACATCTTCTATCACAACGACAAGTTGCCCGGCGGCGGCGAATACCGGCGCTCCGTGGCAGTGGAAGAGCTGAAATACAAGCCCGACGGCACCATCGAATTCATCCAGCAGACGGCCGGTCCGGCCGCCAATCCCAGCGCCGCCTGCAAGGCATCCTGAACGCTCGTTGACTACGCACAAAAAGGAGACACACCGATATCTATAACATCGATATTGAGTTAGAACCGATATCGATCATGATATGATTTATTCATGGATACCCTCAACCCCAACTGGTTCTTGCGAGCCCGCCTGAAGACGCGGCAATTGCTGCTGTTGATCGCCCTTGACGAGCAGCGCAACATCCACCGCGCGGCGGAAGAATTGCACATGACGCAGCCGGCGGCGTCCAAGCAAATCAAGGACCTGGAAGAGATGCTGGACGTGCGGCTGTTCGACAGGTTGCCGCGCGGCATGGAGCCGACCATCTATGGCGAGACGATGATACGCCACGCGCGCATGGCCTTGACGAGCCTGTCGCTGGCGCATGACGACATCGTCGCCCTGAAATCGGGCTTGACGGGCCAGGTGGAGGTGGGCGTCATCATGACGCCGGCCATGGCCTTGCTGCCGCGCGCGATCGCCCGCATCAAGCAGCAGGCGCCGCTGATGCGCATCGGCGTGCACCTGGAGCACAGCAATACCCTGATGGACATGCTGCAGCACGGCACCCTGGACTTCATGATCGGGCGCATCCTGGAAAAGGAAAGCAGCGCCGGCCTCATCTACGAGGAATTGACGGAAGAGCCGGCCAGCGCCGTGGCGCGCAATGGCCATCCGCTGCTGTCGCGCAAGAATCTGCAATTGAAAGACTTGGCGGGCCAGCCGTGGATCTTGCCGCCGCAAGGCAGCATCCTGCGCCACCGCTTCGACATGATGTTCCGCCGCGCGGGACAGGAGCCGCCTGTCGACGTGGTCGACACGACGGCTTTGCTGCTGATTACGTCCTTGCTGCAGCAAACGGACTCGCTGCACGTGATGCCGACGGAAGTGGCGCACTACTATGAATCGTTGAACGTGCTGAGCATTTTGCCCATCGAATTGCCGTGCAAGATGGATGCGTTCGGCATCATCCGCCAGCAGGATCATTTGCTGTCGCCGGGGGCGGATATGCTGCTCAAAGCTGTGCGGGCGACCGCCGCGGACATGTATTGACGATCACCCAATAAAACGTCCATGGCGTTGTTGCCGTGCCTTGTCGTACATTCGTACTGCCTGCGGCACGGCGCCTGGCCCTGAACATTTTCTTCGGCGCCGTCACCAACTTCGGGGATTTTTACCGCCAATTAATCGGGCACTTCAAAAAAGACAGGTAGGTCGGATTAGCCCGCAGGGCGTAATCCGACAATACCCGCGCAGCATGCTTAATCGGGCACCTCAAAGAAAAACAGCTGCACCAATCGCCCATTCTCCGGCGTGTCGCCAAACACATTGCTGATCGAGTGAAAGTAATGGCCCTTGTAGACGATCAGGCGGTTGTGACGCATGGGCACTTCCAGCAGCGCTTGCCAACTGTCGCGCTGTTCCTGCAAGTCGTTGAATTTCTGTACTTTACTGTTTGGCAGCCAGCGTTTCTGGAAGTCCTTGAAGCTGGCGTAGCCGCCCGCTTTCACGTCCGCCTCAGGTAATCGCCGGTACCAGCCGCTGGGCTGGTGGCGCCAGAACGTGGTGCCGCCCTGGCACTGCTCGGGCGGGTTCAGATACAGCACGCCCGCATAGAAATTGAAATTGTTGCCCGTCTCATTATCCACGTGGATATCCGTGCGCGCCATCGCGTCCACATAGCTGAGGCGGTACGAGCCATTGTCGGGCGAGATAAAACGGATGGGGCGGCCCAGGGCCGTGGCGATGCGCTCCATGATGGCCTGGCTGGGCTGGCCCGCCGTCTGGCTGCCCGGATAGTTTTGTCCCGCATAGCGCTGCTGCTCGAATGGCAACGCCAGCGCCTGGGCGCGCCAGGCGGCCGGATCGGGCAGGAAATCGTCGAGGATGTGCAAATCTGTTTCGCGCAGGAAGTCGTGCAGGCTTGCCGGCACGTCGGGCGTGCTCACCCGTTCCGTGTTTTCCGCGCTGGGGCTGGCAAAGCCGATGCAGCACGTTTGCGCCAGCGCCGGATGCAGCGTCAGGCCTTGCGCGTAGCGGGCCAGCGCCAGTTCCTGCTGGCCCGTGCGGTAGTACAGCTCGGCCAGTCCCTGCAGGGTTTGCCAGCGCTGCGGACGCAGGGTATGGGCCCGTTCCAGCTCGGCGATGGTGTCCGCCAGCTGCTGTTTGCCCATCAGCAATTCGGCATGGCTGATGGCGAAATCGTGTTCGTGCGGCGCCAGCCGCGCCGCCGTGGCGTAGCTGGCCAGCGCCGCCTCGTTGTCCGTGCCGCGCAACACATTACCGAGGTTGTAGTGGAACAGGGCATTGTCGGGCTGTTGCTTGAGCGACAGTTTTAACAGGCCCAGGCCGATGGCGCCCTGACCCAGCTCCAGCATCGCCAGGCCCTGGAAATGCTGTGCTTCGGCCAGGGCCGGGTTCAGTTTATGGGCGGCCTGGTAGGCGTTGATCGCCTCGATCAGCTTGCCCGCCTGCTGCAGCCGTTGCCCGTTTGCCAGATGTTGTTCCGCCAGTGTCTGTTCGCCCATGTCGCTATCCCGATGCAATGTGGCGAACAGTGTAACCGAGCCCGTTCTACTGCGCCTGGCTGACGGGAATTTCTTCCCCGTTCAGCTTGATCGCCACCTTGACGATCTGCGCCTTGACCTGATGGCTGGCCATGTCCGCTTCCTGGGCGTAGGCGTACACGACGATGGCGAAGTCCTTGTAGCCGCTGCGCGCTGCCTCGATCTTGCGCGCTGCCTCCTGGTCCACCTTCAGCAGCGAATAACCGTCGCCATTCGTGAACGCCAGCTTGTAGTCGCCGTTGTCGTACATGTAGTAATACGTGCCCGCTTCGGCGAACTTGGCGGGGAAGGCTGCCTTGTCCATGGCGTACGGGGACAGCGCGCCCTGGCCATTGATCTGGTAGCGCAGGTAGCGCCTGGTTTTCGCTTCGCTGACCTTGGCGTCGATCTGCGGTTTCAGGGCGTCGAGCACTTCCTGCTTGCGGAAGGCATCGTTGCTGCCCGCATATTCGCGCGAGATGCGCTGCGCCACGGCCGCATAGTCGGGCGGCACGCCGGACAGGGCGATGTAGCTGTACATCAACTGGTTGCCGCTGGTGATGTCGACATAGCTGGACGTTGGCGTGGCGGCGTCCGCTTGCGGCAGGCTGGCGGCGGCCGCTTTTACCTGCGCCTTGGCGGCCAGGTCCGCGACATTCGCGGCGACGGGGGCGGAGGCGGCTGGTGTGGCGGTGTCGTTCTTGCCGCAGGCGGACAGGAGCAGGGCGATGGCGAGCAGGGCGGGGAAAGTGCGGTTCATGGTATTTCCTTCAGTATGGGTGTGTAAGAGGTGACTTAGCCGACGGTTTTGCGTTTGTATTCGCCATAACCGTAAGCGGCCAGGACAATGCTGGCGGCCAGCACCAGGTAAAAGCCGATGCCGAACGAGAGTCCTTGCCACACTTGCCCCAGCATTTCGCTGGCCATCTGCTCTGCCATGCGTGCCGCGCGCGAGCCCATGATGCCGCCCATGGCGTTGCCCGCGTCGCTGACGGCGCCCTTGATCTTGATGAACAGCAAGCTGCTGTGGATGACGACGAACAGCAGCGGCGCGCACTTGCCCAGCGCCGCTTTCGGGTGGCTGCTGGCCATGGTGGCGCAGCAGGCGGCAATGGCCAGCAGGAAGAAGAATTGTGCCGAGGTAAAACCGCCGCCGCCATCGCGGGCAAAGCTTTCCAGGCTGTCGGCGGACAGGCCCAGCAGCTGCCAATAGGTGCGCGAAACGGAGGCGAACAGGCGGATGCCGATGGTGTTGAAGACAAAGGCGCCGGCGATCAAGACGCCCAGGCTGGCCAGCACCTTGATGCCCAGGGCGGACACGGCCTGGCTCCACAGCTGCTGGCCCTTGTCGCGCGCCAGCTTGGCCGCGCCGGCCATCTCTTCCTGCGCCAGTTGCTGCGTTGCCACGGCGCTGACCGTGTCGAGGCCGCCTGACTCGTTAAAACGCACGTCGACGACGGCATTGATGGCGGGCGCCACGTCCGAACGCCAGTGCGTGGCCACGTCGAAGGCGTGTTGAATGCCAGCCACGCTGACGGAACCTTGTCCGCTCGGTTGGTAGGCGAGGATGCGGCCCCGTTGGCCGGTGGTGATTGCTGCTGGGCTGGATGGTTGCATGGGATTTTCCTGGTCACTGTCATGCTGTATTGCATGTACCCACGGATAACGGGGGCAGTTCAGGGAAATCCAAAATTATTTTGAATTATTTTTTCGGCGGCTGCATCAGGTCCTTGGCGGCGCCCTGGTAATCCTTCATCAAGCCCATGAAGGCGTCCTGCAAATGCCGGGCGGCATCCTGCGGCGGCGCGCCCGTGCGCCGCGCCAGGTCGAATTTATACGCGTGCGCGGCCGTGTAGCCGGCCTGCGAGGCGGCGTCCAGCAGCACGCCGGCCCGTTTCAGCGAGGCTGGGTCACCTTTGACCATCAGCAATTCCGCCAGATAGGTCTGGGCAATCGGAAAGTCTTTCGCGGCGGCTTTTTCCAGCCACTGCATGCCCGCCTTCGGCTGTTTCACACCCGCATCGCCGCCGCCGATGCCATAGCCGAGGGCCGTCAGCGCCACCAGGTCCCCGCCGCGCGCGCGCTTTTCCAGTTGCTGGCGGGGAAACGGACGGGCCGCGATCTGCATGCGGATTTCATAGTTGATGTCTTGCAGCACGTTGCCTGGCCACACCTTGGCACCGGGTGCGGCAGGCTTCTCCACCGTCGGGGCAGGCGCCCGCATGCCGTTGTTGCCCGATGCCAGTACGCCCGGCGCCGGCGGGCTGACGCCCTTGCCGCTGCCCATGTTCAGTACCAGCCGTGCCGACGTTTCGCCAAACGACACGCGGGGCTTTTGCACGTCGTGCGTCATGGCCGCGACCCGTGCCGCCACTTGCGAAAACACGTCGCCCATGGACAGGCCCGGTGCGTCGAGCGCGTCGAGCAGGGCGCTCGTATAGGGACTGTTGCGCGAATCAGGCGACCAGAAATCGCGCGCCAGGGCGCCGGGCCCGGCTGAATAGGCGATCACCACGCCGCGTGGTGCTTGCGTGTCGGCAAAGCCATGGCTGGCCGCATTGCCTCCGCCGGGAGCCACCACGGCGCCGCCGCGCGTATATTCCTGGCGGCAAGCGTCAAGGATCAGCACGGCGCCGCGCGCGCCCGTGCGCTGCAAGTCGCCCGCCAGGCTGGAAACGGACACGCCCTGCGCGGCAATGGCGGCCGCACTGAGCGCATTCATGTTCGCGCCCAGCGGCAGCACATAATTGGCTTCGCCCGCCTGCGCGCCGTGGCCCGCGTAAAACACGAGGGCGATATCGGCGCCGCGCGCCTGCGTGGAAAACTCGGCCGAGGCCTTTTGCAGCTGCGCCGCATTGATGTCCGTGCGCAACAGCACTTCAAAGCCCAGGCGGCGCAAGCGCTCGGCCATGGCGCGTGCATCGTTCACGGGGTTCAGCAAGGGTTGCGGATAGGCCGCGTTGCCGATCACCAGGGCAATGCGCTTGCCGGAACCGCTGGCGGCGGTCCCCACAGCCGCTTGCACGACATTGCCGCAGAGTAAAAAGATGAGGCTCAAAAACAGGGGAATCAGGCGATGCATCGGGGTCTCGGGGATTGTCGTGTGAGTAACAAAAGTTAGCGATTTCCAGTACGGTATGAGAAAATTGCCTAAATGCATTTTACCTGACTGACAAGTTTGTCTTGTTGTCCAGCGTATTTCCTCTTTACCGGCCAGCCTCGCTCCCGGCCAGTGGCGCGCGCCGCCCCAACACACGATCGGACCGGCTGTGCAATCGGAACAATTTGAACGGATTCATGCTTTCTGGACCCGCCGCCCGCAGCTGACACAAGGCGAACTGGGCGAGTTTTACCAGCGTGTCATCGCCGCGCTGACGCCATGCCGCCCGCGCGAGGCGGCGTCGCTGGGCGATTCACTGGCCGACTTGCGCCACCAGTTTTTCATTGAAAAAGTCCTCCACAGCGATAGTGACGCGGCGCCTCACCACGTCGGCGCGCTGTTTTTGTACTTCAAGCGCTTCATCATCGACCAGCTGCGCAAGCAGCGCATCGAGGAGGATGCCGATGCGCAAGAAGGCTGTGAACTGCGCGCACCCGACGCCTATGCGGAAGCGCTGCGCGATTACCGGCTCACGCCACAGCAGGTGCGCGAGGCGGCAGACAGTTTTATCACCACCTTGCCGCGTGACTTGATCTTGCTGCTGCGCCATTGCGGTTGCGGCGGCATGCCCGTCAAGGAACTGGCCGAGCAGATCGCTTCCGCGCATTACCACGGCGGCAAGCTGGGCCTGGTGCACAGGCAGAAGGACGATCCTGCCAGCGCGGGACGCCAGATCGTCGAGCCGGCCCACCGCGCCACCTTGCTGGGCAGCTGGGTCTTGAGCCTGCTCAAGCTGCGCGTGGGGGACTCCTTGGTCGCGCGCGACATGCAGGCGGCGCAAATAGTTTTGGATATTTTATGTGTGGCCGCGTTATCCCTGCACATGGACCCCGTGTCCACCCACCCGAATACTGATGAAAGGCCACCGGCATGACTGCATTGACGCCCACACTGGCCATCGTTGCCGCGCGCCTGCCGTCGCCACCGTCTTCCATCGACGTGCTGGACGATGAGGTGGCGGGCGCTACCCCCGACTGGCGCGGCATCGCCGTGCCGGAACACGTGATGCAACGCTTCGCGCGCCGCAGCGACGCCGCACCGCTGGCAGCAAGGCCCATCGCCGGTGGACAGATCCACTTGCTGGCGCGCCGTCCCGGCTTCGGCGCCGTGCTGCTCGACGCCTGGGACAGCACGCGGCAGCGCTGGCGCGGCTGGCTCGTCACGCCGGATACGGCGTATGCGGATGCCTGCGGCCTGGTGGTCGAGGAGCGCGACGCGCCCGCCGATCCGCGCGCCGGCCTGGTGCTGTGCGACATGCCGGTGACCCTGGCCGTGACGGACCTGGGCGCCTGCCTGGGCGTGTTCAGCCAGGAACGCCTGCAGGCGGCGCGCTGGCTGGAAACGCATGGCCGGGCGAACGGGGCGGGGGTAGCTGCGGCACCGGGCATGATCGCCCGCGTGGCCTTGCCCGGCGACGATTACGTCTTGACGGGCACGCCGCTGTCTAGCGAGCTGGGCAAGGATGGCCGCGTGGCGTACCGGCAATTGCTGCGCCAGGGGCTGCAGCAATTGCAGATCGCTTCGGCCGATGCGGCCGCGTCCCAAGCGACGGCACCGATATCGAGGCCTGTGCAGGCCGCCAATGCGAACCGCTGGCTGAAGATCGTCACGGCCGTGGCCGCCAGCGTGATGGTGGTGCAATCGGCCTGGCTGTTCCTGCCGAAAGAGGGCGCCGTCGTCGGAAATGCGGAGTTCCGCAATGGCGGCAGCGGCGTCGAGAAGGGCGTGCGCATGCGCGTGCTGTTCCGCGCCGAGGCCACGGAGGCGGAAATCCGCACCTGGCTGCAGCGCGAGCAGCTGGAAATCGTCGCCGGGCCGGACACCCTGGGCGCCTTCACCCTGCTGTCGCGCGACCGCCAGAAAGTCTTGCCGCCGCCAGGCCCGGGCAATCCGCTGGCCGTGATCAATCCCTGACCCCGAAATAAGAGAAAGTTATCGAGCATGACAATGTATAAGAACTTTGCATCCGCGCACTGGCGCAAACTGGCCATGGGCCTGGCTGCCGGCGTCCTGTTGACGGGCTGCGCCATGACGCCGAATGGCCGTGGCGGCGTGCTGGTGGGCCTGGATACGGCCGAACTGTTCGGCACGCCGATTTCCACCTTCCGCCTGCGCGACGGCACGGAAGGCACCTTGCGCAAGGATCCGAAGGGCAAGTATTCGATCAAGCTGTCGCAGGCGTTCCGCGTCGTGCCGCTGGACAAGGCCATCACGGCCCGCGTGGCGCGCGTGGAAAACGTGGGCGAGCGCACCGTCGTGATCGTGGAAACCCAGGAGCGCGGCTGCGCCTACCGCTATGAAGTGCTGGCTTTCCAGGGCACGGACGTGCTGCAGTGGACGGTCGGCAATTGCAAGGACCGCCCCCGCGTGGAGCTGGCGGCGGACGCCAAATCGCTGAATATCGATTTCCCCAACTACAACCGCCTGTCGCGCATGATCTACACGGACAACCGCCTGCTCAACGCCAGCGTGGCTGTGCCGCCCGGCGTCGATACGCGCGCGCAGCCGTTTGCCGATGACGCCTTGCGTGCCACCGGTCCCGCCATCGCCACCATGCCCGGCAGCGACAGCGGCCGCGTGATCCCGGCGCCACCTGCCCCGGCATCGGCCCCGGCACCTGCCGCCGCACCGAAAGCGGGCAGCCGCGCCAGCGCCAAGGCGCGCCGCCAGGACACCCCGGCCAGGGCGGCGGCGCCCGCCGCCATCAGCCTGCCCGCGCCGCGTGCCGCAGCGGCTGCCCCGGCGGCGCCTATGATCTTCCAGGCTGAAGAGATCAAGCCTGTCGTCATCGATTTGAGGAAATAAGATGGCCGCGAGTTTGCGCAGTCTGCAAATCCGGCAGACCCTGATTCTGATCGTCCTGACGATCATTTACCTGTGCTTCGAGCTGGGCTTCAATGCCCGCCTGCTCGACGTGGTGGGCGGCAACGTCAAGCCGGAAGACGTGGAAGGGGTGGAATTCTATGGCCGCAGCCTGTCCGGCATCGCCGCCGCGCTGGTGGTGCTGCAGCTGATGTGGCGCCGCCGGCTGAAGAACAATGGCAGCGGCCCTGGCTGGGTAAAAATCATCGTTTGCTGCCTGGTCACGGCCGGCGTCGTCTTCGGCGTGCTGAAGACCACGGTGAATGTGCTGGTCAATACGCGCGACGCGGAATTTCGCCGCATGGCCTTCAACACCACCTTGCTGCAGCGCTCGCTGGTAGGCGGCAGCCTGCAACTGCAAGGCCTGGTCGACGATCCGACCCTGTTCGCCAAGCCGGAAGGCAAGTCCTTCCTGGCCCTGTTCCCCTTCCTTGCCGTGTCGGTGCGGCATCTTGACGAGCGCATGGGGCCGGCCAAGGAGCAGCTGGTGCGCGCCAACGTGCGCCAGGTGGCGGGCGGCCCGTCCGGTTACTATGACAAATATCAGGAAGCCATGCGCGAGCTGGCCGGCAAGTGGGAGCTGTATGCGGGCATTATTCCCGACAGCGATGCCGGTTTGCGTGCCAAGCAGCAATCCTCGTGGCAGGAATACGTGAGCAGCCTGTCGCGGCGTGGCTGGCAGCCGCATTCCGTGCCGATGCGGCGCCAGGCGGCCGTCGTCAATAATGTGCGCAAGAAAGTGCCCGTGCCCGCCAACTGGCGTACCGACGACGAGCGGGGCTTCCGCGCCGCCGTCAAGCGCCGCTACACAGCCGAGGCGGCCAGCAAGGGCGTCACCTTGCGGGGCGAACGCATCCCGCCGGGCTTGCCGTTTGCCGCCTTTGTCGCGCGCCCTGGCGTGCAGGCGGAATTGCGCGAAGCGTTGAAACTGCCTGCAGGCGCCACGGTGCAGCCAGCGTATGCCAGTCCTGCCGAGTTCGGGCGCCTGTTCGAGCAGTTCCTCGATCGCCAGACGGCGGAAAAACTGGTGGAATACCGCGCCAGCCGCACCGACTTTGAAGCGGGTGGCAGGTTCTTCCATGAAGGCAAGGAAGCGGCGCGCGCCGCCATCGTGCCGCCCGTGGCCCTGTTCTTCTCGCTGCTGGGCGCCATCGGCCACTTTTCCAAATTGCTGTACCTGGTCGCCACCGTCGTATTATTGCTGCTGGCCATGCGCCGTGGCGAGCAGGCGGGTGCGGATGGACAGCTGAGCCGTCGTTCCGCCTGGATCGCCACGGGCGTGCTGGCGACCGCCTTTGCGGGCAGCTGGGGCATGCTGTCCATTCTCGACAACAACGTCACGCGCAGCGAGCTGTTCGGGCAAATGCTGGACTGGGCGCGCCAGCCCGAGCCCGACAGCACGCGCTGGCAAATCGCCGGCAAGGGCTTGCTGGCCAATATCACGCACGTCGTGGCGGTGGGGCAGGGCTACAGCTACCCCGTCAACGAAGCGATCCGCATCCACGTTTTGCAGGGAATTCATTATGGCTATCACGCGCAACAAAAATAAGGCGGCCGCGCTGGCATTGCTGCTCAGCACGTTCTGCACGTTGGTACAGGCCGACTGCCTGGGCATGAAGGTGCACGCCCACCGCGGCGCCGGCAATGCGCCGGAAAACTCGCTGAGCGCGCTGCGCAACACGTATTTCGGCACCTGGGACGGCGTCGAGACGGATTTGCAGCTGCTGGGCGACGGCAGCTGGGTGGTGCACCACGACCTGTTGACTGGCCGGGTGGTCGACACGGGATCGCCGCGCACCGTCAAGCAGATGACGGCCGACGACTGGCGCGCCGCCAGCATGAAGAACCGTGGCGTGGCCACGCCGGAAACGCCGCCGTTCGTCAGCGACGTCGCCGACCTGGCCACGGCTTTCCCTGCGAAAACCCTGAATGCGGAAATCAAGGATGTCGTCTCGTCGTGCGCGCCGATCGCCACCCTGGTGGCGCAGTTGCGTACGAACATCAAGCACGGCAACTGGTTCTTGACGTCAGGCGTGCCGAATAACCTGGCGTGCGCGCGCCGCGCCGACCCGCAGGGTTATCTGGGCTTGCTCGTGTTTGACGCGCGCAATGCCCAGGCGGCCGGCGCGAACCGGGTCAGCCGCTATATCGCGAAAAATGCCCGCCCGCCCAAGCTGGACAAGCCGTGGCTGCAGCGCGTGCAGCAGCAGATCGGCATGCCCACGGGCGTGCACGTGGATGCGCGCAGCCTGGACGCCAATCCGAATCTGCTGGGCGACGCCGCCAGCCTGAACATGCCCGTCTTCGTCTATGCCGTCGATGGCGATTCGGCCCTGGCCGCGTCCTTGCTGCGCGCGCAGCAGCGCAGCCACCGCTGGCCCAGCGGCGTCATTCTTGACGGCAATCCCGAGACGTTTTGCGCGATGATGAAATAAGTGCTCCCTGATCTGCGACACGGCGTTTTGCCGTGCAGCAGAATACCTCGCCGCCACAGAAATAGCCGCTTGCGGCGGCCCGCGCAGGGCCACTTTTGTGCCGCCTTTCTGCCTCTTTTTTGCGCATTGCAGCATCGATATTGTTTGCATCGGGCGCGCGACTGGCTTATAAATGTAATCGATTACATTTTATTGAAAAGCGCCATGCCAGCAGCCGTTCCTTCTCCATTGCCGACAGAAACCGTCTCCATCAGCGCCGTCGCCGCGCATGCGGGCGTGTCGGTGGCCACCGTCTCGCGCGTGATGAACGAGCAGGCCGGGGTGCGGGCGCCCACGCGCGACAAGGTGCTGGCGTCCGTGGCCGCGCTCGGCTACCGCATGAATCATCTGGCGCGCAGCCTGCGCACGGCAGAGAGCCGCATGCTGCTCACCATGGTGCCCGACGTGGGCAACCCCTTCTATGCGCAGATCGTGCGCGGCATCGATACGGTGGCGCGCGAACACGGCTATTTCGTCTTGCTGTGCGACACGGGCGCCGACGCGGGCCGCGAGCGCTCGTACTTCGACTTGCTGCGCATGCACCGCGCCGACGGCGCCATCTGCCTCGACCCGGACACGGTGCAGCATGCCCTGTCGCATGAATCCGTCAGCCTGCCGTGGGTGGCGTGCTGCGAATTCGATCCCGCCGTGGCCGTACCCTATGTCGGCATCGACAACCACCGGGCCGCCTCCGATGCCGTCGCGCATCTGCTGTCGCGCGGCCATACGCGCATCGGCCTGATCAACTCCGACGAGCGCTATCTGTACGCGCGGCAACGCCAGCAAGGCTACCTGGACGCCCTGGCGGCGGCCGGCCTGCCCGTGCAGCCGCAGTGGGTGCACACGGTGCAAAGCCTCGATTACGAAGCGGGCACGGCCGCCACCTTGCGGATGATGGCGGGACCGGATGCGCCCACGGCCATCTTTGCCGTCTCCGACACCCTGGCCATCGGCGTGCTGAGTGCGCTGCGCCAGCTGAAAAAAAGGGTGCCCGAAGACGTGGCCGTCATCGGCTTCGACGATATCGCCATCGCCGCGCAGATCGACCCGGGCTTGAGCACCATCGCCCAGCCGATGCGCGAACTGGGCGAGACGGCGGCGCGATTATTGCTGCAGCGCTTGGCGGACCCGGCGGCCAATGTGCCGGGCGTGCTGCTGCAACACCGATTAATTCTGCGAGGGAGTGCATAGTGAGCGTTGCCGTCGGTTTCGAGGGGGTCTGCAAGGATTTCGGCCCCGTGCGTGTCTTGCATGGCGTCAGTTTCAACCTGTCGCCAGGACGCGTGTATGGCTTGCTGGGCGAAAATGGCGCCGGCAAGTCGACCCTGATGAAAATCCTTGCCGGCTATGAGGCCGTGAGCGAAGGGCAGTTGCTGATCGATGGCCAGCCCCGGCGCTTTAGCAGCTCGCGCGCGGCGGAGAGCGCCGGTATCGTGCTGATCCACCAGGAATTCAACCTGGCCGAGCACCTGACGGTGGCGCAAAACATGTTCCTCGGCCACGAAAAGACGCGCGGCTGGCTGCTCGACGAGGCCGCTATGCAGGAAGAAGCCTCGCGCTACCTGAAACAGGTGGGCCTGGATGTATCGCCCGACACGAAAATCCGCGACCTGATCGTAGCTGAAAAGCAACTGGTGGAAATCGCCAAGGCCCTGTCGCGCCGCGCCCGCTTCCTGATCATGGACGAACCGACGGCCACCTTGACGTCGTCGGAAACCCAACGATTGTTTGCCGTCATGGCCCAGCTGAAAGCGGACGGCGTGACTATTTTGTATATTTCCCACAAGCTCGACGAAGTCGAGCGCAACACGGACGAAGTCATCGTCATGCGCGACGGGCGTTTCGTCACGCGCGAGCCGACGGCCAGCCTGACGCGCCAGCAGATGGCGAACCTGATGGTGGGGCGCGAATTGTCCGACATGTTCCCGGCCAAGGTGGCGCTGGCGAAAGAAGCTCCTGTGCTCCTGAAGGTCGACGGCCTCTGCGTGCCCGGCTGGTCGAAAGACCTGTCGTTCGAGGTGCGCGCCGGCGAAGTGCTGGGCTTTGCGGGCCTGGTGGGCGCGGGGCGCACGGAATCGTTCGAGGCCTTGCTGGGCTTGCGCCCGCGCAGCGCGGGCACGATCGAGCTCAATGGCCAGCCGGTGGATATCCGCACGCCCAAGCAAGCGATGCAGCACGGCATGACTTACCTGAGCGAAGACCGCAAGGGAAAAGGTCTGCATGTGAACCTGGGCTTGCGCGAAAACCTCACCATGATGACGATGGAGCGCTATGCGCGGCCGTGGCTGAACTTGAAAGCGGAAAAGGGGGCGCTGGCCAAGGCGGTGCTTGACTTCAATATCCGCACGGGCGACCTGGACAGCCGCGCGCGCATGCTGTCGGGCGGCAACCAGCAAAAGCTGGCGCTGGCGAAATACCTGCATTCCGACCCGCGTGTCGTCGTGCTCGATGAACCGAGCCGCGGCGTGGACGTGGGCGCCAAGCGCGACATTTACTTTTTGATACACCGCCTGGCCGCCGAAGGGCGCGCCGTGATCGTGATTTCATCCGAACTGATCGAATTGATTGGCCTGTGCCACAGAGTCGCCGTGATGCGCGCCGGCACCTTGCAAGCCACCCTGTCTGCTGACCACCTGACTGAAGAGGAGTTGATTGCCCATGCAACCGGCACGCACTGATACCACCGTATCCCCTATTGCTCGATTCGGCGCGCGCATCAAGGGCTTTGGCCCTGTGCTGGGCCTGCTGGCCCTGTGCATCGCGGGCACCTTGCTCAATGGCGATTTCGCCACCTTGGACAACCTGATGAACGTGCTCACGCGCACGGCCTTCATCGGCATCATCGCCGTCGGCATGACTTTCGTGATTATCTCGGGCGGCATCGACCTGTCCGTTGGCTCGATGGCGGCCCTGATCGCCGGCTGCATGATCTATTTCATGAATGCGCTGGCGCAAGGGGCCGGGGGGGATCTGGCGCCGATCACCATGCTGGTGCTGGGCATCGCCATGGCGCTGATCCTTGGCGCGGGCTTTGGCCTGATGCATGGCTTGCTCATCAGCAAGGGCAATATCGAGCCGTTCATCGTGACATTGGGCACCCTCGGTATCTTCCGCGCCGTATTGACGTACCTGGCCGATGGCGGCGCCCTGACCCTGGACGCCACCCTGTCCGAGCTGTACAGCCCCGTGTATTACACGAGCGTGCTGGGCGCACCGATACCGATCTGGATTTTCCTGTTCGTGGCGGCGGCCGGCGCCATCATCCTCAACCGCACGACCTTTGGCCGCCACGTGCAGGCGATCGGTTCCAACGAGCAAGTGGCGCGCTATGCGGCCATCAATGTTGATAGAGTCAAGATCGCCACCTATATGCTGCTGGGCGTCTGCGTGGGCATCGCCACGGTGCTGTACGTGCCGCGCCTGGGCTCGGCCACGCCGACCACGGGCTTGCTGTGGGAACTCGAAGCCATCGCCGCCGTTGTTGTGGGCGGCACGGCGCTGAAGGGAGGCGAGGGACGCATCGTCGGCACCGTGATCGGCGCCATCCTCTTGTCCGTGATCAGCAATATCCTGAATTTGACCAGCATCATCAGTGTCTACCTGAATGCCGCAGTGCAAGGCGTGGTGATCATCGCCGTCGCCTTCCTGCAGCGAGGCCGCAAATAAAACAAGAGCGGCGTTCTGAAAGGGCGGCCAACGGGCGCCCACAACCTTGGAGGAGAGCAGCATGAAGAGCTTTATACGGGTAGCAGGGATGGCAGTGCTGGTGATGCAGGCGTGGGCGCTGCCAAGCGCGCAAGCGGCCGGGAATGGGGGAAATAAGCTGGTGGTCGGCGTGGCCATTCCCACGGCCACGCACAGTTTCACGTCGGGTATCGTGTGGTGGGCGAACCAGGCCAAGGCGGAGCTGGAAAAAGCCCATCCTGGCCTGAAAATCATCGTCAAGACGGCCGCCACGGCGCCCGAGCAGGCGAACCAGTTGCAGGACATGTTGACGGTGAACAAGATCAACACCCTGGTGATCTTCCCCATCGAATCGGCCTCGCTGACGCAGCCCGTGGCGCAAGTCAAAAACAAGGGCGTGTACGTGACCGTGGTCGACCGCGGCTTGACGAACACGCAGTCGCAGGATGCGTACATCGCCGGCGACAACACGGCTTTCGGCAAGCTGCCGGCCGAATACCTGGCGAAGAGCCTGAATGGCAAGGGCAATATCGTCGTGCTGCGCGGCATGCCGACCACCCTGGACAACGAGCGCTACGATGCATTCAGTGCCGTCATGAAAGGCCATCCCGAGATCAAGGTGCTGGACGCCAAGTACGGCAACTGGAACCGCGACGATGCCTTCAAGGTCATGCAGGATTACCTGACCCGCTTCAAGCATATCGACGCCGTCTGGGCCGCCGATGACGATATGGCCATCGGCGTGCAAAAGGCCATCGCGCAAGCCAAGCGCACGGACATCAAGCAAGTGTTCGGCGGCGCGGGCGCGAAGGGCGCCGTGAAAAAGATCATGGATGGCTCCGACCCGCTGATCGTGGCCGACGTATCGTACTCGCCCAAGTTCATGTACGACGCCATCAAGCTGACGACGGAAGCGCGCCTGAAAGGTGATAAATTGCCGGCCAACACCATCATCCCGTCGGTGCTGATCACGCGCGAGAACGCCAAGCAGTTCTACTTTCCGAACTCGCCTTTTTAACGATACCCTAAAACAAGGACTGGGGTCGTACCCTCAGCGTACGACCCCGGGTTTCGGTTGGGGTTAACAGGACATTGATATGAAAACCATCCAGGGCCCGGCCATTTTCCTGGCCCAGTTTCTCGGCGACGAGCCGCCGTTCGACTCGCTCGAGCACCTGGCGCAATGGGCGGCCGGCCTCGGTTACAAGGGCTTGCAGCTGCCGACGGCGCCGCGATTGTTTGACCTGGAACAGGCGGCCAGCAGCCAGCAGTATTGCGACGACGTGCAAGCCTTGCTGGCGCGCCACGGCTTGCAGGTGACGGAACTGTCGACGCATTTGCAGGGCCAGCTGATCGCCGTGCATCCCGCTTACGACGCCCTGTTCGACGGCTTTGCGCCCGAACATGTGCGCGGCGACAGCGCGGCCCGTACAGCCTGGGCCACGCAGCAATTGCTGTGGGCGGCCACCGCCTCGCAGCGCCTGGGCCTGAAGGCGCACGTGACGTTTTCCGGCGCGCTGGCCTGGCCGTATCTGTATCCATGGCCGCAGCGCCCCGCCGGCCTGGTGGAGACGGCTTTCGCGGAGCTGGCGAAACGCTGGCTGCCCATCCTCGACGCGTTCGATGCAGCGGGCGTGGACCTCTGTTATGAGTTGCATCCGGGCGAGGACTTGCACGATGGCGTGACGTTCGAGCGCTTCCTTGCCGCCGTCAACGATCACCCGCGCGCATCGATTCTGTACGACCCCAGCCACTTCGTGCTGCAGCAGCTCGACTATCTGGCCTTCATCGATATTTATCATGCGCGTATCAAGGCCTTCCATGTCAAGGACGCGGAATTCCGGCCGAACGGGCGCCAGGGCGTGTATGGCGGCTATGGCGACTGGCAAGACCGGGCCGGGCGCTTCCGCTCGCTGGGCGACGGGCAGATCGACTTCAAGGCGATCTTTTCCAAGATGGCGCAGTATGACTTTCCGGGCTGGGCCGTGCTGGAATGGGAATGCTGCCTGAAACACCCGGAAGATGGCGCGGCCGAGGGCGCGCGATTCATCTGCGAGCACATCATCCACGTGGCCGAACACGCGTTCGACGATTTCGCGGGCAGTGCGGTTGACCAGGATCAAATTCATCACTTGCTTGGCTTGAAATAAGGATACGACATGCAGCGACGCTTACGACTGGGCATGGTAGGGGGCGGGCAGGGCGCGTTCATCGGCGCCGTGCACCGCATCGCGGCGCGCATCGACGACCAGTACGAACTGGTGGCGGGCGCCTTGTCGTCCGACCCGGATCGTGCGCGCGACAGTGGCGCCGCGCTGCACCTGGCGCCCGAACGCTGCTACAGCGATTACCGCGCCATGGCGCAGATGGAGGCCGCGCGCGCGGACGGTATCGAGGCCGTGGCCATCGTCACGCCGAATCACTTGCACGCGCCCGTCGCCACGGCGTTCATGGAAGCGGGCATCCATGTGATCTGCGACAAGCCGCTGGGAATATCGTTGGCGGAAGGCCAGGCGCTGGCGGCGCTGGCCGAGCGGAAAAACCTGCTGTTTGCGCTCACGCACACCTATAGCGGCTACCCGCTGCTGCGCCATGCGAAGGCCATGGCCGAGGCGGGCGACATCGGCGAATTGCGCCTCGTGCAAGTGGAGTATTCGCAGGACTGGCTGGCCGATTCGATTGCTGCTGGCGGCATGAACGAGGGCAACTGGCATAACGATCCGCAGAAGGCGGGGCCGGGCGGTGTCCTGCTCGACGTGGGGCTGCATGCGTATCACCTGGCGCAATTCGTCAGCGGACTGACGCCGCATGCCGTGCTGGCGGAACTGTCGACCTTTGTACCGAACCGCAGCCTGGACGACCACGTGCAGGTCATGCTGCGCTACGCCAACGGGGCGAAAGGCACCCTGTGGGCCAGCCAGGTGGCGACCGGTTGCGAAAACACGGTGCGCCTGCGCCTGTTCGGCAGCAAGGCACAGCTGGACTTTGACCAGGAACAACCGAATGCACTGTGGTTTACGCCGCAGGGCGGCAACCGCCAGCTGCTGCGTCCGGGCCGGGTCGACAGCGCCGCCGCGCGCCACGCCACGCGGGTGCCGGCCGGCCATCCGGAGGGTTATCTGGAAGCGTTCGCCCAGCTGTACCTGGATGCGGCCTTGCGCATTCGAGCCTTGCAGGCGGGCTTGCCCGTGCCCAAGGAAGCCGGCTGGCTGCCGACTGTCACCGATGGCGTGGCCGGCCTGGCCTTTGCGGAAGCCGTGCTGCGCAGCCATGCGGATGGCGGTCACTGGACCGCGCTGGCGGACTGTTAAACTGGAGGCATGAGCGCACCTCCCTTTACCATCACCATCGTTCCGCAAGGCTGGCAATTCCCGGCCGAGGCAGGCACCACCATCCTGGCTGCCGCCGAACTGGCCGGTATCCGCCTGCTCAGTTCCTGCCGCAACGGCACCTGCCGCACGTGCTTATGCCACATGCCCGAAGGAAAGATACGCTACACGGTGGACTGGCCCGGCATCAGCCCCGATGAACGGCTCGACGGCTATATCCTGCCCTGCGTGGCCGTGGCGGACAGCGATGTCACCATCCAGGCGCGCGCCGTGCGCACGGGCAATTAATTCACGACGGCTTGCCGCCCTTGAGGCGCTGCAGCAGGGCGTCCACGCTGTCGCTGACGGGCAAGCCATGGCGGCGCAGCAGCTGCACGTGCAATACCAGGTTTTCCAGCACCAGCTTGGCCGCCACGGCCAGCAGGGCCAGGTTGCGGTCTTCCGGGCTGAAACTTTCCATCGCGTCGGCCATCTCGCACAGGTGGTTGGCGATCAGCCCGCGCAATTCCTGCTCGTCGAAGGGCAGGTCGGCAAAATCGATGGGATCGGCCACTTCCACTTCCTGCATCAGCACCGCTAGTTCTTC
The DNA here is from genome assembly GCF_900099875.1 of Janthinobacterium sp. YR213. Lineage (NCBI taxonomy): Bacteria > Pseudomonadati > Pseudomonadota > Betaproteobacteria > Burkholderiales > Oxalobacteraceae > Janthinobacterium > Janthinobacterium sp. YR213. The sequence goes on along the minus strand of NZ_FNDA01000003.1, from coordinate 488,008 downwards.
CGGGGTAATCGTCATGCCTGGCCTCCTTGTGTGCTTGCCTCTATTTTAATTGTATTGGCCGCAAAGGGGACTAGAATGAGTCGAGGCCGACGACGTCGAAGGGCAGCATGGCGCATTTGCATTTTACGCAACAACTGGCACGCTACCTGGACGTTCCGACGGTGGAGGTGGCCGCGCCACGGCTGCGCGCCGCCCTCGATGCCGCGTTTGCCCGGCAGCCGCGCCTGCGCGGTTATGTGCTCGACGAGCAGGGCGCCCTGCGCCCGAATGTGGTGATCTTCATCGATGGCGCCCGCTGCCGCGAGCGGCGCGTGCTCGACGACGCCTTGCTGCCCGACAGCCAGGTGTATATCTTGCAGGCACTTTCCGGAGGTTAATCATGGGACAAGGCATGGCTCAACGCGCGTATCTCGGCACCCGCAAGGGCTTGTTCCAGTTCGATGTCGATGCGGCCGGCGCCTGGCAGCTGGCGCTGGTGCAGTTTGCCGGCGACCCCGTTTCCATGCTGCTGTACGATGGCCGCGACGGCACCTTGTATGCGGCCCTGAACCTGGGGCACTTCGGCGCCAAGCTGCACCGGCGCGACGGGGGCGCCAGCGCGTGGCAGGAAGTCGCCGTGCCCGCCTATCCCGCCAAGCCGGAAGACAGCACCGATACCGTGGACTGGACCTTGCAGCAGATATGGTCGCTGGCGGCCGGCGGCGCGGACCAGCCCGGCGTGCTGTGGGCGGGCACCTTGCCTGGCGGCCTGTTTCGTTCCAGCGACCGCGGCGACAGCTGGCAGCTGGTGGAATCCCTGTGGCACGTGCCGCAGCGGGCGCAGTGGTTTGGCGGCGGCTATGACGTGCCCGGCATCCACAGCATCTGCGTCGACCCGCGCGACAGCAACAAGGTGCTGGTTGGCGTGTCCTGCGGCGGCGTGTGGCAAACGGTCGATGGCGGCGCCAGCTGGGCCTTGAGCGCGACGGGCATGCGGGCCGACTACATGCCGCCCGAGCTCGATGAAAACGAAGCCGTGCAAGATCCGCACCGCATCGTGCGCAGCGCCGGCACGCCGGACGCGCTGTGGTGCCAGCACCATAACGGCATCTGGCGCTCGCACGATGCCGGCTGGCACTGGCAGGAAGTGACGACGGCGCCGCTGTCGCATTTCGGCTTTGCCGTGGCCGTGCACCCGCGCGATGGCGACACGGCCTGGTTCGTGCCGGCGCAGGCGGATGTGCTGCGCATTCCCATCGATGGCGCGCTGGCCGTCACGCGCACGCGCGATGGCGGAAAAACCTTCGAGGTGTTGCGCGCGGGATTGCCGCAGCAGCATTGCTATGACCTGGTCTACCGCCACGGGCTGGCGCTGGCCGACGATGGGCGCAGTTTATTGATGGCGTCGACGACGGGGGGCGCCTGGTATTCCGGCGACGAGGGCGAGCATTGGCAGAGCATCTCTGCCCACTTGCCGCCCGTTTATGCCGTCTGTTTTGCCACGCCGTAGTAGCACAGGAAGATATCGACGGCCAGTGCCGTCACTTCGCGCCGGCGTGCCGGGCTCAGCAGAGGCTCACCGAGGGTGATCTGCGGCCAGAAGGCAAAGGTTTTTAACGGCGACATCAGCAGGTGCGCCACTTCCAGCGTCTCGCCCGCCTTGATGCGCCCGTCTTGCTGCGCCGCGCGGATCCAGATATTCAAGCCGGTTTCCTTTTCATTCAGGCGCGTCACCATCGCTTGCGCCCGCTCGGGCGAGTGGATGGTTTCGCCAAAGATCACGCGCGCCAGGTCGATGAAAGCGGGATCGCACAGCAAGTCCATCTTTTGCTCGACCAGGGCCAGCACCTGGGGCCGCAAGGGCTGGTCGGCAACATAGGGCACGGCAGGCTGGGCCATGCTGCTTTCCCACATGCGCTGCAGGATTTCCGCGAACAGCTCGTCCTTGCTGGGGAAATGGTTGTACACGGTGCGCTTGGATACAGCAGCCGTGGCGGCGATCTTGTCCATGCTGGTCGCATCAAAACCGTGCTCGCGGAACTCGGCGATGGCGGCATCGACGATGGCGACGCGCTTGCGGTCGGTGAGGCGTTGCGGTGCGGCCATGGCGGGAAATCTCCTTTGAAAACAATATTTTACACCTCTTGGTTTACTTTGCCAGAAATAGGAACTACACTGTGTAGTGTAATTTAATCCTTGTTAATTCTTTGCCGGGCCGCATATGCACTTGCACCGAGTCGCACGTCGTCTCTTCTTTCTGGGAGTCCTGATCATCATGAGTTCTTGCACCTTGCGCGCCGCGCCTGCCGCACCGATAGAATCGCCCCAACGCCACGAAGGCAAGTTCCGTAATCCCGTGCAGATGCACAAGCTGGGCACGGCAGCGACGCTCAAGCTGATGTGGACATTTTTCTTTGACAAACCCGACAGCACGGTGCCGGCTGCGGCTGTGCCCGTGCAAGCCTTGACCCGGGCGCAACTGCTGGCCGCACCCGACAACAGCCTGTTTCGCCTCGGCCATTCGACCCTGTTGCTGAAACTGAACAATGAATTTTTCCTCACCGATCCCGTGTTTTCCGAGCGCGCCTCGCCGGTGCAGTGGGCAGGACCGAAACGTTTCCATCAGCCACCCATCAGCATCGCCGATTTGCCGCCGATCAAGGCCGTCATCCTGTCGCACGATCATTACGACCACCTCGACCATGCGGCCGTGCTGCAACTGGCCGCCAAGACCGAACACTTCGTTACGCCGCTGGGCGTGGGTGACACCTTGGTCGCATGGGGCGTGCCGAAAGACAAGGTGCAGCAATTCGACTGGTGGCAGGGTGCGACGTTTGCCGGCGTGAAACTTGTCGCCACGCCATCGCAGCATTTTTCGGGACGCGGCTTGTTTGACGGCAATCAAACCCTGTGGGCATCGTGGGTCATCGACGCACCGGACGTGCGCGTGTTTTTCAGCGGCGACTCCGGCTATTTCGACGGTTTCAAGCAAATCGGCGACAAATACGGCCCGTTCGACGTGACCATGATCGAGACGGGCGCCTACGACAAGCTGTGGCCGGACGTGCACATGCAGCCTGAACAGACCTTGCAAGCCCACCTGGACTTGCGCGGCAAGTGGCTGATGCCAGTGCATAACGGCACCTTCGACCTGGGTCTGCATGCCTGGCATGAACCGTTTGACCGCATCACGGGGCTGGCGGCCAAGCAGGGCGTGAACCTGGCCACGCCGCAGATGGGCGAGGCAGTCGACCTGGCGCAGCCGAAGAAGGGCGAAAAATGGTGGCTGGCGATGCTGGAAGAGGAGATGATTCGGTAATTTACGCCGTCACGTCGATCAGGCGTCCCAGGGTCTGGCCATAACTGTTCAGCTGGGGCGTGCTTTTCGGCGCGGCGGGGACCGCTTGCTGCGGCACGGCCAGCTTGATCGCCTGGTCCAGCTGCGGCGCCTTGATGGCGGTGGGGGCATCTGCCTGGGCTTGCTGGCTGTTGCGTTGCGTCTGGCTCAGCGATTCCTGTTCCCGTGCCAGCAACTGGCGGCTTTGCGCCAGCTGTTCACTGTCGCGCTGTACCTGGTTCTGGCCTTGCTCGACCCGGCGTTGCGCCGTGGCCAGCGAGGCTTGCAAGTTGTTGACGGACGTTAGCGTGACCACATTGTTCACCTTTGAAAGTATGTCCAGGCGTGCAGGGATGGGGGAAGCCCGGGCGGATGTGCTGCGTCAGGCATCATTGTTCGAACATGCCAGGCGGTAATCTTTACCTGCATCAAGAGTAGGACAAATTCTCGCACAGTTCCAGTAAATTATGTTTTCTTGATAATGCTAACGTGCGCACCTTGCATGCCCAAGCCGGCACCCTGAAATTGCTGCAGCACTTGTCAAAGTGAGTACCCGCTGTCGCTTTTTACCTTGTCTTGACTGCTATCGCCGATGTGGCGCTGCGGAGAGGGTGGAAGTGGCCGCATTCAAAACGTTGCTTTTTAAATAGTCAATGTATTGTTGTTTTTGTACCATGTCTGCGCACGCTAATGCGCGGCCTGTTTGGCGCTCTGGGCTATAATTGACGGTCAGAGTTGGTTTCTTTTGCCATACAGACAGGTAGTTAACATGAATCTCAAGAGCCTCGCAATTGCCCTCGGCATGTCGAAAACGACAGTCAGCAGGGCGTTGAACGGCTATCCGGAAGTCAATTCCCGCACCCGTGAAATCGTCCTGGCCGCCGCCAAGAAAGTCGGCTACCGGCCCAACCCGCTGGCGCGTAGCCTGGCCGTCGGCCGCACGAATGTGCTGGGCATGATCTATCCCCTGCTGCCCAGCGACCTGGGCGACAGCGTCTTTCTTTCCGTGGTGAATGGCATGTCGGACGCCGTGGAAGCATCGAAGATGAGTTTGATCATCGCTCCCGTATCGCCGCAGAACGAACAGCCCTCGTATGAAACCATGGTGCGCGGACGCCAGGTCGATGGCCTGGTGGTGGGCCGCACCAAGGTGGTCGACGAGCGCATCGCCTACCTGACGAAGGTCGGCTTTCCTTTTGTGGCGAACGGCCGCACGCGCATCGATGCGCCGTATGCGTATTTTGACTACGACAACGATACGGGTATCGACCTGGCCGTGTCTTTCCTGGCGGCACACGGCCACCAGCGCATTGCCCTGCTGAGCGCGCCGCTGGATCTGCACTTCGCGTATGAACGCAAGGAAAGCTTTATCCGCTGCATGGCGCAAGCGGGCTTGCCGGTCGATCCCGCCTATCTGCTCGACAATACTTTTGACCGCCGCAGCGGTTACCAGGCCATGCAGCAATTGTTGGCCTGCTCGCCCCGTCCCACGGCCGTCATCGTCGACAATCACTTGTCCGGCGTGGGCGTGGTGCGCGCGCTGATGGATGCGGGCATCGAAATCGGCAAGGAAATTTCCGTCATCGTCTGGGGCAATGTGGAAGACACCTTGATCGGCATCAACGTCACCACCATCGACCAGCCCGACCTGCGCCGCGCCGGCGCCAAGATGGTGGAAATGCTGCAATCCCTGCTGGCCGGCACGCCGCCGGAACGGCTGCAGGAAATCTGGCAACCGGTGCTGTTGCCGGGGGCGACGGTGGGGCGTTGTCTGGATTGAGATTGCTTGGGCTACCAAGTCCGGGACTCGTCCCGGACTTGGTTCTAAGCTGCATTTGATACTATTTCTTACGCTGTTTTATCAGCATCTTCTGCAGGTAAATGCATCAGGACGGTAGCCTTTAATTGCTCTGCATGCGTGTACAGATCGTCGAGACTAGCGATCGGAAACTTCTCTTCTTCCTTCTTTTGATTGAACAGGCCCACGGCAAGTTTCTCGGTATTGTTGAAGCGTAGGCGGCAAACTGGTTTGCGATTATTGTCATCTAGCAAAATTGCGCAGTAGCTCTGTGAATCACGCATGACAATGCGGCGTGAGCTGACGACGCCGCGCAGTATCGCGCGAATGATGTGCAACCCTTCTATTTCCTCTGGTGTGGTGATGATAGGATTTTCAACCACACCTTCAGGAGGAATGACGGGAGCCAATTCTTGTATTGGTGATGACTCCGGCGTCATCGCACCCTTGAGCCGATCATTGATACGCTCCCCCAACAATTGCTCAAATGCCCGTTTGGTAATGACGGTAAACTGGTCTTTGACGGCGGGAGTAAAGCGCTTTCCTCCGAGTAGATCTGACGACAGTATTTTCACAAAATCTTCAGACGGATTATGCATCCATTCAGCCAGGCGATTCTGGATGGCGCGCGTATATTTTAGATCGTTTGCTGTCGTTAATATGGTATCGACGTCGAATAGCGATTTTGCAAATTTCTTCAACTCATCCACATCCCGCTCTTTAAAATCCAGAATATTGAACTCAAAGAATGGTTTTTCATCCATCTTGTTGGGTTGTTCGAGGTCTGTGAAAAATTTATAGGTAAGGCCGTTTGTTAATACACCGAAGCGTGCCGCTGTGACATGGAAATATCTGAATAGCTGTCCAGCATGATTGATGCTCAGGTCACCGCCACTTTTCTTGCATTCGAAGAGAATAATCGGTTTTCCATCACTCAGAATCGCGTAATCGACTTTTTCTCCCTTTTTTGTACCCACATCGGCAATTAGTTCAGGTGTCACTTCCGTGGGATCGAATACGTTGTAGCCCAAAATCTGGATGAAGGGCATGATCATCGCATTTTTTGTGGCCTCCTCCGTTTGAATAATATCCTTGGTTGCGGCAATTCTGGAGGCAAGTGCTCTGAGGTGATCGATTAAATCCATTGCTTTTCCTATGCGTGGGTAGAAATAGGTGAACGTATTCGTTCCTGGTGAAGTGCAGAATGCACGAATAAGTTTTGCACGAATTTCATCTTCGTGGCAATGAAAATCGAATTTTCTGAAGCAGCAAGTTATGAGAAAAAATATAAAAATAATTTTCGATAACTTAAAGAGAATAATTTTTATTGAAAATATAGGTATTTTAATATTTTAAAATGGTACTGCTACGTGGATTATTGGCAGTGGCAAAGACAATCAAATGTTCGATCAGTCGCTTGCTGACTGGCTCAGATTCCAATCCATTTCCAGATCTTATCTGGTGCCGGATTGCGGCGCGACTGATGCAGCGCGATTGCCGAGTGACTCAGTACTTTGCCATTTGATGGCAACTGACTGATTTTTATGAAAGATATGGTGCTCTGGTGTGAAGAGAAATAGTGAGGCATTGAATAAAAACGCGCTATGCCGGTAGTGTGTACTGCTGCCGGTATAGCGCGTCGCGAGTTCATCGCTGTGGCTTAAAGTTTTATGCCGCGTGCTTGCTGCCGTCCGCCAGCTTGGCCAGCAATCTCGCCTTGTCCTGGCGATACGTGGCAACGGCCGCCTCCTTGACGTGGCCGAAGCCGCGGATTTTCTCGGGCAGCGACGCCAGTTCCACGCAGGTGGCCAGGTTGTCCGCCGTCAGGCTGACCAGCAGTCCCGCCAGCAGTTCGCGGTATTCAACGATCAGCGCGCGTTCCATCTTGCGCTCGGCCGTATAACCGAAGACGTCGAAAGTGCCACCCCGCAGCCCCTTGGCTTTCGCCAGCAGCTTGAAGGCGCGCCACATCCAGGAACCGAACTCCGCTTTCACGAGGTGGCCTTTCGCATCTTTTTTCGCGAACAGCGGCGGCGCCAGGTTGAATTTCACGGAGAAATTCCCCTCGAACTGCTGTTGCAATTGCTCCACGAAACGGCCATCCGTGTACAAACGCGCCACTTCATACTCGTCCTTGTAGGCCAGCAATTTGAAATAGTTCTTCGCCACGGCCATCGACAGCTTCTGGCCCAATCCCAGGGTGTTTTCGCGGTCGCGCACCTGCTTGAGCAGGGTCACATAACCATCCGCATACGCGGCGTTTTGATAGGCCGTGAGGAACTCCACGCGCTTCTTGATGACGCTATCGAGGCTTTGCGGCATTTGCACGATGATCGCTTGCGTGGGCGTGGCGATCTGCGTGACACGGCGCACGTCGACGGCGGCGCGGCGGCCCCACAGGAAACTTTTCTTGTTCGATTCGATGCCCACGCCATTCAGTTCGATGGCGCGCAGCAAGGCCGCTTCCGTCAACGGAATGCGGCCCTTTTGCCAGGCGTAGCCGAGCATGAACAGGTTGGCGGCGATCGAATCGCCCATCAGCGCGGTGGCCAGTTTCGTTGCGTCGATAAAGTCGGCTGCCTCGGCGCCACCGACGGATTCCTCGATCAGCTGGCGCACTTCCGCCGTTGGATATTGCCAGTCGGCATTTTGCGCAAACGTGCCTGGCGGCTGCTCATGCAGGTTGACGACGGCCAGGCTGCGGCCCGGGCGCATTTTCGACACGGCATCCTGCGCGCCGGCCGTCAGCATGTCGCAGCCTAAAATCAGGTCCGCTTCGCCCGTGGCGATGCGCTGGGCGCGGATGTGCGCGGGAGACCTGGCGATTTTCACGTGCGAGGTGACGGAACCGTTCTTTTGCGACATGCCCGTCATGTCCAGCACGGACGCGCCCTTGCCTTCCAGGTGGGCCGCCATGCCCATCAGGGCGCCCACGGTGATGACGCCCGTGCCGCCGATGCCGTTGATGAGGATGTTGTACGGCGCGTCGCAGGCGGGCAGGACCGGTTCCGGCAGCGGGCCGAAGTTGTCCGTCTCGCCCGCTTTGCTGGCACCCGTCTTGGTCTTTTTCAGGCTGCCGCCCTCGACGGTGACGAAGCTGGGGCAAAAACCCTTGGCGCACGAATAATCCTTGTTGCACGAGGATTGGTCGATGGTGCGCTTGCGGCCAAATTCCGTTTCCTTCGGCAGGATCGACACGCAGTTCGATTGCACGCCGCAGTCGCCGCAGCCTTCGCAGACGGCGTCGTTGATGACCATGCGTTTGGCCAGGTCAGGGTATTCGCCCTTTTTCCTGCGCCGGCGTTTCTCGGCCGCGCACGTCTGGTCGTAGATCAGCACGGATACGCCTTGCACTTCGCGCAATTCGCGCTGCACGGCATCCATATCCTTGCGGTCGTGCAAGGTCACGTGGGCGGGCAGGTTGCTGCGGTCGCTGTAGCGCGACAGGTCTTCCGTCACCAGCGCGATGCGCGCGATGCCTTCGGCCGCCACTTGCTGCGCCATCATGGGCACGGTGATCAAGCCGTCCACGGGCTGGCCGCCCGTCATGGCGACGGCGTCGTTGTACAGAATCTTGTAGGTGATGTTGACCTTGGCCGCCTGCGCGGCGCGGATGGCCAGATAGCCTGAGTGGAAGTATGTGCCGTCGCCCAGGTTCTGGAACACGTGCGGCAGTTCGGAGAATGCGGCTTGCCCGATCCACGGCGCGCCTTCGCCGCCCATGTGCGTGGTCAGCTTGTTCATTTCCGGGTAGATCGACGTGGCCATCACGTGGCAGCCGATGCCGGCCAGCGCCAGGCTGCCGTCCGGCACCTTGGTCGACGTGTTATGTGGGCAGCCGGAGCAGTAGAAAGCGGGGCGGAACGGCGTATTCACGGCTTTCTTCAATACCGCATCCTTGGCGTCGAGGAAACTTAATCTCGCCTTGATCAGGTCGCACGTGACGGGGTCGGAAATCAGGCGCGCGATGCGGCTGGCGATGACCCGTGCCACTTGCGAGACGGAAAAGTCCGCCTTCGAGGTCAGCAGCCATTCGCCGCGCGGCGCCACCCACTCGCCCTTTTCATCGAACTTGCCGATGACACGCGGGCGCACGTCGTCGCGCCAGTTGTACAGCTGTTCCTTGAGCTGGTATTCGACGATCTGCCGTTTTTCTTCGACGACGAGAATTTCATCGAGGCCTTGCGCGAATTCGCGCACGCTGTCCGGCTCCAGCGGCCACGGCATGGCTACCTTGAACAGCCGCATGCCGACGTCGGCCGCCATCTGCTCGTCGATGCCCAGCTCTTCCAGCGCTTCCAGCACGTCCAGGTAGGACTTGCCGGACGCAATGATGCCCAGCTTGGCGTTCGGGCTGTCGATGGTGGTGTGGTTGAGCTTGTTTTCGCGCGCGTAAGCCAGGGCCGCGTAGATCTTGTAGTCCTGCATCAGCGCTTCCTGGTTGCGCGCCTGCTGGCCCAGCGGGATGCTCGACAGGCGGGCATTCAGGCCGCCTTCGGGCATGACGAAGTCCTGCGGAATCCTGACTTCCACGCGGAATGGATCGGCATCGATGGAAGCCGACGATTCGACCGTGTCGGCCAGCGCCTTGAAAGCCACGGTGCAGCCGGAAAAGCGCGACATGGCCCAGCCGTGGATGCCCAGGTCCAGGTATTCCTGCACATTGCACGGATAGAGGACGGGGATCATCGAGGCGGAGAACAGGTGGTCGGACTGGTGCGGCAGGGTCGAAGAATACGCGCCATGGTCGTCGCCGGCCACCAGCAGCACGCCGCCCAATTTGGCCGTTCCCGCATGGTTCATGTGCTTGAACACGTCGCCGCAGCGGTCCACGCCGGGGCCCTTGCCGTACCACATGGCGAATACGCCGTCGTACTTGGCCGGGCCGATCAGGTCGACTTGCTGCGAACCCCAGACGGCCGTGGCGGCCAGGTCTTCGTTGACGCCGGGCACGAACTGCACGTGGTGCGCTTCCAGCTGTTTCTTGGCTTTCCACAGGTTCTCGTCGAGGCCGCCCAGGGGCGAACCCCGGTAGCCGGAAATGAAGCCGGCCGTGTTCAGTCCGGCGGCCTGGTCGCGCAGGCGCTGCATCATGGGCAGGCGCACGAGGGCCTGGATGCCGGACAGGAAGATGGCGCCGGAAGTGGCCGTGTATTTGTCGTCGAGGCTGACGGTGGTCAAACGGGAAGTGTCGGGGGGCGTAGATGGCGCGGCACCGGCGTTTCTAGCGAACGCTGCGGAGCCGTTTTCCGTGGTCACGGACATGGCTGTCTCCAAAAGGGTGTTTCAGATGACGGCTGTACAAGTGGCGCGCCCGGTAAGGCGCGCACTGTGCAGACGGGATGGCCGCGTGTGGGCGGCACATAACCATTTTAAATTTAAAATAGTTAATGTGGTCAGTGTAGAACGAGTCAGGAAAGGGGGCAAATACGCTTTGCCGATGGGGGTATAAGAAATACTTATGCCATGGGCGAGAGCACATTCGCCCCCACCCAGCGCCCGCTGCCGCACAGTTCGGCGGCCACTTGCAGCACGAGGTTTTTCACGGCGTTGCCCGCATTGGTGAGGGGAATGTTTTTCGAGGCGCACAGGGCCACTGTGCGCGACAGCACGGGGCTGTGGATGGCATAGCTGCGCATGGCGCCGCTGTCCAGCTCGGCGAGCAGCGGGGCGGCCGGCAGGATGGTGGCGCCCATGCCGGCCAGGATGGCCGATTTCAGGATGGCGATCGAGTTGATCTCGATCACGTTCGCCGTTTCCAGACCCAGTTCGCGCGCGCGGCTGTCGATGCGCGGGCGCACGCCATGCTGCAGGCCCGGCAGGATCAGGGTGGCGCTCAAGGCTTGCTGGAACGACACGGCATGGCCGGCGGGGGCGAATGGCGAATCGCTGCGGCAGATGAAACGCATCTCTTCTTCCACCAGCGGGCTGCAGGCAAACGGCGTGAGCTGGCCATCGTCGAACAGCACGGCCAGGTTGATGCGGCCCGATTTGAGCTGTTCATTGAGGTTGCCCGTGATTTCTTCCGTCAATTGCAGGGTGATTTCGGGATAGCGCTCGCGCGCGGCCAGCAGCAGGGGCAGGGCCAGGGCGCCGGAAATACTGTGCGGCAAGCCCAGGGTGACATTGCCGGACGGCCGCGTGGCGCTTTGCGTGACGGCCGAGCGGGCGTCGGCCACCTGTTTCAGGATCGCTTGCGCATGTTCGTAGAACACCTTGCCCGCGTCCGTGCTGAGCACGCCCTGGGCCGAGCGGTGCAGCAGCTGCACGCCCAGTTCCTCTTCCAGCTGGCGCAGCTGCTGTGTCAGGGCCGGCTGGGCCACGTGCAGGATCAGGGCCGCGCGCGACAGCGAGCCGTGGTCGACGATGGCAACAAAGTAGCGTAATTGGCGCAGTTCCATGGGTCCCAGAAGCGGTGCGTTGAGCGGAAAAAACACGGTGTTGCGCCGCAGCGCCGAACGCGGCCAGCAGAATAACAATTTTGTTATACTCATTCTAGCGCCTTCGGTGCTCCAGCCGCGTATTTGTGGGATGACAGCATGCTCAAGAAAGTTGATTCGTCTCAATTAAAAGTGGGCATGTACATTCATGACCTCAGTTGCGACTGGATGACGCATCCATTCGTGCGCAACCGTTTCCTGTTGCGCAGCGACGATGAAATCCGCAAGATCATGCAAGCCGGCATCCACGACGTGGTGATCGACAGCGGCAAGGGCCTCGACGTGCAGGACGCGCCTACCGTGGCGCAGGCACAGGCCACCACCGAGCGCGAACTGGTGCAGATCGCCGCGGCGCCGCAAGTGGTCACGCGCGTGTCGCTGGGCATGGAACTGGCGCGCGCCACGCAAGTGCGGCGGCAGGCGGCCAGCCTGGTGCGCACGGTGATGGCCGATGTGCGCCTGGGCAAGGCTGTCGAGCTGGACCGCGTGCAGCACACGGTGCAGGATATTACCGAATCGATCCTGCGCAATCCCGGTGCCCTCGTCGGCTTGTTGCGCATCAAGACCAAGGATGACTACACCTTTTTGCATTCCGTCAGCGTGTGCGCGCTGCTGGTGGCGTTTTGCCGCTCGCGCGGCATCGATGCGGCCACCACGCACCAGGCTGGCCTCGGTGGCTTGCTGCACGACACGGGCAAGGCCCTGGTGCCCGACAGCGTGCTCAACAAGCCGGGCCCCCTCACGCCGGAAGAATTTGCCCTGATCAAGCGCCATCCGCGCGACGGCTACGAGATCCTGCGCCAGTCGCCCGAGGTGGGCGCGATTCCACTCGACATCGCCTTGCACCACCACGAACGGCGCGATGGCAGCGGCTATCCGGACCAGCTGACAGGCGACGCCATCAGCGAACTGGCGCAGATGGCCGCCATCGTCGACGTGTATGACGCGCTGACGTCCGACCGCAGCTATCACAAGGGCATCGCCGCCGCCGAAGCCCTGCGCAAGATCTATGAGTGGAGCAAATTCCATTTCAACCCCGTGTTCGCCCAGGATTTCATGCGCTGCGTGGGCATCTATCCGGTCGGCACCATGGTGATGCTGGAATCAGGCCGCCTGGCCGTCGTCATCGAGGCGCACGAAAGCAATCTGCTGGCGCCGAAAGTGAACGTATTTTTCAGTACGAAGAGCAAGACCTACATCAAGCCGGAAACGGTCGACCTGTCGCGCGGCTTCGGCTTCGGCGGCGCCGACAAGATCGTCGGCCATGAGTCGGCGGCCAAGTGGCAAGTCGATCCCATGCGGTTTTTATCGCTGGCGGATGCCTAGAAGAATTCCGCCGTATCGTTCGAGGTAATGGTGGTGAGCAAGCCCTTGGCGACCAGCTCGTCGTAGTGGCAAGCCAGGTTGCGGCCATGGCTCTTGGCGTAATACAGGGCCTGGTCGGCGCGGCCGAGGATGATGACGGGCGCCTCGTAGGCGTTGATGCTGACGAAGCCCACGCTGACGGTCACTCGTCCCACTTGCGGGAAGTCGTGCGCTTCGACATTGGTGCGGAAGCGGTCGATGATTTTCTGCGCATTTTCCAGGGTGATCGAGCGCAGCAGCACGACGAATTCCTCGCCGCCGAAGCGGAAGATGCGGTCTTGCGAGCGGAACGACGATTGCAGCTGGTTGGCGATCAGGATCAGCACTTCATCGCCATACAGGTGGCCAAATTTATCATTGACCAGTTTGAAATGATCGACGTCGATCACGGCCAGCCATTGCCGTTCCGTGTCCGTATGGTGGCGCCGTTCTGCATCGACGGGAAGCGGCTTCTCCGCCTCCGGTTCGCCGCGGCTTTGCAGGATTTTCGCCAGCTGGTCGTCGAAGGTCTTGCGGTTCAACAAGCCGGTGAGCGAATCGCGTTCGCTGTAGTCGAGCAGGTTCTGGAAATTGCGGTACACGCTGACGATGCCGCCGATCACCTGGATGGTGGCGCCCGTGTACGGTGTGGGGTTGGTGATTTCCAGGCAGGTGGTGACCTGGTCGCCGATCCAGATGGGCAGCCACAGCAGGTGGCGGCCGTCGGCGCACAGGGTGTCGGCGCTCGCCTCATGGCGCTTGATGCAGGCGGCCAGGGCCGGGTAGTCCGACAGCGGTTCGCCTGGCAGAGTCGGGTCGTTATGCTCTTCCATGCGGGCCACGCTGCCCGCCACGATGATGGCCCGCGACCGCACGAACACCTGGCCACGCACGGTGGTCAGGGCCAGCACACGGGTCTGCGACGCGGCAGCGAGTTCCTGGACGGCCGAGATCACGGAGATGTCGAGCATCGTGTGGTCGCGGTGCCCGGTCATGTCCACCATGTGTTTCAGTAGGGAATCCATTGTCGATCTCTGGAAAGTAGTCACACAAGTGTCGTCATACCAGCATTGCATCAAGCAAGAGCATGTTCGCGTCCGTCTACAAGAAGCCAAGATTTATTTGGTGGCATGACGCTCTTTACCGCCGGGCGAGAGGCCTTTCCAAAGAAGAGCTAAGCAGGATAATGTCTTTTTGCCTAATAGGCAATTAACGTATGCAATATTTCATGTAAATACATGAGATTCATGCACCGCATTGCAAAAAACTTGCCCTGACGAAGGCTTTCAATCCGGATCGCAACATTTGTTTGCGCCAGCCGGCATTTCAACAGGGTTTGATAATTTCCATATGGAAACTTGTGGCGCGTCAATTTGCCAAAACGTGGACGCTTTATAGTCAATGCAATGGCGCAGAAATTTACGGCAGGAAACATATTAGCAGGAATGGGCAATGTTTCACACCCGATTGCGCCAGGGACTTGTGATTCACTTTTGGGAGCTTGTCATGCATACCTTCCTGTCGGCAGTACAGCAGTTTGTCAAGGATGAGGATGGCATTACGGCAATCGAATACGGCCTGATTGCGGCGTTGATGGCTACCGCCATCACGGCCGGTTTCTTGCTGATCAAGACCAACTTGCTGGCCGTCCTCACCGACATTTCGTCGAACCTGGTGTTGACGCCCTAAGCGGGTGCCCGCCGCTGGCCGGCCAGCGGCGGGTTTTTTTCAGGAGGTGCCGCATGCCTGCCTATGCCGTATTCGACCTGCTGTTGTTGTGCTTCGTGACGGGGGCCGCCGTCAGTGATCTGATCCGCCGCAAGATACCGAATGGTGTGGTGTTGTCCGGCATCCTTGCCGCCCTGGTGCTGCACCTGTGGCTGTGGCCGCAAAACGTGCTGCCGCTGTGGCTGGGCGGCATGGCCACGGGCTTTTTCCTGTTTCTACCGCTGTACGTGCTGCGCGGCATGGCTGCCGGCGACGTCAAGCTGATCGCCATGGCGGGCGCCTTTGCCGGTCCCTGGCCCGTGCTGCAGATCTGTTTCGCCACGTTTGTCCTGGGCGGCCTGATGGCCGTGCTGATGATCACCTGGCAGGGCAAGTGGCGCGCCTGCCTCGGCAATCTGCGCCAGCTGCTGTGGCCGATGATCGCGCGCATGGCCGGCATTCCCCTGGCGCCAAACGCTTTGGGCAGCGGCGCCAGCGTGGGCAACATGCCGTACGGACTGGCCATTGCCCTGGGCTGCCTGCTGGTGCAAGGGCGGCATTATTTCTGATTGGTATTCATTGCTCTTGATCAATGGGCACCGGTCCCCGCTCGCTAGAATGAATTCTGTTGAATGCAGTCTTAACCGGCTAGGAGACGCAGCATGACCGAGGTCGACTATTCCATGAGCACCGAGAGTGCGCCGCGCCCTGCCGATGCGAACCTGATGCCGCCCTTGCCGCCGCAGCCGAAGAGCTTGCGTGAAACGGGACTGGAGCGGCCCCTGGTGGTTGAACTGATCGCCAAGCTGATGTTTGTGAGCGGCAAGACGCATCTGTCCGCACTGACGACGCGCTTGCGCCTGTCGATCAATGTCTTGCGCGAAGTGCTTGACTTCATGGTGAGCGAGCAGATGGCCGAAGTGGCCTGGCGCGGCGAATCCGATATCGACGTGCAGTACCAGCTGACGAGCGCCGGCAAGCAGCGCGCCAGCGCCTTCCTCGAGCGCTGCGCGTATATCGGCGCCGCGCCCGTGACCCTGGAAGCCTACCGCGCCATGGTGGCGCGCCAGTCGTGGCTGGCGCAGGAACAGCGCGTCGGCAGCGATGACCTGGCCGCCGTGCTGGGTGGCGCCCACGCGGGGCCGGGCATGCTCGACGTGGTCGGCGCGGCCCTGCATTCGGGGCGCTCGCTGCTGCTGTACGGTCCGCCCGGCAGCGGCAAGTCGACCCTGGCGCTGCAGCTGGGACAATTGCTGCACGGGCTGGTCGCCGTGCCGTACGCCGTCATCGTCGGCCACGACATCATCCAGTTGTACGATCCGGCCCAGCACCTGCCGCCCGCACCGCAGCATGTCAGCCATGCGCGCCAGGCGCTGGAGCGGCGCAGCACGGACATCCGCTGGGTGCTGTGCCAGCGTCCCGTGATCCACGTGGGCGCCGAGCTCGACGCCGGCATGCTGGAACTGCGGCTAGACGCCAGCGGCGGCTGCTACCAGGCGCCGCCCCATGTACGCGCCAATAATGGCATGCTGATCATCGACGACCTGGGTCGCCAGCGCCTGGGCGCGCCGGAATTGCTGACGCGGCTGATGCAGCCGCTGGCGCACGGCAGCGACCAGCTGGGCTTGCCCGGCGGCGTGCAGATCTGCGTGCCGTTCGACAATGCCCTCGTGCTGGCCACGAACGTGCCGCCGGGCGAGCTGTTTGACGCCGCCTTGCTGCGCCGCATCGGCTACAAGGTGCACGTGGGGCCGCTGGCCGAGAGCACCTATCGCGCGCTGTTCCGCCAGCAATGCCGGCTGGCCGGCATTGCCATCGACGAGCTGGCCCTGAACCATCTGCTGCACCTGCATGGCGCGCAGGGACGGCCCCTGCTGGCCAGCTATCCGCAGGAATTGCTGGCGCGCATAGGCGACTTCGCCGGCTTTGCCGGCTGCGAAGCGCGCCTGACGGTGGGCGCCCTGGAACAGGCCTGGGGCAGCCTGTTTGCCAGCTGCGACATGCCGGCCGCCAGCCTGTGCGAGCGTATCGCATGAAAAACCGGCGCGCCCTCCTGATGATGGGCCTGGCGGTCGTGCTGGGTCTGCTGGCCGTGCTGCTGGCCTCGCACTGGCTGCTGCGCCAGACGCCGGCCGGCAAGGGCAAGATCGTCGTCGCCGCCAGCGATGTCAACCTGGGCCAGCGCCTGGCGCCCGAGATGCTGCGCCTGGCAGAGTGGCCGGCGGAAAGCTTGCCGCAAGGCGCGCTGCAAGACCCGGCGAAACTGGCGGGACGGGTGCTGAAAACCAGCGTGCTGCGCGGCGAGCCGCTGAGCGAAGCCAAGCTGGCGCCGGCCGGCACCCTGGGCGGCCTGTCGGCTCTCATCACGGAAGGGCGGCGCGCCATTACCGTGCGCGTCAACGATGTGATCGGCGTGGCCGGCTTCGCCTTGCCGGGCAACTATGTCGACATCATCGTGAGCACGCAGCAGGATTCTGGCGACCGCGCCTTTCCGCAAAGCCGCAACATTTCCAAGATCGTGCTCGAACGCATCCTCGTGCTGGCCGTGGCGCAGGAAGTGGGGCGCGACGAGACCAAGCCGCGCGTGGTCAATGCGGTGACCCTGGAAGTGACGCCGGAACAGGCGGAAAACCTGGACCTGGCGCGCAGCGTGGGCAGCCTGTCGCTGGTGCTGCGCAACCAGGTCGACCCGCAGCCGGGCGTGACGGCGGGCGCCACCAAGCTGACCCTGCTGGGCGGACCGCACGAAGCCGACGAGCCCGCTCCTGCCGCCGCGCCCGTGCCGGCCGCCGCGCCGCGTCCGGTACGCGTGGCCAAGGCGCCGCCGGAGCCAACGCGCCAGTGCAGCGGCGTCATCGATGGAACGCGCCAGTCGCGCGAATGTTTTTAGCCAACCATGGACACGCTCATGAACCGCGCCCTGCTGATACTGTGCTGCCTGCTGTCGCCGCTTGCCGGCGCGGCGGCCGATCCTGGCCCGCGCTGCGGCGGTGAAGCGGCCTCGCCCGGCAACCTGCAACTGCAGGTGGGCAAGTCGAGCATGCTGCGCCTGCCCGAGGCGGTGCTGGCCCGCAGCGTCGGCAATCCGGCCGTGGTGCAAGCCATGCTGGTGGCGCCCGACACCTTGTATGTGGTCGGCGTCGACGTGGGCAGCACGAACATGATCATCCAGGGACGCAGCGGCGTGTGCAGCGTGGTGAACGTCAGCGTCAGCATGGACCCGGCCGGCTTGCAGGCAACTCTGGCGGCGCTGATGCCGGAAGAAAAAGCCATCCGCGTCACGGCCGTGGCCGACACCCTGGTGCTGTCGGGCACGGTGCAGGACGCGGGCGCCGTGCTGCGCGCCGTCGAGCTGGCGCATGCGTACGTGCGCCGTGCCACGGTGCCGCTGGCGCTGCCCAAGCCCGCCGATGGCGCCGCCATGCCGCCCGCCGCCACGGCGCCCGCTGGCGGCGCGGGCAGCGCAAACAGCCGCATCATCAATATGCTCGACGTCAGTGCGCCGCAGCAAGTGATGCTGGCCGTGCAGATCGCGGAAGTGTCGAAGTCGCTGCTGGAACGGCTGGAAGTGGGCGCCACGCTGCGCTTTGCTTCCGGCAGCTGGGCCACCACCTTGCTGTCGAATTTCTTGAGCGGCACGGCCAACGGCCTGCTCGACGTGCGCAAGTCGAATGGCCAGCAGCTGACCATCGAGGCGCAGAAACAGGATGGCCTGGTGCGCATCCTGGCCGAACCGACAGTGATGGCGATCAGCGGGCAAGAGGGCAGTTTTCTGGCCGGCGGCAAGATCTTCATTCCCGTCGGCCAGGACAACAACAAGATCACGCTGGAAGAGCGCGAGTACGGTGTCGGCCTGCGCTTCACGCCGACCGTGCTGTCGGGCGGGCGCATCAATCTGAAGGTGGCGCCGGAAGTGTCGGAACTGTCGCGCGAAGGGGTGGGCATTTCCGCCGCCGGCGTCAGCGGGCGCTCGATTCTGCCCGTCATCACCACGCGGCGCGCCTCGACCACGGTGCAGCTGTACGACGGCCAGAGCTATGCCATCGGCGGCTTGATCAAGAACAACCAGGTGAGCAACATCACGGGCTTGCCCTGGCTGAGCGAAGTGCCGATCCTCGGCGCGCTGTTTCGCAGCACGGATTTCCAGCACGACCGCACGGAATTATTGTTCGTCATTACCGCGCACCTGGTCAAACCCTTGCCGGCCGATGCCGTGCTGCCGACGGCGCAGCTGGCGCCGCCGTCGCGCATGGACTTGATGTTGGGCGGCAAGATGGAAGGGCCTTTGCCCTCGGCGCCGCCGTCCGTGCCGCCACCGCGCGCGGCCAACGGTTTCGAGTTGAAATGAGACGGGGAGATACGCCATGCCGAACTCGCTCTTGACGTCGCTGCGGCGCCTGGCCGCCCTGGCCCTGGCCTTGCAGCTGGCCGCCTGCGCGCACGGCAGCACGCCGCAGCTGGACCGCCGCTTCGGCGACGCCGTGCGCCTGTCCATGGCGCAGCAGGTGCGCGATCCGGCCGGCGCGGGCAATCGCACGCCGGCAGACGGCCTTGACGGCCCCAGCGCGCACGCCGTCATGCAGCGCTACCGCGCCTCGTTTGCCGAACCGAATGCCCAGGCGCCGCAGCCGGTGCAATTCATGCTGGGAGGCGGCAATGGCAAATAGAAGCCGGCGCCAGCGCGGTGCGATGCTGATCGCCTTTTCCATCCTGCTCATCGTGGTGCTGGGCTTTATCGGCCTGGCGCTGGACGTGGGGCAGGTCATCGGCCGCAAGACGGAACTGCAGAACCTGGCCGACAACGCGGCGATGGCGGCGGCGGCGGAGCTGGTGGGCACGCCCGAGGGCCTGCTTGCCGCCGTGACGAAAGCCAAGAGCAGTGCGGCCGACCGCAGCGCATGGCGCCGCCGCATGGAGGGCGCGACCTTGTCGGACGCCAGCATCCGCTTCGCCAGTGCTCCCGACGCGCCCGCCAGCGAATGGCATGCGGCGGGCGCCGTGCCCGACGCCGCCACGGCGCTGTTCGTGCGCGTCGATACGCAGGCCAATGATCCCTCGCTGGGGCGGGTGGCGACGGCATTCCTCGGCGCCTGGTCGCCGGCCCTGCGCACCCTGGACACGGGCGCGCGCGCCGTGGCGGGGCGCAGCAGCTTGAATCTGATGCCGCTGGCTGTCTGCGCGCTGTCGGCCAGTGCCGCCAGCCCGCGCACGAATGCGGCACTGCTGCCGGCCGTCGAGCTGCTGGAATATGGCTTTCGCCGCGGCGTGGCGTATAACTTGCTGAAGCTCAATCCGCACGGCCCGGCGGCCGAACATTTCGTGCTCAATCCGCTGGGCCGGCCGGGCGTGGTGGGACCGTCGCAGCAGGTCAGCGAATCGAACGTCTTGCCGTTTGTCTGCAGCGGCACGGTGCTGTATCCGCGCATCGGCAGCGCCCAGGTGCATGTGCACCGGCCTTTTCCCGCCGCGCTATGGACGGCCTTCAATGCGCGCTTCAACCAGTATCCGGGCAGCGGTTGCCATCCGGTGGTGGCGCCGTCCGACACGAACATCCGCGCCTATCCGAACACGGCGGCGAACTGGTGGATGACGAATGCGCCCGATGCGCCCAGTGCGCTGAGCACGGGCAATCCGTTGCTGTCCGTGGCCGATCCGGAGTCGAATGCGACGCCGCCCGCGGTCGGCAGCTACGGGCCGCTGTGGTCATTTTCCAGGGCGGCCAGGTACAGCAACCCGAAGCCGGCCGGCGGTTATCCGCCGTTTGCCACCACCGACTGGCCCAAGCTGTATCCGGCCACGCCGGCCGCCCCGGCCGCCAAATCCAGCTATCCGACCGACAAGTCGCCGTACCTGACGCTGGCATACCAGACGGCGCCGACCGGCAACGCGGGCCTGGCGCAGCGGCGTTTGCTGCACATTGCGCTGCTCGCCTGTCCCGTGCCGGCCGGCAGCGACGTGCTGGCCCAGGTGCTGGGCATCGGCCGCTTCTTCATGACGGCGCCGGCCAGCAATGGCGTGCTGAGCGCCGAATTTGCCGGCCTGGCAGCCGAGGGATCGCTGATCGGCCCGGCGGAGCTGCTGCAATGAAGCCGGCCTGCCGCGCGCCACGCCGCCAGGGCGGTGTCGCCGCCATCGAGCTGGCGCTGATCCTGCTTTTTTTCATGGGACTGCTGCCCTTCGTGCTGCTGTTCGGCCGCGCGCTGCTGGTGTATACGGCCCTGCAAAAAAGCGTGCACGATGCGGCGCGCTACATGGCGACCATGCCGCTGCCGCAGATGGGCAGCATCGGCACGGCGAACCAGGGCGCCGCCCTGGCCCGGCAGATGGTGGTCGATGCGATGGCGGAAAGCTGGCCCGACATGGAGGCCGCCAGGGTCAACGTGGATTGCGTGTATGCCGACGATTCCTATGGCTGCGGCAGCTATGCGACGGCGCCGCTGCAGGTGCGCATCAAGGTCACCGTGGACATGCCGGTGGATTTCCTGCCTGAGCTGACCCGCAAGTGGCTGCCGCAGCTGGAGCCGATTCCCCTGCGCGCCAATGCGACATTGCGCTATGTTAATTAACCTGCCCCCCCGCCGGCAGCGCCAAGAGGGCGTCTTCGCCGTCGAATTTGCCATGCTGGCGCTGCTGTTCTTTTTGTTTCTGTTTGCCATGCTGGAAATGGCGCGCGCCGTGTACGTGTGGAACATGGTGCATGAGATCACCCGGCGCGCGGCGCGCGCTGCCGCCGTCACCGATTTCAGCAATGCCGGCGCCTTGCAGGCCGTGCGCACGCACGCCGTGCTGCGCGCCACGCCGGGCACGCTGCCGCTGGGCGGCGGCATCGGCGACGCACATGTGCGCATCGATTATTTGTCGGAGAGCAGCGGCGGCGCCGCGCTGGCGGCAGTGCCGGTGACGGTGCTGCCGGGCTGCCCGCAACGCAACCGCATCAATTGCCTGGACGATCCGCATGGCGCCAGCTGCATCCGCTTCGTGCGCGCGCGCCTGTGCCAGCCGGGTCTCGGCGCGCGCTGCGAGGGCGTGCTCTACCGGCCCATCCTGCCGCTGCTGGGGGTGATGTTTCCTTCCGGCTCAGGCGCCATACGTTTGCCCAGCGGGACCACCATGGCGGTGGCCGAGTCGCTGGGCTATCCGGACAATCCCGGTTTTTGTCCATGAGCGCCGATCCGCCGGCGCAGCCGAATGTGTAGCCTTGAATGAAGGAGGGGCGATGAAAGCCTTGATGATTACCCGCGACGCCAGCTTGCACGATGAAATCGCGGCGCAAGGCGCGGCCCGCATGCCCGTGCTGCGGCTGCTGGACCGGCGCAGCGGCCTGCGCGACGCCGTCGAGCGCATGCTGGCCGAAGCGCCGGAACTGGTGATCGTCGACGCCAGCGGCATCGATGCCGACGAAGCCGACCTGCTCGAGCGCCTGGCGCGCCAGTATCCGCTGGCCGTGCTGATGCTGCTCACGCGCGGCCAGCAGCAGGATGTCCTGATACGCGCCATGCGCGCCGGCATGCGCGAAGTGCTGCAACTGCCGCTGGTGCACAAGGCCTTCCACGAGGCGATGGACAGGGTCGATATCCAGGCCGGCGTGACGCAGATGCGCGATGGCAAAGTGCTCGCCTTCATCTCGTGCAAGGGCGGCAGCGGCGCCACCTTTTTGTCGACGAATTTTTCCTATGCGATGGCGACACTGGCCGGCTGCAAGGTGCTGCTGATCGATCTGCACGGCCAGTTCGGCGACGCCACCCTGTATGTCTCGGACCAGAAGCCGGCCATGACCTTGTCCGACATCTGCGCGCAGATCGCGCGCATGGACGGCGCCTTTCTCGCCTCGTGCCTGGTGCACGTGACGCCGAACTTCGGCGTGCTGGCGGCGGCCGACGATCCCGCGCACAAGGTCGACATGCAGCCCGAGCACATGGACCGCATCCTCGCCGTGGCGCGCCAGCACTACGACTACATCGTGCTCGACGTGGGACGCCAGATCGATGCGCTGTCGCTGCGCGCGCTCGACAACGCCGACGCCATCTATCCGGTGCTGCAGCTGGCCTTGCCGGACATCCGCGACGGGCGCCGCCTGCTCGACATCTTCCGCTCGCTCGGCTATCCGGGCGAGCGCCTGCGCCTGATCGTCAACCGCTATGAAAAGGGCGGCCGCCTGCGCCTGGCCGACCTGGAGCAGGCGCTGGGCGCGGAAGTGGTGCACACGGTGCCCAACGATTACATCGCCGCCACCGATTCCGTCAACCAGGGCATCCCGCTGCTGCAGCTGTCGCGCACCAGCGCCGTGGCGCGCAGCCTGGCCGAGCTGGTGGAACTGGTGACGGCGCGCCGCGTGACGGAAAGCCGCGGCCTGTTCGACCGCTTGTTCAGCCGCAGCGAGGCTTAGGACAACGATAGATGTCAAGGCTCCCGCCGGGAGCCATCATGGGAGCCGAGATGACTTTACGCGAACGCCTGGCGGCAAATGAAACGGTGCGCCCCGCCACCAACGCACAAGGCGCGCTGGCGCTGCACGCCTACCAGGAACTCAAAAAGACCATGCACCAGACGATACTCGACCGTATCGACCTGGAACGCCTGAAACGCCTGACGGCGGAGCAGTTCAAGCACGAGCTGGCGCTGCTGGTGCAGCGCGTGATCGAGGAAGAGCGCATCGTCCTGAACCAGCACGAGCGGCATAGCCTGGTGCTCGACATCCAGCACGAGATGCTGGGCTTCGGCCCGCTGGAACCGTTGCTGGCCGATGCCAGCGTGTCCGATATCCTCGTCAACACCTGCGACAAGGTGTATGTGGAGCGGGGCGGGCGGCTGCAGCTGACGGACGTGACCTTCCACGACAATGCGCACCTGATGAAGATCATCGAAAAGATCGTCTCGCGCGTGGGACGGCGGGTCGACGAATCGAGTCCGATGGTCGACGCGCGCCTGCCGGACGGTTCCAGGGTCAACGCCATCATTCCGCCGCTGGCCGTCGATGGCCCGATCCTGTCGATCCGGCGCTTTGCCGTGCAGCCGCTGACGATTGCCAACCTGCTCGACTACAAAAGCCTGACGCCGCCCATGGTGCAGGTGCTGCAGGCGCTGGGGCAGGCCAAGGTCAACATCCTGATTTCGGGCGGCACGGGCAGCGGCAAGACGACCCTGCTCAACGTGCTATCCGGCTTCATACCCGGCAGCGAGCGCATCGTCACCATCGAGGATGCGGCCGAACTGGCGCTGCGCCAGCCGCACGTGGTGCGCCTGGAAACGCGCCCGCCGAATATCGAGGGCAAGGGAGAAGTGAGCCAGCGCGCGCTGGTGCGCAATGCGCTGCGCATGCGGCCCGACCGCATCATCCTAGGCGAGGTGCGCGGCGCCGAGGCGCTCGACATGCTGCAGGCGATGAACACGGGCCATGAGGGGTCGCTGGCGACGATCCACTCGAACACGGCGCGCGACGCGCTGGCGCGGCTGGAAAACATGGTCGGCATGGCCAGCGTGAACCTGACGCCGCGCGCCACGCGCCAGCAGATCTGTTCGGCCGTGACGGTGGTGATGCAGGTGTCGCGCCTGACGGATGGCGCGCGCAAGCTGGTCAGCCTGCAGGAAGTGACGGGCATGGAGGGCGACATCATCGCCATGCATGAAATCTTCCGCTTCGAGCAGACGGGCGTCGATGCGGCAGGCAAGGTGCTGGGCCACTTTTGCGCCACGGGCGTGCGGCCCCGTTTCACGGAACGCTTGCGCATGTTTGGCGCGCCCGTGCCCGATACGGTGTTTGATCCCGACCGCATCTACGAATAAAGGAAGCATCATGGACCTGGTGTTCTACGGCTTTGCCGTGCTGCTGTTCGCCGCCTGCATCCTGATGGTGGAAGGCGCCTGGCTGTGGTGGTCGGGCACGCACGGCAGCGCGGCGCGGCGCATCAACCGGCGCTTGCGGCTGATGGCGGCGCGCGGCGAGGCGGGCGGCGAGCGGGTCTCGATCCTCAAGCAGCGCCGCTATGCGCGCTCGCCCGGCCTGGAGCGTTTGCTGCGGCGCCTGCCGCAGGCGGCACGGCTCGACCATCTGCTGCTGCAATCGGGCTTGTCCTGGTCGGTGGCGCAGTTCCTGGGCGGCGCGGGCGGCTTGCTGCTGCTGGCGCTGCTGTGGCTGGCCATCTGGCCCATGCCGCTGCCGGGTGCCTTGCTGCTGCTGGGCGTGGCAGGCGGCGGGCCGTGCATGGTCGTGCTGCGCGCGCGCGCCGCGCGGCTGAAAAAGATCGAGGCGCAATTGCCGGAAGCGGCCGATTTCCTGGCCCGCGCGCTGCGCGCCGGACACTCGTTTTCGAATGTGCTGCAGATGGTGGGCGATGAACTCAATGAGCCGATCAGCGGCGAATTCAAGATGGCGCACGAAGAGATCAATTACGGCGTGCCGATGAACGAGGCGCTGCAAAACCTGGCCGCGCGCATCCCGCTGACGGACTTGCGCTACCTCGTCATCGCCGTGCTGGTGCAGCGCGAATCGGGCGGTAACCTGGCCGAAGTGCTGGTCAGCATCGCGCGCATCATCCGTGCCCGCTTGAAACTGCTGGGACAGGTGCGCGTGCTGTCGGCCGAGGGGCGCATGTCGGCCTGGGTGCTGGGCTTGATGCCGGTGGTGATGATCGGCGTCATGGCGCTCGTCAATCCGCAATACATCAGCCTGCTGTGGACCGATCCCAGCGGCATCAAACTGCTGTGGTACGCGGCCGGCATGGTGGCGCTGGGCGTGGTCTGGATGCGCAACGTCATTCGCATCCGCATTTAACGTGGAGGAAATGTCATGACTGGCCCGCAACTACTGTTCCTGTTGATTGTCTTCGCCGTGGTGGTGGCGCTGGCCCTGCTGGCATGGCTGATCTTCTTTCCCGGTGCCTTGCGCCAGCGCCTGTTCGGTTCCATGGCACCGGCCGCCAGCGAGGCGGTGGCGGAAAACGGCTGGGTGGAGCGCGTGGCGCGCGTGGCGCAGCCGTTCAGCAAGCTGTCGCTGCCGGAAGAGGGCTGGGAGCGCTCGCCGCTGCGCACGCGCTTCATGAACGCAGGCTGGCGCCAGGCCAGCGCGCCGGCCCTGTACTTCGCCGCGAAAAGCGTGCTGGCTCTGCTGTTTCCCACCGTGCTGGGCCTGTATGCGGCCAGCGCCATGGCGGCGCAGCTGCGCAGCGTGCTATTGCTGCTGCTGTGCGTCAGCGCCACCATCGGCTATTACCTGCCGAACCTGGTGCTGGCCAGCACGGCCAAGCGGCGCCAGCGCGACATCTTTGAAAACATCCCCGACGCGCTCGACTTGCTGACCGTCTGCGTGGAAGCGGGCCTGAGCCTGGAGCGCGCGCTGGTGAAGGTGTCGGGCGAAATCCATATCAAGAGTGTGGTGCTGGCACAGGAGTTGCAGCTGGTGCTGATGGAAATGCGCGCCGGCTTTTCCAAGGAAAAGGCGCTGCGCAACCTGGCCCTGCGCAGCGGCGTGGAAGACGTCGATACCTTGGTCGCCATGCTGATCCAGTCGGAACGCTTCGGCACCAGCATGGGTGATTCGCTGCGCGTGCATTCGGAAAACCTGCGCGGCAAGCGCAGCCTGCTGGCCGAGGAGGCGGCAGCGAAGATTGCCCTGAAACTGCTGTTCCCGCTGATCTTTTGCGTTTTTCCCACCCTCATGCTGGTGCTCATGGGGCCGGCCGTGATCGAAGTGTATCGCGTGCTCGTGCCGGCCATGGCCAGCCGCTGAAAGGAGCTACCATGCGCTTGACGATTACCCGCCTGGCCGCCGCCTGTGCCTGTCTGGGCCTGGGCGCGTGCGCCAGCCACACGGCGCACGCGCCGCTGCTGCCGGCGCCGCCCGCTGCAGCTGCCGATGCGGCCTATGTCGCGGGACGCCAGTATTTTGATGCGGGCGACCTGCCTGCCGCGCAAGCGGCCTACGAGCAAGCCTTGCGCGCCGCGCCGCGCCATGTGAATGCGCGCAACGGCCTGGCCGTGCTGCACGCGCAGCGGGGCGAGCACGACGCTGCGATTGTCCATTGGCTGGCCTTGACGCAGGAGGCGGGCACGCCGCAGCCGCAACAGGCGTATCTGTTCAGCAATCTCGGTCATGCTTATTATCTGAGTGGACGCGATGCGCAAGCGTTGACTGCGCTGGAGCAGGCGTGTCTGCTCGACCCGCTCAATGCGCTGGCCTGGCAGCATCTGGCGCAAGTGCTCGAACGCCTGGGGCAACACGCGCGCGCGGCCGTCATGCGGCGCCAGGCGGCCAGCTTGCAGGAGCACGATTTGCGGCGCGACATGGCCGTCTTGCGCAGCGAGGCGCCGCCGCAAGGTGTACCCGTGGCCGCACCGGTGCCGGATGTGCCCGCCATGGCGCGCATCGAGATCACGCAAGGCGAAGGCATGGCCCGCTTGCAGCGTGTGCCGGCAGCCGTGCGCAGCATGCCCGTTGCCGTTGCCGTACCCCGTCCGCGCCTGGAAATTGTGAATGGCAATGGCGTGCCCGGCCTGGCCGCCGCACTGGCGCGCAGCCTGGCCGGCAGTCCCGTGCAGGTGGTGCGCCTGGCCAATGAAACCAGCTTCCAGGTGGCGCGCACGCGCGTCGAATACCGGCCCGCGCAGGAGCAGGCGGCGCGCCAGCTGGCCCGCCAGTTGGGGATGCAGGTACAAACCCAGGTGCAGACCCAGGCCGCCGATTGTCCTGCCAGCGAGCTGCGCCTGGTACTCGGGCGCGACCTGAGCGATCCGGCCATGCTGCACCGCTATTATCTGCAGCAGTTGCAGCTGGCGCGCCAGGCGCTGGCGCGGCTCGGTTAACACGCCTCTGTTGATGCAAAATAAAACGGCGCCCAGGAGACGCCGTTTTATTTCATGCCGCTGATGATTGTGGCTGGCGGCGCCGCGTAAAAGCCAGGGCCGCCAATCCCATGCCCAGCAGGAACAGGGTGCCTGGTTCCGGCACGGCCAGGGGATCGATGACGACGATGTCCGTGCGCGTGGACTTGGAAAAGTTCAAGGTATAGCTGCCGGCCGGCAGGGCGAAATTCGAGGTCAGGGAAAACATCGCAAAGCCATTCGTGAAGGCGCGCCCGGTGGCCGGGTCGTTGGTGCCTGCCGTCATGTTCAGGCTGAACGGATCCAGGCTGCCGACCGTATGGTTGCCGTTGACGTCGCTGCCATTGTTGGCATCGCCATCGGGCGCGAACTGGAAGATCACGCCATCGGCATTCGCGTTCGACAGGCAGCCGACGGGGCTGGCGCTGTTGCAGGAGATATTGAAGATATCCATGATCGACACGTTCGACTTGTCGCCCATGGTCGTCACGCTGGTGCGCAGGTCGCGCCGTCCCATGAAGCTGAAGGTGATGAAGCCGGCGCTCGACAGGGTCAGGTTGACGGAGCCGGTGAGCGTGTCGCCGGCCGTGGACGTGGCGGCACCGACCGTGTTGCGCTGGGCTTCCGCCACGGCGCGCACCGTGGCGCCGCCATTGAGCATGTTGCCGAAGGCATGTGCATCGCCGCGGGCGAACTCCAGGGTGGAACTGGGGCTGGGGGCGTAATTGTTTTGCGGCAAGCCGCTGCAGCCTCCGCCCGAGCACACTTGCAGCACGTCGGCGTTGGCGGCCGGCCCCGTATTGACGGCACGCGGATTGACAGCCACGCCGCCTTCGAAAAACGCGCTGTCGCTGGCATTGCGATTGGCGCCGGCCAGCGACAGCGCGCCGGCGCTGGTGGTGATGCGGAAATTGTTCAACTCATTGACGGCCAGGCCGTACGCGCCGGCCTGTGCCTGGCCGCTGGCCAGCAGGCTTGCCGCCGCCAGTGCGCCCAGCCAGCCCAGGGTCTTGCTTCGTGTGTGATCGACGTTCATCGCAGCCTCTTATCGTGGTCAGTCTCGAAAAATCCGGGGGACAAAGAATCCAGGATGACTTGCCTGGATTCATCTCGTAGACAGGGATAAGCAGCTTGCGTGCCACACAAAAAAATCACGTGAAATCAATTGCTTGCGCAAAGCGGGCTGAGCTGGCGGGAGCAAAGTGTAAGAAAGGCCGACGCCGCTTGGCGGGCGGTGCCAGCCAGCCTCAGGTGCCCCGGTGATAGCCGAGGTGGCCACCGGAATTGCGTGCGCAGCCGCATCCGATGCGCGCCACTTCCTCGCCCTCCGTCAATTTCCAGTTGGTAATCGTCGTATGCTGCCAGTCGATGTCGCTTTTCTTGACAGGTTTTACCGTCAGGGTGCGTGCTTCCGCATCCGTGTACTCCATCAGCTCCTCATCGTCGGCGATGTCGAAATGGCGGTGGATCAGGGAAATGCCGAAGCGGTCGAGCGCGCCATAGCGTTGCAGCACATCGCGCAGTTCGCGAAAGCAGGCGAGATCCTCGGGCAGCAGCGGATCGACGGCGGAAATATCGGCAACGGGCTGCCATTGCATGGCGTGGATGTTCAGGCTGTGCATGATAGGCTCCTGTGCCCCATGATGATAGGCCCAGGCTGGCAGAGGGGCGCTGGCACGCCTGGCGAAATACCCATCGTGGACGCAAAGCCGCTGCGGCGCTTGCGCCGGATCAAAGGTGCGGCACATCGCCTCTCGTCCGATCATTGCCCGGTAAAATAGGCCATGGCAAACAAAACCCCCACCTTCCCCGGCGCGCGCACGGGCCGCGGCCAGGTCCTGGCCGTGCTGCTGTCGAACCGCGACCAGTCCGGCGCCGAGCCGCTGCAAGGCCGCGTCTCGCTGGCCGCCATCGTCAAGGCGCTCAAACGCAAATACCACTGGCCGATCGAGACGCACAGCTTTCCCGCCAACACGCAGGATGGCCGGGCCAGCTGGGCGACCGTCTACAGCTTGCCGGACAATGTCATCGAGACCGCGCTGGAGGCCGGCGGCCGGGAGTGGCTGGAAAGCCGGGGGGCGGTCGCGCGGCGGTGAATGCGCCGCCTGCCTTACTCGATTCGTTTACTCGAGCCGGAAGCCGACCTTGAGCGTGACCTGGAAGTGCGCCACCTTGCCGTCGACGATATGTCCCCGCGACTCGGTCACTTCATACCAGTCCATGTGCTTGACCGTCAGCGCCGCCTTGGCAATGGCATCGCGTATCGCCTGATCGCTGCTCTCGGTCGACGTGCCGACCAGTTCGATTAGCTTGTAAGTGTGTGCGGACATGATATTTCCCCAGGTAGGCAAGCCAGACATCGGGAGCCTGCTTTGCGCAAGCACGTGCTCATCTTGCGCCTAAACGTGCTGATAGTCATTGCGCGGTGCAGCAACGCGTCACGGGAGTGGTTCGCAGGGGGGAGAAAAGAAAAAAGGGCTACCAGCCGAAGCGGGTAACCCTTTGATTTACTGCTGAATTCTGGTGCCGACTGCCGGTTTCGAACTGGCCACCTGATGATTGCAAATTCCCTGGTGCTGTTAACAATGGCTAACTTTACCCAACAAAATCAACTACTTATCCATTTTTACCTAACAGTGTTGCCTTGCTGATCTAACAGTATTGTTGACGGTTGGTTGACATGTTTTAGGTGCTTAGTCAGTCAATGTCTTGCATCGAGTAGCACGTAAGTGTCGTGAAAAGCTGAACAACTTAACTACTCGGAGGCGGTATATCGTTTGTAGAGGGAACATTGGGAGTGTTTTGTTTCTCATCGGCCTTCTCAAGAATACTATTATCGATCAACAAGAAAAGTAATGCGATTATTTCAAGTACTAACGCGAGGCCGTACCAGAACGATATCCAAGATGCAACCTGTATCCAAAGGACATTAGGATAGGCTTGGCAAAATATGCCAACTGCAACGACTACAACCATAAATGAAAGTGGAAAGGCAATGTCAGAGTTGAGAATCAGCACTGAACCGTGTTTACGCCTCCCATCCCGTCGAGCTTCCTCTAGCTTGCGATGCATCTGTCGAATAAACGAAGTATCAAGCGCAAAAAGCAGAGCGTAGATACCGATACCAAGCCCAAGCAAACATGGAAAGACTGCGATAATAATTGGACCAGGAGATGCACCAAATCCACTTAACTTTTCAACTATCGGTTTGCATGAGAAAACATGTTCCCATATTGAAATTGAGAAATCTGGCAACGTGATCATTGTAAGAGTCGCCGCTGCAATGAGATTCCAAAAATATGCTTTAAACCAAAGTTTGATAGGTGCAAGTTCGCTACCCGCTCTACGGTCACCACCATAGGCATAGCAATTGGCAAGCCAAGCCATGGTCCCAAGGATTGGAACGCGCCTTAGCCTTTCTAATGTTGTCATCGTCATTAATTGCTAACTATTTAGAAGCTTCAGGGGACGGGGCATCGTCCTCCTCCAAATCGCTCGCCGCTATGTCAACGCCCTCTAGGCGACTTGCAACCCGTGCGAAAAAATCACTCTCGTTCGTATCATTGCTGCTACGGTGGACTATGAAAGTTTGAGGCTGTTCGCGAGAGTCATAATTCTGTAAGCGTTCGCGCTGTTCTCCAGGTTCACCCTCTTGCACGAAATAGGATACGGTTGACCAACCGTGACCGGGAACCGAGCGAAGTATGCGCTTAACAAAGTCAGGAAGGCGCAGCATGCGTCCACTTCCCGCCGAAACGTCAAGTATCAGCTTCTGCATCTTTGTTTCCCGCATTTCACCAAGCACATCGAGAGCATCATCTCCATTCGGACCGTTTAGATGAATCGCTACTGTTTTGAATGAAACGGCAGTCTTGAGAACATTTTCGAGACCATTGGGTTTTGAAATTAAATTTACTGTTAAGTCATATTTCGGAAAGTGCTCTTCGGCAATAGGGGAAAGAAGCTGAAGAAGTGCAGAAATGAAATTCTCCGAACGTACGTCCAAAGAACTATCTATTGCGAGAAAGTGACGTTTTGCATCGAAAACGAATGGTACGTCTCTTCTGGTTACAACCCCTCCCTTACCTCGAGTCGCCTTGAAGAGCATTTTTCCAGTTGCTAAGTCGGTAACTTTTTCAGTGTTGCGATATCTGACAAAATGGCCAGTTACATATCCAGCGGGGAAATTGAAATCGAAAGGACCAACATAAATGTTACCACTTACATGATAGTGATATTCCAGATGTGTTTTGGCTGACAAGTGCTTCGAATTTAGATCTCGGAGTTCAGCGAATAGCTTCTTGTACCCCTTGACACCAACCTCGGTCGCGTCATCTGTAGGAAGAAGTTGGATATTGTAGATCTTGAATTTCGCCATTTTTCGATATTGTATTGAAATTGATTGTCGAATTACTACCTTCGGACAGCATACAGTAAATGTAGCATTTGAGAAACATTATTTTACGAGCTAGCAAGTTTTAGAGATGCTCTGGTTGCTTGAGAGATTAAGAGTAGCGTGTGTGAAAACACGTTAAGAGCACGGCATCGTCGTTTCCAACGACGAGCTTAGCTATTCACTGTACAAACCATGGAGCTTCGTCAACTCGTTATCTCGCTACCGTATGGGCGAATCGAAGGCTGATGCGATTCTTGCAAAAACTCATTAAAATCGATCTCTCCATCAATGAAGCGCCTTGTTTTCTCTAGGCAAACCATACTAGGGTTCATGCCTTCAAGACCCAAGGAAGTACGTGCGAACTCCGCAGCCCGCCTCCGACGTTCGCGCTCATCGTATGAAATATTAGCCATTTCAAGAAAATTCCTATTCGCAGATCGTATGCATTCGTGTCGAATTCGATGTCAATATATCAGGTATCGCGGACTTTAATACGCTGTCCTTGCGGACTTCGTGTTTTCACACACGCGATTGTAAGGTTTTCCGATGCAACACAAATTTTCTTGGTAATACCAACAAAATCCTTCGTGTACGCGCTTTCCGTATTGTGCTTGATCAGTAAATATCCTAGTCCTCGAACCGTATAACCCAGCCGTTCTCAAGCCAATTTAATTGAAGACCCAGGTGTCTTGAACCCGCGAAACCAGTTGCCGTCTCGTTTAGTTGTTAGTTCTTGCGGATAGCACTAAAACCAGTTCTGTTTGAGTGCTGTTATTAGATGTGACCGACCACGATGAAGGAAGGAATGGAAGCCTCGAGAAGGAGTCCGAAGACTTGGCTGTCGTTCAGGCCGCCGAGCAATAGTACCTCGCCATCGGAGGCCGTAATCGTGGTTTTCACCTGGCGTTTTATAAGCGTAGGTGAATCGCTGACACCAGTCGATGTTGCCTTGAAGCTGCTGATCTGGCCGTCAATGGCGATCTTGACCTTGCCACTGCCCAGCACCTTAGCGACGACATCTACGATTACGCCCGAAGGACGGTAAACGACGTTCTGTACCGGGTTGCCAGCATTGTCTTTGCTTGTGCTTGATACCGTCGGCGTCTCGTCACCAAAAGTGATATTCATTGGCTCATAGTCGTCTCCAGACACGCGGCTAATTGAGCGGACGACTGATGAGAGAGGTCGTTTCGCTGAGCTGGAAAAACTGACACTGATTTCTGCAAATAGCTGGAAGAGTTTTTGGCATGGGCGACAGCGGCCGACCTGCGACATGATTGCGGCCGTGTGTACGCGCTGGCCAAAATTCGCTTTCTGGCTTTCGACTGGAATTACTGATGCGAAGCATGGCCATGTAGATAGCGATGGCGCGGCTAGCTTTCCTGAGAGAAGGCGGGCACGTCGAAAAGCTGCGGAAGGGTATTGGGAGAGGGCCACGATAATGCTGGCTTGGCAGCATCGTGTGATGGAAAGTAAGGAGAGTGCTGACGAGGATGTTGAGTATGGGATTTCGCATGCACAAAAAATCCAACTACTCGAGCTGGAGATCGGACGCAACGCTGAGCAACACGCGCTTGCCGGAGTAGAGGATGTCGAGCTTGTCGCTGAGCTAGTGAAACTTAAAACACCTTCATATCTCGACGATAGCGAGTAGTGAAAATATGACCATCAAAAAATCAGAAGCCGGATGGCTTGTTGATATTCAGCCTGGTGGGCGTGGCCACAAGCGTATCCGAAAGACGTTGCCAACGAAGGCAGAAGCTTTACAGTTCGAGGCTTGGGCGAAGACGCAGGTTGTACAGAATGACGGTTGGATAAAGCCCAAGAAAAACATTACCAAATTGTCGGAGCTTATCGAGCTATGGCAGTCGCATCATGGCGTCCAGTTACGCCATACGCGCACATATGGCACGCTGCTTTGAGTTTGTGGGACGCTTGGTAATCCAATTGCCGAGCACCTGAAATCCGAGCATTTCGCGGCGTATCGTTCAGCGCGGCTGGCGGAAGGGGTAACAGCCAATACAATCAATCGGGAGCATGCATACCTGCGCGCTGTATTCAACGAGCTGATCCGCCTGGGATTCTGGACAGAGAACAATCCCTTGGCGCGACTTCGCCAGTTTAAGATCGCGGAGCGCGAGCTGTCTTATTTGAACGACGATGAGATTCGTGCACTGCTAGCCGCATTGGAGGCGCGCACGGATCGAGATGCGTTTCTGATTACGAAACTTTGCCTAGCATCTGCCGCTCGATGGAACGAAGGCGAGTCTCTGCGTATTTCTCAGCTCCATAGTGGCATGATTCACTTCACGCAAACGAAGACTGACAAGAACCGATCAGTCCCAATCGATGATTCGCTCGCCGACGAGATACGGGAATTCCATAGCGCAGGATGTAAGGATGCTTCCGGCCGGATATTCAAAAGCTCGGTTGGAGCGTTTCGTATGGCTGTCAAGGAATCTGGGATCGAGCTGTTACCTGGCCAGCTCACGCATGTCTTGCGGCATACGTTCGCAAGCCACTTTATAATGAATGGCGGGAACATCTTGACGCTGCAAAAGGTGCTTGGTCACTCCAGTCTGCAGACGACCATGATCTACGCACATCTCAGCCCTGGTCATCTTCAGGAGGCCAAACTGCTAAACCCGTTGACGCGGCTTTCCATAAAAAATTGACCTGCCGAGATGTAAACGAAGACGGGCAGCATGTTAGCTACCCGTCTAATTATCCTCTTGCGTCACGGCCTGGCTCATCTTCCTTCACTCGAAATCTCCAGTAGCGGTCTGGTTTAACCCAAACAACCATATGCTCGGTGAGTTTTCGAAACGCAGCAAGCAGTCCGGTTCCAATCACCAGGTTTCCGTCGACATTCTCGCGTAGCAAGCTGGTGACATTGCCCTTTACAAGGTGGTCTACGACGTCATCCTGGTACAGGCACCCATCTTTATGAATTTGTGCAAGCATCCATTGAGAAACGGTGTCTGGACTCATTACTCTGCTTTCGGCGTAACCAATGTGATGGAGTCAGCTGGGAACTGCCCAGACTCCAGTTTCTTTCCAGCGAACCACTGGCAGCGATAGTAATTCGTAGCGCCGCCTGCGCCCTGAACAGTCATCTCGGGACCGCCCGATTTCAATGCAACGATGTCGCCAATTTTGAAGGACTGCGCCACAATTTTCCCCCTGGGATGTTAAAAAATAGATATGGGGTTGAATTGCTTGCCTTCAAGGCTGAGTAAGCAGATGCAGGACATTGCCTTGCTGGGTGGTTGACACTCGACCAAAAGAAAAGGGCTTACATCTCTGTAAGCCCTTGATATTCTTGGTGCCGACTGCCGGTTTCGAACTGGCCACCTGATGATTACAAATCAACTGCTCTACCAAATGAGCTAAGTCGGCAAAAACTGCGCGTTGCGAATTATACGCTATTTAATGCGTGTCAGGGTCGGGCGGCCGCCTTTTTTTGGTGGCTCGTCGTCGCCGGGCGTGGCGTTGTCGCGTTGTTCGGGGGAGCCGGTCGGCACGGACGACAAGGTGGGACCGCTGGCGGCGGGGGCGAGCACGGGTGGCGGGACGTCGGCGGAGGCCGGGCTGTCCGTCGGTTGCGCGTCCGGGTCATCGTTGCCCAGCACGGGCTCGAAGGCCATGCCCTGGCCGTTTTCGTTGGCGTAGATGGCCATCACGTTGTCGACCGGCACGTAGATTTCGCGCGAGACGCCGCCAAAGCGGGCGTGGAAGCGGATGGCGTCATTGTCCATCTTCAGGCCGCTGGTGGCGCCGAAGCTGATGTTGAGCACGATTTCGCCCTTTTTCACGTATTCCATCGGTACCGTGGTGCGCGAATCGACTTTGACCGCGAGATAAGGCGTGTAGCCGCTGTCGGTGCACCACTCGTAGATGGCGCGCAGCATATAAGGTTTGGTTGAGATTTCAGACATGGTAGGCACGGTGAGGCGGGAGCGCCCCCGTCAGCATGAGGCGGGCGCACCGGTAGTTCAAAAGACTGGGACAGCGCAAAAAGCAACTTTACCACATGGCCCAAGATATTCCCGGCAAGCGTTGCTTGCCGGGAATATCTTAACGACGCATCACTTTTTCGGATGGCGTCAGCGCTTCGATGTACGCAGGACGCGAGAAGATGCGTTCGGCGTATTTCATCAGCGGTGCAGCCGTCTTCGACAGTTCGATGCCGTAGTGGTCCAGGCGCCACAGCAGCGGCGCGACAGCCACGTCGAGCATCGAGAATTCGTCGCCCAGCATGTACTTGTTCTTCAGGAACAGCGGCGCCAGGGTCGTCAGGCGGTCGCGGATTTCCGCGCGTGCCTTGTCGTGGGCCTTGTCGTTGCTCTTGGCGCGTTCGCTTTCCAGCACGTGCACGTGCACGAACAGTTCTTTTTCGAAATTGAATAGCATCAGGCGCGCGCGGGCACGCATCAGCGGATCGGCCGGCATCAGTTGCGGATGCGGGAAGCGCTCATCGATGTACTCGTTGATGATGTTCGATTCATACAGGATCAGTTCGCGTTCGACCAGGATAGGCACCTGGCCGTACGGATTCATGGTCGAAATGTCTTCCGGTTTGTTGAACAGGTCGACGTCGCGCACTTCGAAGTCCATGCCTTTTTCAAACAGGACCAGGCGGCAGCGTTGCGAAAATGGGCAGGTTGTACCCGAATAGAGAACCATCATTTTTTATAGTTCCTTAGAAACAAAGGGGGTGAAGCCGCGAACGGCTCACCCCAGGTCGCTTGTCCACTCATGCGGACAACGCAGAAACAGGCATAAACCGGCCTATGGCCGGCGCCTCACTTATTTGACTTCCTTCCAGAACGACGCGTTAAGGCGCCATGCCAGCAGAGCAAAGACCGACAGGAACAGCAGCACCCACACGCCCAGGCGCTTGCGTGTTTGCTGTGCCGGTTCGGCCATCCACTCCATGTAGCCGACCAGGTCGGCTACCGCATTGTCATACTCGATCTTGTTCAACGTACCTGGCTTGACCTGCTCGAAGCCGGCAAATTTGTGGATCTTCTTGCCAGCTTCGTGCGGATCATTCTCTTCCACGAACTTGGCAGTCTGGACACCTTGCAATTCCCATAATACATGCGGCATGGCAACATTCGGCACGACCATGTTGTTCCAGCCGGTCGGACGAGTGTCGTCTTTATAGAACGTACGCAGGTAAGTATACAGGTAGTCGCCGCCTGTGCCAGCGGAAGATGATTTCGCGCGCGAAATTACCGACAAATCCGGCGGTACGACGCCAAAGAAGGCCTTGGCGTCCTGCGGTGCCAGGGCCGTCGTCATCAGGTCGCCTACTTTATCACCTGAGAACAACAGATTCTCCTTGATCTGGATTTCCGTCAAGCCCAGGTCGCGCAGGCGGTTGTAGCGCATCGACACGGCGGCGTGGCAATTCAAGCAATAATTGACGAACAATTTGGCGCCATGCTGCAGCGCTGCCATGTTGGTCTGGCGGTCAGGCGCCTTGTCCAGCGGAAAGCCGCCTTCGCTGGCGAGAGCCATGGCAGGCACGAAGGCCAGGATGGCGAGCAGTTTTTTTGCAATCTTCATATGATGTATGTCCTTTGAGCGTGGCGTGAGAGCGGCTTAGTGCGGGTGAAACGTCACACGCGACGGCACGGTCTTGAACTGGCCCATTGCACTCCACCATGGCATCAACAGGAAGAAGCTGAAGTAAATCAGGGTGCACACTTGCGACACGATGGTCTTCGCATCCGTTGGCGCCTGGGTCCCGAGGTAGCCGAGGATCAGGAACGACAGGCCGAAGATGGCATAGATGTATTTGTGCCAGGTCGGACGGTAGCGGATCGATTTCACCGGCGAATGGTCCAGCCATGGCAGGAAGGCCAGGATCACGACGGAACCGCCGAAGAACACCACGCCCCAGAATTTCGCATCGAGCACCTGCGGCAGCATGCCGATGATGGCGACGATGGCGATGCCGGCGATGAGGGATTTGACGGTCGTCGACAGGCGCGACTTGAGCCAGATGAACACCACGTAGGCAGCCACGACACCCATCAGCACGTACATGAAGTCGGCCGTGGTGGCTCGCAGCACCGAGTAGAACGGCGTGAAGTACCAGGTTGGCGCGATGTGCAGCGGGGTTTTCAGCGAGTCGCCCGGCAGGAAGTTGTTGTACTCCAGGAAGTAACCGCCCATTTCCGGCGCGAAGAAGACGACGGCGCTGAAAATGACGAGGAAGATCGATACGCCGAACAGGTCATGCACGGTGTAGTACGGATGCGATGGAATCGAATCGACCGGGTGGCCGTCGGCGCCCAGGTTTTCCTTCACTTCGATGCCGTCCGGGTTGCTCGAGCCGACTTCATGCAGGGCGATCAAGTGCGCTGCAACCAAGCCCAGCAGTACCAGCGGGATGGCGATCACGTGGAAGGCGAAGAAGCGGTTCAGGGTCGCGTCGGACACGACGTAGTCGCCGCGGATCCACAGCGACAGGTCGGGGCCGATCAGCGGGATGGCGCCAAACAGGTTGACGATCACTTGCGCGCCCCAGTACGACATCTGGCCCCATGGCAGCAGGTAACCGAAGAACGCTTCGGCCATCAGGCACAGGAAGATGGCGAAACCGAACAGCCAGATCAGTTCACGTGGCTTGCGGTAGGAGCCGTACAGCAGGCCGCGCGTCATGTGCAGGTAGACGATGATGAAGAAGGCCGAGGCGCCCGTCGAGTGCATGTAGCGCACCAGCCAGCCCCACGGTACTTCGCGCATGATGTACTCGACGGAATTGAAGGCCAGGGCCGCATCCGGTTTGTAGTGCATGGTCAGGAAGATGCCGGTGACGATCTGCAGCACCAGCACCAGCATGGCCAGCGAGCCGAAGATGTACCAGAAATTGAAGTTTTTCGGGGCGTAGTACTTGCCCCATTGGTCGTTCCACAGCTTGGTCAGGGGAAAGCGGTCATCGACCCAGCCCAGCGCTTTTTCGGCGACGGGAGCGTCTGCCGGGAACTTCGTTTCTTTGAAAGCAGCCATGATCAAGCCTCGCCTTTCTCGTCTTTACCTATCAGCAATTTGGTGTCGCTCAGGTACATATGGCGCGGCACTTGCAGGTTGTCCGGCGCCGGCTTGTTCTTGAACACGCGGCCTGCCATGTCGAAGGTGGAGCCGTGGCAAGGGCACAGGAAGCCGCCTTCCCAGTCATCGGGCAGCGACGGTTGCGGGCCAGGGGTAAATTTCGAGGAAGGGGAGCAGCCCAGGTGGGTGCAGATGCCGACGGCGACGAGAATTTCAGGCTTGATCGAGCGCGCTTCATTCATGCAGTATTCAGGCGTGAATTCGGCGGGATTGCGTTGTGAATTGGCATCGGCGACCTTGCCATCGGTTTGCTTGAGCGACGCGATCATTTCCGGCGTGCGCTTGAGGATCCAGACCGGCTTGCCGCGCCATTCGACGGTGCGCATTTCGCCGGGTTGCAAGGTGGTGATGTCTACTTCGACCGGCGCGCCAGCCGCTTTCGCGCGCTCCGACGGCTGGAAGGTGCTTACCAAGGCTCCCGCGGTTGCCAATCCAACTACACTGCCCGCCGCGCACGTGGCGACGAGCAAGCCGCGACGGCCTGAATCGACCTGCTTTTCGTTACTCATGCAAACCCCAATCAGTCAAAATGCGAATCTTTATTATGAGTGGCAGCCGCGAAAAACCCGTCGCCGAAGCTCTTTCCCACTGTTTGCCGCAACCCGCATCTTTGTACGGTAAAGTGGCAACATCCCTGCGGAACTTCGGCCAATGGCGCAGCCCGTGCCAGTTTCTTGTTGATTATCCGGAAGTGAAAAAGCCACTTCTGGCAACCGCAAATTATAAGTGAAGCAAACAACGAATAAAACAAAAACGTTGCTTGTACCATAATTTATATACTTTTGCAGGAGGTGGCTAGTTCTTTCGAACTAGATGCGCACGGCTGTGCCGGAATTGGTCCTGCTGGCAACCACAAGTTGGTGTCCCCAGGAATCAATAGTATGATCGGCATGTTTTTATATCTATCCGAAGGAGAAATTCATGGCAATGATGAAGGAATTTAAAGAATTTGCAATGAAAGGCAATGTCGTCGATCTGGCGGTCGGTGTCATTATCGGTGGCGCCTTCGGCAAGATTGTCGATTCCCTGGTGCAAGACGTGATCATGCCGCCCATCGGCCGCATTTTCGGCGGCCTCGATTTTGCCAATTACTACCTGCCCCTGAATGGCCAGGCGACAACGATGACCCTGGTGGAAGCGAAAAAGGCGGGCGCCGTGCTGGCCTACGGTAACTTCCTGACCATTTTGCTCAATTTCGTCATTTTGGCTTTCATCATCTTCCAGATGGTGCGCCTGATGAACAAGGCCCGCCGCAGCGAACCGGTCGCGCCGGCGCCGGCACCGGCCACGCCGGAAGACATCGTGCTGCTGCGTGAAATCCGCGACTCCCTGCAGAAGAACGGACAGAATAGCAACGATCTGGCAAAATAAGTCGTTCCGGCACGGGCCGGCTGACCTGGGCAGAGAACTGTATGCGACGATTCTGGTTATTGTTTGCGCAAACCGTGACGATCGCGTTGGCGCTGTACTTTGTGTACGGCGCGCTGCGCCCGGCCAGCCGGGTACAGCAGCTGGGCTCTCCTGCGAAACCGGTGCCCGTGGTGGAAACGGCGTCCAGCAGCCTGGCGCCCGGTTCCTACCGCGACGCGGCGGCGCGCGCCATGCCTGCCGTCGTCAATATCCTCACCCTGCAAGTACCCAAGCGCGGCGCCCATCCGCTGGCGCGTGATCCCTTCTTCAAACGTTTCTTCGGCGACCGCGACCCGGACGGCGAGGATGGCGAGGACTTGAAAAACAGCCTCGGCTCGGGCGTCATCGTCAGCCATGAAGGCTATGTGCTGACGAATAACCACGTGGTCGAAGGCGCCGACGAAATCGAAGTGGTACTCACCGATGGCCGCAAGGCGCCCGCCAAGGTCGTGGGCCTGGACCCGGAAACGGACCTGGCCGTGATCAAGATCGACCTCGACAAGCTGCCCGTCATCGTGCTGGGCCAGTCGGAACTGGCGCGCGTGGGCGACGTGGTGCTGGCCATCGGCAACCCCTTCGGCGTGGGCCAGACGGTGACCATGGGCATCATCTCCGCCCTGGGCCGCAACAACCTGCACATCAACAGCTTTGAAAACTTCATCCAGACGGATGCGGCCATCAACTTCGGCAATTCGGGCGGCGCCCTGGTCGATACGCGCGGCAATCTGATCGGCATCAATACGGCGATCTACTCGCAAAGCGGCGGTTCCGTCGGCATCGGCTTCGCCATTCCCGTCTCGACGGCGAAAACGGTGATGGAAGCCATCATCAAGGATGGCCACGTGGTGCGCGGCTGGATCGGCGTGGAAACGCAGGACATCACCCCCGAGCTGGCGCAAAGCTTCAACTTGCAGCGCACCAGCGGCGCCATCATCGCCGGCGTGGTGCGCAACGGGCCGGCCGACAAGGCGGGCATCGTGCCCGGCGACATCCTGCTGACGGTGGATGGCAAGCCCGTGGGCGATACGACGGAAATGCTGAACCTGATCGCCCAACTGCCGCCCGGCGGAAAAGCTAAAATGACGGTGCTGCGCAAGAATCGCGAAGCGGCGCTCGACGTGATGGTGGGCAAGCGCCCCATCCCGAAAGAGCTTTCCAAATAGTTGCTGATCGGAATTTGACACATGCATGTGCGTGATTTGACCCAATTTTTACGTGAACTGAGCGACAACAACAACCGTCCCTGGTTTGTCATGAACAAGCCCCGCTACGATATCCTGCGCGAGGAATTCCTCGCCCTGGTTACCAGCCTGATCGGTGAGCTGGGCAAGTTTGACCCGGCCGTGAAGTACTGCAATCCGAAGAAGGCGATGTTCCGCATCAACCGCGACGTGCGTTTCGCGCACGACAAGAGCCCGTATAAAACGCGTTTTTCGGCCGCCATCGCGCCGAACGACATGCGCCGTCCCAGCAAGGCGGGCGGCCCCACGTATTATCTGCAGATCGATGGCCAGGGCAACCTGCTGTTCGGCGCTGGCGAATACATGCCGCCACCGGGCCGCCTGAAGGCGCTGCGCGAACACATGGTCAACGACGCGCCAGGTTTCTCCAAAGTGCTGAAGAATAAGCGCTTGAAGGCCCGCTTCGGCACCATCCAGAACGAGGGCAAATTGCAGCGCCCGCCCAAGGGTTTCGAGGCGGATGCCGAACATATCGAATTCATCAAGCTGAAAAGCTTTTTTGTCTGGACCGAAGTGCCGCTGCCCGTCAACGCGCCCGAGAAACTGCTGCCGACCCTGGCGGAAGGCTTGAAGGATGCGTGGCCGCTGGTCGAGTGGATGCGCGGCGCGAAAGAGCCGGAGGAAGTCACCGAGTAATTGCGGAAGGAGCACATGATGGCACTGGAGCACGCAAGTTCAGGACAGGTGATCGAGGTGCTGCGCAGGGACGGCGACGACCTGTCGCAGTTTTCCGCCATTGCGCTGGCCAAGACGGACGAACTGGAATTGATCCGCATGTGCATGCCCAAGGGCAAGACCATGCCCGAGCATCATGTGCTCGGTGAAATCACCCTGCTGTGCCTGCAGGGGCAGGTGGCGGTGACGGCGCATGGCGGCGTGCAGCTGCTGGGGCCGGGGCAGATGCTGTACCTGCTCGGCGGCCAGGCGCACGCCCTGGAAGCGCGCGAAGACAGCCTGTTATTACTGACCATACTCATGCACAAGGCGGGACGTTAGGTTTTTTCTGGCGCTCAAGCCGCCTCGGCGCGCGGATCGCGCGACAGAAGTTGCTGCACCATCACGTGCGGCAGATCGCCGTCGAACAGCACGCCGGCCACCGCGTTCGTGATCGGCATGTCGACGCCCATGCGGCGCGCCAGTTCGCGCACGGCCTTGGCGCAGGGCACGCCTTCTGCCACATGACCGAGTTCGGCCACGATGGTGGCCAGCGCCTTGCCTTGCGCCAGACCCAGGCCGACGCGGCGGTTGCGCGACAGGTCGCCCGTGCACGTCAGAATCAAGTCGCCCATGCCCGTCAATCCCATGAACGTTTCCGTCTGGCCGCCCAGGGCCGTGCCCAGGCGCGTGATTTCCGCCAGGCCGCGCGTGATCAGCGCGGCGCGCGCATTCAAGCCCAGACCCAGGCCGTCTGCCACGCCCGTGGCAATGGCCAGCACGTTCTTGACGGCGCCGCCCACTTCCACGCCCACCAGGTCTTCGCTCGCATACACGCGGATGGTGCCGCCATGCAAGGCCGAGACGACGGCGCCGCGCAAGGCCGCGCTGTGCGAGGCGATGGTCAGCGCGCACGGTAAGCCGCGCGCCACTTCCTGCGCGAACGAAGGGCCGGACAGGGCGCCGCCGGGAATATTGTCGCCCAGCA
Organism: Janthinobacterium sp. YR213; assembly: GCF_900099875.1. Taxonomy (NCBI): domain Bacteria; kingdom Pseudomonadati; phylum Pseudomonadota; class Betaproteobacteria; order Burkholderiales; family Oxalobacteraceae; genus Janthinobacterium; species Janthinobacterium sp. YR213. The sequence continues at coordinate 444,773 of NZ_FNDA01000003.1, read as the reverse complement.
CCTCCTGCACGATCTGGTGCGGCAGCAAGCCCGTGCCGCCTTCAAACCCTTTGCAGAGCCACACCAGGTTGCCGATGGCCTTGTCTTTCAATTGATGCAGCATGGGCCGCAAGCCCGCCACGGGGCAGGCGGCGATCAAGAGGCCGTGTTCGCCGTCGGCATGCGCGACGGCGGCGTCGAAATCGGCACCGATGCGCAGTTGCGGCGGCAAAGGGAAGCCGGGCAGATAGCTGTTTTCACCGCTGGCGGCCATGGCGGCCATGGCTTCGCCATTGCGACCCCACAGCAGCACGTCGTGGCGGCCGGCCAGGGCCATCGCCACGGCCGTGCCCCAGGCGCCAGCGCCCAGGATGGTGATCTTGCGGGCGGTGGGAATGATATCGGGAGTGACTTCAGGAGAAACTTGCATGCAACCTCAATGGGGCAGGGGGAACGGGTGCGGTGCTTACATGCCCCACACTTCGCTGGTCTTGACGTAGCCGCTCTGGCCATCCTTGTGGCGCACCTTGACCCAGCCGGAGGTCGGTTGCTCGCTCATTTCCAGCAGCACGCCCTTGTCGACGAGGATGATGGCGGAGGCGGTGTCATCGGGGCTGGCGCGAACCTTGAGGTTCGCGGCGCGCGCCACGAGGTTGCGCTTGGCCGACAGGCCTTTGGCTTCCGTCCAGGCCATTTCGCCGCTGGCGTCGCGCACCTTGACCCATTCGCCGTAGCTGAGCACGACTTCCAGCGGCATGCCGCGTGGCGCCACGTACAGCTTGCCGCCCTTGGAGGATGGCGCGTCGTACAGGATCACGGGAGCCGCGCCCACCGTTTTGAAATCGACGGCATGGCTGGCGGCGGTCGCCAGCAGCAGTACGGCGCCGGCCATCCAGCGGAACTTGCTCAAGAGCGCACTTTTCAACATGATATTTTTGAACCTTAACGAAACACGGCGGCCAGGCCGCCGTGTCAGGCCAGCCTTGACGGCCGGCGGGGTCTTGCAAGAGCTTAGTGCGTTTCGCTAGCTGCTGGCGCTGCGGCAGCGGCGTCAGCAATAGCTTGCAGACGTTGTTGGTAGAACACTTCGAAGTTGATCTCGGCCAGGTGCACTGGCGGGAAGCCGGCACGGGTGATCACGTCGGCGATGTTGGCGCGCAGGTAAGGGTAGATGATGTTCGGGCAGCCGATTCCCAGCAGCGGATCGAGTTGATCAGCAGGAATGTTGCGTGCTTCGAAGATACCGGCTTGCTTGCCTTCAACCAGGAAAGCGACTTTTTCGCCGACTTTGGCGGTCACGGTGATGGTCACGGTGGCTTCGAAGATGCCGTCGGCCAGAGGCGCAGCGCCCACGTCCAGAGCTACTTCGATCGCTGGTGCTTCTTGTTCCAGGAAAATAGCTGGGGAATTTGGTTGTTCCAGCGACATGTCTTTCAGGTAGACGCGTTGGATTTGGAAGACTGGTTGCAGATTTTCGTCAGACATGGAACGCTTTCGTTGTAAAGGACAAGAACGGCACACCGTTCAAATATGGTGCTTGCGGTATTCAAACCGCGCCGGGTAGGCGCGGCCAGATCAGGTGCGAGGGCAATTGTATCAAAACAATACGACAAAAAACCAAGCAATTTCTCGAACCCGCTTTATATCAGGCTGCCGTGCCATTTAACAAGGGGTCCAGCTTGCCGGCTTGATCGAGCGCATACAAATCGTCGAATCCGCCCACGTGGGTATCGCCCACATAGATCTGCGGCACCGTGCGGCGGCCCGTGCGTTCCATCATCTTGATGCGCTCTTCCGGGTCGAGGTCGACGCGGATCTTTTGCACGGCGACGCCCTTGGCTTCCAACAGGCGCTCGGCGCGCACGCAATACGGGCACACGGCGGTGCTGTAAACAATAACAGGTACGGTCATGATGATTCCTTCAGTTAATGCTGGCTTATTTCGCCAGCGACAAGGTTTTCAATGGCAAACCCTGCTTTTTCCATTCGTCGAGGCCGCCTTCCAGGCTCGTTGCCTCAGCGAAACCGGCTTTGCCCAGCAGGCCGACGGCGGTTGCCGAACGCGAACCTTTCTGGCAAACCACTACAATGGGGCGCGTTTTGAATTTTTCCAGCTCGCCCATGCGTTTTGCCAGTTCCGGCAGCGGAATATTTTTTGCCTCAGGCAAGTGGCCCGTGGCGAATTCTTCCGCGCTGCGCACGTCGACGATGATGGTTTTGCCGCGGTTGATCAGTTGCGTGACTTCCAGCACGGTCGCGCGCTTGCCGCGCATCGACAGCAGTGGCCAGAGGAGGGCGCCGCCGGAAATAATGACGATGGCAAACAGAAAAATGTGGTCGATAATGAATTTCACGTAGGGTCCAATGGTTTAAGTCAATCCGCGCATTATAAAATAGAAGCTGGACGAGGTCTTTTTACGTTTTGCTTTTTTGATTTGAACCCCTTGAGAAGATAGAACTATGTACAAAATCGTTTTCATGCGTCACGGCGAGTCCACCTGGAACCTCGATAACCGCTTCACCGGCTGGACCGACGTCGATCTGACGGAAAAGGGCGTCAACGAAGCCAAGGCCGCCGGCCAGATCCTCAAGCAGGAAGGTTTTACGTTCGACGTGGCCTACACTTCCGTCCTGAAGCGCGCCATCCGCACCCTGTGGCTGGCGCTCGACGAGATGGACATGATGTATTTGCCGATCAAGAACGACTGGCGCTTGAACGAGCGCCACTACGGCGCCCTGCAAGGCCTGGACAAGGGCGAGACGGCTGCCAAGTATGGCGACGAGCAAGTATTGGTATGGCGCCGCAGCTACGACACGCCGCCGCCGCCGCTGGCGGAGGACGACGACCGCGCCTCGTTCAACGATCCGCGCTACGCGGGCCTGCCGAAAGCGTCGATTCCGCTGACCGAATGCCTGAAAGACACCGTGGCGCGCGTGATGCCGGCCTGGGATGAAGAAATCGCCCCCGCCATCCGCGCCGGCAAGAAAATCATCATTTCGGCCCACGGCAACAGCCTGCGCGCGCTGATCAAGATGCTCGATGGCATCAGCGACAGCGACATCGTCGGCCTGAACATCCCGAACGGCCAGCCGCTCGTGTATGAACTGGACGCCGACCTGAAACCGATCCGTCATTACTACCTGGGCGACCCGGCAGCGATTGCGGCAGCGCAAGCGGCCGTGGCGAACCAAGGGAAGGCCAAGTAATTTTGTCGTCTTTCTTCCGCGGCACAGCCATCGCCCCCTCTGCTGAACGACCCCTGCCGGCGTGGCGCGCCGGTGCCATGCTGTGCCTGGCGCTGCTGCTTTCCAGCGGTGCCGCGCAGGGCGCCAAGCCCACCGAACGCAGCAAGCAGAAGGCGGCCGCGGAAGCACAACGTGCTGGATTGCAACAAAAACTGACGGCGCTCAAGCGCGACATCAGCCGCACGGAAAGCGCCAAGGATGACGCGGCCGATACCCTGGCCGAATCGGAAGAAGCCATTTCCAACGCCAACCGTGCCTTGCGCGACCTGGCGCAGGAGCAAAGCGAGACGGGCGTGAAACTCAATGCGCTGGGGCAAGAGCACCAGCAATTGACGGCCACCGTCGAGAAACAAAAGACGCAGCTGTCGAAGTTGCTGCGTGAACAATATGTCGCCGGCAACGAAGACCGCATCAAGCTGCTCTTGTCGGGTGACAACCCCAACCGCATCAACCGCGACTTGCAATTGATGGCGTACGTGTCGCAGGCGCAGGCGCGCCTGCTGGAAGCCTTGCGCGCCAACTTGCTGGCCGTGGAGAAAAACCAGGCGGACGTGCAGAACGCCAAGGATGAACTGGAAGAAATTGCGCAGGAAGAGCGCGACCAGAAAGCCTTGCTGGTGCAGGAGAAGGCGCGCCGCGCCGCCTTGCTGACGAGCTTGTCTCAGCGCCTGGTGGCCCAGCGCAAGGAAGTGGGCAATGTCGAGCGCGACGAACAGCGCATGGGCAATCTGGTCGACAAGCTGGCAAAACTGATCGAAGAGCAGGCCGCCGCTGCCGCAGCGGAAAAGAAACGCCAACAATTGCTGGCCGAGCAACGGGCCGCCGCCAAGGCAGCCGCCGACGCCAAGATCGCGGCGGAAAAACGCGAACGCTTGCTGGCCGCGCGCGCCAAGGCCGCCCAGGCGCAGGCTGAACGCGAACGCATTGCGAAAGAGCAACAAAACAAGTCGGGCAAGATCAAGCCGCAAACGCCGCCACCGCCGCCCGTGAAACTGGAACCGATCGACGACGACGAACCGCCGCAAGTGGCCAAGGTGACGCCGAAACCCGAACCGAAGCCGGAACCGGAGCCGGAACGCCCAAGCCTGGGACCGGCCGCGCCAGCCGGCGCCTTTGCCAGCTTGAAAGGGCAGCTGCGCGCCCCCGTGGCGGGCAAGATCGCGGCCCGTTTCGGCAGCAAGCGCGGTGACGGCCCCAGCTGGAAGGGCGTGTTCATCCGCACGGGCGAAGGCAGCGAGATCCACGCCATCGCCGGCGGCCGTGTCGTGTTTTCCGACTGGTTGCGCGGTTTCGGTAATTTGATCATCGTTGATCATGGCGGCCAGTACATGAGTATTTATGGCAATAACCAATCGCTGCTGAAACGTGTGGGCGACGCCGTCAAGGGCGGCGACGCCATTGCCAGCGCGGGCAACAGCGGCGGCAACGAGGAATCAGGGCTATACTTTGAATTGCGTCATCAGGGCCGCGCCTTCGATCCAGCCACCTGGGTGAAGTTTTAAGTTCCCACCATTGCTGCGGCAGCGAATTTGTAGATTGCGAAGAATACATGGGTATCAAAGTCAAAAGTATCGGCCTGATCGGTCTGGGCGTTCTGGCCGGCATCGGCATGTCGCTGCAGTTCCCGGCCGTGGCGCAGAAAATCACGAATGCCCCGCTGCCCCTCGACGAGTTGCGCCAGCTGTCCGACGTCTTCGGCCTGATCAAGACCGATTATGTCGAGAAGGTGGAAGACAAGAAACTCTTGACGGAAGCCATTTCCGGCATGGTGTCGTCGCTGGACCCGCATTCTGTCTACCTCGATAAAAATGCCTTCAAGGAAATGCGCGAAAGCGTGCAGGGCAAGTTTGTCGGCATCGGCATCGAAGTGAGCATGGAAGACGGCTACGTGAAAGTCGTTTCGCCCATCGAGGACAGCCCCGCCGCCAAGGCCGGCATCCTGGCGGGCGACCTGATCACCCGCCTCGACAATATCCCGCTGAAAGGCTTGCAGCTGGAAGAAGTCATCAAGAAGATGCGCGGCCAGCCCGGCAGCAAGCTGGTGCTGACCATGTCGCGCAAGGGCGAGAGCAAGCCGCTGGTGTTTCCCATCGTGCGCGAGGAAATCCGCGTGCAAAGCGTGAAGGCCAAGATGGTCGCGCCCGGCTATGCCTGGCTGCGCATCGCCCAGTTCCAGGAACCGACCGTTGATGACATGGTCAAAAAGATCAACGCGCTGTATGCGCAAGACCCCAAGCTCAAGGGCCTGGTGCTGGACTTGCGCAACGATCCCGGTGGCGTCGTGCCGGGCGCCATCGGCGTGGCAACAGCATTCCTTCCGGGCAACTCCGTGATCGTGTCCACCAAGGGCCAGTTGCCCGAGTCGAAACAGGTGTTCTATGGCCGCCGCGAATTCTATGCGCCGCCGGGCGCCAAGGCCGACCCGCTGGCCAAGCTGCCGGCCGCGCTGAAAACCGTGCCGCTGGTGGTGCTGGTCAATGCGGGTTCCGCGTCCGCCTCGGAAATCGTCGCCGGCGCCTTGCAGGATTACCAGCGCGCCACCGTCATCGGCACGCAAACGTTCGGCAAGGGTTCCGTACAAACCTTGCGCCAGATCACGGCCGACACGGCCGTCAAGCTGACGACGGCCCGCTATTACACGCCGAAAGGCCGGGCCATCCAGGCGCGCGGCATCGTGCCCGACCTGCTGGTCGATGAAACGGCCGAGGGCGATGGCTGGAACAGCCTGCGCATCCGCGAGGCGGACCTGGAAAAACACTTGAGCAGCAACGATGGCAAGCCGGAAGCGGCCAAGCCGACGATGGAAGGCATGCAGGATCAGCTGGAAGAAGAGCAGCGCCTGATCGCCACGGCGAAAAAGCGCAAACCGCTGGAATACGGCGCCAAGGATGATTTCCAGCTGCAGCAAGCCTTGAACCATTTCCAGGGCTTGCCGGTGCAGCTGGCCAAGGTGGACCCGAAGGCGGAGAAGATCGGCGCCAAGCCGGAAATTGCTTCCGACATCAAGGCCGATGACAAGAAGACTCCTGTACGGAAACCGTAGTCGCCGCCATGAACGACCATCAGCTGCTGCGCTACTCGCGCCACATCCTGTTAGACGAGATCGGCATCGAAGGCCAGCAAGCCTTGCTCGATGCGCATGTGCTGGTGATCGGCGCGGGCGGGCTCGGTTCGCCAGCCGCCATGTACCTGGCGGCCAGCGGCGTCGGCAAGCTGACCCTCGTCGATGACGACACGGTCGACCTGACCAATCTGCAGCGCCAGATCGCCCACACGACGGCGCGCGTGGGCCAGCCGAAAGTGCTGTCGGCGCGCGAAACCTTGACCGGCATCAATCCCGAGATCGACATCATCGCCTTGCAGGAACGCCTCGACGGTGCGCGACTGGCCGAACTGGTCTTATCCAGTACGGTGGTGCTCGACTGCACCGACAACTTCGCCACGCGCCACGCCGTCAACCGCGCCTGCGTGGCGGCCAGGGTGCCGCTGGTGTCGGGCGCCGTGATCCGTTTCGACGGACAAGTGAGCGTGTTCGACCCGCGCACGGGCAAGCAGCCATGTTATTCCTGCCTGTTTCCGCAGGAGCAGCAGTTCACGGACGAGGCATGCTCGACCATGGGCGTGTTCGCGCCGCTGGTGGGCGTGGTGGGCGCCATGCAGGCGGCCGAAGCGCTGAAACTGATCATGGGCGTGGGAGAGTCCTTGGCCGGACGGCTGCTGCTGCTTGACGGTTTGCACATGGAATGGAGCAGCATGCGCGTCGCGCGCGACCCCGGCTGCGCCGTTTGCGGCGAAGTGGTCTTGCCGGCCTGACAGCCCCCGCAGAAATTTTTCCCTATATGACAGGCTTTGTCATATTTCCGCTTTATACTCTGCACTCATTACTCACCTTCTTCTCTCTTTCTTATGCAAAACGCAGCAAACCGTTCGATACGCCAGCGCCGCGCGCGCGGCTTCACTTTGATCGAAATCATGGTCGTGGTGGTGATCATGGGTATCCTCGCGTCGCTGGTGGTGCCCAAGCTGATCGCCCGCACGGGCGAGTCGAAAGTGGCGGCGGCGAAGGTCGACATCGCCACCGTGATGCAAGCTTTGAAACTGTATCGCCTGGATAACCAGCGCTACCCGACCACCGAACAGGGCTTGCAGGCGCTGATCGAAAAACCGACCACGGGACCGGCCGCGAATGGCTGGAAAGCGGGCGGTTACCTGGAAAAGATGCCGAAGGATCCATGGGGCAACCCGTACCAGTTCCTGTCACCGGGCGTGAAAGGCGAAGTTGACATCATTTCGCTGGGCGCCGACGGCCAGCCTGGCGGTAGCGGCGACGATGCCGATATCGGCTCCTGGGAACTGTAAGTTTTCCATTGCATGCCTGCCATGACCACCGGCCGTGCACTGCCCCGGCCACGCGCCAGCGGCTTCACGCTGATCGAGCTGCTGGTGGTGATGGTCATCATTGGCGTCACCCTGGGCCTGGTGTCGCTGAACGCCATGCCGAATGGCCAGCAAGCGCTGCAGAAGGAAGCCGAGCGCATCGCGCTGCTGCTGCAACTGGCGCGCGATGAAGCCATCGTGCGCAGCCGGCAGGTGGCGTTCGAGGCTGACGAAAATCAATACCGTTTCCTGGTCCTCAATGAAAAGCTGTGGCAACCCGTGACGCAGGACGATTTGCTGCGCGAGCGGGCGTTTGCCAACACGCCCATGCTGCTCAGCGTGCAGCCGTCGAACAGCGTAGCCCAGCCTTTGCGTATCATCTTCGGCCGCGAACCGGTCGACAAGCCTTTCGTGCTGACCCTGGCCAGCGGCGAACGCAGCGTGGCCATCCGCGCCGACGGCATCGGCCACTTCACGGTCGAGCAATGATGCGGCTCCCACGTCATGGCCGCCAGCGCGGCTTCACTTTGCTGGAAGTGCTGGTCGCCCTCGTCATCGTCGGCACGGCCCTGGGCGCCTCGCTGCGCGCCGTCGGCAGCCTGACGCAGAACAGCGATGGCTTGCGCAGCGCCATGATGGCCACCTGGTCGGCGGAAAACCACCTGGTGCGCTTGCGCCTGGCGAAGACGTTCCCGCAGACGGGCAAGCGCACGGTCGACTGCCCGCAGGGCGACCTGAAACTGATCTGTGAAGAAGAAGTGGTGGCCACGCCGAATCCCCGCATCCGGCAAGTGCGCGTCAACGTGTATGACGCGCAATATCCGGCCCGGCGCATCGTGCGCCTGGTGTTACTTTCCTTTAACGACTGATGGCGCGCCGCACTGTTCCTGCTGGCGGTTTCACCCTGATCGAGCTGCTCGTGGCGATCGGCATCCTGGCCATGGTCGCCGTGCTGGGCTGGCGCGGTCTGGACAGCATCATGCGTTCGCGCGAAGTGCTGACCAGCCAGCTCGAGCAGGCGCGCGGCATGCAGCTGGCGTTTGCCCAGATGCAGAGCGATTGCGACCACCTGGCCGGCGCCGGCTTGAGCACGAGTTTGCTCAATGGCCGCATCAACCTGTCGGCGGAAAATGACCGCCTGACCCTCGTGCGCCTGGCCGCGTCGGAACAGGAACCGCAACAGTTGCAAGTGGTCACTTACCGCCTGCGCGGCGGGGTGCTGACGCGGCGCGAGTCGAACGGCACGCGCGACCTGGCCGTACTCGACACCTTGTGGCAGGCCGCGCGCGACGATACGGATACCTCCAGCGCCGACGTGGCCCTGATGCAGGGTGTCGACAGCATGGTCATGCGCGGCTGGAGCAATGGCGCCTGGAATGTGCTGACGGCGGGCGCCACCATCTCCAAGCAGGTGCCGGGCCTGGAAGTGACCTTGCAGATGCCGGGCCAGGACGCGGGCCTGTCCAAAGTCTTTTTACTGGGGCCGGGATGAAGCCGTTTACGCGCCCTTCGCGCCAGCGCGGCGTGGCCGTCATCACGGCCTTGCTGCTGACGGCGCTGGCGATTACCGTCGTCGCCAGCCTGTTCTGGCAGCAGCAGGTGCAGGTGCGTTCGATGGAAAACCAGCGTTTGCGTCTGCAGACGCAGTGGGCCATGCGTGGCATGGTCGACTTTGCCCGCTTCTGGCTGCGCCAGGACAATCCCATGCTGACGGCCGCCGACGGCGTGTGGGCCACGCCCATCGAGGAAGCGCGGCTCGACGATTATGTGGACCGTGAAAAGGTCGACACGGAAAAATTCGACGCCACCGTCTCGGGCCGCGCGCTCGATGCGCAGGCGCGCTTCAATATCACCAACCTGGTCGACGCCACGGGCAGCATCAATCCGAAACAGGTGCTGGCCTACCAGCGCCTGTTGGCCAACATGAAGCTCGACAGCGGCCTGGCGCAAGCGACGGCCGATGCCGTGCTGCGCGCGCGGCCGAAACCACGCGCTGCCGACAGCGGCGCCGATGGCAAGACGCCCGTTGCCACGCCTGCCACGGGCGGCGGCAGCGAGCCGGTGGCCTTCACGCAGATCGAGGATTTGCTGGCCGTGCCCGGCTATACGCCGCAGATGGTCGAGCAGCTGCGCGATGTCGTCATCATCTTGCCGGAGATCACGGGAGTCAACGTGAATACGGCGCCGGCCGAGGTGTTGGCGGCCGTGACGATGATGTCGCTGTCCGAGGCCAGCGCCCTGACCTTGAGCAATCCGCGCAAAAAGTTTGTCGATAAGTTAAATTTCCAGAATAATATTAATGCTGAACTGATTGAAGGCGTGGAACTCGATGTGAAGAGCCGCTATTTCCTCACCGTCATCCGCGTGCGGCTGGACCGTGCCGCCCTGGATGCCGTGGCGCTCATCAATCGAAAAACGGATCCGCAGCGCACCACCAGCCTGGTCTGGTTGCGGGAAAATTAACAGCTGAAAGCGAGTCACTTTGACAATATTGTATATCCGTCACCCGGCCAAGGCGTCCACCGACAGCGCGCCTGCCTGCTCCTTCGTGCTGGCCGGCGACGGCGGCGCCCTGCTGCAGCAAGGCAGCGCGCCGCTGGGCAGCCTGGGCCAGCTGATTGCTGGCGCGAAGCAGGTGGTGCTGCTGCTGGCCGCGGCCGACGTGACCCTGCTGCGCCTGAAAATGCCGCCGCTGGCCGGCGCCCGCTTGCGCGCGGCCTTGCCGGGCCTGGTGGAAGAACACATCCTCGGCGACACCCAGGATTGCCTGCTGGCCGCTGGCGCGCCCGACGCGGCCGGCATGCGCACGGTGGCCGTGGCGCAGCGCGCCTGGGCCGAGGTACTGGTGAAGGCCTTGCTGGCGCAGGGCGCGCGCAAGGTGGCGCTGCTGCCGTCGCAGTTGTGCCTGCCCTTGCAGCCGGGCAGCGTGACGGCCGCCCTGCAGGCAAGCGGCGATGGCCTGGAACTGGCCTTGCGCCAGGCGCCGCAAGAGGGCCTGGGCCTGGTCTTGCCAGCCCAGCCGCAGCAGGCGCTGCTGACGACGCGCGCGTTTGCCGGCGACGTGCCCCTGACGGTCTATGTGGCACAGGCCGAGCTGGCGCAGTATCAGCAGCTCGCTGCGGGCATGGATGGCGTGACGGTGGAGCTTGACCATTGGGCGCACTGGATCGCCGGCGCCAAAAATGCGGGACTGGACCTGGCCGCCGCCCTGGACACGGCGACGGGATCGGCCACCGAATGGCGCCGCTGGCGCTGGCCGCTGCGCTTGGCGCTGCTGGCCGTGATCGTCAACCTGGCCGGCATGAATATCGAATGGATGCGGCTGAAGCGCGAGGCCGCCACCGTGCGCACCTCGATGCAGCAAACCTTCAAGGCCGCGTATCCGAACGAAGCGCCCGTGTATGGCCTGGAAGCGGAGCAGATGCGGCGCAATATCGCTGCTGCCCGCCTGCAGGGCGGGCAAGCGAGCATGGATGACTTCACCAGCATGAGCGCGGCGCTGGGCGAAGCGCTGGGCGGCCTGGCCGGACGCGGTGTGGTGGCGTCGCTGGAATACCGCGAGCGCAGCCTGATCGTCAGGCTGAAGCCGGACATGGTTGACGCCAGCGCGCAGGCGCAGGTGCGCGACGGCCTGGCCGCGCGCAAGCTGGCCTTGAATGAAACGGCGCCGGGCGTGTGGAAGATCACGCCGGCCACGGGAGCAAAAGCATGAGTGCAGCAGTCAACAAGGCGCGCGCCGCGTGGGCGGGGCAGCAGCAGGCCGTGCAGGCCTTCTGGGCCGAGCGCACGCAGCAGGAGCGCAAGCTCTTGAGCATCGGCGGCGTGGTGGCGGGGCTGGCCCTCGTCTACGCCGTCTTCTTCGAGCCGGCCTGGACGGGCCGCATCGCCTTGCAAAAGAGCTTGCCCGAACTGCGCCAGAACGCGGCCCAGCTGCAGGCGCTGGCGCGCGAAGCGGGCGACCTGGCGCGCCAGGCGCCCGTGCAGGTGGCACCCATGAGCCGTGACAGCATTGACGCCTCGCTGAAAGCGCGCGGCCTGGCGCCGCAATCGCTGTCGCTGACGGGAGAGTACGCGCGCGTGCAGCTGAATGGCGTGCCATTTGCCAGCGTCATGCTGTGGCTGGACGGCTTGCGCCGCGAAGGCCGCGTGGCGGTGCAGGAAGCGAAGATCACGGCGCAGGGCAAGGCGGGACTGGTCGATGCCAGCCTGACCCTGCACCAGAGCCCGGGCGCGGCGCGATGATGCGCTTGCTTGCCTGGCTGCTGGCCATCATCGTCAGCGTCTGCGTCACCCTGCTGGTGTTTTTCCCGGCCGGCTGGGTGGCCAGTATCGTGGAAAAGCAGACGGGCGGACGTTTGACCTTGGGCGATGCGCAAGGTACCCTGTGGCGCGGCTCGGCCTTTATCGGCGGGGCGGCCAGCGCGAATGGCGCCGTGACGCCGCTGCTGCCGGGGCGCTTCAGCTGGCGCATTTCGCCATCCGTGCTGTGGGGATCGGTGGATGTGGAATTGCAGAATGCGCAGGCGCTGTCGCAGGCGGTGAACCTGCGCGGTTCATGGTCGCACTGGCAGGTCAGCCCGGCGGCCCTGCTGCTGCCGGCCGATGGCCTGGGCGGCCTGGGGGCACCTTTGAATACCGTGGCGCCGACGGGCAGCATGCGCCTGTCGTGGAGCACCTTGCAGCTGGCACTGGAAAAACAGCAGTTTTCCGCCGTCGGCCGCACGACCTTGCAAATGACGGACATGGCGTCGCGCCTGTCGTCCTTGCGTCCGCTGGGCAGTTATGAGCTCGATTTTGATTGGCAGGGGCAGCAGGCGGCATTGACCTTGCGCTCCATCAGGGGACCGCTGCTGCTCGACGGCAGCGGCAGCCTGCAACAGGGGCGCATGCAGTTTTCCGGCCAGGCCCAGGCCGCAGCAGGATATGAAGAGACCTTGGCGAGTTTGTTGAATTTGCTGGGACAGCGCCGTAGCAATAGCGAAAAAAACATCATCGCCTTAGAGTTCAGACAATGAAAAAACCATCCGTGAGCCCAAATAAATCCACCTTCTCGCTGCGCCGCCTGTCGGCCGCCGCCTTGCTGTGCTGTTCCGTGGCCGGCATGCCGGCGCCCGTCTGGGCCGCGCCCGGCGACGAAGCGGCGCTCAATTTTGTCGGCGCCGACATCGAGTCCGTGATCAAGGCGGTGGGCCATTACACCAACATCAATTTCGTCATCGACCCGCGCGTCAAGGGCACGATCACGCTGGTGTCGGAAAAATCCATCAGCAAGACGCAGGCCTTCGCCCTGCTGGCATCGGCCTTGCGCCTGCAAGGCTATGCGGTGGTCTCCGGCGACGGCTATGCGAAAGTGGTGCCGGAAGCGGACGCCAAGCTGCAATCCGTGCCGACCCAGGTGGGCAACGGCGCCAGCCAGGTGAAGGGCGACCAGATCGCCACCCAGGTGTTTTATCTGAACTACGAATCGTCGGCCAACCTGCTGGCCGTGCTGCGCCCTTTGATTTCGCCGAACAACACGATCAACGCCAACCCGGGCAATAACTCGCTGGTGATCACCGATTATGCGGATAACCTCAAGCGCCTGGCGAAGATCATCGCCGCGCTCGACGTGCCCGCCTCGACGGATCTGGACGTGATCCCCGTGCGCTATGCCATCGCGTCCGACCTGGCCTCGATGGTGAACAAACTGATGGAAGGCGGGAATGCGGGCGGCGCTGCAGGGGCCGATGCGGGCAAGGTCTCCGTGCTGGCCGATCCGCGCACCAATTCGCTGGTGCTGCGCGCACCGTCGGCGGCGCGCGCCAACCTGGCCAAGTCGCTGATCTCGAAGCTGGACCAGCCCACCACGCAGCTGGGCAATGTGCACGTGGTGTACCTCAAAAATGCGGACGCCACCAAGCTGGCGCAAACCCTGCGCTCGGTCGTGACGTCGGACGGCACGGCCGCCTCGGCGCAGCAGCCGACCAGCAACAGCCTGAATACGAATAACCAGAATAACCAGGGCAGCGGCATGAACAGCACTGGCCTGGGCGGCAATACGCAAAGCGGCACCTCGGGCGGCGCTTCGCTGAGCAACGGGCCGCAGCAGCTGTCGTCGGGCGGCGCGGCCGGCTTCATCCAGGCCGACGCTTCCACCAACACCTTGATCCTGACCTGCAACGAGGCTGTCTACCGCAACCTGCGCGCCGTGATCGACCAGCTCGACGTGCGCCGCGCCCAGGTCTACATCGAGGCGCTGATCGTCGAAGTGACGTCGGCCAAGGCCTCCGAATTCGGCGTGCAGTGGCTGGGGCTTTCCGGCGACAGCAACAGCAGCTACCGCGTGGGCGCGCTGCAGTCGTTCGCCGGCGGCACCGACAACAATATCGCCAAGCTGGCGCTGGGCGGCGGCAAGGTGCTGCCGACGGGCGGCCTGACCCTGGGCATCTTCAAGCAGATCAACGGCGCGCTGGGCCTGGGCGCCGTGGCGCATGCGCTGGAATCGGACGGCAACGCGAATATCCTGTCGACGCCGAACCTGATCACCCTGGACAACGAGCTGGCCACCATCAAGGTGGGCCAGAACGTGCCTATCCTGACGGGCCAGTACACGAGCACGGCCGGCACCAACACGAATCCGTTCCAGACCATCGACCGCAAGGAAGTGGGCCTGACCCTGAAGGTGCGTCCGCAGATTTCCGAAGGCGGCACCATCAAGCTGGGCATCTATCACGAAACGTCGAGCGTGGACAAATCCACGTCGACGGCCGTCAGCGGCATCACCATCAACAACCGCGTGATCGAAAACAATGTGCTGGCCGACGATGGCCAGATCATCGTGCTCGGCGGCCTGATCGAGGACAGCACGGGCGACAATGCGGAAAAAGTGCGCGGCCTGGGCGACATTCCCCTGATCGGCAACCTGTTCAAGTACCAGACGCGCGAGCGCAAGAAAACCAATCTGATGATCTTCCTGCGCCCTGTCATCGTGCGCAACAAGGAGCAGAGCGGCAGCCTGGCGGCCGACCGCTACGACTACATGCGTTCGGCCGAGACGGCCGCCGTGCCGGCGTCGGGCAATTTGATGCTGAAAGACCTGGGCACGCCTGTGCTGCCGGCCTTGCAGGATGGCCAGCCGGTGGGCGGCAACATGGTGACGCGTCCCGTGCCGCCAGCGCCGACGCCGCCGCCAGGCGCGCCGGCCAACGCGGCCACGCCGCCGCAGTCGCTGCTGCAGCAATACCAGCAGCAGCCGCAACAGATGCCGCAGCCGCAGAAGTGATGGGACAGCCATGAGTAATCTGCTTCCCTACGCCTACGCGCGCGATTTCGGCTTGCTGGCCCGGCCCGGTGCCGTCGACGGCGCACCCGTCGACGTGCTGGTGGCCGCATCGACGGCGCCGGCGGCGATTGCCGAAGTATCACGCCGTTTCGGCCAGATCCAGCTGACGGTGCTGCCGCGCGCCGAACTCGATGCGGCCATTGCCGGCGCCTACGCGGGCGGCGGCGGCGATGCGTCGCAGATGGCCGATGAATTCGACGCCGACCTGGATTTGACCAAGCTGCTGCAGGACGTGCCGGCCATCGAGGATTTGCTCGAATCGTCCGACGACGCGCCCGTCATCCGCATGATCAATGCGCTGCTGACGCAGGCGCTGCGCGAAGGCGCATCCGATATCCACATCGAGCCGTTCGAGCAGACCTCCGTCGTGCGCTTCCGCATCGACGGCAGCCTGCGCGACGTGGTGCGCCCCCGTAAGGCCATTCACGGTTCGCTGATCTCGCGCATCAAGATCATGGCGCAGCTCGACATCGCGGAAAAGCGCTTGCCGCAGGATGGCCGCATCACCCTGCGCGTGGGCGGAAAACCCGTCGACGTGCGCGTCTCGACCCTGCCTACCGGGCATGGCGAACGGGCCGTGCTGCGTTTGCTGGACAAGGAGGCGGGCCGCCTCGACCTGCAGCACCTGGGCATGAGCGCGCCCATGCTGGGGCAGTTCGATGGTCTGATCACGCAGCCGCACGGCATCGTGCTGGTCACGGGCCCCACCGGCTCGGGCAAGACGACGACCTTGTACGCGGCGCTGTCGATGCTCAACGCCACCACGACGAACATCCTGACGGTAGAAGACCCGATCGAGTACGACCTGGCCGGCGTAGGCCAGACGCAAGTCAATCCGCGCATCGACATGACCTTTGCCAAGGCGCTGCGGGCGATTCTGCGGCAGGACCCGGACGTGATCATGATCGGCGAGATCCGCGACCTGGAAACGGCGCAGATCGCCGTGCAGGCATCCTTGACGGGCCACCTGGTGCTGGCGACCCTGCACACGAACGACGCTTCGGCGGCCGTCACGCGTTTGCTCGACATGGGCATCGAACCGTTCCTGCTGTCGTCGTCGTTACTCGGCGTGCTGGCGCAGCGTCTGGTGCGCAAATTGTGCGGCTCCTGCAAGACCTTCGACGGGCAATACTGGCAGGCCGTCGGCTGCGAGCATTGCGGTCAGACGGGCTACCAGGGCCGCGTGGGCGTGTATGAGCTGCTGCGCACGACGGAGCAGATCCGCGCGCAGATCCACAACCGCGCGTCGGAAGCGGAAGTGCGCACGGTGGCTCTGCAGGATGGCATGACGAGCATGCGCGACGACGGCGAACGCTGGCTGCGCGACGGCACCACCACGCAGGCTGAATTGCTGCGCGTGACCAAAGACTAGGCCCGCCACCATGCCCGCATTCCGCTATGAAGCCGTCGACGCCCAGGGCGCCACCCGCAAGGGTGTGCTCAATGCCGACAGTCCCCGTTCCGCGCGCGCCGAGCTGCGCGTGCAAGGCCTGGTGCCGCTGGCCGTCGAACCGATCGCCGCGCAGGTCGATGCCGCCGGCGTCACCAAACAGCGCGGCTTCGGCGAGCGCCTGTCCAGCACCGAGCTGGCGCTGTTTACGCGCCAGCTGGCCAGTTTGCTGGAAGCGGGCCTGCCGCTGGAACAGGCGTTTTCCGCCCTGCTGGAACAGGCCGAGCGGCCGTATTTGCGCGACCTGATCGCCTCGATCCGCTCGGAAGTGATCGGCGGCGCCGCGTTTTCCGACGTGCTGGCGCGCCATCCGCGCGATTTCGCGGAGATTTATCGGGCGCTGGTCGCGTCGGGCGAGCAGATCGGCCACCTGTCGCGCGTGCTGTCGCGCCTGGCCGACTACATCGAGCGGCGCAACGCGCTGGTGCAGAAGGTCAAGCTGGCCTTTACGTATCCGGCCATCGTCACGGTGGTGGCGTTTTCCATCGTGATCTTCCTGCTCACCTATGTGGTGCCGCAGATCGTTTCCGTGTTCGCCAATACCAAGCAAAAGCTGCCCATGCTCACCGTGATCATGCTGGCGCTGTCGGACTTCGTGCGCAACTATGGCCTCGTCGTGGCCGTGATCCTGGCCGGCGCCTGGTTTGCCTGGCGCCGCGCGCTGCAGCAGCCAGCCCTGAAACGGCGCTGGCATACCTGGCTGCTGACGGCGCCCCTGTACGGCAAATTCGAGCGCAGCCTGAACACGGCGCGCTTTGCCAGCACCCTGGCCATCACCACGGGTTCCGGCGTGCCGATCCTGCGCGCGCTCGACACCAGCCGCGACACGCTCACCAACGTGGCGATGCAGGAACTGGTGCAGGAAGCCAGCGGCGCCGTGCGCGAGGGCGTGAGTCTGGCGCGCGCGCTGTCGGCGCAAAAGCATTTTCCGCCGATGCTGATCCACATGATACGCGCCGGTGAAATCACGGGCGAGCTGCCGGCCATGCTGGAACGCGCCGCCAGCGCGCAGGAACAGGACCTGGAACGCCGCACCCTGACGATTGCCGGTCTGCTGGAGCCGGCACTGATCCTGGCGATGGGCGTGGTGGTGCTGCTGATCGTGCTGGCCGTGCTGATGCCGATTATCGAAATCAATCAGCTCGTAAGATAAGAATCCAAGGAAGCCATGAAGCGTTTGCCTCAAGTTACAAGTTTGCTCGCCGTCGTGGCGCTGTCCGTATCGCTGGCCTATTGGGCCATGCAGCTGTTCAAGGCGCCGCAACGTCCCATCAACCCGCCTGCCGTGCCGGTGGTGCAGGATGCCAGCGTGGAGGCGGGCGCTTCGCTGTTTGGCGGCCAGGTCAGCGTGGCCACGGCCAGCAATTACCAGCTCAAGGGCGTGGTCGCCGCCGGCAATGGCCGCGGCAGCGTGGCCATCATCTCGACCGATGGCAAGCCTTCCGTGGCCCTGCCGGAAGGCGCCGAGGTGGTGCCAGGCGTGACGGTGCTGGAAGTGCATGCGCGCCACGTGCTGCTGCGCGATGGCGGCGTGAGCAAGCGCATCGACCTGGTGGCCGATGACAAGGCGCTGGCCTTGCCGGGGCAAGTGTCCGCCACCCCAACGCCGGCCGCGACCCCTGCGCCGGTCTCGAACCTGGTGCCGCCGCCGCTGCCGATGGAGCAGCAGCGGCCGGCGACCATGATGCCGGCGCCGCAAGTGAGCAGCGTGCCGCCGCCGAATTAACGCTGTTCTTATCGTATTTTGCCGATGGCGCCATGCCGCCATCGCTACAGGAGTCTTCATGTTCTCGATCCGTGCCGTCCTGGCGGGCTGCGTGGCGGCGCTATGCGCCTTGCCGGCGGCTGCCGCAGCCGACGTCCCCGCCGCCACTACCTCTACCTCCGCTGCCACCCTGGCCGTGCCCGCGACCGTGGCGGCGCGCCCGCGCATCGCCCTGGTGCTGTCGGGCGGCGGCGCGCGCGGCCTTGCGCATATCGGCGTATTGAAAGTGCTGCAGGAGCTGCATGTGCCGATCGACATGGTGGTCGGCACCAGCATGGGCGGCGTGGTGGGCGGCGCGTATGCGGCCGGCGCTTCCGTGGCGGACCTGGAAAAGATGGCGCGCGAGACCAACTGGGCGCGCGTGGTGGCCGACCGGCCGCCGCGCGACGAACTGGCATTCCGCCGCCGCGAGGAAGATTTGTTGCTACCGTCGCGCATCGAATTTGGCGTGAGCCGCAACGGCATTTCCACGCCGCCGGCGGCGGCCAGCAATGCGGCGCTGGAAATGGCCTTGAACCGCCTGCTGCCGGCCGGCATGCGCGACCGCCCCGCCAGCCAACTGCCGCTGCCCTTCCGTTCGGTGGCGTCGGACCTGGTCAATGGCGAGCTGGTCGAGCTGGTCGACACGCCCCTGTTCCTGTCGATGCGCGCCTCGCTGGCCGTGCCGGGGGTGTTTGCGCCCGTGCGCGTGAACAACCGGCTGGTGGTCGATGGGGGCCTGGTGCGCAACCTGCCCGTCGACATGGCGCGCGCCATGGGCGCCGACATCATCATCGCCGTCAACGTGGGCACGCCGCTGGCGCCGGAAAAAGACCTGGGCAGCGCCATCGGCGTGGCGCAGCAGATGCTGCAGATTCTCACGGAGCAGAACGTGCAGCGTTCGCTCAAGGAGCTGCGGCCGCAGGATATCCTGGTGGCACCCGATTTGACGGGCGTGAGCTTCCTCGACTTTGAAAACTATGCGCGCGCCATGCGCGCCGGCGAGCAGGCGGCGCAGGCCTTGGCCGCCCGCCTGGCGCCGCTGGCCCTGCCGCCGGAACAGTATGCGGCGCGCGAGCAGCTGCGCCTTGCCGCGCCGGCCCTGCTGGACGTGGCCCTGCCGCTCACGCGCCTGGCCGTGGAGAGCGAAGGCGATATCAATCCGCGCATCCTGCAGGCGCAATCGGGCCTGGTGGAAGGGCAGGCGGTCAGCCAGGAAGATGTGCTGGCGGCGGCGGCCAAGCTGTATGGCCGCGGCGACGTGGCGCGCGTGGAGACGGACGTGGTCGACGCGGGCGACCAGCGCGCCGTCACCATCAAGGCGGTCGAAGCGCCGTGGGCCAGCAACCGCCTGCGCGTGGGCCTGGAACTGGCCAGCGATTTCAGGGACAGCAATAATTTCGCCCTGAAGCTGCTGCATGCGCGCTCGAACCTGAACAGCTGGGGTGGCGAGTTGCGCAGCACGGCGCAGATCGGTAATACGCGCGGCTATGGCGTGCAGTTCTGGCAGCCGCTGGGCGCCGGCAACCCGTGGTATATCGCGCCGCAGTTGCAATACACTTCGTCGGCGATGGATTTGTTCGACAAGGGCCGGCGCAGCGCGCGCCTGGCGTATAACGGCCAGACAGCTGCACTGGTGCTGGGGCGCCAGTTCGGTACCTGGGGCGATCTGCAGTTCGGCGTCGCCCGTACGGAAGTCAAGGGCAAGCTGGCGATTCCGGCCGACCCTACGCAGCCGGAGTCGCGCGCGCTGGGCACCACGCAGTTCGTGCGATTCCGCGCCGATACGCTCGATTCGCCGGGCTTTCCCACGCGCGGCGTCCTGCTTGAGGCCATCTGGGCGCGCGATACGACCACGGGGGTGGGCGAGGCGGCTCTGGGCCAATCGTCCATCACGGGGTTGAAGGCCTTTGGCCGCGGCAACTGGGCCGGTCACGTGTATGGCGAATGGGCGCGCTCGCAGCGTGACGAAGCGCCGCTCAATCTCGGTGGTTTCCTGCGCTTGTCCGGCACGGAATTTGACTCGGTGAGAGGACGCAGTATCGCCTTCGCGCGCTTCGTCATGGCGCGCCGCATCGGTTCCCTGCCCAGCACTCTGGGCGGCGTCGTGCGGGCCGGTTTTTCACTGGAAATGGGCGGCGGCTTCGATCAGAGCGAGCGCTGGAAAGCCAGCAAGTTCACGCAGGCCAGCAGTGCCTTCATCTCCGTCGATACGCGCTTCGGTCCCGTGTACGTGGCATCGGGCGCGTCGAAGGGCGGCGAGAGCACCTTCTATCTGTTCCTGGGACCGGTCTGGTAAACGGCGCCTGGCGCGGTGGACGAGGCGGACGCCGTGCTGCGGCGCAGGGCCGTGAAGGCGGCAAATTCCCATGAGCGAAAGCCCAGCAGCAGGGTAAAACCGTCGCGCTCGGCAGGCGCAAGGCGCCGGTCGTTCTGGTGCAGGCGCGCCAGTTCCTCGGCCAGCTGGCGGATCTTTTGCACCAGCTCCTGCGCGCTCGACAGCGACAGGCGCGCCGGGATGCACATCAGGGTTTCGCCGGCGCCGTCAAAATGCCCGCTGAAATAATCGGCCACCACGTGTTCGCGGAAGTACTGCTGCACCGGGCCGTCGGCCAGCCAGTGGAAGGCGTTCGAGACGCGCAGGCTGTAGCGGTTCAGCGGCTTGAGTTCGATCAAGCCCAGCCGGTCCAGCTCGGCCAGGCAGCCGATGCATTCGGCCTGCGTCAGCGCATACGTTTCCACCACCTGCTCCAGGCTCCAGTGGCCGAGGCAGCAGATCGCCACCAGCAGCAAGCGCGGATGCGCCACCAGCGACTTTTCCTGCACCAGCGTGAGCGTGTCGGCATGCGGCGTGATGTCGGCCGCGCCGCGCAGCACGTCTTCCATGGCGATGCCCGAAGCCTTGCAGATCAGGGCCAGGCGCGACAGCGACATGTCGTGCTGGCCAAACATGCGCTTGACGCTCGATTCGCTCATGCCGATGCGTTCGGCCAGCACTTTATAGGTGATGCCGGCGGCGCGCAGTTGCGTGCGCAGCACGCGCAAAACCAGTTCGGGTGAACTCACGATAGTTCCTTTATGCAAGTTTGGTAGCGGATGACGGTACCGAATGTAGCCGTTAATGGCACTTTGCACAAGGTGATAGTACTTTTCGGCAAAAGCGATGACACTCCCGCTTGTGGCTCGCGCAGCGCGCTACAACCAGGCAATCCATCCACTTGTAGAGGTTATCCATGTTCCCATCTTTCCGTTTCCCCGCAGCGCTGCTGGCGCTGGCCACCATCGCCCCCCTGCATGCCGTCGCAGCTGAACCGGCACCGGGTCCGTTCTATGCGGGCGCCAGCTATGGCTTTCGCGCCAGTAGCGGCCTCGATTGCATCGCCGGACAAAGCGATTGCGACAAAAGCAGCAAGCGCAATGGCAAGGCCTACCTGGGTTACAGTTTCGACGCGCTGCCGTTTCAGGGCGGCGTGGCCCTGCCTTCGATTGAGCTGGTGGGGTACATGGGTGGCGAGGTCAAGTCCGGCTTCGACACGGACGCGGGCAAGCGCGCTGGCCGCGGCAAGTTCACGGGCCTCGGCATGCAGGGCGTGCTCGGTTACCAGTTTGACGCGTTTACATTGAGTGGCCGCGCCGGCGCGGCATACACGCAGGGCAAGGTCGATTATCTGGGCGGCGGTTCGGACAAGAAGAGCAAGATCGGCCTGACCTACGGCATCGGCGCGGCGTATGCGCTGAACAAGAATTGGTCGCTGCACCTCGACTGGGACCGCGTGCCCGTCAAGTACAACAGCAAGCAAACGACCAAGGTCGACATGTTTTCGCTGGGCGCGTCCTACCGTTTCTAAGGGGATGCTGCTGCGGCAGAGAGTGGCCTGATGGCGGACGCCCCCAGAACGGGGTGTCCGCGGGCGGCCTGAAATGTCCATGGCGGCGTTGCACGGCCTCGCCGTATTGCTCATACTGTCTTCGTCCATGCGCCTTGCCATGGATATTTCCAGATCAGTCCTTGACGTCAACCTTCAGCAGCAATTTCGCCAGCAGGCGTTTTTCCTGCTGGCGCTGGCCTGACACGGTTTTCACGTGTGCCCCGGCGGCGCGCTGCAGGGCGGCAGTGGCGACCGGGTTGCGCGGTTTTTGCGAGGGTTCGACGCGGAACTGCATTTTCTGCCGCGTCGCCAATGCCTTGTTTGCCATCGGTTTCCCCCTTCTTTCCTACAGCACGTAGCGCGACAGGTCCTCGTTGACCGACAGCGCTTCCAGGCGTTCGTTGACATACGCGGCATCGATCACCAGCAGGTTTTCCGTGCTGCTGCTGTTTTCGCTGGCCGTAAACGACACTTCTTCCAGCAGTTTTTCCATCACCGTGTGCAGCCGGCGCGCGCCGATGTTTTCCGTGCGCTCGTTCACCGCATAGGCGATTTCCGCCAGGCGCGTGATGCCTTCCGGCGCGAATTGCAATGTGAGGTTTTCCGTCGCCAGCAAGGCTTCGTACTGCATCGTCAGGCAGGCGTCGGTGCTCGTCAAAATGCGCTCGAAGTCCGAGATCGACAGCGATTCCAGTTCCACGCGGATGGGGAAGCGTCCCTGCAGTTCCGGGATCAGGTCCGACGGCTTCGACAGGTGGAAGGCGCCCGAAGCGATGAACAGGATGTGGTCCGTGCGGATCATGCCGTACTTGGTGTTGACGGTCGTGCCCTCGACCAGCGGCAGCAGGTCGCGCTGCACGCCGGCGCGCGAGACGTCGGCGCCGCCCGATTCCGAACGCGAGGCGATCTTGTCGATCTCGTCCAAAAAGACGATGCCGTTCTGCTCGACGTTCTGGATCGCCTTCTGTTTCAGTTCATCCTCGTTGAGCAGCTTGGCCGCTTCTTCCTCGAGCAGCAGTTTCAAGGCTTCGCGGATCTTGACCTTGCGCGCCTTCTTGCGCTGCCCGCCCACGCCCGAAAACATGGACTTGATCTGCTCCGTCATTTCTTCCATGCCCGGCGGCGCCATGATTTCCATCTGCGGACCCGCCTCGGCCAGCTCGATCTCGATTTCCTTGTCATCGAGCTCGCCCTGGCGCAAGCGCTTGCGGAAGGTCTGGCGCGTGCTGTCGCCGCTGCCGCTGTCCACGGCCGCTGCCGTATTCGGCGTGAAGCCGAAGTCGCGCGCCGGCGGCACGAGGATGTCGATCACGCGGTCCTCGGCCGCGTCTTCGGCGCGTGCGCGCACTTTCTTCATTTCCAGCGCGCGCGTCTGCTTGATGCCGATGTCGATCAGGTCGCGGATGATGGTGTCGACGTCGCGCCCCACATAACCGACTTCCGTGAATTTGGTCGCTTCGATCTTGATGAACGGCGCCTCGGCCAGCTTGGCCAGGCGGCGCGCGATTTCCGTCTTGCCGACGCCCGTGGGGCCGATCATGAGGATGTTCTTGGGCGTGATTTCATGGCGCAGGGGCTCGGCCACCTGCTGGCGGCGCCAGCGGTTGCGCAGGGCGATGGCGACGGCGCGCTTGGCCTTGGCCTGGCCCACCACGTGCTTGTCGAGTTCGGTAACGATTTCCGAAGGGGTCATGTTCATGATCATGGTTGGCTTTCTATTCTGTGCTCGGACGCGCCTGGATTCAGTCCAGGGTCTCGATGATGTGGGACATATTCGTGTAAATGCACAGCTCGGCGGCGATGGTCAGCGACTTCTTGACCACGTCGGCCGGCGACAAGTCCGTGTTTTCCTGCAGGGCCTTGGCGGCGGACTGGGCGTAGGTGCCGCCCGAGCCGATGGCGCCGATGCCGTCTTCCGGCTCCAGCACGTCGCCATTGCCCGTGATGACCAGGGTCGACTCGCTGTCGGCCACCAGCAGCATCGCTTCCAGGCGGCGCAGCACGCGGTCGGTGCGCCAGTCCTTGGCCAGTTCGACGGAGGCGCGCAGCAGGTTGCCCTGGTGTTTTTCCAGCTTGCCTTCAAATCGGTCGAGCAGGGTGAAGGCGTCGGCGGTGCCGCCGGCAAAGCCAACCAGGACCTTGCCCTGATACAACTTACGCACTTTGCGGGCCGTGCCCTTCATGACGATGTTGCCGAGCGTTACCTGGCCGTCGCCGCCCAGGGCGACCTGCTTGCCGCGCCGGACGCAGAGGATGGTGGTGCCGTGAAATTGTTCCATAGTGACCTCAAAAGATTCGTGCCGATGCGTGCAAGGCCATGCGATTGCGCGCCCATGCCCCAAAAGTGGGGATGGAAAAGGCAATTGCAAGCGGTAGTGCCTGCTTCAGTGTAGTCGGCGCGGGACGAAAAAAAAGCACGCAACCGAAGCTTGCGTGCTTTTTTATTCGCCATCGCGGGGCCGCCGGGGCGACCGCGCAAGGCGAGGGCGATCAGTCGCCGTAGAGTTTTTGCTTCAGTTCGCGCCGTTGCTGGGCTTCCAGCGACAGGGTGGCGGTTGGACGGGCGATCAGACGCGGGATGCCGATAGGCTCGCCCGTTTCTTCGCACCAGCCATAGTCGCCGGCGTCGATGCTGGCGATCGATTGCTGCACTTTCTTCAGCAATTTGCGCTCGCGGTCGCGCGTGCGCAGTTCCAGCGCATGCTCTTCCTCGATGGTGGCACGGTCGGCAGGATCCGGTACGAGCACGGTTTCACGCAAGTGTTCCGTGGTTTCGCCGGCGTTTTTCAGTAGGTCTTTTTCGAGCTGCTGCAGGCGCGCCTTGAAGAATGCCAGTTGTGCCGGATTCATGTAGTCATCTTCACTCATGGCGCGAATTTGGTCTTCGCTGATGAGAGGGATGTCTTGGTTGGCGGCCGGGGTCGATTTATTAGTTTTGGTCATAACTTCGCTTACCTTCGATACGACAGAGTTTTCAAATTGATCAGTTGATGCGGCGATACCGAGCAACTGTACAGGTTCCGCTTGGCATTGCTGTCCCGCTGTACTGCGTGCGACCTTGGCTTGCCGGCGAAAGCCAGGACTACCGGCCGGCTAAGGTGCCATGTTGATAACTTTTTACCGCTCTATGCCAGTCGCGCTATGCGCGCGTCAACAGGCGTGTTGGGTGGATCGGTTGCATGCCTGGCATGCGGCCAGTGGCAGTTTGCCAGCATTTCATGACAGGCGAACGACATGGGCCGTTTTCGTCGCTGATTTTGGCACGCTTTGCTTTATATTGCCATCCCGATTTGTTGACTAGCCGATCAGAAACGGCTACTTGTTGGTTTATGCCAGCAAGATGGGTGTCGGACAGCGGGAAAGCGTGCTTAACTTTCCCTTTTGTTTCTGCTTTGCAACGGATACTTTGCAAAACCCGGCTAGTTTATACCAAACATTGTTCGAGTCCGCGAATAAAAATGTCTTTTGGTAGATTCTTGCCAATAAATACCATTTTGCTGCCACGCACTTCGTTTTCGCCCCATTTGGCGCCCAGGTCGCTGCCCATCAGCTGGTGCACGCCCTGGAAGACCACCTTGCGCTCGGCGCCCTGCATCAGCAGCACACCCTTGTAGCGCAGCATGCGCGGACCATACACTTGCACCAGGCCGCCGAGGAACTCGTCGAGCTTGGCGCTGTCGAACGGTTGCGTGCTCTTGAAAACAAAGGCGGCGATATCGTCGCTGTGCTGCGCATGGTGGTGGTCGGCATGGCCGCAATCGGTGGCGCAGGCGTCGCTGTGCTCGTGCTTATGACCATGCTCGTGCTCATGTCCGTGTGCCTTGTCGTGATCATGCACGTGCGCCGTTTCCGTCGCCAGGAAATCCGGGTCCAGTTCCAGCTTTTCATTCAGGTTGAAACCGCGGATGTCGAGTACTTCGGCCAGCGGCGCGCGGCCGAAATCGACCTTGGCGATGGGCGCGCGCGGATTGATGCGCTTCAGGCGGCGCGTCAGGGCGGCCACGTCCTCTTCACTGACGAGGTCGGTTTTCGACAGCAGCAGCTTGTCGGCAAAGCCCACTTGCCGCTGGGCTTCCTCGTATTCATCGAGTTGCTTCATGGCATGGCGGGCATCGACTACCGTGATGATGGCGTCGAGCATGTAGTGGCTGCCCACTTCTTCGTCGACAAAGAAGGTTTGCGCCACGGGACCGGGATTGGCCAAGCCCGTCGTTTCGATGACGACGCGGTCGAATGCCAGCAAGCCGGCGTCGCGCTTGCGCGCCAGTTCCGTCAGGCCCACGATCAGGTCGCCTCGCACGGTGCAGCAGATGCAGCCGTTGTTCATCTCGATGATGTGTTCGTTGCTGTCCTGCACCAGGATCTCGTTATCGATGTTTTCCTGGCCAAACTCGTTCTCGATCACGGCGATGCGCATGCCATGGTCTTCCTGCAGTATGCGGTTGAGCAAGGTGGTTTTGCCGGCGCCCAGGAAACCGGTGAGGATGGTGGTTGGAATCAGTGCCATGAGAGATGCCTTGTAATCGGTGGTGCCGCCGCGCAAGCGGAAGAATGCGGACGATTATGCCGGAATTTTGCAAAAGCTTGCAAATGCGCGCCCATCCGCTTGATATGGATCAGGCTGTCCAGCGGGAGCGGCTGCCTACTTGAGCTTGGCGCGCGGGTGCGCCTGGTCATACACGTGCGCCAGGTGCTGGAAATCGAGGGCCGTGTAAACCTGGGTCGAGGTGATGCTGGAATGGCCCAGCATTTCCTGCACGGCGCGCAAGTCGCCCGACGATTGCAGCACGTGCGAGGCAAACGAGTGGCGCAGCACATGCGGGTGCACGTTGGCGGGAATGTCCGTCGCCAGCGCATGCGCCTTCAGGCGCAGCTGCAGTACGCGCGGCGAGATGCGCGTGCCGCGCGTGCTTAAAAACAAGGCAGCGCTGCCATCGGCCGCTGGCGGGCGCACGCCCAGCCAAGCCGTCAAGGCCACGAGGGCCGCCTTGCCGACGGGCACCTTGCGCATCTTGCTGCCCTTGCCCGTGACGATGACTTCGAAGCTGGCCATGTCGAGCCAGCCCAGCGAGGCGGGCTGGCCGCCGTCGGCCTTGCAGTAATGGGTGTCCAGGCTGGTCAGTTCGGACACGCGCAAGCCGCTCGAATACAGCAGTTCGAACATGGCGCGGTTGCACAGTTGTTCCGGCTCGGCGGCGCCTTGCTGGTGTTGCGCGGGCGCCACGAGGCGCACGGCATCATCCACCGACAGGGCTTTGGGCAAGGTCTTGGCCCGCTTCGGGGCGCGGATGCCGTCGACAGGATTGGCGTCGAGCTGGGTCTCGCCGCTGAGCCAGTTGAAGAAGCCGCGCCACGACGACAGCTTGCGGGCGATGGAACGCGGGTCGAGGCCGCCAGCGTGCAGCTTGGCCGTGTAGCGGCGCACTTCGTTGTGCGCAAGAGCCGTCCAGGGCGTGTTGCCGCTCAGTTCCAGCAAGGCGCGCAGGTCGCGCCCGTAGGCGTCAAGCGTATGCGGCGACAGCTTGCGCTGCGTGGCCAGCTGCGCCAGATAGGCGTCGAGCCACTCGGCCTTGCCGCGCGCCTCATTCATGGCATTCTCAGGCAGGCGTGCCGGCGCGCAGCGCGGCCAGGGCGGCGCTGGCCGTGGCGCCGATATGCACGAGGAAGTCCGTGCCCATGCTGGACGTAAAACGTTCGCTGTCGGGCGAGCCGAGCACCAGCAAGCCGAAGGTGCCCGTGGTGTTTGGCGCGCGCAGGGCGATCATGACGGTCGATTCGATCTTGTCGGCCTGCAGCCAGTGCACGGCTTCGAAATCGCGGTTGCTGCCGCAGTACGGCGTTTGCAGGCTGTTGGCGAACATGCGCACATCGGCCGTGACATCTTCCGTGAACCAGCCGTTGGCGTGTTCCGGCAGCACTTGCCACAGGCGCAGGCTGACGTAGGGCACGTCGAAATTGCTTTGCAAGGCGTCGACCAGCACGCGCGGCATGTCCGCATCGTTGCGCACTTGTAGCATGGCCTGGTTCCAGCCGTGGAACTTGCTGGCGATGTCGCCATTTTCCTCGGCCACGCGGCTCAGCTTGGACATGCGCAGTTCGAGCGCCTTGTATTTGTCGCGCATCACTTCCATCTGCCGCTCCTGCAGCGAGATGGTGCGTCCCGTCAGCGGGCTGCTCAGTTTGACCTCGCCGAGCAGAGCGGTATGCTCTTCGAAGAAATTCGGGTGCTCGCTCAGGTACTGGGCGACGGTGCTGGAATCGAGTGTGGCGGTCATTGAGAATATCTGTCAGTGAAAGTTGAACACTTCATTCTAACCGAGAGTGCGCCGGCATAGGCGCAAAGGGCATGGCGCCCGTGCATTTTCCGCGCGCCCATGAAAAAAGCGGCATGGTTGCCCATGCCGCTTTGTATTTCCTGGTCAGCTGTCACCCGCGAAGGGTGACAGGCGGGCCATTAGAAATTGTGGTGTACGCCCAGGCCGATGTAGTTGACCGAGGTGGTGTTGTTGTAGTTGGCGACGCTGGCCGATTTCTTATTCGAAATATCTGCGTACAGGTAGGTACGCTTCGACAGATTGTAGTCGTAGCCCAGCGATGCTTGCTTGGTCTTGGCGACGCCATCCGGCGTTTTTTGACCGTAGCCAGCGCGGATCTTGCCTGGGCCGACGTCATAGTTGGCGCCCAGCACCCACGATTTGGTGTCGGTGTTGACGATCTTGAAGTTGCCGTCATCCTGGTGTTGGTACGTTGCCATCAGTTTCAATTCCGCGATCGGATTGAACGATGCGCCGACCGACCACAGCTTGGCTTGCAGGCCGTTACGCTCGTAGGCAGCCATGGCGGCGAACTGGGCGTTGTTGTACGTTGCCGACACCGAGTACGGGTTCGATGCTGGCACCGCATTGGCTGGCAGGGCGAAGTTGCCGGTGGCATTCGTCGTCAGGTTGCGCACGGTGGCTGCAACGGCGGTGTTGTTGTTCGCTTCTTTGGCGGCCACGGTGGCGTTGAACTGGAAGCCGCTGATGACTGGCGAGTTGTAGAACACGGCATTCGAGAAGCGGTTACGCGAGTTGCCTGGCGCGCTCAGCGGATCGCTGGTGTAGCCGGCAACGGTCAGGTCGGTCTGGAAACCGGCTGGCGTAGGCATGCCCGACCATGGTTCGAAACCGGTACTCGTTTCCTGGAAGGCGGTCAGGCCACGGCCCAGACGCACGGTACCGAAGTCGCCTTGCAGGCCGACGCGGCTTTGACCCTGGAACAGCGGACGCGAATTGGCGCCCGACGTGTTTTCTACGGTGCCAGTGTCGGATTCATAGCGAATTTCCAGTTGGAAAATGGCTTTCAAGCCATTGCCCAGATCTTCCGTGCCCTTGAAACCCAGCTTGTTGTTGTCGCGCTTGGTGACGGCGGTGGTCGAACCAGTCGCTTTGCCCAGGCCTGCATCGATCGTGCCGTAGATTTGGACGGACGACTGCGCTTGTGCGGTTGCGGCAAAGGCGCCGAAGAGTGCGAGGGCAACGAGTGATTTTTTCATGTCTTATTCCCTATTAAAAGTGAGTTCCGTCCGAGATCCGAGCAGATTGAAATGCGCTAACTGTCGCGTTTCGATGAATGAACCTTAATTCGTCGGCGCGCAAGACGTGCGGGATTGGTCAAATGTGCGTGAAAAGATTGGTGAAAAGCGGCATAACTGCATGCCCCTGTTGTATTTTTGTAACGCGCGGTTTCTGCCGATGCTGCGCCGATGGACAGCGTTCTCCCACCGCCACGCTGGCGGCGCCTTGCCATATTGGCATGTCCGCGCCAGGACATTGTTGCGTTGAATCAAGTTCTTGAGGCGGCTTTGGCGGATTTATGACACAAGGACGGTACACTAAGGGAAGGCCTGCGTTGATGGGCCTGGAGACGGCTCACTATTATTAGAATCATTGACTCAATATCGAGAATCGATGGCAAATCGCGAAACATTAGGATTGATCAAGGGCGCACGTGCGGGCGATGTTGCCTGCCAACTGGCGTTGGGGCGGGTGTATCTGTTTGGACAGGGCGTGCCGCAAAGCCTGCCCACGGCCTTGCACTGGCTGGCGCGGGCGGCCCAGGAGGATAGCGAGGAAGCGTGCTTGCTGATTGGCACGCACGTGCCGTTCGAAGTGGCGCAACCGGCAGCCAAGGCGCTGATTCCCTATTACGCGCAGGCGTTCGATGCAGGCCTGGTGCAGGCGGGCCTGGTGCTGGCGCAGCTGGTGCTGGGCAATGCCGCCAGTCACTGTGAATCCCTGCGCGCCAAGGCGCGCGTGGCGCTGGATGCCGCCGTGCGGGCCGGCTTGCCCGATGCACAATGGTTGTTATCCATGCAAGATGGCTCGCTTGCCGCTGCCGGGCGGGACACCGGCCTGGCTGGCGAGAAAGCCATCGATGGCGACGCGCCGCTGCACGCCTGGCTGGAGCAGGCATGGCGCCAGGGCAACCATGCCGGATTCCTGTCGCAAGGCTTGCCGCTGGCGCGCGAGCTGCTGCAGCGCCAGGCGGCGGCCGGTGCGCGCACGATCGCCCTCGACGCGCAGCAGGTGCTGTTGCTGTCGCGTTGTGCCCAGGCATTGGCGCCTGGCGGCGACGCCGAAGGCTGGCAGTGTTGCGAGCTGGCAGCGCATGGCGGCGACCGCACGGCGCAGCTGGAGCTGGGGCTCGGCTATGCGCGCATGGATGCGCATGGCCAGCGGCTGGCCACGCGCAATGGCGCGGCCAATTTCAAGCGTGCCGTGCGCTGGCTGACGCAGGCTGGCGAGCAGGGGCTGGCCGAAGCCTGGTTCGTGCTGTCGCGCATCTACACGAAACCGGAATTTTCCCAGCGCAATGTGGTCGAAGCCCATTCCTGCCTGGAGCGTGCCGCCGACCTGGGGCATGGCCCGGCCCAGCTCGAGTGCGGCATGCATGCCTGGCGCAATCGCCGCGATGGCGTCAACAATGATGTGCGGGCCGCGTATTGGCTGCTGCAGGCGCAGGCGCAAGGCAGCCGCGAAGCGGAGGCGGCGCTGGCAAAGATCGCGCCGCAGGGCGAAGCCGGCGACTGGGGCCAGTGCACCGCCATGCAGGCCGATGGGCACTTGCGGCAATTGGGCCAGAGCCACCCCTTGCTGGCGGCGCGGCTGGAACTGGCGCGCTGCTTCCATCTGTCGCGTGCCGAGGCGCTGCTGCTCGATATCCATGCGGCCGACCAGGGCCATTGTCTGTTGATCGATATCAGTGCCACACATGGGCGAGGCAAGCGGCGCCTGGTGCTGATCCGTACGGCGCAGGAACGCCAGCTGCTCGATCAGGTGGTGCGCCTGTTCGAGCGCGTCGATTGCGGTGTGGCGGGGCCGGAAGGCAATTACCGGCAGCGCCTGTACCGCCTGAAGTGCTACCTGACCGAACTCGATGTCGCACAGGAACAGCAGTTCCTGGCGGCCTGACTTTGACTGCTCACTTTCACCCGTCTACAGCTCGATCGTGCCCTCGAACACGGTCACGGCCGGGCCCGTCATCAGGACGGGATGGCCGGGGCCTTGCCAGGCGATCGACAGTTCGCCGCCACGCGCGCTGATGCGCACGGGGGAGTCGAGCAAGCCGCGCAGGATGCCGGCCACGGCGGCGGCGCAGGCGCCCGTGCCGCACGCCAGGGTTTCGCCCGCACCCCGTTCAAACACGCGCAGTTTCACGTGCTGGCGGTCGACGATCTGCATGTAGCCGGCGTTGACCCTGCGGGGAAAGCGCGGGTGGTGCTCGATGCGCGGGCCCGTCACGTCCAGGTCTTGCGCATCGACATCCTCGACCACTTGCACGGCATGCGGATTGCCCATCGAGACGACGGACACCAGCACGGGAGACGTTTGGCTCGGCAGAGCCAGGTCCAGCGGCCACAAGGTGTCGTTGTCTTGCGCCACACCGTCCAGCCCGTTTGCATCGAACGGCACCAGCGCGGGGTCGAGCACGGGCGCGCCCATGTCGACCGTGATGCTGCCATCGGGCTCCAGGCGCGGCGCGATGACGCCGGCCATGGTTTCCACGCGGATGCTGTCCTTGCTGGATAGCCCTTTTTCGCTGACGAACTTGACGAAGGCGCGCGCGCCATTGCCGCACTGCTCGACTTCGCCGCCATCGTTGTTATAGATGCGGTAGCGGAAATCGCAGCCGGGCAGGCGTGGTTTTTCCACCACGAGGATCTGGTCGGCGCCGATGCCGAAACGGCGGTCGGCCAGGCGCTGCCACTGGGCTGGCGTGAAGTCGATATCTTGATGGATGGCGTCGATGACGATGAAGTCATTGCCGGCGCCATGCATTTTGGTAAATTGGAGTTTCATGGTCTGCCGTATCACTTGTGCTGGTTATAGAACGACGCTTCGCCTTCCGGACGCGTCTTGAAGCGTTTATGCGTCCAGAAATACTCGGCCGGCGCTTCGCGCACGCGCTCTTCGATGAATGCGTTCATGCGGCGCGTGGCGGCCGTAATGTCGTCGCCCGGATAGTCATCCCACGCTGGATAGTAGGTCACTTGCCAGCCCTGGTAATTGGGCAGGAAGGTGGCGATGACGGGAATGACTTGCGCCTTGGCGGCAAGCGCCAGGCGCGCCGTGGCCGTCAGGGTGGCAGCAGGCACGCCGAAGAAGGGCACGAATTCCGCATCCTTCTCGCCGAAATCCATGTCCGGCAGCATGAAGTAGGGCAAGCCGTCGCGCAGCGCGCGCAGGATCGTCTTGATGCCGTCCTGGCGCGTAAACAGCTTGGGCGGCTTGAAGCGCGAACGGCCGTTGCGCAAGGCCTGGTCGAAGGCGGCGTTCTTTTGCTGCACATACATCGACGAAGCGGAAATTTCCATGGCCGTGGCGGCGCCGGCCACATCGAGGCAGACAAAGTGCGGGCACAGCAGGATGGTCGGCTTGGCCGCGATCTGCTGGCCCGGGAAGGCGGGCACCTTTTTGATCAGGCGGTTCAGGCGCGCTTCCGACGACCACCACAGGATGCTGCGTTCCCATACGCTGCGCGAATAGGCCTGGAAATGCTGGCGCGCCAGCGCCACGCGCTGGGCTTCCGTCAATTCGGGCATGCACAGGCGCAGATTCGTCAGGGCAATCTTGCGCCGCGTGGGCATGGCGATGAACAGCAGGCTGCCGACGGCCACGCCGAAACGGCCGAGGATGGGCAGGGGCAGCCAGTGCAGCAGCCACATGAAGGCGATCAGCAGTCTCATGCCTGCTCCCCGGCGGCATTCGGCGTCGCGGGCGTGGGCGGCGGTGCGCCGCGCGGCACTTTATAGCGGTTGTAGCTCCACAGGTATTGCGCCGGGCTGCGCGCGATCAATTGTTCCATGGCGGCATTGATGGTGCGCGCCTGTTCCGCCGAGGTGCTGTCGAGGGACTCGGTGAAGGGCACGAAATGCACGACATAGCCGCGCCCGCCCGGCAGGCGTTCGGCGTAGGTGATGATGACTTCGGCGCCGCCCATCTGCGCCAGCTTGGCCGGCAGGGTCATGGTATAGGCGGGACGGCCAAAGAAATCGGCCCACACGCCTTCGCCTTCCTGCGGCACCTGGTCGGGCAGCAGGCCGATGGGCTGGCCTTTCTTCAGGCATTTGGCGAAGATGCGCACGCCCGACATGTTGGCCGGCGCCAGCATCAGGTTTTCGCGCGCGCGGGCCCCTTCGATCAGCGGTTTCAAGGCGGCGCGCTTGGGCGGACGGTACATCACGGTGAGCGGTGTGCGCAGGGCGATTTGCTGGGCGACAATTTCAAAGCAGCCCAGGTGCGGCGTCAGGAAGACGATGCCGCGGCCGTGCTGCAGCGCTTTTTCCACCAGTTCCCAGTTTTCCACCGTCGCATGGCGCGCCACGCGCTCGGCTGGCGCGCACCAGATGAAGGGCAATTCCAGCACGCTCTTGCCCGCTTCGGCCACGGCCGCGTGCAAGTGTTGCGAAAACCCCGCACCTTGCATGTTCTCGCGCATGCGGCGGCGGTAGGACGGGGAAATGGCGTAAATCACCCAGCCAAGCGCAGTGCCCAGGGCATGCAGGACGGGCAGGGGAAAGATGGACAGGAAGCGGAAAATTGGGACTAACATGTATAAGCGGTTTCCAGGAATGGCGTGTTGCCGTGCCAAAATTTTTTAAGAAGCGTAAAATACCACGTATGCAGTAACCGCTGAGTTAATAGACAACTTGCGATGCGGAATATAAATCTCGCTAAAGCGTCGCAGGCAAAATCCTCTTTACTGCGACAGAACATTCACATAGTAAACAGGAGCTTGCAATGTCAAACGACTATCTCTTCACTTCCGAATCCGTTTCGGAAGGCCATCCCGACAAGGTTGCCGATCAAATTTCCGACGCCATCCTTGACGCCATCCTGACCCAGGATCCAGCCGCCCGCGTGGCTGCCGAAACCCTGTGCAACACGGGTCTGGTGGTGCTGGCTGGCGAGATTACCACCCACGCCAATGTGGATTATATTCAAGTTGCGCGCGAAACCATCAAACGCATCGGTTACGACAACACGGAATACGGCATCGACTACAAGGGTTGCGCCGTGCTGGTGGCCTACGACAAGCAATCGCCGGACATCGCGCAAGGCGTCGATGAAGGTGCGGGGATTGACCTGGATCAAGGCGCTGGCGATCAGGGCCTGATGTTCGGCTACGCCTGCGATGAAACGGCCGAGCTGATGCCTGCCGCCATCCACTACGCGCACCGCCTGGTCGAGCGCCAGTCGCAGCTGCGCAAGGATGGCCGTTTGCCATGGCTGCGTCCGGATGCGAAATCGCAAGTGACCCTGCGCTACGTCGATGGCCGTCCGGTCGGCGTGCACACGGTCGTGCTGTCGACCCAGCATGCGCCGGAAATCTCGCACAAGCAGATCGAAGAAGCCGTCATCGAAGAGATCATCAAGCCGATCCTGCCGCGCGAATGGCTGGCGGAGACCAAATTCCTCGTCAACCCGACGGGCCGTTTCGTCATCGGCGGTCCGCAAGGCGATTGCGGCTTGACCGGCCGCAAGATCATCGTCGACACCTACGGTGGCGCAGCCCCGCACGGCGGCGGCGCGTTCTCGGGCAAGGATCCTTCGAAAGTCGACCGTTCGGCCGCCTATGCTGCCCGCTACGTGGCGAAAAACATCGTCGCGGCCGGCCTGGCGCGCCAATGCCAGGTGCAGGTCAGCTACGCCATCGGCGTGGCCAAGCCGATCAACATCACCGTCTACACGGAAGGCACGGGCGTGATTCCCGATGCGGAAATCGCCAAGCTGGTGCTGGCGCACTTTGATCTGCGTCCAAAAGGCATCGTGCAAATGCTCGACCTGCTGCGCCCGATCTACCAGAAGAGCGCCGCCTACGGCCATTTCGGCCGCGAAGAGCCGGAATTCACGTGGGAACGCACGGACAAGGTCGCCCTGCTGCGCGACGCTGCCGGCCTGAAGTAATCTAGTCGGATTTGCAAGAAAAGCGCCCCGGCCTGCTGGCCGCGGGCGCTTTTTTTATGTGTTGTTACGTGGCAATGCCGTGCAAACAGGCTGGCGCGGCGGCCTTGACAATGATAAAATCCCCCGTCCGAGGAGCGTTGCGACGAAGAAATTCGCCAGGCTCGGAATATCCTGCAACTGCGCTCACGTACCTTTTTCAACAACTGAAAGGAGGGCGTGATGAACGCCGTACTCAAATCGCAACACGACTACACCATCGCCGATATTACCTTGGCCGCATGGGGCGACAAAGAAATCAAGATTGCTGAAACGGAAATGCCTGGCCTGATGGCCATCCGCGAAGAATTCGCGGCAGCGCAGCCTCTGAAAGGCGCGCGCATCACCGGTTCCATCCACATGACCATCCAGACCGCCGTGCTGATCCAGACCCTGGAAGCACTGGGCGCGCAAGTGCGTTGGGCATCGTGCAACATTTACTCTACGCAAGATCATGCCGCCGCCGCCATCGCTGCCGCCGGCACGCCTGTGTTCGCCGTCAAGGGCGAGTCGCTGGATGACTACTGGGAATACACGCACCGCATCTTCGAATGGCCGAACGTGGATGGCAAGGCTGTCTACTCGAACATGATCCTCGACGATGGCGGCGACGCCACCCTGCTGCTGCACCTGGGCGTGCGCGCGGAAACCGACCTGTCGGTGCTGGCCAATCCCGGTTCGGAAGAAGAAATCTGCCTGTTCAACTCGATCAAGAAACACTTGCTGGCCGATCCGACCTGGTACTCGAAGCGTCTGCCGGAAATCCTCGGCGTGACGGAAGAAACCACCACCGGCGTGCACCGTTTGTACCAGATGCACAAGGAAGGCAAGCTGGCTTTCCCTGCGATCAACGTGAACGATTCCGTCACGAAATCGAAATTCGACAACCTGTATGGCTGCCGCGAATCGCTGGTCGATGGCATCAAGCGCGCCACCGATGTGATGATCGCCGGTAAAGTGGCCGTCATCGCCGGTTATGGTGACGTCGGCAAGGGTTCGGCCCAAGCCATGCGCGCCCTGTCGGCCCAGGTATGGGTAACGGAAGTCGATCCGATCTGCGCACTGCAGGCGGCGATGGAAGGCTACCGCGTCGTGACCATGGATTACGCGTGCGAACACGGCGACATCTTCGTGACTTGCACCGGCAACTATCACATCCTCACGCACGATCACCTGACGCGCATGAAAGACCAGGCCATCGTCTGCAATATTGGTCACTTCGACAATGAAATCGACGTTGCTTCGCTGAAGCAATACGAGTGGGAAAACATCAAGCCGCAAGTCGACCACATCATCTTCCCGTCGGGCCGCCGCATCATCCTGCTGGCCGAAGGCCGCCTGGTCAACCTCGGTTGCGGCACGGGCCACCCGTCGTACGTGATGAGCTCGTCGTTCGCCAACCAGACGATCGCTCAGATCGAGCTGTACGCGAACACGGCCAACTACCCGGTCGGCGTGTACACCCTGCCAAAACACCTGGACGAAAAAGTCGCTCGTTTGCAACTCAAAAAGTTGAATGCGCAGCTGACGGAACTGACGCAAGAGCAAGCCGACTACATCGGCGTGCGCACGGAAGGTCCATACAAGCCCGAGCACTACCGTTATTAATCGGTTGCTTGCCTCGGGAACCTACTGCGCGGCGCGGGGCGCGGCCGGCGATGCTCACTGTGCTACAACAGCACAGTTGCGCTTCTCGGCCACGCCGCGCATCCGCTCGCTACGGTTCCTGAGGCAACAATACTGATCGGTGTACTTTGAAAAGGCCGGCTATGCCGGCTTGCCCTCTTTTTTGACAGGCTAGAGAAATGCGCTTGCTACTGATTTGGTTTATCAATGCGGCAGCCCTGTTTGCCGTCCCTTATTTGATGCACTCGGTGACGATGAGCAGCGGCTGGACCGCGCTGCTGGCCGCTGCCGTGCTGGGGCTGGTCAATGCGCTGATCCGTCCTTTGCTGATCCTGCTGACCCTGCCCGTGACGTTTTTGTCGCTGGGTCTGTTCATTTTGATCATCAACGGCTTCCTGTTCTGGCTGGTGGCGCAGGTGATCGATGGCTTCCATGTCGCCAGTTTCTGGTCTGCCGTGGGTGGTGCCATCCTGTACAGCATCATTTCTTGGGCCTTGTCGACCTTACTTTTGAGTAACGACGATGGAAAAGCATAATTTCAGTATTGAGTTTTTCCCGCCGAAAACCCCGGAAGGGGCGGAAAAGCTGCGCGCCACGCGTGTCAAGTTGTCTGAATTGCATCCGAAGTATTTCTCGGTGACCTTTGGCGCTGGCGGCACCACGCAGCAGGGTACGCTGGACACCGTGCGCGAGATCCTGGCGGCCGGCGAACAGGCCGCACCCCATCTGTCTTGCGTCGGCGGTTCGCGCGAATCGATCCGCGCCGTGCTGGCCGACTTCAAGGCGGCGGGCGTGAACCGTATCGTGGCCTTGCGCGGTGACTTGCCGAGCGGCTATGGCGCCTCGGGCGAGTTCCGCTATGCCAACGAGCTGGTGGAATTCATCCGCGCCGAGACGGGCGACCATTTCCATATCGAAGTGGCCGCCTATCCGGAGATGCACCCGCAAGCCCGTTCGCCGCAGGACGATCTGAACGCGTTTGCGCGCAAGGTGCAGGCCGGCGCCGATGCGGCCATCACCCAGTACTTCTACAATGCAGACGCGTATTTCCAGTTTGTCGAGCAGACGCAGAAGATGGGCATCAACGTGCCTATCGTGGCCGGCATCATGCCGATCACGAATTACACGCAGTTGATGCGCTTTTCGGACATGTGTGGCGCGGAAATTCCACGCTGGGTGCGTCTGAAACTGGCCAGCTTCGGCGACGACAGCGCGTCCATCAAGGCTTTCGGCCTGGACGTGGTGACGGGCTTGTGCGAGCGTTTGTTGGAAGGCGGCGCGCCAGGCTTGCATTTCTATAGCATGAACCAGGCGGCGCCTACGACCGCACTGTGGCAGCGGCTGGTGAAGTAAATCGTTCTGCTGTTATCAGAACAGATCGCCCTCGGTCACGATGTGATCGAGGGCGATGTCGTATTCGCCGTTGGGAAAGCTTGCCGCC
Organism: Janthinobacterium sp. YR213; assembly: GCF_900099875.1. Taxonomy (NCBI): domain Bacteria; kingdom Pseudomonadati; phylum Pseudomonadota; class Betaproteobacteria; order Burkholderiales; family Oxalobacteraceae; genus Janthinobacterium; species Janthinobacterium sp. YR213. Next base: position 406,236 of record NZ_FNDA01000003.1, on the reverse strand, counting down.
AGGCAGGCATAGGCGATACCGAGGGTGCGCGGACGGGGGACCTGCGCCAGGGTGCGGTCGTAATAGCCACCGCCATAACCGAGCCGGTAGCGTTCCTCATTAACCCCCAGGCAGGGCACCAGCAGGGTAGCGGGTGCCGGGCGCAGGCGTAATCGGGCCGGCACGGCCACGCCCATGCCATCCTTGACCATGGCTTCGCCCGGCGTCCAGTCGCTGAATGCCAACGGTGCATGTTTTTCCAGCACCACCGGCAAGCTTAATTGCACGCCGCGCGCGGCCAGCTGCGCATAGGCGCCGTGCAAGTCCGGCTCGCCGTGCAGGGGCCAGTACACGCCCAGTTCCTCGACGTTTTCCTGTGCGCACCAGTGCAGCAGGCGCTGCGCGATGGCCGCATCCCACGTTACTCGCGTGGCATCGGGCAGGGCGCGCCGGGCCGCCAGCAGGGCCTTGCGCAAGCCGGCTTTGTCCTGTGGCGCAATGGGTGGCCGTGCAGCCGGATCGCATGTTATTCTAGGGTCGCTATTCATATCACCATCAAGTTAAGATTGAGAGTCGTACATTGATTTCCCCACTGAAATGGATTGCCGGCACGATGCTGTGTGTTGCATCGGCCTTGTCTCCCCTGGCAGCCCTGGCCCAGGTATCGGCCACCGTAGCTCCAGCCGCCCCCGACACGCGCAGCGAGGACGATGCCTTCCTGCTGCTGCGCGACGCCGCGCGCAAGGATGACGTCGAAAAAGCCGACTTTTATGCGGGGCGCCTGACGAATTACCAGATTCCATCGTATGTTGACTATTATCGGCTGAAACCGCGCATCAAGCTGCTGACCGAGGCGCAATTTCGTGATTACCTGAACCGCTACAAGGGCAGCGCCATCGCCGACCGTTTCCGCAATGACTGGCTGCTGGAGCTGGGCCGCAAGCGCGACTGGGTCGTGTTTGATGAGCAATACCCGCAATTCGCCCTCGACGATGACACCCAGCTCAAGTGCTACGCGCTGATGTCGCGCGCGGCCAAGGGCCAGAACGTGGCGTCCGAAGCGCGCAACCTGCTCGTCTCGCCGCCTGGCTATGGCGAAGCGTGCGGCAGCCTGATCGCGGCATTGGCGCAAAATGGCCAGTTTGACACGAATGACCTGTGGGCGCAGATCCGCCTGGCGGGCCAGACCAATGCCACGGGCCCGGCGCGCCGCATCGCGCTGCTGCTGGGCGCGTCCGACGCAAAGATGGCGCAAGCCATCGACTTGCCGGCGCTGGTGCTGGCCAAGGGACCGGGCGCCAGCCGCGCCGACCACGAGATGTACCTGGTGGCCGTCGGCCGCATGGCGAAAAGCACCTTGAAACTGGGCGTGGTGGCCTTGCAAAAGGCCAGCGCGCAGCTGACGCCTCAGGAACAGGCCATCGGCTGGGCCAGCCTGGCCTTGCAAGCGTCGTATTCGCTGGCGCCGGAAGCATTTGAATATTGGCAAAAAACTAATGGCGCGCCCTTGACCCAGGAGCAGATGCAGTGGAAGGCGCGTATCGCCTTGCGTGAAGGCAATTGGCCCGTGGTGAAGTCTTCCATCCAGGCCATGCCGGCGTCCCTGCGCGCCGACCCCACCTGGGTCTACTGGCTGGCGCGCGCGCAGCAGGCGGAAACGCCGGGTCGCCCGAACCCGCAGGCGGACGCCCTGTACCGCACGATTTCCGAGCAATCGAATTTCTATGGCTTGCTGGCCAATGAAGAACTGGGCAACCACCTGATCTTGCCGCCGCCGGGCCAGCCGATCTCGCCCACGGAAATCGCCGCCATGGCTGCCAATCCGGGCTTGCAGCGTGCCTTGAAATTCTTCAATATGCGCTTGCGCTTCGAAGGCACGCGCGAGTGGAACTGGGAATTGCGTTCGATGACGGACCGCCAGCATCTGGCGGCCGCGGAATTTGCGCGCCAGAACAATGTGCTCGACCGCATGGTCAACACCTCGGACCGCACGCGTCTGGAAGTGGACTATACACAGCGCTATCCGACGCCGCATGACGACGTCATGCATCCGGCCACGCAAACCCTGGGCCTGGATAAAGCCTGGGTGTATGGATTGATCCGCCAGGAATCGCGCTTCATCATGGATGCGCAGTCGCACGTGGGCGCATCCGGCCTGATGCAGGTGATGCCGTCGACGGCCCGTTATGTCGCCAAGAAGATCGGCCTTACCGATTTCGTTACGGAAACCTTGAGCGACGTGCGCACCAACGTCTTGCTGGGCACGAATTACCTGAACATGGTGCTTGGCGGTCTCGACGGTTCGCAAGTGCTGGCCAGCGCCGCCTACAACGCGGGGCCGGGGCGCTTGCGCATCTGGCGCGCCACCATGACGCGTCCGCTGGAAGGCGCCGTCTTTGCCGAGATCATTCCGTACACGGAAACGCGCGGCTACGTGAAAAACGTGATGGCCAACGCCACCTATTATGCGGCCCTGTTCGAGAAGAGCCCGCAGTCGCTGAAAGCGCGCCTGGGTACCGTGGGGCCGAAAAACAGCGCTGTTTCTGCCGATTTGCCATCATCCAACTAAAGCACGCCGACCATGCAAACGACCATCCTTGATCCCAGCCTGACGCAAACCCTGGCCGCCGCGCGCGAACCGGGCCTGACCCTCATCATCGGCAACAAGAATTACTCATCGTGGTCGATGCGCCCGTGGGTGGCCATGACGGCCTTCGGCATCCCGTTCCAGGAAGTGCGCGTGCTGCTCGACCAGAGCGACACGGCCACCAAAATTGCCGAGTATTCGGCCTGCGGCCGGGTCCCCGTGCTGCTGGCCGGCGAGATCACGATCTGGGACAGCCTGGCCATCTGCGAATACCTGGCCGAGCAGTTTCCCGATAAACACATGTGGCCGCAAGACGTGGCCGCGCGCGCCATGGCGCGTTGTGTCTGCGCGGAAATGCATTCCGGTTTCGCCGGCTTGCGCACGGATATGTCGATGAATATCAAGGCGAAGTTGCCGGGACGGGGCCGCACGGCCGCCGCCCAGGCCGACATTGGCCGCATCAGCGAAATCTGGGAAGAGTGTCTGTCCCGCTTTGGCCACCACCAGTTCCTGTTTGGCGACTTTTCCATCGCCGACGCGTATTTCGCACCCGTCGTCATGCGTTTCCGCACGTACGGCGTGAGCCTGGCGCCGGCCCTGAATGCGTATTGCGAGCGAGTGCAGGCGCACCCGGCCGTGGCTCGCTGGATCACGGAAGCGCTGGCGGAAACGGAAGTCGCTGCCAAGCACGACGCGGAACTGCCTGATTAAGAAAAGAGTGTTATGAAGATATACACGGTCGGTGGCGCGGTGCGCGACCAACTGCTGGGCTTGCCCGTGAAAGACCACGACCACGTCGTCGTGGGCGCCACGCCGGAAGACATGCTGCGCCAGGGCTTCCGCCCCGTCGGCAAGGATTTCCCCGTCTTTCTGCACCCGAAGACGCAGGAAGAATACGCCCTGGCCCGCACGGAACGCAAGACGGCGCCCGGCTACCGGGGCTTCGTCTTCCACACGGCGCCCGACGTCACGCTGGAAGACGACTTGGTGCGCCGCGACCTGACCATCAACGCCATCGCCCGGGCCGAGGATGGGACGTTGACCGATCCGTTCGGCGGTATCGCGGATATTCGCAATAAAATCTTCCGCCACGTTTCCGACGCGTTCGGCGAAGACCCCGTGCGCATCTTGCGCCTGGCCCGCTTTGCCGCCCGCTTTCATACTTTTACTGTCGCGCCCGCCACCATGGAGCTGATGCGCCGCATGGTGGCCGACGGCGAAGTCGACGCCCTCGTGGCCGAGCGCGTGTGGCAGGAAGTGGCCAAGGGGCTGATGGAAAGCCATCCTTCGCGCATGCTGACGGTGCTGCACGAGTGCGGTGCCCTGGCGCGCATCATGGGGGAAATCGCGCTGAGCGAACGCTTGCTGCAGGTCGTCGACCATGCCGCTGCGCAAGGTCATGACTTGCCCGTGCGCTTTGCCGTACTGATGCTGGCTGTGCCGTTGGCGCAGATCAACGCGCTGAGCGAGCGCCTGCGCGTGCCCAACGACTGCCGCGAGCTGGCGGTGATGGCGGCGCGCGAGCAGGCGGCGGTCGCTGGCGCGCTGGCGTTGAGTGCCGAGGAACTGGTGAGCTTGTGCGAGCGCTGTGACGGACTGCGCAAGCCGCAGCGTTTCGTGCAGATGCTGGACGCCATCGCCTGCGATGTGCATGCACGGGATCCCGTGTTTCCACAGTCCGCCTGGCTGCAAGCCATGCTGGCGGCCGTGCGCGGCGTGGATGCGGGCGCGCTGGCGCAAGCGTGCGCACAGGAACCGAAGCGCATTCCGGCCGTCATCCATGCTGCGCGGGTCGAGGCCGTCACGAACGTGATCAGCAGCCGGGAACTGCCATGACCCTGCCCAAATTGTTCCAGAACCCGTTTCGCCGCTGGCTCAGCCGTAGCGGCGGCGGGCGTCCGACCGTGCTCGTCAAGCAGTTGCATGAGCGCGACCGGCGCCGCATGATGAAGCATTTCCTGTCGCTCGAGAAAAGCGACCGGCTGCTGCGCTTCGGCAGCGCCTTGCCCGATGAATTGGTGGCTCAGTACGTGCAGAAGATGGATTTCTCGCGCGACATGATCTACGGCGTCTACAACAGCCTGTTCAAACTGGTGGGGGTGGGGCATCTGGCGTTCGCGCCGAAGGACAAGTCGCCGGCGAAAAGTGTCGTCACGGACAAGGAGCAGGTGGCCGAGTTTGGCGTGTCCGTGTCGAAATCCATGCGCGGCATGGGGGTCGGTTCAAAGCTGTTCGAGCGGGCGGCGATTCACTGTCGCAACAACGATGTCGATACCCTGTACATGCATTGTTTGTCGTCCAACAAGACGATGATGCATATCGCCAAGAAGGCGGGCATGGAAATCCAGCGCGACTATGGCGAAGCCGATGCATACCTGAAACTGTTGCCGCCAAACCCGTCGAGCATGCTGCAGGAAGCCGTGCAGGAACAGTTCGCCATGTTCGACTACACGTTCAAGGCCAACGCGCGCGCCGCGTTCAAACTGTGGGATCGCTTGCCGGGGCGTAAGAAGAAGCCCGGGCCGCCATCACAATAAGGGCAGGGCCGTCGTATCCTTGATGCGCTGCAAGGCAAAGCTTGATTTCACATCCAGCACGGCCGGGTGGCGCAGCAGCGTCGCCATCATGAAGCGCGAAAAGTGCTCCATGTCTTCCACGTGCACGCGCAGCAGGTAATCCATCTCACCCGTCATCGCATAGCAGGCCACCACTTCTGGCCATTGCGCCACGGCCACGGCGAAGTCGGCGCGCGGCGACGTGTTCGTCACCAGGTTGGGCGCCAGCACGCGCGCCGTGCTGTGCGCGGTGGCGTCGCTGTGCTTTTCCAGCCGCACGTTCACGTAGGCCAATAGCCCCAGGCCGATCTTTTCCGGGTCCAGCAGGGCCACGTACTGGCGGATCACGCCCGCTTCTTCCAGCCGTTTGACGCGGCGCAAGCATGGCGACGGCGACAGGCTGACCTGCTCGGCCACGTCCTGGTTCGACAGGCGGCCATCGGCCTGCAGGACGGCGAGGATCTTGCGATCCGTTTTATCCAGCGTAATTTTGCTCATGCTTCCTCCGGTGGTTCTTGTTTCACGCAATATTATTGCGCAAATCATGATTGTTCGGGAGATCTTTGGCATTTAATGCCCACAGACCGCGCCTATACTGTGCGCTACTTCTTGGAGGAGACATCATGCAATTTCAGCCTTGGGATAACCCGATGGGTACCGATGGTTTCGAGTTCGTCGAGTATGCAGCACCAGACCCAAAAGCATTGGGCAAGCTGTTCGAGAACATGGGCTTCACGGCCATCGCGCGCCACCGCCACAAGGATGTGACCCTGTACCGTCAGGGTGACATCAATTTCATCATCAATGCCGAACAAGATTCGTTCGCGCAGCGTTTTGCCCGCCATCACGGCCCGTCCGTGTGCGCCATCGCCATCCGCGTCGACGACGCGGCCTTCGTGTACCGCCGCGCGCTGGAACTGGGCGCCTGGGGTTTCGATAACAAAACAGGTCCGATGGAGCTGAATATCCCCGCCATCAAGGGCGTGGGCGATTCGCTGCTGTACTTCGTCGACCGCTGGCGCGGCAAGGGCGCCGATAAGCCGGACGCGGCCGCACCAGGCGGCATCGGCGATATCAGCATCTATGACGTCGACTTTGTCGCCATTCCCGGCGCCGTTGCCAACCCGGTCGGCCATGGCCTGACCTATATCGACCACCTGACGCACAATGTGCACCGTGGCCGCATGAAGGAATGGGCCGGTTTCTATGAAAACCTGTTCAACTTCCGCGAAGTGCGCTACTTCGATATCGAAGGCAAGCATACGGGCCTGAAGTCGAAAGCCATGACTTCGCCATGCGGCAAGATCCGCATCCCGATCAACGAATCGTCGGACGACAAGTCGCAGATCGCCGAATACCTGGACCAGTACCATGGCGAAGGCATTCAGCATATCGCGCTGGGCACCGATGATATCTACGGCTCCGTGCAAGGCATGCGCGATACGGGTATCGATTTCCAGGACACGATTGAAACTTACTATGAGCTGGTCAACCGCCGCCTGCCGAACCACGGCGAGCAGCTGGAAGAACTGCGCCGCCTGCGCATCCTGATCGATGGCCACAGCACGGAAAACGAACGCGAACTGCTGCTGCAAATCTTCACGCAGACGGTGATCGGCCCGATCTTCTTCGAGATCATCCAGCGCAAGGGCGACCAGGGCTTCGGCGAAGGCAATTTCCGCGCCCTGTTCGAATCGATCGAGCTGGACCAGATCAAGCGCGGCGTGCTGAAAGATACGAACGCGGCGTAATGTTGCTTTGTAACAAATAGTAGTAAAAAGAGTACCAGCCCGGGAGTGCAGCGCAGCAAAGAACTGCGCGCATTCCTGTGGTAGTCTACGACAAACAAGTCATTTTTCCGCACCGGCATGCTCACAAAGCGCGGCCGGTACGTGTGAGTTCAACCGACTTTGCACGCGTAGCACAGAGAATAATGGAGACAAGTAATGAATGCACCAATCAAGGGCTCGAGTCTTGAGCCGGGCGCGCACGCGTCTGAAATTTCCCTGAACGACAAATACACCTTGGAGCGTGGCCGCGCCTTCATGACGGGCACGCAAGCGCTGATCCGCCTGCCCATGCTGCAGCGCGAGCGCGACCTGAAGGCTGGCCTGAATACGGCCGGCTACATCACCGGTTACCGCGGTTCGCCTGTGACGTCCGTCGACATGACGGCGATCAAGGCCAAGAAATACCTCGATGAGCACCACGTCAAATTCCACCCGGGCCTGAATGAAGACCTGGCCGCCACGGCCGTCTGGGGCACGCAGCAAACGAATCTGTTCGAAGACGCGAAATACGATGGCGTGTTCGGCATGTGGTACGGCAAGGGCCCCGGCGTCGACCGTTGCGGCGACGTGTTCAAGCACGCGAATAACGCCGGTTCCGCCAAGCACGGCGGCGTGCTGGTGCTGGCCGGCGACGACCATGCGGCCAAGTCCTCGTCCACGGCGCACCAGTCCGACCATATCCTGAACGCCTGCGGCATTCCCGTGCTGTATCCGTCGTCGGTGCAGGAATACATCGACTACGGCTTGCACGCCTGGGCCATGAGCCGCTACACGGGCTTATGGGTATCGATGAAATGCGTGACCGACATCATCGAGTCGGGCGCCGCCGTCGACTTCGACCCGGACCGCGTGCAGATCACCCTGCCGACCGACTTCGAGATGCCGGCCGGTGGCCTGAACATCCGCTGGCCCGACACGGTGCTGGAGCAAGAAGTACGCATGAACAGCTACAAATGGTATGCGGCGCTGGCGTATGCGCGTGCCAACAAGCTCAATAAAATCATCTGGGACAGCCCGAAGGCGCGTATCGGCATCATCACGGCCGGCAAATCCTACCTCGATACGCGCCAGGCGCTGGCCGACCTGGGCATCGACGAGCAGACGGCGTCCGATATCGGCATCCGCCTGTACAAGATCGGCATGACGTGGCCGCTGGAAGCGGACGGCGTGCACGAATTCGCCAAGGGCCTCGACGAGATCCTCGTGGTGGAAGAAAAGCGCCAGATCCTCGAATACGCGCTGAAGGAAGAACTCTACAACCTCAAAGACGGCGAGCGTCCGCGCGTGGTCGGCAAGTTCGACGACACGGGCGAGTGGAGCAACCAGAAGGGCACGGGCCACGGCGACTGGCTGCTGCCGGCCACGTATGAGCTGAACCCGGCCATGATCGCGCGCGCGATTGCCAGCCGCATTTCGCGCTATTACGCAGGTCATCCGGTGGAGCAGCGCGTGAAGGAGCGCATCGCCTACCTGGAAGCCAAAGAGAATGTGCTGAAAGCCATCAGCGTGAAACCCGATCCGCAGAAGGACCGCACGCCGTTCTTCTGCTCCGGCTGCCCGCACAACAGCTCGACCAAGGTGCCGGAAGGTTCGCGCGCGCTGGCCGGCATCGGCTGCCATTACATGGTGCTGTGGATGGACCGTGAAACGTCGACATTTACCCATATGGGCGCCGAAGGCGTCACGTGGGTGGGGCAGGCGCCGTTCACGAATGAAAAGCACGTGTTTACCAACCTCGGCGACGGCACGTATTTCCACTCGGGCATCCTGGCCATCCGCGCGGCCGTCTCGGCCAAGGTGAACATCACCTATAAAATCCTGTTCAACGATGCGGTGGCCATGACGGGCGGCCAGGAATTCGACGGGCCATTGTCTCCGGCCATCATTTCGCGCCAGATCGCCGCCGAAGGCGTGGGCCCGATCATCGTCGTCACGGACGAACCGGAAAAATACCCGGACGATTACGCCTGGGCCGAAGGCGTCACCGTGCGCCACCGCTCGGAACTGATGGACGTGCAGCGCGAACTGCGCGATATGCCCGGCGTGTCGGCCATGATCTACGACCAGACCTGCGCCTCGGAAAAACGCCGCCGCCGCAAACGCAATGAGTATCCGGACCCGGCCAAGCGCGCCGTCATCAACGAAGCCGTCTGCGAAGGCTGCGGCGACTGTTCCGTGCAGTCGAACTGCCTGTCGGTGGAACCGCTGGAAACGGAACTGGGGCGCAAGCGCCAGATCAACCAGTCGTCCTGCAACAAGGATTTCTCGTGCACGACGGGCTTCTGCCCGAGCTTCGTGACGGTGGAAGGCGGCGGCCTGAAAAAGCCGAAAAAAGCGGCTGCCGCCGACAAGGATGCGCCAGCAGTACCGGCCTTGCCGACGCCGCAGATTCCATCGACGGCCGAGCCGTTCGGCATTCTGGTCACCGGCATCGGCGGCACGGGTGTCGTCACCGTCGGCCAGATCCTGGCCATGGCGGCCCACGTGGAAGGCAAGGGCTGTTCCGTGCTGGACATGAGCGGCCTGGCGCAAAAAGGCGGCCCTGTCATGTCGCACGTGCGCCTGGCGGACCGCCAGGAAGATATCCACTCGACGCGCGTGGGCACCGGTGCGGCCGATCTTGTCATCGGCTGCGACCTGATCGTCACGGCCAGCCGCGACGCCCTGTCGCGCATGGGTGAAGGACGTAGCTGGGCCATGATCAACTCGACCAGTTCGTCGACGGCTGCCTTCGTGAAGAACCCTGACTGGCAATTCCCCGGCGCTTCCGCGCGCATGGAAATCGAAAAAGCGTGCGGCAACGACCACGTGGACTTCATCGACGCGGGCCAGATCGCCACGGCGCTGATGGGTGACTCGATTGCGACGAATATGTTCATGCTGGGCTACGCCTGGCAAAAGGGCAAAGTGCCATTGAGCGAAGCGTCCATCATGAAGGCCATCGACTTGAACAACGTCTCGGTGGCGTTCAACAAGGCCGCCTTCAACTGGGGCCGCGCCGGCGCCCACGATGCGGCCAGCCTGGTACGCATGACAACGCCAGCCAAGGTGGTCGAATTCAAGCGCATCGACACGCTCGACGACATCATCGAAAAACGGGTGGCCCTGCTGACGGCCTATCAGGACCGCGCGTATGCGCAGCAGTACCTGGACTTCGTCGGCCAGGTGCGCGCCGCCGAAAGCGCCCTGAATGGCCCGCAGCTGCGCCTGACCGAAGCCGTGGCCCGCTACTTCTACAAGCTGATGGCCTACAAGGACGAGTATGAAGTGGCGCGGCTGTACACGGACGGCGCCTTCCAGGCGAAGATCGCCGCCATGTTCGAAGGCGACATCAAGCTCAAGTTCCACCTGGCGCCGCCGATCATGGCCAAGACGGACGCCCAGGGCCATCTGGTGAAGAAGGAATTCGGCCCGTGGATGATGAAGGCGTTTGGCGTGCTGGCCAAGTTCAAGGGCTTGCGCGGCACGGCCTTCGACGTGTTCGGCCATACGGCCGAGCGCAAGATGGAGCGCGCGCTGATTCTTGAGTACCGCGCGACGGTAGGCGGCTTGCTGCCGAAACTGACGACGGCCAAGCTGGCGCAAGCAGTGGCGATTGCCAGCATTCCGGAAGACATCCGCGGCTATGGCCATGTGAAGGAGCGTCATTTGAAGGCGGCGAAAGAGAAGGAAGCCAGTTTGCTGATCGCCTTCAATGCGCCGACGCCGCTGCCGCCCGTCGTGGCTGCGCCCGTGGCGGCCACCGTGGCGTGATGGGGTGAACTCCACGTTGTAGCAATGGCGCCTGCGGGCGCCATTTTTTTTGTGTCAAAGAAAACAACGCCTGCCGGGAAAACGCATTATAATTTTTAGATAATTTCTTTTCGGAAAGTTTGTCATGCATTCCCTGCGCCGTCGTTCCCTCGCTGTTTCCCTCGTATTAGTGTTGAGTGCCTGCGGCGGAGGCGGAGGCAGCAGCGACGGCGCGCCCGTCGTCCCGCCCTTGACTCCAACCGGGCCGACGGGGCCGACGGCGCTGGTCGCTTCATCCACGGTGGCGAACCGCTGCGAGGCGCCGCGCAGCGGCAGCAGCATCGACAAGCCGGGCACCTTGCTCAATGAACAGACGTGGGTGCGCAGCTGGATCGATGAAACGTATCTGTGGTACCGCGAAGTGCCGACCACCTACCTGCCGCAAAGCTTCACCACGGCCAAGGCGTACTTCGATGTGCTGAAAACGACGGCCACGACGGCATCCGGCAAACCGAAGGACCAGTTCCATTTCACGTATACGACGGCGGAATGGGAAGCCTCGCTCAATGGCGTGGAACTGGGCTATGGCATGCTGCTGGCGCTGACGCGCACCACGCCGCCGCGCAAGGCAGTGGTCACCATTGTCGAGCCAGGCTCGCCGGCGGCACTGGCGGGCTTGCGGCGCGGTGACGTGCTGCAAACCGTCGATGGCGTCGATTTCGTCAATGCCCCCGACACGGCCAGCGTAGATATTCTCAACGCGGGCCTCTTCCCTGCAGCGCAAGGCACGCATACGCTGGCGTTCAGCCGCAACGGGGCGCCCATCTCCGTGAGCCTGCAGGCGGTGGAGGTCAGCACCAGCGCCGTGCAGAACGAGCGCATCATCGACACGCCCACGGGCAAGGTGGGCTACCTGACCTTCAATACGCATAACAATGTGGCCGAACGCCAGCTGATCGAGACCATGACCCGCTTCCAGGCGGCCGGCATCAGCGACCTGGTGCTCGATGTGCGCTACAACGGCGGCGGTTATCTGGATGTCGCCAGTGAACTCGCTTACATGATTGCTGGCCCGCAAGTTACTACCGGCAAGACCTTCGAGCAGGTGCTCTTCAATGACAAGACCCGGCCGGAAGCGCCCGTGCCATTCCATGCGCAAAGCCAGGGCTTCGGCGGCCCGAATCCCCTCGCCAAGGGAACGCCGTTGCCTTCCCTGGGTCTCAAGCGCGTGACCTTGCTGACAACCGGCAATACCTGTTCGGCCAGCGAAGCGATCATCAACGGCTTGCGCGGCGTGGACGTGCAGGTCAACCTGATCGGTGGCACGACGTGCGGCAAGCCCTACGGTTTCTTTCCCGCGCCGAATTGCGGCACCACGTATTTTGCCGTGCAGTTCCAGGGCGTCAATGCCAAGGGCTTTGGCGACTTTGCCGATGGCATGGCGCCGACCTGCGACGTGGCGGACGATTACCAGCACCAGTTGGGCGACGCGGCCGAAGGCATGCTGGCGGCGGCGCTGCGCTACCGCAGCAGTGGCAGCTGCACGCCGGCCACGGGCGCGCTCAGACTGTTGGGTTCAATCGAGAGTCCGGCCGACACGGCCACGCGCCTGCTGCGCCCGGCCTACAAGGAAATTGCCATCATTCGCCGTTAAGGCGCATGTTCCTGCCATGTGCCAGGCAAGGCGCGTGGCGTTTTCCTGCTCATAAATATTTCTATATAACAATTTTGATATATAGAAAGATGAATCCATTCGTTCTGTAATTACTGGCATTTTGATATCTTTCGCCTTCTCCCTAACCTTGAGAAGCGCAAAGATGCCTATACAATTCAAGTTACCACCGCTCACCGTAGCCGTACTGGCTATCCTGGGCGGTTCCGCATGGCAGGTGCACGCGCAAACGCAAGCGCCCGCAGCGGATCAGCAGCCGGCGGCCACCCCGCCAGCCGTCGTGGTCACCGGTTCGCGGATTCCCCGCGCCAGCCTGGAAGGCCCGTCTTCCGTCACCATCCTGACGGGGGATGAAATCACCAAGCAAGGGTACAAGAACGTCTTCGATGCGCTGACCAACCAGGTACAGAACAGCGGCTTTACGCAAGGCGAAGACTTCGGCAATACGTTCACGCCGTCGGCCAATACCATCAGCTTGCGCGGCCTGGGCCCGAACCACACCTTGATCCTGCTGAACGGCCGCCGCCTGGCCGACTTCCCCGTCGCCTACGAAGGCACGGTCAACTTCACCAACCTGGCGAATATCCCGTCGAGCATTGTCGACCGCATCGAGATACTCAACGGCGGCGCTTCGGCCATCTATGGTTCCGACGCGATCGCCGGCGTGGTCAACGTCATCCTGAAAAAGCAGACGGAAGGTTTCGACATCAATGTCAAGGCGGGCGGCACCACGCGTGGCGGCGCCGGCAACCAGCGCGTGCAACTGACGGGCGGCGGCAATTTCGACAAGTTGCATACCTTGTTCAGCTTGGAGTTGAGCCAGCGCGATCCGCTGTCGAGCCTGCAGCGCGACTTCATGGCCACCCGTTCGGGCACGCCGACGAATATCGCCTCGCGCCGCGTGGTACAGGCGGGCACCTCCGGCAGCTACGTGGACCTGGGCGATACCTGCAACCAGTTCGGCGACCTGTTCGGCGGCAGCGTCGTCAAGTACCAGGCGAAGAACGGCAGCTATTGCGCCAGCCCGAAAGTCGGCCCCACTTACTGGACCACGCAAACCAAGAACCGCAGCCAGAACGTGTTCGGCAGCGCCAACTATGAGCTGTCGCCGGAAACGACCCTGTTCGCCGATTTTCTGATTGGCAAGAACTCGACCGAGAACAACACGCGCGGCCCGACGTGGACGTCGTCGTCGACGGGCAGCAGCTATTTCCGCAACCAGAACACGAATCGCTACGAGGCGTGGACGCGTTATATATCGCCCGAGGAAATGGGCGGCGTGGAGCGCTACAACCGCAAGTGGGACGACATGGCCACGGCCATCTCGCTGGGCGCCAAGGGCCGCATTCCCGGCACGTCATCCTGGCAGTATGAAGCGAACTACAATGCCTCGGTGTACAAGAGCGAAAGCCACACGCCGCGCGCGCTGGCCAATATCGACAGCTTCTTCCTGGGACCGAAACTGGGCACCGACGCTGCCGGCGTGCCGATCTACGCACCGGATCCGGCCCGCCTGTCGCGCCGCGTGACGGCGGCCGAATTCGACACCATCACGGGCAATTCCGACAGCGACGACAAGGCCTGGACGAATACCCTGAGCCTGTCCACGAATGGCGACCTGTTCCAGCTGCCCGCCGGCGTGGCGAAGATCGCCACCATCGCCGAGGTGGGCAAGCAGGGCTTCAGCAATGTGCCCGATGCGCGCCTGAACGATGGCTACTTCAACGTCGCCACCAAATCCGATATCACGGCCGGCACGCGTACCCGCTATGCGCTGGGGGCGGAATTGAATCTGCCGCTGCATGAAAAGCTGACCGGTACCCTGGCCGGCCGTTACGACCGTTACAGCTTTGCCGGCCGCCATGAGGGCAAGTTCACCTACAACGGCGGCCTGGAACTGCGTCCCGCGCCTGAGCTGCTGTTCCGCGCCAACTACGCCACCAGCTTCCGCGCGCCGGACATGAATTACATCTACAAGGCGCGCGGCACCGGTTACTACTCGAGCACCACCGACTACTACCGCTGCGGCGCGGCCGGCCAGGCCATCGAAGGCTGCGAATTTGCCAACAAGTCGCCGGGCGCCGATTATGTGCAGAACGGCAGCAAGGACCTGCAGTCGGAAAAAGGCAAGTCGTTTGGCGTCGGCGCCGTCTGGTCGCCCAGCTCGAACTTCGACGTCTCCGTCGACTACTGGAACATCAAGATCGATGACCTCGTGACGAACCTGAGTTCCGACAAGATCTTGCGCGACGAAGCCGATTGCCGCCTGGGCAAGACGGATATCAATTCGCCGACCTGCGTCGATACCCTGGGCCGCGTCGAGCGCTTCGCGGCGAATGCCCTGAACCGCGCCGGCGAGATCAAGACCATCACCGTCAATCCGATCAATGCGGCAAAGCAGAGCAGCAGCGGCATCGACGTGAGCCTGAAGTACCTGCTGCGCACGGCGGACTACGGCCGTTTCGCCTTCAAGGCCAACTACGCCAAGGTGCTGAGCAAGAAGTCGCAGCAATTCGTCGGCGACGAAGAGATCGACGAGACGAAATCGCTGACGAACATGGATTGGCCCGACAAGCTGAACCTGAGCGTGAACTGGAGCGCGGGCGACTGGTCGAACACCCTGCTGGTCAGCCGCTACGGCAAGATCCCGAACGCCGCCAGCACGGCCTATCTGACGCCGACGGCGCTGGCCAATATCAGCACCGTGTACCGTATCAACGACCGCGCCACCTTGTCGCTGATCGTCAACAACGTCTTCGACAAGATCAAGCGCGACACGAGCGGAGGCTGGCCG
Organism: Janthinobacterium sp. YR213; assembly: GCF_900099875.1. Classification (NCBI taxonomy): domain Bacteria; kingdom Pseudomonadati; phylum Pseudomonadota; class Betaproteobacteria; order Burkholderiales; family Oxalobacteraceae; genus Janthinobacterium; species Janthinobacterium sp. YR213. The sequence goes on along the minus strand of NZ_FNDA01000003.1, from coordinate 391,127 downwards.
TACTACCCGGTGGGCAGTTTCAGCCCGCAGGGACGCCAGGGCTGGGTCGAGTTCAACTACCACTTTGGCTCGTAACTCACGCTTGCCAGAGCAAGGCCGGAGCAGCTGACGCTGTTCCGGCTTTTTTATTTGCCGTTGCGTTTTTACCTGACCGCCACTCTATAATTGCCCGCTTGTCCCTCTTGATGGAGCTAGTCCGATGCTACGCCGTGTCCTGCTGTCCGCCGCCATGTTTTCCCTGCTTGCCGTCAACGCGCACGCCGCACGCGATATGCGGCTGTTTTCCCTGAAGACGGAGGCCGAGTACTCGGGTTTCAGGAATACGGGCCGCTACGAGGAAGTGGAAGCCTTGTGCCGGCGCTTCGAAGACCAGTATCCGAAACAGGTGCGCTGCTTTGAATTTGGCCGCACGCCGGAAAACCGCCCCATGCTGGCGCTGGCCGTTTCCAACACGGGCGCGCTGACGCCGGACGCGGCCAGGCTGCGCAAGATACCGGTGCTGCTGGTGCAGGGCGGTATCCATGCGGGGGAGATCGACGGCAAGGATGCGGGTTTCCTGGCCCTGCGCGAAGTATTGGAAGGCAAGGCCGCCGCCGGCGCGCTGGACAAGCAGGTGGTGCTGTTCGTGCCCGTGTTTAATGTCGATGGCCATGAGCGCTTCGGTGCGTGGAACCGCCCGAACCAGCGGGGACCGCAGGAAATGGGCTGGCGCAGCACGGCGCAGAATTTCAATTTGAACCGCGACTACATGAAAGCCGATTCTCCCGAGATGCAGCACATGCTGGCGCTGGTCAATGCCTGGGATCCGCTGGCGTATGTCGACCTGCACGTGACGGACGGCGCGCAGTTCGAACCCGATATCTCGATCCAGGTCGAACCCGTGCATGCGGGCGATGCGGCCTTGCGCGCGGCGGGATCGGCGCTGCGCGACGGCGTGCTGGCCGACCTGGCAAAGCAGGGTTCCGATCCGAAGCCGTTCTACATGTCGTTTGCCGAAGAAGACAATCCGCAGTCGGGTTTTGTCGATTCGACGCCGAACCCGCGCTTTTCGCACGGTTATTTCCTGTTGCGTAACCGTTTCGGCGTGCTGGTGGAAACCCACTCGTGGAAGGACTACCCGACCCGCGTGCGCATCACGCGCAATACCATCATTTCCCTGCTGTCGCAGATGGCGCAGCACGGCGCCGCATGGCGGCAGAGCGCCATGGAAGCGGACCTGCGCGCGACGCAGCTGGCCGGCAGTGCGCTGCCCCTCAGCTACAAGACCACGGAGAAAAGCCGCATGATCGCGTTTCGCGGCTATGCCTACACGCGCACGCCGTCCGAGGTATCGGGCGCCCTGATGACGCGCTATGACGAAAAGACACCGCAGATCTGGAACGTGCCGTTGCGCGACGAGATCGTGCCTGACCTGCAGCTGGCCGCACCGAAGGCCGGTTACCTGGTGCCGCGCGCGCAGGCGGCCATGGTGGGCGCCAAGTTGCGCCAGCACGGCATCGCCTACAAGGAAATGCGCAGCATCTTCGCCGGGCAGAATGTGGAAGTCTTCCGCGCCACCGCCGTCAAGTTTGGCGCGCAGTCGTTCGAGGGACGCCAGACGGCGGCGGTACAGGGCGAGTGGCAGAAAGAGGAGCGCCTCGTCGATGCCGGCGCGCTGTACGTGCCCGTCAACCAGCCGAAGGCGCGCCTGGTGGTGGCGCTGCTCGAGCCGCGCGCGCCCGATTCGCTGCTGGCCTGGGGCAGCTTCAACACGGCGTTCGAGCGCAAGGAATACATGGAGGACTATGTGGCCGAGGACGTGGCGCGCGCGCAGTTGGCGGCCGACCCGGCGCTGGCGGCGCAGTTCCGGCAGAAGCTGGCCGACGAGCCCGAGTTTGCAAAGAGTCCGCGCGCGCGCCTGGAGTTTTTCGCCCGCCGCCACGCGTCGTGGGATGAGCGGCTGAACCTGTATCCGGTCATGCGCGTCGACGTGGCACCTGTCAGTTTCATGGATTTGTAACGCTCAATACGCGCGTCGCCGCACGGCGCACACCGGAGTTGTCAAATCGCGCAGATTAATCGAAAGAAAATGCTATTCTCCGCTCGATGATGGCGCCGCCAGCACGAGCAGAGACGAGGAATGGGTAATAACACACTGTATAACCAGCACCGGGAGACATTTTTTCGCCTTTGCGACGCCGTGGGCGAGAATCAGGTGGAGCAGGTGCGCGGCCTGCTCCAGGCCACGCCGCTGCTGTTGACTTTGCGCCGCTACAACATGGATGACGGCGAATCGCTGCTGCATCTGGCCGCGGCCGGCGGCAGCCGCGACGTCTGCGCGCTGCTCGTGTCGCTGGGCATGGACATCGATCTGCCCTTGCCCGGTTACCGCAACCATACGCCGCTGGACGCGGCGGCAAGCCATGGCCATCTCGATACCTGCCGCTGGCTGCTCGAGCATGGCGCTGCCGTCGATGGCCTGCCGGACAATATCCTGTCGCCGCTGGACAGCGCCTGCATCGGCGGCCATCAGGACGTGGTCGCGTTGCTGCTGCAGCGGGGCGCCAATCCGAACCGCCTGCATACGCGCTGGAACCAGGCGCCGGTCGATATCGCCACCGGCTGGGGTTTTCCCGCGATCGCCCAATTGCTCGCTGCCGCCGGCGGCGTCAGCATACTCGACGTGCCGCAGCAGGCGGCCGCCTCGCCGCAGGAATCGATCCGCACCTTCATGCACAACAGCGCCGGCTGGGTGCTGCCCGCCGTGTTCAGCCCGGACAGCGGCGACGCGCGCTTTTCGCTGGGAATCAGCTGCATCGATGGCAAGAGCGATTTCAAGCTGCTGTTTACGGTTGGCCTGTTCCAGCAATCGCCGATGACCGAACTGGCCATCTGCCTGCCGGCCCGCTGGCCGCTGACCGTGCACGGCTTCACGGAACACAGCCCATGGCGCTTTCCGGTGGCGCTGCTGGCGCGCCTGGGACGACGCACGCTCGATCAGGCCAGCCTGGCCGCCGGCGAGCTGCTGCGGCGCGACGATCCGCACCTGGCGGACCTGGCCTGGCCGGACGGCGTCGATGCGCTGCTGGCCATCGACAAGCGCTGGAATCCGGCGCCCGAGGAAGAAGACATTGCCGACGATGACAAGGTCACCATCTATCTGCTGGTGCCGGTGAAGTTCACCAAAAAAGGCGCGCCCGACGCCAGCACCTTGCCGGCTTTGATGGAGCGCAAGCTCAAAGGCAGCTGGAAAGTGTCGGCCCTGCCTATCCCCGTGATTGGCTAGCTCATGACAAAAAAAATTCTTCTCCTGAGCGTCTCGGCCGGCGCCGGCCACATGCGCGCGGCGCAAGCCATCGAGGCGTATGCGTCGCGCGATGGCGGCGCAGGCCCTGCGGCGCTGGTCCTGCATCTCGACGTGATGGACTTCGTCACGCCGGCATTTCGCAAGCTGTACACGGATTTCTATATCAAGCTGGTCAACAAGGCCCCCGCGCTGTGGGGCTATCTGTATCACGCCACCCACGATGCGCCGCGCGACAGCACCATGCAGCTCCTGCGCCGTGGCATCGAGCGCCTCAACACGCGCGCGCTGATGGCGCAGATCGCCGCCTTCCAGCCTGACGCCATCATCTGCACGCATTTCCTGCCGGCCGAACTGCTGTCGCGCGCACTGCGCCAGCAGCAGCTGGCTTGCCCCGTCTGGGTACAAGTCACGGATTTCGACTTGCACCGCATGTGGGTGCATGAACAGATGCAGGGATATTTTGCCGCCACCGACGAAGTGGCGTTCCGCATGCGCCACGAAGGCATCCCCGCTGAACGCATCCACGTGACGGGCATCCCCATCATGCCCGCGTTTGCGCAGGTGCCCGACCGCGTCTCGTGCGCGCAGGCGTTTGGCCTCGACCCGCAGCGCACGACGATATTGCTGATGGGCGGCGGGGCGGGACTGGGCAGCCTTGAAACGGTCGCCGCGCGCCTGCTGGCGCTGCCGGGCGATTTCCAGCTGATCGTGCTGGCGGGGAAAAACGCCGCCGCGCTGGCGGCGCTGCAGGCACTGGCCGGCCAGTATCCGGGTCGCCTGCTGGCGCAAGGCTTTACCAGCGAAGTCGAGCGCCTGATGGCGTGCGCCGACCTGGTGATCACCAAGCCGGGCGGGCTGACCACGTCCGAATGCCTGGCCCTGGGTTTGCCCATGATCGTCAACTCGCCGATTCCGGGGCAGGAAGAGCGCAATGCCGACTATCTGCTGGAGCAGGGCGTGGCCCTGAAGGCATTCGATGCCGTCACCCTGGAATACAGGGTGCGCCTGCTGCTCGATCATCCTGCACAGTTGCACGCCATGCGCGCGAAAGCGCTGGCCCTGGGCCGTCCGCGCGCCGCTTTGGACGTACTGGCGCAGGTGCTGCGCGCTGGCGCCATTCGTCAATAACAAGGAAGCCATGATGTTACATGCAGTACTTTTGACGCTCGCCCTGGGGCTGGCCGCCGCGCCCGCCGGGGCGCAGCCATCGCCGCCACGCCATCCGGACTGGGCCACGCCATTGCCGCAGGTGTCGAACCTGCACCAGGTCACGCCCGTCCTGTACCGCAGCGCCAGGCTGGACAGCGCCGACGTGGCCCAGCTGCAGGCGCTGGGCGTGAAGACGGTGATCAGCCTGCGCTCCTTCCACTCCGATACGCAGGTGCTGGAAGGCAGCGGCATCCGCGCCGTCCGTATTCCCATCAATACCTGGGCCATCCGCGACCGGCATGTGATCGACACCATGCGTGCCATCCGCGCCGCCGGACAGCACGGTCCCGTGTTGCTGCACTGCCTGCACGGCGCCGACCGCACGGGCATGATGGCCGCCATGTACCGCATGCTGTACCAGGGTTGGCCGCGCGAGAAAGCGATCGACGAGCTGAAAAATGGCGGCTACGGCTACCACGCCGTGTGGAAGAATATCGAAAGCTACCTCCAGCGCGTGAATGTCGACGAACTACGCGCACGTATCGATGCGCCGCAACCCTGATACCCCGCTGGCGCGCCACTTCAGGCATGATTGCGATTCCAGTCACGTTTTTCCGGAATCCGCATGGAACACCACAGCTTTCTCATCAACATACTGTTTTACCTGGTTGCCGCCATCATCATGGTGCCGCTGGCCAAGCGCCTGGGCATGGGCGCCGTGCTGGGTTATCTGGTGGCCGGCGTCGTTATCGGTCCCTGGGGCCTGGGCCTGATCAAGAATGTCGAGGTGATCCTCAGCTTTTCCGAATTCGGCGTGGTGCTGCTGCTGTTCCTGATCGGCCTGGAGCTGGAACCCAAACGATTGTGGCTGCTGCGCCGCCCGATTTTCGGCTGGGGCGGGGCGCAGGTGGGTGTCGTCAGCGCGGGCTTGTGCGCCGTGGCCATGGCCTTTGGCGTGGATTGGCGCACCGCGCTGGTGGGCGCGCTGGGGCTGTCGCTGTCGTCGACGGCCATCGTGCTCGCTACCCTGGGCGAACGCAAGCTGATGACGACGCCGGCCGGTTCCGCGGGCTTTTCCATTTTGCTGTTCCAGGATATCGCCGCCATTCCCATGATCGCGCTGGTGCCGCTGCTGGGCGGCCTGGTCACGCATAGCGGTGAGCCGGGCTGGCTGCGCGTGGCCAAGCTGGCCGCCGTGCTGGCGGCCCTGGTGATCGGCGGGCGCTTCCTGGTGAACCCCGTCCTGCGCTTCATCGCCAGGACGGACTTGCGCGAAATCTTCACGGCCTTCGCCCTGCTGCTGGTGATCGCCATTTGCGTGCTGATGGAATCGGTGGGCTTGTCGATGGCGCTGGGTACCTTTATGGCGGGCGTGCTGCTGGCCGATTCCGAATACCGCCATGAACTCATTTCCGACCTGGAGCCGTTCAAGGGACTGCTGCTGGGCCTGTTTTTCATCGCCGTCGGCATGTCCGTCGATTTCGGCGTGCTGCGCGCCCAGCCCCTGCTGATCCTGGCCCTGGTGGCGGGGCTGCTGGTGGTCAAGATCGCCTTGCTGTACCTGCTGTCGAAGTTTGTCGACATTCCCCGCGGCCAGCAGCTGTTCTTTGCGCTGCTGCTGTCGCAGGGCGGCGAATTCGCCTTCGTCGTGTTTGCCGCCGCCGAGGCCGCGCACGTGTTTGCGCCGGAGACGGCCGCGCTGCTGGTCGTGGTGGTGACCCTGTCGATGGTGGCCACGCCCTTGCTGCTGCTGGCGCACGACAAATTCGTCGCGCCGCGCCTGCAAAGCGAAAAGAAGCGCCGCCCCGACGACCATATCGAGGCGCAGGACAACCCCATCGTCATCGCCGGTTTCGGCCGCTTCGGCCAGATCATCGGCCGCCTGCTGGCGGCCAATAAAATCGGCGTGACGGTGCTGGATCACGACCCGGACCAGATCGAGCTGCTGCGCAAGTTCGGCTTCAAGGTGTTCTATGGCGACGCCACGCGCGTGGATCTGCTGGTGGCGGCCGGCATCGAGAAGGCCAGGGCGCTGGTGATCGCCATCGACAATGTGGATGACAGCCTGGCCCTGGTCGACGCCGTGCGCCTGCGCCTGCCCGAACTGACGATTCTGGCGCGCGCGCGCAACGTCACGCATTACTATGAATTGATGAAGCGGGGCGTGACCCTGATCGAGCGCGAGACGTTCGCGGCGGCGCTGCTGCTGGGCGAGCAGACCTTGCAGCAGGTGGGCTTCAGCCCGGAGCGGGCGCAGCGCGCGGCCGGCATCTTTGGCCGGCATAACCTGAAAACCCTGCTGGAAGTGGCGCCGCACTTCCAGGACCAGCAAAAAGTCATGTCCCTCACGCGCCAGGCGCGCGAGGAACTGGAAGACATGTTCGAGAGCGATGCGGCGGCGTTTGCGGCGGCTGAAACTTCGGGGTCAGACCCTCAACACCGCTAACACAGAGGCTTGCGCTAGCAATAGAGGGGGTCTGACCCCAGCCTTCGCTTGGGGTTTCCTAAAGCTTACTTCCCCCGGCGGCTCTCAATCGCCTCGATCTGGTCCATGATGCCGTTCATGCGCGCCACCAGCGCCTGGTACGGTTTCGGTGACGCCAGGTCGACGCCGGCCGCCTTCACCAGTTCATACGGATAGGCCGAGCCGCCCGCGCCGAGCATCTTCAGGTAGGCGGCCAGCGCGCCCGGTTCCTTGTCGAGGATGCGCTGCGCGAAATCCTGCGCTGCCGCGATCGAGGTGGCGTACTGGAACACGTAGAAGCCGTGATAAAAATGCGGCACGTAGGCCCATTCCAGCGCGTAGGCGGGATCGATGGTCATGACGCCCTGCGCTTCGCCGTGGTAGCGCTTGAGGATGCCGGCATAGATGGCCGTGATCTCTTCGCCCGTCAGCGATTCTCCCTTGTCTACCTTGCCGTGGATGGCCGCCTCGAATTCGGCAAACATGGCCTGGCGGAAGAAGGTGCCGCGCAGGTTTTCCAGCGCCGCGCCCAGGTACAACAGGCGCTCGTCGTCATCCTTGGCCTGCTTCAGGCGCGCGTCGAGCAGCAGCGCCTCGTTCGTCGTCGAGGCGATTTCCGCCACAAAGATGCTGTACGGTGCATAGATCGATGGCTGCGCCTTGTTGGCCAGCACCGAGTGCATGGCGTGGCCCCATTCGTGCGTCAGGGTGCTGATGGCTTCGTAATTGTCCGTGTAGTTGAGGAGCACGAACGGATGCACGTCGTACGCGTCGCCATTCATATAGGCGCCCGCCACCTTGCGCGGGCGCGGATACACATCCATCCAGCGCGCGTCCACGGCGGCGGTGAGTGCCTTCACATAGTCGGGCCCCAGCGGCGCGACGGAGTCGAGCATCATCTGCTTGCCTTCGGCCAGCGGGAAGGTGCGGTCGCTTTTCAGCAGCGGCGCATAGATGTCGTAATACGCGAGGTCCTTGACGCCCAGCATGCGCGCGCGCAGCTTGAAGTAGCGGTGCAAGGTGGGCAGATTGGCGTTGGTTTGCGCGATCAGGGTCTGGTAGACGGCTGGCGGCAGATGGTCGGCGTCGAGCGCCGCGCTTTGCGAGTCGGCATAGCGGCGCACCTTCGCATACGCGGAATCCGTCTTCAGCTGGCCGTACAGGGTTTCGCCGAACGTGCGTTCATATTCCTTCCACTTGCCGAAGAAGGCGTCGAACACCAGCTTGCGGTCGGCACGTTTGCCATCGTCGCGGTATTTCGTGTAGGCCGCCTGGTCGAGGCGCACTTGTGTACCGTCCGACAGTGTGACGGTCGGCCACGGGATTTCCGCATTGGCCAGGGTGCGGTAGACGCTGGCGGCCGAGTTTGTTGCCAGGCCAAACTGCGCCACCAGCTGCTCGCCAGCCGCGTCGAGCGTATGCGGTGCGCTGCGCAGCATGTTGCTCAATTGAAAACGGTACAGCTGCAAGCCCTTGTCCTTCGCCAGCATGGCATCGATGCGCTGGCTGCCCAGGGCAAGGATTTCCGGCTGCAGAAAGGTCGTCGCCTGGGAGAAATCGTTGCCCAGCAGGGCGGCGCGCTGGTTCAGCTGGTTGCCCTTGCTGTCGCCCGTATCCTGGTCGTAGTACTGCGCCGCATAGGTGGTGAGCGTGTTGACGCGCTTGCGCGCATCGGCGTACAGGTCCAGGCAGCTTTTCAGCCGGGCCGGCGAGGCTTTCAGCTGCCCTTTGCAGGCACCCAGTTGCTGCAGCTGGGCCGACAGCTTTTTCGCGTCGGCGTCGAACGCGGCATCGTTTTGATACAGCGCCGTCAAATCCCAGCGGTCGGCTTGCCGGTCGGTGGGCGCCGGCGCGGCGAAGGCGGTGGAGATGGCAAAGCCGAGGGCCAGCAGGGTCAGTACGGGGCGTTTGAGCGCGGTTGTCGGCATACAGTATCCATTCATGGTCTGGTTGCAAGGGGGGCCGGCACGAACGTGGCGGCAGACAACGAGCTTACTGCAGCAGGGGGATGAAGGAAAGCATTTCGGACGAGGGGGAGGGGAGCGGGGAAAAGCAGCTTCCCCGCGCACTGCCTGATTACTGCTTCTTGCCCAGCAAATCGAGCAGGATCGACGTTTCCGCCGTGATCGCCGCCTTGATGGTCGGCTGGTACTCGGGTGCCCATTGCGGCGAGTGCGGGCCGGCCAGCGGTTTGCCGCTGGCCTTGGCCGCCGCCAGCTTGCCTGGCTCCACCGCGCCGATATGCAGCAGCACGGCTTTCACGCCGGCCTGGCCGTAGTTGGCGAAGTCTTCCGACGTCATCTTGGCCGGCATTTCCGTCACGTTGGCCGCGCCCAGCGATTTTTGCAAGGTAGACACCATGCGCAGGGTCAGGTCCGGGTCGTTGTAGACGGCGTCCGTGCCGGGACGAATCTCCACCAGCGGCTCTTTCGGCGCGCCGGCGGCAAACGCTTCGCCCTTGACTTCACGCGCGATGCTGGCCAGCACGCGCTTGCGCACGGCATCCTTGAAAGTGCGCACCGTCAGTTGCATGGTGACCTGGTCGGGCACGATGTTGGCCTGCGTGCCGCCATGGATGCTGCCCACCGTGATGACGACGGGGTCCATCGGATTGTTTTCGCGCGAGACCAGCGTTTGCAGTGCCAGCACGATGCGCGCGGCCATCACGACGGGATCGCGCGTGTCGTGCGGCGCGGCGCCGTGGCCGCCCTGGCCATACACGGTGATGCTGATGGTGTCGGCGGCGGCGCGGAAGTAGCCGGCGTGGTAGCCCACCGTGCCCGATGGCAGCGTCGCTTCATCGTGGAAGGACAGGGCGTAGTCCGGTTTCGGGAAGCGCGTGAACAGGCCGTCCTTCAGCATGGCGGCCGCGCCCAGCAGCGGCTCTTCGGCCGGCTGGCCCACCAGCATCAGGGTGCCGCTCCAGTGCTGGCGGTTGTCGGCCATCAGCTTGGCGCTGCCATACCAGGCCGACATGTGCACATCGTGGCCGCAGGCATGCATCACCGGCACGCTTTCGCCGGCCGCGTTTTTCGTCACCACGCTGCTGGCAAACGGCAGACCGGTCTTTTCCAGCACGGGCAGCGCATCGATTTCCGTACGCAGCATGACGACGGGACCGGGGCCGTTGCGCAGGATGGCGACGACGCCCGTGCCGCCGACGCCGGTGGTCACGTCAAAACCGAGCGCCTTGACCTTCTCGGCCAGTTTTTTTGCCGTCTCGACTTCCTGGAACGCCAGTTCCGGGTGGCGGTGCAAGTCCAGGTACAGGCTTTCCACGGCCGGGTAATTGGCTGCGAGCTGGGCCGCGATGGCGGGTGGCAGGGCCGCGCCGTGGGCGCTGCCGGCACAGGCGAGGACGGCGGCAAAGGTGATTTTCTTCAGGGGCAATGCGGAAAGTTTCATAGATTTCTTTGAGAAACAGGCGGGCGGACAAGCGCGGCGCGCCTGTAGTTGCGGAGGAGATTTTTAACTTAACAGAAACATTTCTCAAAATCAACAAATCAGCTACATATATTTCAACAATGTATAATCTGCAATGCAAAAAATTCCATATGGAATTAAATATATCTTTGATGCATTTATTGAGAGAAAAGACACCATGGGCTTTATCGCAAATATCAAGATCGGCAAGCGCCTGAGCATCGGCTTTGTCCTGATCCTGGCAATGACCGTTCTGATCGCTACAGTGGGCGTGTGGCGCCTCAATGAGGTGGCGACGTCGACGCGGGCCATGATGGCCGAACCGCTGACCAAGGAACGCCTGATTACCGACTGGTATGGCTTGAACTTTGCCTCGATCCGCCGCACGGCCGCCATCGTCAAGAGCAGCGACCCGGCGCTGGGACCGTATTTCAAGGAAGACTCGGCCGCGTCCGTGAAGAAGGCGGCCGAATTGCTCAAGCAGATCGAGCCCCTTGTCGCGGGGGACAAGGAAAAAGCCCTGTTTGCCAAGATCCTCGAGCAGCGCAAGGTGTACAGCGCCTCGCGCGACGGCGCCGTCAAGGCCAAGGCCGATGGCGACGTGGAAGGCGCGGCGAAAATCCTCGACACCGCGTTCACCCCGGCCGCCAAGGTTTACCAGGATTTACTGCAGGAACTGGTGACCTTGCAGCGCGAAAGCATCGATGCGACGGCCAAGCAGATCGACGCTTCCGCCGTGCATGACACCACCGTCATCAGCCTGCTGACGCTGTTCGCCGTGGCATTCGGCGTGTTGTGCTCGTGGCTGCTGACGACGGGCATCACGCGTCCGCTGCGCCAGGCGCTGGCGCTGGCCGAAACGGTGGCCGCCGGCGACCTGACGCAGACCGTCGCCACGACGGCGAAGGATGAAACGGGGGCGTTGCTGACGGCCCTGGGCAATATGAACAACAATCTGGTCAGCATCGTCAGCCAGGTGCGCAGCGGCACGGACAGTATCGCCACGGCATCGTCGGAAATCGCGGCCGGCAACCTGGACCTGTCGTCGCGCACGGAACAGCAGGCCGGTTCGCTGGAAGAAACCGCTTCGTCGATGGAAGAGCTGACCAGCACCGTCAGGCAGAACGCGGATAACGCGCGCCAGGCCAACCAGCTGGCCATCGCGGCGGCCGGCATCGCCAGCCGCGGCGGCTCGGTTGTGGCCGAAGTGGTGGCGACCATGGGGTCGATCAACGAGTCGTCGCGCAAGATCGTCGACATCATCAGCGTGATCGACGGCATCGCCTTCCAGACGAATATCCTGGCGCTCAATGCGGCCGTGGAGGCGGCGCGGGCCGGCGAGCAGGGGCGCGGTTTTGCGGTCGTGGCCGGCGAAGTGCGCAACCTGGCGCAGCGTTCGGCAGCGGCGGCCAAGGAAATCAAGGGCTTGATCGACGATTCCGTCAGCAAGGTGGGCGTGGGTGCCAAGCTGGTCGACCAGGCCGGCGCGACGATGGATGAAGTGGTGTCCAGCGTCAAGCGCGTGACCGACATCATCGGCGAGATTTCCAGCGCCAGCCAGGAACAGACGCACGGCATTGGGCAAGTCAACCAGGCGATTACCCAGATGGACCAGGTGACCCAGCAGAATGCGGCCCTGGTGGAAGAGGCGGCGGCCGCCGCCGGTTCGCTGCAAGAGCAGGCGAACGGCCTGGCGCAAGTGGTCAGCGTGTTCAAGCTGCGCGAACAGCCAGGTTTGCTGCGCCGTCCGGCGCCACAGCCGGCAGCCGCGCGTCCTGCGCCGGCAGCACCGCGCCCGCGCGTTGCCGTGCGCAGCGCCGCCGTGCCGCCAAGGACGCTGGCGCCAGCCAAGGCGGCAGCCGGCGATGACTGGGAAGAGTTTTAATAGCCAGTCGCCGCACCGTTCGTCACGCTTTTCGACCGTTCGCATGGCACATTGCGCCGTTCGTGTGGCGCCGCTGGCGGCAGCGGCGGTGCGCCGATAGGCTGGGGGCTTCTTTCCTGGAGCCCCGCCATGCTATCGCTCAAAGCGCTCGATAAAACTTACGACAACGGCGTTCACGCCATCAATAACGTCAGCCTGGAGATTCCCGCCGGTCTGTTTGGCCTGCTCGGGCCGAATGGCGCCGGCAAGTCCTCGCTGATGCGCACCATCGCCACCTTGCAGGATCCCGACAGCGGCAGCATGCATTTCAACGGCGTCGATGTCGCCAGCGACAAGGCGGCGCTGCGGCGCCAGCTCGGCTACCTGCCGCAGGATTTCGGCGTCTATCCCAGGGTCAGCGCGGTCGAGCTGCTCAATCACTTTGCCATCTTGAAGGGACTGCATCAGCGGGGCGAGCGCCGCGAGGCGGTCGAGGCGCTGCTGCAGCTGACCAATCTGTGGGAGGCGCGCAAGCGCGCCGTCGCCAGCTATTCGGGCGGCATGCGCCAGCGCTTCGGCATCGCCCAGGCGCTGCTGGGCGCGCCGCGCCTGGTGATCGTCGACGAACCGACCGCCGGCCTGGACCCCGATGAACGCCAGCGCTTCCTGAACCTGCTGGCGCGCATCGGCGACAGCGTGGTGGTGATCCTGTCGACCCACATCGTCGAAGACGTGACCAATCTGTGCCCCCGCATGGCCATGATCGCCAAGGGGCGCGTGCTGATCGACGGCGCGCCGCAGGCGGCGATCGCCACCCTGCAGGACCGCGTCTGGCGCCGCAGCGTCAGCGATGCCGAACTGGCGCAGTACCAGCAGCACTGCACGGTGCTGTCGAGCCGCCTGGTGGCGGGCCGCACGCAGATCAACGTGTATGCGGACAGCCAGCCCGATGACGGCTTCCGCCGTGTCGAACCGGACCTGGAAGACGTCTACTTCCTGCAACTGCGGGCGGCCTGAGGAGAACAGCATGTGGCAGGAATTCTTTCGCTTCGACTTGCGCTACCAATTGCGCCAGCCCTTGCTGTGGCTGATGACGGTGCCCCTGATGGCCGGTGCCTTTCTGACGGCCGGCAGCCCGACCTTCCGCCTCGGTGGCGGCATCGGCAATGTGCACCTGAACGCGCCGGCCGTGATCGCCAACCAGCTTGGCGTGCTGAGCATGCTTGCCATGTTCCTGGTGGCCGTGTTTATCGCCGGCGCCGTGCTGCGCGACAGCGACGCCGGCATCGCCGATCTGCTGTACGCCACGCCGATGCGCAAGCGCGATTACCTGGGCGGGCGCTTCCTGGCCGGCCTGGCGGCCTGCCTGCTGGTATTCGTGCTGGTGGTGCTGGCGATGATGCTCGGTTCGCTCACTTCCGCCGCCGACCCCGAGCGGCTCAACCCCGTCACGCCGCTGCCCTATCTGTGGAGCTTTGCCGTCTTTATCGTGCCCAATGTGCTGTTTGTCGCCGCGCTGCTGATGCTGCTGGCCGTGGCCGGGCGCTCGATGCTGCTCGTGTACGTGGGCGTGCTGGCGTTTTTCGTGCTGTGGGCGGCCTCCGGCCTGCTGGCCGGACGTCCGGCGCTGGCCATGACGGCAGCCTTGCTGGACCCGTTTGGCGTGCGCGCCCTGGCGCTGGCCACGCGCTACTTCACCAGCGCCGAAATGAATACGGCGCTGCCGCCGCTGACCGGCCTGCTGCTGGCCAACCGCCTGCTGTGGGGCGTACTGTCGCTGGCGCTGCTGGCGGCCACCATCTGGCTGTTCAAGCCGCAGCGCGCCGGTGCAGGCCGCGGCTGGTTCCGCCGTGCCGTCCGCGCGCAGGCGGCGCCCGTTGCCATCGTCGCGGCCGGCCCCGCGCTGCGTCCGGTCGTGCCGCAGTTTGGCATGGCGGCGGCATGGCGGCAATTTTGGCATGTGCTGCGCTTTGACACGATGGGCGTGCTGAAAAGCGTGCCTTTCCTCGTCATGCTGCTGCTGGCGCTGGCCAACTTCATCGCCAATGTCAGCGTCGGCGGCTTGCGCTTTGACAGCGTGCCGTATCCGCTGACGCGCCTGATGCTGGTCGAACTGGCCGACAGCCTGAACTTTGTGCTGGCCATCGTCGTGATGTTCTACAGCGGCGAACTGGTATGGCGCGACCGGCACGCGAAGATCGCCGACCTGACGGACGCCTTGCCCGTGCCGGGCTGGCTGCCGCTGCTGGCCAAGTGCGGTGCCTTGACCGCCGTGGTGGCCGTGTTTCTGGGCGCCGGCGTGCTGGCAGCGCTGGCGGTACAGCTGCTCCAGGGCGGCGTGCGCCCGGAACCGCTGCTGTATCTGCAAGGCACGCTGATGAACGCCGCCTGGTTCGTGCTGATGGCGCTGGCCATGCTGGCGCTGCAGGTACTCGTCAACCAGAAATACGTCGCGTATGCGCTTTCGCTGCTGCTGGTGATGTTCAAGCCGCTGCTGGCCGCGCTGGGCTTCGAGCATCCGCTGTACCGCTTTGCCTCGCTGCCGGAACTGGTGTACTCGGATTTGAACGGCTATGGCGGCCTGCTGGCCGGCTGGCTGTGGTTCGCGCTGTACTGGACGCTGGGCACGGTGACGCTGCTGCTGGTGGCGCAGGCTTTTCGCCCGTCGGGGCGCGCGGCCCGCTGGCGCGTGCGCTGGTCGCAAGGCGTGCGGCGCCTGCGCGGCGCCAGCGGCTGGGCCCTGGCCCTGAGCCTGGCCGGCTTTGCCGCCAGCGGCAGCTGGATCGCCTACAACATGCACGTGCTGAACCACTATCAGTCCGGCGCACAGCTGCTCGATGCGCGCGCCGACCATGAACGGCGCTATCGCCAGTATCTGGCGCTGCCGCAGCCCGGCATCACGGCGATTGCCGCCAATGTCGACCTGTATCCGGCGCAGCGCAGCGCGGCGATACGCGGCCGCTATCGCGTGAAGAATCGTGGCGCGACGCCGCTGCGCACGCTGTACCTGCAGATGGATACGGCGGCGCAGACCACCTGGCAGGCACTGCCCGCGCATCGCGTGCTGGTCGACGATGCGCGCCATGGCGTGCGCATCATCGAACTGGCGCAGGCGCTGGCGCCGGGCGCGACGCTCGATCTCGCGTTTCTCGTGACCGTGCGCCAGCAGGGCTTTACGGCCAGCGGCCAGTCCGAGGGCGTGCAGCACAACGGCAGCTATTTCACCATCGAGCAGTATTTCCCGCACCTGGGCTACAACGCGGTGCAGGAGATCGCGGACAGCGGCGAGCGCCGGCAGCGTGGCCTGGGCGCGCCGCATGGCATGCCCAAGCTCGACGACCCGCAGGCGCGCTACAGCAATTATTGGAAGCAGTGGGGCATCGATGGCGACCTGGTCGACTTCCAGGCCACCATCTCCACCAGCGCGGACCAGGTGGCGATCGCCCCGGGCACTCTGGAGGGCAGCTGGCAGCAAGGCGGGCGCCGTTATTTCAGCTACCGCATGGCGCAGCCGGCGCTGCCGTTCTTCGCCTTCCAGTCCGGCCGCTGGCAGGTGCGGCGCGCGCAGTGGCAGGATGTGGCGATCGAGATCCACCACGATGCGAAGCACGCGTGGAATACCGGCAGCATGGTCGCCGGCGCGCAGCAGGCGCTCGCTTACAACACGGCGCACTTCGGCCCCTACCCGCACCGGCACTTGCGCATCGTCGAGTTCCCCCTGTACCAGCAGTATGCGCGCAGCTTCCCGGGCCTGATCCCGTTTTCGGAGTCGCTGGGTTTTATCAGCGACCTGCGCGACCCCGATGGCGTCGACCATGTGTTCTATGTCACGGCGCATGAAGTGGCGCACCAGTGGTGGGGCGACCAGCTCATCGCCGCCAACGTGCAGGGCAGCGGCATGCTGACGGAATCGCTGGCGGAGTATTCGGCGTTGATGGCGGTGGAGCAGCGCTTCGGCGCCGACAAGGTGCGGCGCATCCTGCGCTTCGACCTCGATGCCTACCTCGCCGGCCGGGGCCGGGAACAGGGCCGGGAGCTGCCCCTGTTTCGCAGCGAGGGCCAGGCGTATATCGAATACCGCAAGGGCAGCCTGGCGTTCTACCGCCTGCGCGCCGAAATCGGCGAGGCGGTTTTGAACCGCGCCTTGAAAGCCTTCCTGGCGCAGCATCGCTATCGCAGCTCGCCCTATGCGACCAGCCGCGACCTGCTGTCCTTTATCCGCGCCGAAACGCCGGCGGCGCAGCAGCAGCTGGTCACCGACCTGTTCGAACGTATCGTCCTGTACGACAACCGCCTGGCCGGCGCCAGTGCGCTGCGCCGTGCCGATGGCCGCTGGGACGTGACCTTGCAAGTGCAGCTGGCCAAGCTGGAAGCCGACGGCAAGGGCCGCGATACGCCGCGCGCCTACGATGAGCCGGTCGACCTGGCGGTGTTTGCCGATGGCGCGCCACAGCGCCTGCTGTATCGCGGCAAGCACCGCTTGCCCGGCGGCGCCGCATCGGTGACGGTGACGGTCGATGCGCCACCGGGCGAAGCGGTGCTGGATCCGGAGCAGCTGCTGATCGAGCGCAATGGGCTGGACAACCGCCGGCGCGTGCAGCTTACAGGCGGTTGAGCTGCCTGAAGACGATGGCGCGCCGGCGCGACATGCCCACGCGCAGGCCGCCGTGCAAGGTGAGCGTCATGCCGCCTGCGGGCGCGGGCGCGATGTCCGTCACGCTGGCGAGGTTGACGATGCGGCTGCGGCTGACGCGCATGAATTTCGCCGCGTCCAGCCGCGCTTCGAGCTGCACCAGTGAGCGCAGCAGCAGCGGACGGTGGCTATCAAAATACACGCGCGTGTAATTGCCTTCCGATTCGAACAGCGCGATGTCGTCCAGCGCCACGAACCAGCAGCGCTCGCCGTCCTTGATGAATACCTTGCCATCGGCGGCCATCGCCCCGCCTTCCCGGGGGGCGGGCCGGCGCTTCTCGAGCGCTTGCGCCAGCCGTGGCGGATCGATGGGTTTGAGCAGGTAATCGAGGGCGCTGACGTCAAAGGCGCGCAGCGCATAGCGGTCGTAGGCCGTGGTGAAGATCACGGCCGGCGCTTGCGCGAGCGCCCCCAGCAGGTCGAAGCCGCTGCCATCGGGCATTTGCACGTCGAGGAAAATCAGGTCCGGCGCCAGCACCGCGATCTGCCGCAAGCCTTCCTGTACGTTGGCCGCTTCGCCGACCACGCTGACCCATGGATGCTCGCGCAGCAGGCGGCGCAACTCGTCGCGCGCCAGCCGCTCATCGTCGATGATCATCACGCGCATGTCTGCTCCCAGGGTAGTGTGACGGTGGCGATGACCCAGCCGTCCTGCTCGGCCAGGCGGCAAGTGGCTCCCGCGCCAAACAGCAGGTGCAGACGCTGGCCGGCATTGGCCAGGCCCACGCGCGTCGAGCCGCTGTCGGCTGCCAGCTTGCCCTGGTTCGCCACGCGCAGCAGCACGCTGTCATCGGCCCGGCGCGCCTCGATGCGCACGGCGCACGGGCCGGTGCTGCGTTCGACGCCATGCTTGATGGCGTTTTCGACCAAGGTTTGCAGCAGCATCGGCGGCAGCGCCACGGCGTCGAGGCCGGGGGCGATATCCTGGCTCAGTTGCAGCCGTTCTTCAAAGCGCAGTTTTTCCATGCCGAGATAGGCTTGCAGCGCGGCCAGCTCGGCATCGAGCCGCACCGTGTCGGACAATCCCGTCTGCAGATTGTGGCGCATCATGGCGGCCAGCTGGTTCATGGCGCGCGCCGCTGCCTGTACGTCCTGGAACATCAGCGCGCGGATGCTGTTCATGCTGTTGAAGAAAAAGTGGGGATTGACCTGCGCCTGCAAGGCGCGCAGTTCAGCGTCCTTGACATGGATTTCCAGCTGCAGCTTGTCGAACGCCAGTTGCGTGGCGTGGCGGCGCGACAGCGCCAGGGTGTACAGCAGCGTCCACAGCGCGAACACGATAAACCAGAGCACCGTCAGGATCGCCAGGGTGGCCGGCAGTTCGGCGCGGTCCTGCAGCAGGGCGCCGTTGCGGAACAGCAGCTCGGCCAGCAGCACGGCACCTGTTTGCAGCACGCTGAGCAGCAGCAGGCCGGCGCCGATGCGCGCCAGCGGCAATCTGTCTTGCGCTCCCTTGATCCAGCCATGGCGCCGCAGGTGATTGCGCCAGCCGTGCGACAGGCCCAGGCCCGTCAGCGCGCAGAAGACCTTGGCGACCGAGAACCACAGGACATAGGCATTGGGTCCGCCGCCCCAGGAGGCGTACACGCCCAGCGCCGCCAGCGCGCCCCAGCCGGCGCACTGCGCGATCCAGTAGTCGCGCGGCGTGCGCACGGTCAGGCTTGTTGCAGCGCGATGGTGCCGAACGTGGTCGGCGTCGAGCACGGCTCTTCGTCGAAGGCGATGTCGCCCATGGGGCTGGCCACGCCGTCCGCCTTCAAATCCTTGAAGCCGAACAGTTTCGGATCCATCAAGTGCGATGGCGCCACGTTCGACAGGGCCGAGAAGATGCTTTCCACGCGGCCGGGGAATTTCTTGTCCCATTCGCGCATCAAGCCCTTGATCTGCTTGCGCTGCAGGTTTTCCTGCGAACCGCACAGGTCGCATGGAATGATGGGGAAGCCCTTGACTTCCGCATAGCGCTGCGTGTCTTCTTCCTTCACATAGGCCATCGGGCGGATGACGATGTGCTTGCCGTCGTCCGATTGCAGCTTGGCCGGCATGCCTTTCAGTTTGCCGCCGAAGAACATATTCAGGAAGAAGGTTTCCAAAATATCATCGCGGTGGTGGCCCAGGGCGATCTTGTTGGCACCCAGCTCGTCGGCCACGCGGTACAGGATGCCGCGGCGCAGGCGCGAGCACAGCGAGCAGGTGGTCTTGCCTTCCGGGATCAGGCGCTTGACGATGCTGTAGGTATCCTGGTTTTCGATGTGGAAGGCCACGCCCAGTTCCGTCAGGTAGGCGGGCAGGATTTCCGGTGGGAAGTTCGGCTGCTTCTGGTCCAGGTTGACGGCGACGATGTCAAAATGGATAGGCGCGCGTTCGCGCAAGGTCATCAGAATGTCCAGCAGGGCGTAGCTATCCTTGCCGCCGGACAAGCACACCATCACCTTGTCGCCGTCTTCGATCATGTTGAAATCGCCGATGGCCTGGCCCACCAGGCGGCACAAGCGCTTGTGCAGCTTGTTGTTTTCCAGGGCGATCTTTTCCGCCTTCTTGCGCGCCAGTTTTTGCGCTTCCACATTGGCCGGCACTTCCACGGCGGCTGTCATCGTTTCCAGTACGGCAGTGTCATTCATGTTGTTCATGCTTCATCCTTGATCTTGAATACTTCCACGCCCACGCCTTCGCAGTCGGGATACACGTCCGGTTTCATGCTCGAGACGCGCGCGGCGCGCACGCGCGGGTGGGCCAGCATGGCCGCGAGCACGTCGTCGACCAGGCTTTCCTGCAGCTGCACGTGGCCTTGCGCCATGCGCCTGGCGATGGTTTCGCGCATGAAGTCGTAGTCGACCACTTCTTCCAGCTGGTCATCCTTCGGCGTCGACAGGGCCAGGGGAATGTACAGGTCGACGTTGATGAGGACGCGCTGCTCGCCCTTTTTCTCGAAGTCGTAGACGCCGATGTTGATGAGGACTTCGTAATTGCGCAGGAACAGGCGGCGGCAATCGGCCAGGCGAGGGTGGGACAGGGCGGACGACATAGTTTTACCTTTTCGGGGATGCTGGAATGCTGGTTGTTTGGTGTGGCTGCTGATTATTTGGTCAAAAACATGACGTCGCGCGGCAAGCCGATCAAATGCTGGCCGCCATCGACCAGCAGGGTCGTGCCCGTCAGCGCGCGCGCGCCGGCCACGTAACAGACGCAGTCGGCCACATCCTCGGGCGTGCTGGAGCGTCCCAGCGGCGTGTTTTCATGCGCCTTGGCGAAGTTCGCTTCCGTCTGTTCGCCGGAGACCATGGTGATGCCGGGGGCAATGCCCACCACGCGCACTTTCGGCGCCAGCGCCTGGGCCAGCATGGTGGTCGCCGACAGCAGCGCCGCCTTGGACAGGGTGTACGACAAAAAATCAGGATTGAGATTGTACAGTTTTTGATCCAGCAAGTTGATGACCACGGCTTGCCCGCTTGCCGGGGTGGCCTGGTACAGCGCTTGCGCCAGCAGGATGGGGGCGGCCAGGTTGGCGTGCATGTGGGCGTCGAGCGCGGGGAAAGAAAAATCGCCCGCATTGTCGTATTCAAACAACGATGCGTTGTTGACCACGCAAGTCACGGCGCCCAGCGCCGCCTGTGCCTGTGGCAACAGCTGGCGCACGGCGTCTTCCTGCGCCAGGTCGCAGGGGAACGCTTGCGCGCGGCGCCCCAGCGCCGTGATTTCCGCCACCAGGCTGAGCGCCTCGTCGCGCGAGTCGCGGTAGTGGACGGCGATATCCCAGCCGTCGCGCGCCAGGCCGAGAGCGATGGCGCGGCCGATGCGGCGCGCCGCGCCCGTGACGAGGGCGACGCGGGGAGTGCTGTGTGGCAGTGTCGATGCTGGTGTCATGTCTTTACTGTATATATGGAGTGAGCGGGCTTGCCATGGCCGGTACTGGCGGCCCGCGCCGCCGATTCGCTACAATACGGTATGTCTCTACCCGTACCCGATAGCGACGCGCTGGCCGCGTCCCATGCCTTGCAGCACCAGATTGCCGCCGAAATCGCGCGCAATGACGGCGCCATTCCCTTTGTCCGCTTCATGGAGCTGGCGCTGTATGCGCCTGACCTCGGCTATTACAGCGGCGGCGCCGCCAAGCTGGGCAAAGATGGCGATTTTACAACCGCGCCGGAAATCTCTCCCCTGTTCGGCGCCACCCTGGCCCATGTGGCAGCCGCTATTATGGCGCAAACGGCCCCGCGCATCCTCGAATTCGGCGCCGGTACGGGCAAGCTGGCCTGCGATATCCTGACGGAAGCGGCGAATGCCGGCATCCCTATCGAACAGTATGCGATCGTCGAACTGTCCGGCGAATTGCGCGCGCGCCAGGAGCTGGCCCTGGCCGGCTTCCCGCAAGTAGTGTGGCTAGACGGCTTCCCCGACAGTTTCGAAGGCGCCGTGTTTGGCAATGAAGTGCTCGACGCCATGCCCGTCAACCTGATCAGCAAGACGCCCGCCGGCTGGTGCGAACTCGACGTCAGCATTGCCGATGGCCAGTTCGTGTTTGTCGAACGTCCGGCCGGCGCCGACGTGGCCGCGCAGATCGCCGCCCAGGTGCCGGATGCCGAGGACTTGCCCGTCGGCTATGTCAGCGAAATCCATGGCGTGGCCTGCGGCTTCATGCGCTCGCTGGCGCGCATGCTGACCAATGGCAAGGGCGGCGCGGCCGTGCTGTTCGACTATGGCTTCCCCGCCCACGAGTATTACCTGGACTTGCGCGCCACGGGCACCCTGATGTGCCATTACCGCCACCACGCCCACGCGGAACCGTTCTATCTGCCCGGCTTGCAGGACATCACGGCCCACGTGGATTTCACGGCCATGGCGGTGGCGGCGCAGGATGCGGGTCTCGATGTGCTTGCCTATATGAACCAGGCGTCCTTCCTGCTGGGCGCGGGCATCGGCGACTTGCTGCTGCGTACCGATCCGGCACAGGTCAAAACGTATTTGCCACAGGCCAGCGCCGTGCAAAAGCTGGTGTCGCCCGCCGAGATGGGGGAATTGTTCAAGGTGCTGGTGGTAGGGCACCAGGTGGAGCTGCCGGAAGCCCTGTTGTCCAGTGACCGCAGTCACCGCTTGTAAGCGCCTGCAATATCAAGGCAGGGCAGTGCCGCCCTGCAATTTCCTGTCCGCCGGTGGTTATTATCTTGTCATATCGTATATGATGACCGACACAGCACGGTTCCATCCTGCAAGAACCCGTCGCCGCGCACCGATTTCAAGATAGAACGATGGGAAAGATACATACACACTATGACAACCTGAAAGTGGCGCGCTTGGCGCCGCAGGAAGTCATACGTGCCGCGTACAAAGCCCTCAGCCAGAAATACCACCCGGACAAGAATCCTGGCGACGAAAAGGCCGCCCGCATCATGGCGATCCTCAACAGCGCCTATGGCACCTTGTCCGATCCACAACGCCGCAAGGAGCACGACGAGTGGATCGCCGCCGAGGAGTGGGAAATCGAATGGCTGGAAAGCACCCACCACGAGGAAGGCAAGAGCCGCGATGGCCGCGCGAAAGGCCATGCCCAATCGCATGAGCACGCTTGGGCGCAGGATGTGCCGCCGCCGAAGGGCAAGGCGCCGCCCATCTGGCGCAACTGGCGCTGGTGGCTGAGTCTGCTTGTCTGCCTGTTGCTGGGCTGGCTGGGCGCCTTGCTCATGCTCGATACCTCGCAGCCGATGCCGGCCGCGCTGGCGTCGGCCTGGAGCGGCCTGGCCCGCGATGGCGCCAGGGCGCACCCGGACACGTCTTCGGCGGATGGCGTCGCCACGCCGCCGGCAAAAAACGAGGCGGTGGCTATCGATAGCTGGGCCGTGGGCAAGCCGTATGCGGCCGAGCCCGCGCAAGCGAAGGCACCGGAGATCCGCGTGCTGGCCGTCTCACAGCTGAGCCTGAAAGCCAGCCGTCCCGCCTGCGATGGCGCCAGCCAGGCCGAGTCGGCGGCGCTGGTGGCGCCGAATGGCGAGCCATGGCCGGCGCAATCGGGCTATGTGGATGGCTTTCCGATCGGTAACAAGGGCGAGGAACTGAGCTTGACCATCGATAACAGCAGCAACGCGGCGCCCGTCTTCGTCAAGCTGTATGACCAGGAGCGGCGCTCGAATGTGCGCTACCTGTACATCCTGGCCAATGACAAGCTGACGGTGGAGCAGCTCAGCGCGGGCAAGTACGAAGTGCGTTACCAGGCTGTCGGGCCAGGCCAGGACAATTGCGGCGGCGCCACGCGCAGCGGTGCAGCGCTACCCGCACCGGCGCCGGTCGCCGGAGACGGCGCTACGCAGAATCCTGTTGTAAGCAGCATCTAATCTGATTATGCTTGATAGGCGTCAACGCAGCGTCCACATCGAACTTATCCCTTAGGAGTATTCATGACCGACCTCAAAGCCGATGCAGATGATAACTGGCTGCTCGACGAAGATGAGCCGGTGGCCAGTCCTGCCGGGCTGGCCGCGCCCGACCAGCGCCTGTGGCGTGTCCTGATCGTCGACGATGACGTGGATGTGCATGCGGTCACGCGGCTGGCGCTGCGCAATGTCAGCTTCAAGGGCCGCGAACTGGAACTGTTTTCCGCCTACAGCGGCCGCGAAGCGTACGACATCCTGCGCGACACGCCCGATATCGCGCTGGTGCTGCTCGACGTGGTGATGGAAACGGACGATGCCGGCCTGATCCTCGCCAAGCGCATCCGCGCCGACCTGAGCAATTCCATCGTGCGCGTCGTGCTGCGCACGGGCCAGCCGGGCCAGGCGCCCGAGCAGCGCGTCATCATCGAATACGACATCAACGATTACAAGGCCAAGACGGAACTGACGACGCAAAAGCTGTTTACCACCGTCATCTCGGCCTTGCGCGCCTACGAGAGCCTGATGATGCTCGAGCGCAGCCGCATCGGCCTGGGCAAGATTCTCGCCGGCGCCACCAATCTGTACCAGATCCATTCTCTGCGCGAATTCGCTTCCGGCGTGCTCAACCAGGTCAGCGCCATCCTCGACGTGGGCGCCGACGGCGTGCTGTGCCTGATGCAGGGAGGCGCCGGACGGCCCGAAGTGGTGGCCGCCACGGGCACGTATGCCGTGCTGGCCGAGGCGGAAGCCATGCCGGCCGACCATGCCCTGACGCCCACCATCGACAAGGCGTTCGCGGAAAAGCGCAGCCAGTTCGAGCATCCGGCCAATGTGCTGTTCATCCATACGGAAGGCAACCGCGAGCTGGCCATCTCCGTCACGCCGCCGTGGCCGCTGGCGCAGATCCAGCGCGACTTGCTGGAAGTGTTTTGCCAGCGCATCGCCGCCGCCTTCGACAACCTGTACATGTTCGGCCAGCTGCGCAAGGCGCAGGAAGCGACCGTGGTGGCGCTGGCCGACCTGGCCGAGTTCCGCGACAGCGACACGGGCGGCCACGTGCGGCGCGTGCAGCTATTGTCCGACGCCATCGCCCGGCGCATGCAGCAGCGCGGCGTGTACCCGGACGAGCTGACCCCGCAGCTGCTCGACATGATCGGCCTGGCCAGCATCCTGCACGACGTGGGCAAGGTGGCCACGCCGGACGCCGTGCTGCTCAAGCCGGGCAAGCATACGGACGAGGAGCGGGCGCAGATGCAGCTGCATGCCAGCGTCGGGCGCACCATCCTCGAGCGGGCCGCCAACATGGTCGACGGCGTCAGCTATCTGACCTATGGCGCGCAGATCGCCGGCGGCCACCACGAACACTTCGATGGCGCCGGCTACCCCCATGGCCTGAAGGGGTGCGATATTCCCGTGGCCGCGCGCATCGTTGCCGTGGTCGACGTTTTCGATGCCCTGCTGCACGAGCGGCCTTACAAGGAACCGTGGCCTTATCCGCAGGTGCGCGAGTACATCGAGCAGCGCAGCGGCAGCCAGTTCGATCCGGAAGTGGTGACGGCGCTGCTGGAACTGATCGACCATGAGCCGCAACTGTGGCATCCGGAGCGCGCCGTCGCTTGAGTAGCCGCTCCGTTGGCATTTTTCGGCGCGCCGCCATTCCCTTGCGCGCGGCGCCGTCATATACTCGGCAGCCTCATGCTGGCTGGCGCCACGCACCAGTGTGGCGCGCCGCGGAGTTTTCGGACATCACGACATGAAAGAACTCAAGGGCCTCAGCGCACTGATCATCGAGCCGCATCCGGGCATGCGCGCCAGCCTGCACAATATGCTCAACCTGTGCGGCCTGGCGAAGATCGACGACGCGGCCAGCTCCGGCCAGGCGATCCGCATGCTGGGCAGCAAATCGTATGACTTGATCCTGTGCGAATACGATCTCGATGGCGGGCAGGATGGCCAGCAGATGCTGGAAGACCTGCGCCACCACAAATTGATGCACGCATCGACCATGTTCTTCATGGTCACGGGCGAAGGCAGCTTCGCCAAGGTGGTCAGCGCCGTCGAGTTATTGCCTACCGATTACATCCTCAAGCCCTTCACCGCTGACAACATGCTCGAGCGCATCGGCCGCGCGCTGGACAAGCGCAATGCCTTCGTGCCCGTGTATGAACTGATCGACGTGGGCAATGAGCGCGCGGCGATTGCCGCCTGCACCGAGGGCGCCAGCCTGTATCCCCGCTACGCCACCGATTTCCTGCGCTTGCGCGCGGAATTGCACCTGCTGCTGGGCGAGGCGGCCGACGCCGAGCCGATCTACGCGGCCCTGTATGAGAGCAAGTCCATCGGCTGGGCGCGCCTGGGGCAGGCCAAGACGCAATTTCTGCTGGGCGAGTACGAAGCGGCGCAGGGCACCCTGGAAGGGCTGCTGGAAAACAACAAGCGTTTTCTCGACGCCTATGACTGGCTGGCGCGCACGCACCTGGCGCAAGGCAAGCCGGAACTGGCGCAGGCGGCCCTGAGCGAAGCGGTGGCCCTGTCGCCGCACGCCGTGCGCCGCTTGCGCCGCCTGGGCGAGGCGGCCCTGGCGGCCGACGATATCGAGATGGCGGAAAAATCCCTCAAATTGGTGGTCAGCAAGGCCAAGTATTCGGAATTCCGCGACCCGGAAGACCATGTGCGCCTGGTGCAGACCCTGGTGCGCAAGGGCGACCCGCTGCAGGCGGGCGCCGTGATCCGCGACCTCGACAAGTCGATGGGCGGGCAAAAGAATGCGGAACTGTGCAGCGCCCTGTGCAGCGCCATGTTGCATGCGCATACGGGCAACGAGGAGCGCCTGCAGCAATCGCTGGACGCGGCCCTGGCCGCCAACCGCCACAGCGTGGGCGGCTCGAACATGCTGAAAACGGAACTGGCGCGCCATTGCCTGGCGCATGGGCGCGAGGATGGCGCCGCCGAGGTGATGCGCGAAGTCATGCGCAACGCGCCCGACAGTGCGGCCATGACGCGCGCCATGGCCGTGTTCGAACAGGCGGGGCGCGAAGAGCTGGCCAAGGCATTGGCGCGGCAAAGCCGTCAGGAAGTGGCCGACATGGTGGCGGCCGGCGCGGCCAGGGCGGGAGAGGGCGATTTCCGCGGCGCCGTCGATCTGATGGGCGAAGCCGTCACGCGCCTGCCCGATAATCCGCAAGTGGTGTTCAATGCGGCCGTGGCCGTGCTGAAATGCCTGGAGCACGAAGGCTGGGATGAGCGCATGGGCCAGCAGGCGCTGACGTTTATCGCCGGCGTGCGCCGCCTGGACCCGCGCAACCCCAAATTGCCCGTACTGTCGGGCCTGCATCAGCAGTTATTGCGCAAATATAAGCCCCTTGGCAACACCTGGATGCATCCGCCTGATGCCCGGTAAATGGAAAAAATGCGGGGTGAGTGACGGGAAAATGCGGCTTGCGGGCAGGGGGCATAAAAAAAATGCGAAAAAAGTCGACTTTTTCGCGCCAACCCTTGCACATTCTCAAATCGGGAGCTTATAATCACGCCCCGAAGCAGCCAACTTCTTCTTTATAAGCAAATGCAGCAGTCAGGCATCAGTAAATAAGGTTGACAGTTGTGAGTAGATGCTTCATACTCTGCGGTTCCCGCGGAGGGGTGGCCGAGTGGTTAAAGGCGACAGACTGTAAATCTGTTCTCTATGAGTACGCTGGTTCGAATCCAGCCCCCTCCACCAAGTTTTTGCAAGGAAAACTGGGTAGTAGCAAAAAGCAAGTGAAGATAAAGTGAACGATACCTCGCGGGTGTAGCTCAATGGTAGAGCAGAAGCCTTCCAAGCTTACGACGAGGGTTCGATTCCCTTCACCCGCTCCAGTTTCCGTTCAGATGCTTGATGCATCGCATGCAACAAATTACAGCCCTTGTAGCTCAGTGGTAGAGCACTCCCTTGGTAAGGGAGAGGCCACGTGTTCGATCCACGTCAAGGGCACCAGAATTCGCAGCAGGCAGCACAGAAGCAATTCAAACCAGACCGTCGGGCGTGTGCCTGAGCAATCTAATCAAATCATTAGGAGTTCAAAATGGCAAAAGGTAAATTCGAACGGACCAAGCCGCACGTCAACGTCGGCACCATCGGCCACGTCGACCACGGTAAAACCACGCTGACCGCTGCAATCGCAACGGTTCTGTCGAAGAAATTCGGCGGCGAAGCTAAAGCATACGACCAGATCGATGCAGCACCAGAAGAAAAAGCGCGCGGTATCACGATTAACACCGCCCACGTCGAGTACGAAACGGAAACGCGTCACTACGCGCACGTTGACTGCCCAGGCCACGCCGATTACATCAAAAACATGATTACCGGTGCTGCCCAGATGGACGGCGCGATCCTGGTGTGCTCCGCAGCTGACGGCCCAATGCCACAGACCCGCGAACACATCCTGCTGGCCCGCCAAGTTGGCGTTCCATACATCATCGTGTTCCTGAACAAGTGCGACCTGGTCGACGACGCAGAGCTGCTGGAACTGGTTGAAATGGAAGTGCGTGAGCTGTTGTCGAAGTACGAATTCCCAGGCGACGACCTGCCAATCATCAAAGGTTCGGCACGTATGGCGCTGGAAGGCAAAGAAGGCGAAATGGGCGTTGACGCAGTGCTGCGTCTGGCCGATGCGCTGGATGCATACATCCCAACGCCAGAGCGCGCTGTTGATGGTGCTTTCCTGATGCCAGTGGAAGACGTGTTCTCGATCTCGGGTCGCGGTACCGTTGTGACCGGTCGTATCGAGCGCGGCATTGTTAAAGTCGGCGAAGAGATCGAAATCGTTGGTATCACCGATACCGTCAAAACGACTTGCACCGGCGTGGAAATGTTCCGCAAACTGCTGGACCAAGGTCAAGCTGGCGACAACGTTGGTCTGCTGCTGCGCGGCACCAAGCGTGAAGACGTGCAACGTGGTCAAGTTCTGGCAAAGCCAGGCTCGATCAAGCCGCATGCACACTTCACCGGCGAGATCTATGTTCTGTCGAAAGACGAAGGCGGCCGTCATACGCCATTCTTCAACAACTATCGTCCACAGTTCTACTTCCGTACGACGGACGTAACCGGTTCGATCGAGTTGCCAGCAGACAAAGAAATGGTCATGCCAGGCGATAACGTGTCGATCACCGTCAAGCTGATCAACCCGATCGCGATGGAAGAAGGTCTGCGCTTCGCTATCCGCGAAGGCGGCCGTACCGTCGGCGCCGGCGTGGTTGCAAAAATCCTCGCATAAGGAAATGTTATGCTTCCACCCGGGGCGTCCTGGGTGGTAGAATAGCACTCCTCGAAAGTTTTACGTAGGGACGTAGCTCAATTGGCAGAGCGTCGGTCTCCAAAACCGAAGGTTGGGGGTTCGATGCCCTCCGTCCCTGCCACCGTCAAGGTGCAGGGCACCGAAAGTAGAAAAATGTCAAATCAATCCGTGCAAACCGTTAGCACGTCGAGTGACAAGATAAAAGTCGCGCTGGCAATAGTGGCTGCGATTGCAGGAGTAGTCGGGTTTTATTACCTGGCAGGCCAACCAGCTCTGGTGCGTGCAAGCGCGCTTGTGGCTGGTTTGGTTATTGCTGTTGCGCTCTTGTATGTCTCGACGACCGGCCGTGAATTTCTCAATTTCGCCAAAGAAGCTGTGCGCGAAACCAAGAAAGTCGTTTGGCCTACCCGCAAAGAAGCCACGCAGATTACTGCGATCGTGTTTGCCTTTGTGCTGGTCATGGCGATTTTCCTGTGGGGCACGGATAAATTGCTCGAGTTTTTGTTGTATGACGTAATTCTGGGTTGGAAAAAATAATGAGCGAAAATGTGCATGATGAAGCGGCGGACGAGTCCGTTCCGGGCGACGCTCCGGTAGCGGACACTGGTGCAGCGCTGAGCGTGCCAGTAAGCAGCAAGCGCTGGTATGTCGTGCATGCTTATTCCGGCATGGAAAAAAGCGTCATGCGCGCACTGACCGAGCGCATCGAGCGCGCGGGCATGCAAGACCAGTTCGGCCAGATCCTGGTGCCGATCGAAGAAGTCGTTGAAGTCAAGAATGGTGTGAAGTCCGTCACCGAACGTCGTTTCTATCCTGGCTATGTGCTGGTTGAAATGGAAATGACGGACGAGAGCTGGCACTTGGTCAAGAACACCAGCAAGGTTACCGGTTTCATTGGTGGCAAGTCGAACAAGCCGACGCCGATCTCCGCGCGCGAAATCGACGGCATCATGAAGCAGATGCAGGAAGGTGTTGAAAAGCCCCGTCCAAAAACCTTGTACGAAGTGGGCGAGCAAGTCCGCATCAAGGATGGTCCGTTCACCGATTTCAACGGCAATGTCGAAGAAGTCAACTACGAGAAATCCAAAGTGCGCGTCTCGGTCACCATTTTCGGCCGCGCTACCCCGGTAGAGCTCGAATTCGGCCAAGTCGAAAAAGTTTAAGCATTAGCAAGCGCCACCAGGAGCGTTGCGGCAGTCTCAGCAAAATCCGGTCAGAGGAGCCCCGCCAGGGTAGGATCGGCGGGGCGCTACTACTCAATCCAAGATAGGAGCCATCATGGCAAAGAAAATCATTGGTTTTATCAAGCTGCAAGTGCCAGCTGGTAAAGCAAACCCATCCCCACCAATCGGTCCAGCTCTGGGTCAACGTGGTCTGAACATCATGGAATTCTGCAAAGCGTTCAACGCGCAGACCCAAGGTATGGAACCAGGCATGCCGATCCCAGTCGTGATCACCGCGTTTGCGGACAAGTCCTTCACGTTCGTGATGAAGACGCCTCCAGCAACCTACCTGATCAAAAAAGCTGCTGCGATCACCAAAGGTTCGCCGAAGCCACATACCGACAAAGTCGGTACGCTGACCCGCGCACAAGCTGAAGAAATCGCTAAATTGAAAACCCCTGATCTGACCGCTGCCGACATGGATGCTGCTGTACGCACCATCGCTGGTTCCGCTCGTTCGATTGGTATCACGGTGGAAGGTGTTGTATAATGGCTAAGTTATCCAAACGTATCAAGGCTTTGAAAGCCAAAGTCGACCGTACCAAAGTGTACGCTTTCGACAACGCTGTCGCTCTGATCAAAGAGTGCGCAACGGCCAAGTTCAATGAATCGATCGACGTATCGGTACAACTGGGTGTTGATCCTAAGAAATCCGACCAAGTGGTGCGCGGCTCCGTCGTGCTGCCAGCTGGTACCGGCAAAACCGTACGCGTGGCTGTATTCGCGTCGGGCGAAAAAGCGGAAGCTGCCAAAGCAGCTGGCGCCGACATCGTTGGTATGGAAGACCTGGCTGAGCAGATCAAAGCCGGCGACATGCCTTTCGACATCGTTATCGCTTCGCCAGATACCATGCGTATCGTTGGTACCCTGGGTCAGATCCTGGGCCCACGCGGCATGATGCCTAACCCGAAAGTTGGCACTGTTACTCCTGACGTCGCTACCGCCGTGAAAAACGCGAAAGCCGGTCAAGTTCAGTACCGTACCGACAAATCCGGTATCATCCACGCTACCATCGGCCGTAAATCATTCGCTGACGCAGATCTGAAGTCGAATCTGGTCGCACTGATCGACGCACTGAACAAAGCCAAGCCAGCATCGAGCAAAGGCGTGTACCTGCGCAAAGTTTCGCTGTCGTCGACCATGGGCGCTGGCGTCCGTGTTGACCAGGCTAGCCTGGCAGCTTAAGTAACAGAATCAAGTCCCACGCGCCTTCGGGCGCTGTGGGCGCATCTTTGGGCTGTCGGCCCGGTGTTCGCACCAGGCCGGCAGACAATCAAAGACCGTTGGGCCGACTGCGATCGCACATGCAGAAGGTTAATAGGCTTGCCGGCAACGGCAGGTGCCCAACGCAGATGGTGTACCCGAACAAGTTTTGTAGTCCTCATGCTGCGTGAATCCATCCGCTCAGTTTAGTACTTCTTGACTTCGGACGCCGTGTTCGAACCGATGCAAGGCGCTCAACCACTCGGTTGTGATTGCCGAACATCATTTAAGGAGGTTGACCGTGAGTCTCAATCTGAATGACAAAAAGGCCGTCGTCGCCGAAGTTTCCGCACAAGTAGCAAATGCGCAAACGATCGTCGTGGCCGAATATCGTGGCATCCAGGTTGGTCACTTGACGCAACTGCGTGCTAAAGCGCGTGCCCAAGGCGTGTACCTGCGTGTGTTGAAAAACACTCTGGCTCGTCGCTCCGTTGAAGGTACCGCATTCGCCAGCCTGGCAGATGCCATGACCGGCCCGTTGATCTACTCGATCTCGGCCGATGCCGTTGCAGCAGCTAAAGTCATCGCTGACTTCGCTAAAACCAACGACAAACTGGTCATCAAAGCAGGTAACTACGCAGGCAAGCCGCTGGATACAGCTGCTGTCACCGCGTTGGCGAGCATTCCTAGCCGTGAAGTCCTCATTTCGCAGTTGTTGGGCGTTATGCTGGCTCCGGTTTCGGGCTTTGCACGTGGTCTGGCTGCCCTGGCAGCGAAAAAAGGCGAAGGCGCCGAAGCTCCTGCAGAAGCAGCAGCAGAAGAAGCCCCAGCAGCCGCTTAATTGCGCGCGCTTTTTTCTCTCAGTACCAATCTGATGTAACTAACGTAATAAATTTAGGAGTTTCAAAATGGCAATTAGCAAAGACGATATCCTGGAAGCAGTTAGCGCCATGTCCGTAATGGACCTGAACGACCTGGTTAAAGCATTCGAAGAAAAATTCGGCGTGTCCGCAGCAGCAATGGCTTCGGCCGGTCCTGCAGCAGGCCCAGCAGCAGCAGCTGAAGAGCAAACCGAATTCAACGTCATCCTTGACACCTTCGGCGCAAACAAAGTTGGCGTTATTAAAGCAGTTCGCGAAATCACCGGCCTGGGCTTGAAAGAAGCTAAAGACCTGGTCGATGGCGCACCAAAAACTGTGAAAGAAGCAGTGTCGAAAGCTGACGCTGAAGCTGCACAGAAGAAACTGGTAGAAGCCGGCGCAACCGCTTCGATCAAGTAATATCTGTACCGGCGGCAGTTAGCGCCCGAGTCAAAGTCTGAGGTTTCCCCTCGCAAGGGGGGAAATCCGACTTTGGCTCCTTTGTCGTCTGCATCGTATTTGTCATGTAGTTGTAGCAGCAGTTTTTATTCGATTCAAGCCGGAAAGCAGAGCCTTGAGGTTTCGTCTGTGTCACACGCAGCGGTGCAAACGAACACTTGCAAAACCTGAATTTTCTATCCTTTCTGTCACTCACGGAGTGTCCATGCACTACTCATTTACTGAGAAGAAACGCATTCGCAAATCATTCGCGAAGCGCGCCAACGTTCACCACGTTCCGTTCCTGCTGGCGACCCAGCTCGAGTCTTATCATAGCTTCTTGCAAGAGGACATAGCACCGTCCGGCCGCAAGAATGATGGCCTGCAGTCGGCTTTCACTTCGATTTTCCCTATCGTGTCGCACAATGGTTTTGCGCGTCTCGAATTCTTGTCGTACGTTCTGGGCGATCCTGCCTTCGACGTCAAAGAATGTCAACAACGTGGCCTGACGTTCGCGTCGCCGCTGCGCGCGAAAGTGCGCCTGGTGATCCTGGACAAGGAATCGCCAACCAAGCCCGTCGTCAAAGAGATGAAGGAACAGGAAGTCTACATGGGCGAATTGCCGCTCATGACGACCACCGGTTCGTTCGTGATCAACGGCACGGAGCGGGTTATCGTTTCCCAGTTGCACCGTTCGCCTGGCGTGTTCTTCGAGCACGACCGCGGCAAGACCCACTCGTCCGGCAAACTGCTGTTCTCCGCGCGTATCATTCCTTACCGCGGTTCGTGGCTGGACTTCGAGTTCGACCCGAAAGACATCCTGTTCTTCCGCGTCGACCGCCGCCGCAAGATGCCAGTGACGATCCTGCTCAAAGCCATCGGCATGTCGCATGAGCAAATCCTGGCGAACTTCTTCGTCTTCGACAATTTCAACCTGCGCTCAGAAGGCGCGGAAATGGAATTCGTCTCCGAGCGTCTGCGCGGCGAAGTGGCGCGTTTCGACATCGTCGACAAGTCGGGCAAGACCCTGGTGCTGAAAGACAAGCGTATCAACGCGAAACACGTGCGTGATATCGAAGCTGCCGGCATCAAGCACATTTCCGTACCGGAAGACTACCTGCTGGGCCGCGTATTGGCGAAGAACATCGTCGATGGCGATACCGGTGAAGTCGTCGCTTCCGCGAACGATGAGCTGACCGAAGATCTGTTGGGCCGCCTGCGCGATGCCAACATTTCCGAAATTCAGACCTTGTACACGAACGACCTGGATCAGGGCGCCTACATCTCGCAAACCCTGCGTATCGACGACACCGCCGATCAGATGGCTGCGAAAGTGGCGATCTACCGCATGATGCGTCCAGGCGAACCGCCAACGGAAGATTCCGTTGAAGCGCTGTTCAATGGCCTGTTCTACAACTCGGACCGCTACGACCTGTCGGCCGTGGGCCGCATGAAGTTCAACCGCCGCATTGGCCGCGATGAACTGACCGGCGCCATGACCCTGTCGAACGAAGACGTGCTGGCCGTGATCAAGATCCTGGTGGAACTGCGCAATGGCCGCGGCGAAGTCGACGATATCGATCACTTGGGTAACCGTCGCGTACGTTGCGTGGGCGAACTGGCCGAGAATCAATTCCGCGCCGGCCTGGTGCGTGTTGAGCGCGCCGTCAAGGAACGCCTCGGCCAAGCCGAAGCGGACAACCTGATGCCGCACGACCTGATCAACTCGAAGCCGATTTCGGCCGCGATTCGCGAGTTCTTCGGTTCGTCCCAGCTGTCGCAGTTCATGGACCAAACCAATCCTCTGTCGGAAATTACCCACAAGCGCCGCGTATCGGCTCTGGGACCCGGCGGTCTGACACGCGAACGCGCCGGCTTTGAAGTGCGCGACGTGCATCCGACCCACTACGGCCGCGTCTGCCCGATCGAGACACCGGAAGGTCCGAACATTGGTCTGATCAACTCGCTGGCTCTGTATGCCCGCCTGAATGAATACGGCTTCCTGGAAACCCCGTACCGCAAGGTCGAAGGCTCCAAGATTACCGATCAGATCGACTACCTGTCCGCCATCGAAGAAGGCCGCTACATCATCGCTCAGGCGAATGCGACCATCAACGACGAAGGCATGCTGTCCGATGAACTGGTCTCGGCCCGTGAAGCCGGCGAAACCATCCTGGTCTCCCCGGAGCGCATCCAGTACATGGACGTGGCGCCAGGCCAGATCGTTTCCGTCGCTGCCTCGCTGATTCCGTTCCTCGAACACGATGATGCAAACCGTGCATTGATGGGCGCCAACATGCAACGCCAGGCTGTGCCTTGCTTGCGTCCGGAAAAAGCGCTGGTCGGTACCGGTATCGAACGCACTGTTGCGGTCGACTCGGGCACCACCGTGCAAGCGCTGCGTGGCGGTATCGTCGATTACATCGATGCGGGCCGTGTCGTGATTCGCGTCAACGATGACGAAGCTACCGCTGGTGAAGTGGGCGTCGACATCTACAACCTGATCAAGTACACCCGTTCGAACCAGAACACCAACATCAACCAGCGTCCTATCGTGCAAGTGGGCGACCGTGTTGCCAAGCGCGACGTAATCGCCGACGGCGCATCGACCGACCTGGGTGAATTGGCTCTGGGCCAGAACATGACCGTGGCCTTCATGCCATGGAATGGTCTGAACTTCGAAGATTCGATCCTGATCTCGGAAAACGTCGTCAAGGACGACCGCTACACCTCGATTCACATCGAAGAGTTGTCGGTTGTTGCCCGTGACACGAAACTGGGCGCGGAAGAAATTACGCGCGACATCTCGAACCTGGCTGAAAATCAGCTGGCACGTCTGGATGAGTCCGGTATCGTCTACATCGGCGCTGAAGTACAAGCCGGCGATACCCTGGTTGGTAAAGTGACGCCGAAAGGCGAAACCCAGCTGACCCCGGAAGAGAAGCTGCTGCGCGCGATTTTCGGCGAAAAAGCATCGGACGTGAAAGATACGTCGCTGCGCGTGCCTTCGGGCATGATCGGTACCGTGATCGACGTGCAAGTCTTCACCCGTGAAGGCATCGTGCGCGACAAGCGTGCCCAGCAAATTATCGATGACGAACTGAAACGCTTCCGTCTGGATTTGAATGACCAGATGCGTATCGTTGAAGGCGATGCCTTCCAGCGTCTGGAAAAAATGCTGATCGGCAAAGTTGTCAACGGCGGCCCTAAAAAGCTGGCCAAAGGCGCCAAGATCACCAAGGATTACCTGGCCGATCTGGACAAATACCACTGGTTCGACATCCGCCCTGCGGACGACGATGCAGCGGTAGCGCTGGAAGCGATCAAGGAATCGATCAACGAGAAGCGTCACCAGTTCGATCTGGCCTTCGAAGAGAAGCGCAAGAAACTGACGCAAGGCGATGAGCTGCAACCAGGCGTGCAAAAAATGGTCAAGGTGTACCTGGCCGTGAAACGCCGCCTGCAGTCGGGCGACAAGATGGCAGGTCGCCACGGTAACAAGGGTGTGGTTTCCCGTATTGTTCCTGTGGAAGACATGCCATACATGGCTGACGGCACGCCAGCCGACGTTGTGCTGAACCCGCTGGGCGTTCCTTCGCGGATGAACGTTGGTCAGATTCTCGAGACTCACTTGGGCTGGGCTGCCAAGGGTCTGGGTATCCGCATCGGCGAAATGCTGAAGGCGCAAACCAAGGTCGAGCAAGTGCGCAAGTACCTGACGACGATCTACAACGACAACGGCCGTGCCGAAGAGCTGAACGACTTCGACGACGAAGAGATCATGAAGCTGGCGGAAAACCTGAAAAAAGGTGTTCCATTCGCCACGCCAGTGTTCGACGGCGCCAATGAAGAAGAGATCCGCCGCATGCTGGACCTGGCGTATCCGGACGACATCGCCAAGAACCTGGGCATGACCGCTTCGAAAAACCAGGTGACCATGTATGACGGTCGCACCGGTGAAGCGTTCGAGCGCAAGGTCACTGTCGGTGTCATGCACATGCTGAAACTGCATCACTTGGTGGATGACAAGATGCATGCGCGTTCGACCGGTCCTTACTCGCTGGTGACGCAACAGCCACTGGGCGGTAAAGCCCAGTTCGGTGGTCAGCGTTTCGGTGAGATGGAAGTCTGGGCACTGGAAGCGTATGGCGCGTCGTATGTCTTGCAAGAGATGTTGACCGTCAAGTCCGATGACGTGAATGGCCGTACCAAAGTGTACGAGAACCTCGTCAAGGGCGACCACGTGATCGACGCCGGCATGCCGGAATCGTTCAATGTGCTGGTCAAGGAAATCCGTTCGCTGGGTATCGATATCGACCTCGAACGCAACTAAACGACAGGCTTATTGACCCAATAAGCGTCATTTGGTTTGGGAAACACAAAGCCCGGCTGGGAAACCACGCCGGGCAATGTAGTCTCAGGAATATAGAAATTTAATCACCTCTGGAGTGATACATGAAAGCACTGCTCGATCTATTCAAGCAAGTACAGACCAACGAGACCTTCGATGCAATCAAGATCGGTCTCGCTTCGCCTGAGAAAATCCGTTCGTGGTCCTACGGCGAAGTCAAGAAGCCGGAAACCATCAACTATCGTACCTTCAAGCCTGAGCGCGACGGCCTGTTCTGCGCCAAGATCTTTGGCCCGATCAAGGATTACGAATGCCTGTGCGGCAAGTACAAGCGCCTGAAACACCGCGGCGTGATCTGCGAAAAGTGCGGCGTCGAAGTCACGCTGGCCAAGGTGCGCCGCGAGCGCATGGGCCACATCGAGCTGGCCTCGCCGACCGCCCACATCTGGTTCCTGAAGTCGCTGCCGTCGCGTCTGGGCATGGTCCTGGACATGACCCTGCGGGACATCGAACGCGTGCTGTACTTTGAAGCATACGTCGTGACCGATCCAGGCATGACCCCGCTGAAGAAGTGCCAGATCATGTCGGAAGACGACTACGCCGCCAAGTACGAAGAGTACGGCGACGACTTCACCGCCTTCATGGGCGCCGAAGGTATCCGTGAACTGCTGCGCTCGATCGACATCCACCGCGATGCCGAAACCCTGCGCGTGGAACTGAAGGAATCGAAATCCGAAGCCAAGATCAAGAAATACGCGAAGCGCCTGAAAGTGCTGGAAGCGTTCCAACGTTCGGGCATCAAGCCTGACTGGATGATCATGGAAGTGCTGCCAGTGCTGCCGCCGGAACTGCGTCCGCTGGTACCGCTGGATGGCGGCCGTTTCGCGACCTCGGATCTGAACGATCTGTATCGCCGCGTCATCAACCGTAACAACCGTCTGAAACGCCTGATGGAGCTGCGCGCTCCAGAGATCATCACGCGCAACGAAAAGCGCATGCTGCAAGAAGCGGTCGATTCGCTGCTGGACAACGGCCGTCGCGGCAAAGCGATGACCGGCGCCAACAAGCGTCCGCTGAAATCGCTGGCAGAGATGATCAAGGGCAAGGGCGGCCGTTTCCGTCAAAACTTGCTGGGCAAACGCGTCGATTACTCCGGTCGTTCGGTCATCGTCGTGGGCCCGCAATTGAAACTGCATCAGTGCGGCTTGCCGAAACTGATGGCGCTGGAACTGTTCAAGCCATTCATTTTCAATAAACTGGAACTGATGGGTCTGGCGACCACGATCAAGGCCGCGAAAAAGCTGGTCGAGATTCAAGAGCCGGTCGTGTGGGACATCCTGGAAGACGTGATCCGTGAACATCCGATCATGTTGAACCGCGCACCTACGCTGCACCGTCTGGGTATCCAGGCATTCGAGCCAGTCCTGATTGAAGGCAAGGCCATCCAGCTGCACCCGCTCGTCTGCGCCGCATTCAACGCCGACTTTGACGGTGACCAAATGGCGGTCCACGTTCCTCTGTCGATCGAAGCGCAGATGGAAGCACGCACCTTGATGCTGGCATCGAACAACATCCTGTTCCCATCGAACGGCGAACCATCGATCGTTCCTTCCCAGGATATCGTGCTGGGTCTGTACTACGCGACCCGCGAAGCGATCAATGCGAAGAACGAAGGGATGATGTTCCCTGACGTGTCGGAAGTGATCCGCGCCTACGACAACAAGGAAGTCGAACTGACGACCCGCGTCACCGTGCGTATTACCGAATACCCGAAAAACGCCGAAACGGGCGAATTCGAGAAAACGGTTACCCGCTACGAAACGACGATCGGCCGTGCGATCCTGTCGGAAATTCTGCCAAAAGGCTTGCCGTTCTCCGTCCTGAACCGCGCGCTGAAAAAGAAAGAAATTTCCAAGCTGATCAACACCTCGTTCCGCAAGTGCGGCCTGCGCGCCACCGTGGTGTTCGCAGACAAACTGATGCAATCGGGTTTCCGCCTGGCGACACGCGCCGGTATCTCGATCTGCGTCGACGACATGCTGGTACCGCCTCAAAAAGTCACGCTGATCGCGACGGCCGAGTCGGAAGTCAAGCAGATCGAACAGCAATACGCCTCGGGTCTCGTGACCGCCGGCGAGCGTTACAACAAGGTAGTCGATATCTGGGGCAAGACCTCCGATGAAGTCGGCAAGGCCATGATGGACCAGCTCAAAGTCGAAGACGTGATCCGCCGCGACGGCACCAAGTCGACGCAAGAATCGTTCAACGCCATTTACATGATGGCCGACTCCGGCGCGCGCGGTTCCGCAGCCCAGATTCGCCAGTTGGCCGGTATGCGTGGTCTGATGGCCAAACCGGATGGCTCGATTATCGAAACGCCGATTACCGCGAACTTCCGCGAAGGTCTGAACGTTTTGCAGTACTTCATTTCGACCCACGGCGCTCGTAAAGGTCTGGCCGATACGGCGCTGAAAACGGCTAACTCCGGTTACCTGACGCGTCGTCTGGTTGACGTGACGCAAGACTTAGTGGTGATCGAGGACGATTGCGGCACCATGAACGGCGCCGTCATGAAGGCACTGGTCGAAGGTGGTGAAGTCATCGAACCGTTGCGTGACCGTATCCTCGGCCGCGTGGTGGTGCATGACGTCGTCAATCCTGAAACCCAGGAAACGCTGTACGAAGCCGGCACGCTGATGGACGAAGACATGGTCGAAGAGATCGAGCGTCTGTCCATCGATGAAGTCAAGGTCCGCACGCCACTGACTTGCGACACGCGCTTCGGCCTGTGCGCCAAGTGCTATGGCCGCGATCTGGGCCGTGGCATGCTGGTCAACGCCGGCGAAGCCGTCGGTGTGGTGGCAGCGCAGTCGATTGGTGAGCCTGGTACCCAGCTGACCATGCGTACGTTCCACATTGGTGGTGCGGCATCGCGTGCAGCAGTGGCATCGTCGGTGGAAGCCAAGTCGAACGGTACCATCCGCTTCACGGCAACCATGCGTTACGTGACGAACGGCAAGGGCGCGCAAATCGTCATTTCCCGTTCCGGCGAAGTGCTGATTACCGACGACCATGGCCGTGAGCGTGAGCGTCATAAAGTACCGTACGGTGCGACCCTGATCGTCAAGGACGGCATGGTCATCAAGGCCGGTACGGCCCTGGCAACGTGGGATCCGCTGACCCGTCCGATCATTACCGAATACGCCGGTCAAGTGCGTTTCGAGAACGTCGAAGAAGGCGTCACCGTAGCCCGTCAAGTCGACGAAGTGACCGGTCTGTCCACCCTGGTGGCGATCGATGCGAAACGTCGCGGTTCGTTGACGAAAACGTTGCGTCCGCAAGTCAAGCTGATCAACGACGCGAACGAAGAAGTCAAGATCGCCGGCACCGAACACTCGGTGGCGATCGGCTTCCAGGTCGGTGCGCTGATCATGGTCAAGGACGGTCAACAGGTATCGGTGGGTGAAGTGCTGGCACGTATTCCTACCGAATCGCAAAAAACGCGCGATATTACCGGTGGTCTGCCACGCGTTGCGGAACTGTTCGAAGCGCGCTCGCCGAAAGATGCCGGTATGCTGGCGGAAGTCACGGGTACGGTTGCGTTCGGTAAAGAAACCAAGGGTAAGCAGCGTCTGGAAATCACGGACATGGACGGCAACAAGCATGAGTTCTTGATCACCAAGGACAAACAAGTGCTGGTGCATGACGGCCAAGTCGTGAACAAGGGCGAGATGATCGTGGACGGCCCGGCCGATCCGCAAGACATCCTGCGCCTGCTGGGTATCGAAGCGCTGGCACGTTACATCGTTGACGAAGTGCAAGACGTGTACCGTCTGCAAGGCGTGAAGATCAATGACAAGCACATCGAAGTGATCGTGCGTCAGATGCTGCGCCGTGTTCAGATCGTCAATGCCGGCGACACCAACTACATCGTTGGCGAGCAGGTTGAGCGTTCGGAACTGCTGGACGAGAACGATCGCATGGCCGTTGAGAACAAGATTCCAGCGACCTACGAAAACGTCTTGTTGGGTATTACCAAGGCATCGCTGTCGACCGATTCGTTCATCTCGGCCGCATCGTTCCAGGAAACAACCCGCGTGCTGACCGAAGCGGCGATCATGGGCAAGCGCGATGGTCTGCGCGGCCTGAAAGAGAACGTCATCGTCGGCCGCCTGATTCCTGGCGGTACGGGCCTGGCCTTCCACCGAGCACGCAAAGAGAAAGAAGCGTGGGAAGTGGAAGAGCGTCAAGCACTGCTGCTGGCCGAGAAAGCCTCGATGGCTGGCGAAGCTGCCGAAGCGCTGCAGGACATCGAAACCCAGCAACACCACGGCGACGAAGCGTAATCTACGCTGCTAGCTGACAAGAACGGCACCTTCGGGTGCCGTTTTTTTATGCGCGCTGCCGTAATTTGCACCGGTAAATTGCACCGAATACGCAAAGAGCTAGCAGCGTGGGAAAGTGAAGAGCGTCAGTTGCCACGCTGCTAAAGGGGAATCGGCTACCTCGGCAATTAATAATCACGGTACCTGGGAGAAATTCCTGGTGCCGTTTTTTTATGCCCGTATTTCCTTCCTGCGCCGATTTGTCCGGTATCGGGCATTCAATGAAAAGCTGGCCAATTTGAATCATGCAAGTGTTAATCAATTGAATGGAACGGGTTTCCTGTTTTATTAAGGCGGGCTATTGAATGGCATTATTGAAGCACGGAGCATTCAATAATCTGTTGCACGGACATGGCAAATACAGGCATTGATCCTGGCGGTTTATCGGGTGGCATTGCCCGGCGTTTTATCGAGTTGCCGCGGTTGCCGCTGCGTGGCGAGGCGAGGCGCGGAAAGTTGCGGTTGGAAGCCGTCATAGTAGTGAGCGCTCACAAGCTTGCCTGGTGCCGCCCGCTTTTCTGCCGGCGCGGCCGGCCGGAGACGGCGTGGCGGCGCACTGTTGCGCCACCGCCTGCGATTAGCCCTGCCGCGCCAGTTTCCAGTTTATTCATGCTAAGATTTGGCACATGATTGCCCAAGCCCTGTTTACTCCCGCCCAGCAGAAATTGTTGGGACTGCTCTTTGTCCGCGTGAATGAAGGCTTTCACTTGAACGAGATCATGCGCTTGACGGGATTGGGCAGTGCATCGGCGCAGCGGGAACTGCGCCGGCTGCATGAGTCCGGGCTGATCACGTCGGAGCGGATCGGTAATGTGCGGCGCTTTTGGCCCAACAAGGAAAGTCTCGTGTATCCGGAGTTGAGCGGACTGGTGCAGAAAACCTTCGGCATCGTCGGCGTGCTCAGCATGACTCTGGCGCCCTTGCGTGCCCAGCTGCACCTGGCCTTCGTGTCTGGCGCCACGGCGAAGGGACAGGACATGCCTGGCAGTGCCATCGATTTGCTGCTGGTGGGCGAAGAAGCCAATTATGGCGATCTATTGACGGGATTGGCCCCGGCCGAGCGAACCTTAAGGCGTAAAATCAATCCCAACTTATATACGCTGGCCGATTATCGCCGACGCCTGCGTGAAGGCCAGCCATTTCTGCTGCAGGTATTACAGCAGCCGAAGTTGTTTGTCATCGGCGATGAATCGCTATTGCAAGCGCTGGCTTTGCCAGATTCCTCAATGCAGACGAATGACATGCCATCTGTATTTTAAAGGCCGGGCCTGGCATTCAATTTTTAATGCATGACATTGTTGGCCAGGAAAATATCTGAGGCGGATTGATCGTATGATGAATAAACTACAGGCTTTCGGTTTAATTGTTTCCCAGGCGGTGCGCGGTGAACTAACATTTCCCACAAGTGTTAATTCCGCACTGCAATTGCAATTGGCCCTGGCTGAACCGGATTGCCATATCGACCATGCCATCAAACTGGTACTGGCCGAGCCCTTGCTGGCGGCGCGTACGGTCGCGCTGGCCAACTCGGCCGTGTACAGCCGCGGCGATGCGGCGCCCGTGACCAGCGTGCGCGCCGCCGTCATGCGCATGGGCTACCGCAATCTGTACGCGCTGGTGGCGGCCATGGTGGTGCGCCAGTTCGGCAGCAAGATCATCGACCCCATCCTGCGCCAGAAGGC
This sequence comes from Janthinobacterium sp. YR213, assembly GCF_900099875.1. NCBI lineage: Bacteria > Pseudomonadati > Pseudomonadota > Betaproteobacteria > Burkholderiales > Oxalobacteraceae > Janthinobacterium > Janthinobacterium sp. YR213. Next base: position 348,471 of record NZ_FNDA01000003.1, on the reverse strand, counting down.
GACGCAGCTGTGGGAGCACACGGCCCACGTGGCGGCGCTGGCGCACGTGCTGGCCCGCCGCGTGACGCACGTCGATGCCGACACGGCGCTGTTCGCCGGCATCGTGCATGAGGTGGGCGGTTTTTACCTGCTGTCGCGTGCCGATGAATTCCCCGGGCTGCTCGATGACGATGCGGATCACTGGATGGAGTCCGCCGAAGAGATCATTTCCCGCGAAGTCATGAAGAAGCTGCTGATCCCGGCGGCCGTGAGCGAGGCCATCGAAGGCTTGCGCGATGGCTTGCTATCGATCCCGCCCGATTCCCTGCTCGATACCTTGTTGTTGGCCAAGCAACTGTCGCCCGTGCCGTCGCCCTTGCAGGTGACGTACGTGGAAATGCTCACCCCATCCGATTCCGTCATCGATTTCATTATCGACAACGAGACCCTGCAAAGCATCCTGGCCGAATCGGCCGAGGAAGTGCGCTCGATGAGTGCCGCACTGCTGGTGTAATATCAAACGCTCAGGCGAAAAAAAACGGCAACCCCATCGAGGTGCTGCCGTTTTGCTTTCAGGTGCGGTCGCTTACTTCTGCTGCGCGATCCACCGGTCGACCTTGGCTTCCAGCAGTTTCAAAGGCAGGGTGCCGTCGCCGAGCACCACTTCGTGGAACTTCGGCAGGCTGAACTTGTCACCCAGCGCCTGCTGCGCGCGCTGGCGCAGTTCGACGATCTTCAGCGAACCGATCTTGTAGCCCAGGGCTTGGCCCGGCCACGCCATGTAGCGCTCCGTCTCGCTTTTCGCCACGGCGTCATAGCCGAGGGTGTTGCGCATGTACTTGATCGTCTGTTCGCGCGTCCAGCCCTTGGTGTGCAAGCCCGTGTCCACCACCAGACGCACGGCGCGCAGCATCTCGTCGTTCAAATGGCCGAAATACTGGGCCGGATCCTCAAACAGGCCCATTTCCTTGCCCAGGGTTTCCGCATACAGGGCCCAGCCTTCCGTGAAGGCATTGTTGCCGCCAAAACGGCGGAAGTTTGGCAAGTCCATCTCTTGTACCAGCGCCAGGTGGAAATGGTGGCCAGGCTTGCCTTCGTGCAGGAACAAGGTGGTCATGCCCGTGTCGCCATACAGTTTCGGATCGGTGACGACGGACCAGAACACGCCGGGGCGCGAACCGTCGGCGGCCGGTGCCGTGTAGTGGTCGGCGGCCGTGTCGCGGCTCAGTTCAGGCTCCAGGCGCAAGTCCAGCGGCGCCTTCGGCACCAGGGTGAACAGGGCGGGCAATTTGCTGTCGAGCAGCACGTTCAGCTTGCGGTAGACGTCGAGCACTTCCTGTTCCGTCTTGAACGGGCGGTATTTTGCCTGTTCCGACACCCACACGGGCAAGCCGGCGGCCGGGCCGTTGTAGCCCATCTTCGGGCCCACGATCGCATATTGTTCCTGGATGCGCGCCACTTCCTTCAAGCCGATGGCGTGGATCTGCTCCGGCTTCAAATCCGTGGTGGTGCTGCTGGCCACGCGCGCCTGGTACCAGGCAGCGCCATCGGGCAGGGCGCTCCAGCCGCTGCTCGCGCGGCCGGCCGGCAGGTAATCGCGTTCCATGAAGGTGGCCAGGCGCTGCAGCGCGGGCATCAGCTTGGCCCCGATGATGACGGTGTAGGTTTGCGTCAGGCGCGCCTTGTCCGCGTCGGAAAAGCTGGCCGGCAAGTTCTTGATCGGCGTGTAATAGACGCTGTCCTGCGGCGTGGCGCTGACGAGCTTTTTAAATTGCGGCAAGGCCGATTCCGTCAGCGCCTTCGGCAGCACGATGCCCTTTTGCATGCCGACTTTCATGTTGGCGATGGCTTGGTCTATCCAGCCCGGCAACTGGCCAATACGGCTCAGGTAAGCGTCATACTCCTTGACCGTGGTCAAAGGCTGCGATGCCTCGCCGCCCGCATAGTTGGCCAGGGTGACGGGCATGCTGTCCATCTGGTTCAAGGGCAGCAGGTATTCGGGGAAGCGCTCGAAGCTCAGTGCCGTGGCCAGTTCATAGTCGAGGATATCGTAGTTGATCTGGTCCTGGTGCGACAGCTGTGCGCGGGCAATGCTGCGCAGGGTCTTCTGGTACTGGCGGTACAGCGCGAACTGTTTCGCGCGCGCGGCGGGCACGATGGCTGAACCGAGCTGGTCGTCAAAACGGTTGTCGCCGCTCTCGGTGGCATTGATCGGCTCGAAACGGGCCAGCGCATCGTAGTACTGATCGGCCACGACCTGCAATCGCTGCTTGGCTTGCGGCGCGCTGACGGCGACGGTTTTGGTAGCGGGCTGGGCCGCTTGCGCCATGGGCGCATGGGCGAGCAACAGGGAGATGGCCAGGGTGCCGAGGGTGCCGGCGGCAATACGATGCTTCATGCGCGATGTCCTTTGTAAGGAAGGAGAATGAACGGAGGCGTAGCGAGGTCGGGGTGGCCGGTCGCGATGGAACAGCCGGGGCGTAAGCATACGCGATTGCCCAGTGCGTTTGGACAAATTATTGGGGAGGAATGTTGCTATTTGTCCGCTGGCGCGACCACGGCTTTCATCGCCTGCCAGTGCTGGCTGTTCAAGGGGACGCAGGCGGGGCAGGGCGTGGCGGCGATCAGGCTGCGGATCTGCTGCGCGCGCGCCGCCGTCTGCGGGTGAGAGGAAATCCATCCCGGCACGCTGGCCTTGTCCTTGTCGTCGAGCTTCTGGAAAAAGCGCAGCATGCCGTCGGGACGGATCTGTGCGCGCTGCAAGGCAAGCAAGCCCAGGCGGTCCGCCTCTTCTTCCATGTCGCGGCTGAAATACAGGGTGCCGGCCTGGTGCGCCAGCATGGCGGCCACGGCGCTGATGTCGCCGATGGTCACGCCCACCAAGGCGCCCCAGCCCAGGCTGCTGATCATTTGCCGCAGCGAATGGCGTTGCTCCACATGCTGCACTTCATGCGCCAGTACGCCGGCCAGTTCGCCCGGGTCGGCTGCCTGGCGCAGCAAGCCCGTATGCACGACGATGATGCCGCCCGGCATGGCAAACGCGTTGACCGTGTCGTCCTGCTTGACCAGCCAGCGGTACTGGTAGCGCGAACCGGCCGTCAGCTTGCGGCCGATCTCCTGCACCGTCTGCTGCGCCACGCCGCTTTCGTTGATGCCGCCCTGCGCGCGCACTTGTGCCAGGGCCAATTCGCCCAGCTGCTTTTCCGTCGACAAGGGGATCCATCCCGCCAGCGCGCCGACGGCATGGCCGCCTTGCCACCACAGCAGGGCGGCGGCGACGATGGTCGCGCCCGTCAAGCCGGCCAGCCAGCCCGATACTTGCCGCCGGTTGCGCTGGCGCTCGCCCCACAGGCGCTGCAGTTGCGGCTGCAGCGCGGCCGGCGCTTCGCGCAAGACGGTGGCGATATCGTCCGCTGTCAGCGGCTTGAGCGAGGCTTGCCGGCCTTGTCCGTCGAGCCAGTTCAGGAACAGTTCCGGTCCATCGACACCGCCCACGCTGACGACCAGCTGCGTCACATCGACAGTGGAGCCGGGTGCATCGATGGCCAGCTGGCTGCCGAAGAAGTGCGCGCTGACGACCGTGCCGGCGGAGCCGCCACCGGGGCCAGCCAGCAGTGCCTGGAATGGCGTCATGCCACCGCCTCGGCAAAGCGGCTTTCGTACAGGGCTGCCATCAGGTCGGACTGGCTGATGATGCCGGCCAGGCGCTCTTCATCGTCGAGGATGGGAATGTGATGGTAGCCGGCATCGGCCATCAGGGGCACGAGGTCGATGATGGGCGTGCCCAGGCGGGCCGTGTGCGGCGACGGCGTCATCAGCTGGCCCACCACTTCCGGTTTGTCGCTGTGGGACAAGCCGCTGCGCTGCAGCAGGCCGCGCAGGCGCTGGCGCATGCCCTGATAATCGTCGAGGCCGCCGTGGCGCAGGAAATCCGTCTGCGTGATGATGCCGATGACGCGGCGCGCCCGGTTCAGCACGGGCAGGGCACCCACCTGATGCTCGCGCATGGTGCGCCAGGCAACATCGAGCGGCGTGCCGAATTCCACGCTGAGCACGTCTTTCGACATGATGTCGGCGCAGGTGACGACGCCGAAGCGGCGCTGGTAGGCGCGCATTTCCGTTTGCAGGAAGATGGCTTGCAAGTCGTCGCGGCTGATGTCCAGCACTTCGCTGTGCTGGCGCAGCACCGCATCGAGGTCGTCCGGCGAAAAGCCCAGGCGGTTGCTGGGCACCTCATCCTTGGTGTCGTGCGGATGCGGCGCGACCAGTTGCTGGATGTGCGGGTAGCGGCGCCCCGTCAGGTTGTTGTACAGCACGGCGCAAGCGACCAGCACGGCGGAATTGAACAGCACGGTGATGAAGACGAATTCAAAGCCGGCCGCATGCACGCTGGCGCCGCCAACCACCGTGGTCAGGGCGACGGCGCCGCCCGGCGGATGCAAACAGCGCAGGGCAAACATGGCGCCGATGGCCAGGCAGGCGGCCAGCGCCGCCACGCCCACGCTGGGGCCCAGCCATTTCACGCAGGCCATGCCGACCAGGCCGGAGACGACATTGCCGCCCACCACGGACCACGGTTGCGCCAGCGGGCTGGCCGGCAGGCAGAACAGCAGGACGGCCGAGGCGCCCATGGGTGCGATCAGGTAGACGCTGGCGCTGTCGGGGGCCAGCAGGAAATGGCAGATCAGGCCCGTCAGCAGCAAGCCGCAGATGGCGCCCGCGCAGGCGCGTAATTGTTCGCGGCGGCTGCCGTTGTTCGGTTGCGGCAGCCAGCGTGCCAGGAAAGAAGTCGTCATGGGGGAGGGCGCGTTCGGGCCGCGTTGCTCGGTGTGAGCCCCATATTATCCCATGCGTTCCATTTCGCTGCCTGCCGGCATTAATCCTCGGCGCAGACGGCCTGCAAGCCATGCTGCGCCAGCAAGTTCTTGGCGGCCTCGACGCTGGACGGCTCCGGCTTGCTGCTGGCGCAGGCATAGATGTCATTGAGGACCGTCTCAGCATCCTTGTGCGTGACGGCGGCCATCAGCTCGGCCAGGTTGCGGTCGGAAAAGTGGTCATACAGCAGGGCCAGCACGGCGAAATACGCCGTGTCTGGCATGCCGCCGGAATAGGCGCTGCGCAGCATGCGCGCGGCGCCGGACAAAGTCGGGGGCAGGGTATCTGGCGTGCTCAAGCGGCTTCTCCTTGGCGGTGCTTATATGTTTTCCGCATAAGCACAGTGCAATTAAATGGTGGATATTTCCTACAAGCAGGCATATTCTAGACAATCACGCCCGCTGGCAGCTGTTCAGCTGGCTTCACGATCTCTCTCAGGAGCCCCGCATGCGCGTTTCCCGTTTCGTTTCCCTTTTCTTTGCCAGCCTGCTGCTTGCCGGCACCGCCGTTGCCGCCGCCCCCACACCGGGCAACCCTGTCGCCACGCCGCATTTGCCGTACAACGCGGCGGCCGACGCCAAGGCCGACGTGGCGCGCGCGCTGGCCGAGGCCAAGACGGCGCACGTACCTGTCTTGCTGATCTTTGGCGCGAACTGGTGCGAGGATTGCCGCGCGCTCGACAGGGCCTTGAAGGAAGGCAAGAACGCCGAGTTGATGCAACAGCAGTTCAAGGTCGTCAAGGTCGACGTGGGTAACTTCGACCATAACCTCGATGTGGCGCAAGCCTATGGCAATCCGCTCAAGAAAGGCATCCCGGCTGCCGTGCTCGTATCGAGCGACAACAACCAGGTGCTGTACGCCACCAAGGGCGGCGAACTGGCAAATGCCCGCCGCATGAGCGAAAGCGGCATTTATGATTTCTTCAAGCAAGCGGCGAGCGTGAAGTCACCTGCCCTGTAATTTCCTTAAAACTCTTCCCACGCATCGCTGGCCGGCACTGTCGGGCGGGACGGCGTGGGCAGCATGGGCTTGTGCGCCGGCGACTGCGGTGCCACATGCCCGCTTTCTTCCAGCTTGAAGACGCTGACCACCTGCGCCAGCCGCCCAGCCTGATCCTGCAGGGATTGGGCTGCTGCCGCCGCTTCTTCCACCAGGGCCGCGTTTTGCTGGGTGGCGTCATCCATCTGCGTGACCGTGGCATTGACCTGCGCGATGCCCTGGCTTTGCTCCTGGCTGGCCGAGGCGATTTCGCCCATCAGGTCGGCGACTCTCTGGACGGAGACGACGATGTCCTGCATGGTGGCGCCGGCCGAGTCGACCAGCTTGCTTCCCGCTTCCACCTTGCTGCCCGAGTCGACGATCAAGTCCTTGATTTCCTTGGCCGCCTGGCTTGACCTCTGCGCCAGGTTGCGCACCTCAGTCGCCACCACGGCAAAGCCGCGGCCCTGTTCACCCGCGCGGGCCGCCTCGACCGCCGCATTCAGCGCCAGGATATTGGTTTGAAAGGCAATGCCGTCGATCACGCCGATAATGTCGGCGATCTTGCGCGAACTTTCCGTAATCGCGCCCATCGTCTGCACGACTTGCCCGACCACTTCACCGCCCTTGACGGCGTGGCTCGACGCCGACACCACCAGCTGATTGGCCTGGCGCGCATTGTCCGCGTTCTGTTTCACCGTCGACGTCAGTTCTTCCATGGCTGCCGCTGTTTCTTCCAGGCTCGACGCCTGGGCTTCCGTGCGCGCCGACAGGTCCAGGTTGCCGGACGCGATCTGGCTCGATGCGCTGGCAATGGCCCCGGTACTGTCGCGAACTTCGCGTATCGTCACGTTCAGCGATGCGACGAAGCGGTTGAAGGCGGCGGCCAGCGCACCGACCTCGTCTTCCGATTCGACGGGCATGCGGCGGCTCAGATCGCCATTCCCGCTGGCGATCTCGCTGAGCATGTCGGCCGCCCGCGCGACGGGGGCGGCGATGGCGCGGCTGATGACATAAATGATGAGCAGGGCGATGCCGCCACCGACCAGGCCGGCGATCAGGGCGGCGATCAGGGCCGATCGCGTGACATTGCCCAGCACTTCCGCTTCCGGTACTTCAGCCATCACATACAGATTCAATTCCGGCACGAAGGAAGCGGCGACGAACTGGCGTCCCGCAGGCGCGTCATAGATGGCGTACGCGTATTTGTTGCCCGTCAACAGGCTCTGGCTCAGGGTATCGCTAAAGCCCGGCAAATCCTTGAGTTGATGCTTGCCATCGGCCAGGGCGGTGTCACGGTGCACCAGCAGCACGCCGTTGGCGCGCGCCAGGTAGACATGCCCCGTCTGGCCGATCTTGTAGCTGCGGATGGTGTCGGCCAGCGCATTGATGGACAGGCCCAGGCCGGCCGCGATCTGCTTGCCGCCCGCCGTTTGGCCACGCGCATTCAGGTACAACATCAGGTCGCTGGAGTTTTCCGCCTTGTCGATGTCGAGCGTATAGGCCTTGTCGCCGGCCAGCAAGCCATAAAACCACTGGTCGGCCGCCTGGTTCTTGTCCAGGGTGCGCAGCAAGCCGTCCGTGGTGAAGTATTTGCCCGTGCTGGCGGAAGCCCAGTTGATCGAGGCCGCCTTGTTCTTTTCCTTGACCACGCTGGCGTAGCGCTGGAAGGTGGCGATGCCGCTGTCGGGCAAGCCAGCGTCTTCCCAGTCTTGCAGGTAGACATCGTTGGCCATGGTCTGCACCACGGACAGCGGCTGGCTGATCTGGCGCAGCACGTCGTTGCGGATCTCGCCCACTTGCGCCGGCAATTCCTGGCTGACGACGCGTTCGCGCACGTAGTCGCTGCTCATGCGCACGCTGAGGAAGGACGAGATCGCCATGAAGAGCAGCAGGCACAAGCCCATGCTGAACAGGAGTTTTTTCTGGATGGAGAGGCGGCGGAGCAGAGACATGGAAGACCTTGGATGGTGGCCTGCACAAGGTGCAGAAAAGCGGGCAGACAAGCGGACAGTATACCGGCCGCGCTGCGCGTCCCGCCGCACCATTGCTGCTTTTCGCTCATTTATGTTGCATTGCAGCAACGTGATTTTCCATGTCCGCCCGGCGTGGATGGAAAACGCTTCAGGCAGGCAAGCCGTGGGCGATCAATTCCAGCGGCAATTCCGTGCTGCATTTGATCTGTTCCATGGAAAAGGCGGAGGACACGCCCGTCAGCTGCACGGCCTTGATGAGCTTTTTATAGAAAGTGTCATAACCCTTGATGTCGGTGGTGACGACTTTCAGCAGGTAGTCGATGTCGCCGCTCATGCGGTGGAATTCCTGTACTTCCGGCAAGACGATGACGGCGGCGGCAAAGCGGCGCAGCCATTTCTCATCGTGCTGGCCCGTGCGCACGCTGACGAAGACGGTCACGGGCAACCCCACTTTTTGCCGGTTGACGATGGCCACGCGGCTCTCGATATAACCCTCTTCCTCCAGGCGCTTGACCCGTTTCCAGCATGGCGTGCTCGACAGGCCGATCTTTTCGCTGAGGGCGGCGATCGACAGGGTGCCGTCCTGCTGCAGCGCGGCGAGGATGGCGCAGTCGAATTTGTCGAGCGAGGTGTTTGGTGAATTCATTTTGTTATTTCGGTTTTTATGGCATGAACATGCTGCATAGTACCGTAGTTGCAGTGTCTTTTGGCATATCTTCACGGGTGCAGGCCGGTAGACTATCCATATGTTTCAGCCGCTTGCTCTGCCCCCCTTTTTAGCTGCGCCCTTTTATAGAATACTCAGACTGCCATCATGAAAGAAATCTACCTCGACAGCAATGCCACCACCTGCGTGCTGCCCGCCGCCGTTGCCGCCGCCCGGCAAGCGATGGAGCAGGGCTATGGCAATCCCAGCAGCACTCATGCCACGGGATTGCAGGCCAAGGCCATGATGGATGGCGTGCGCCGGCGCGCCAGCGGCTTGCTGGGAGTGGGCGACGGCCGGTTGATGTTCAATAGCGGCGCCACCGAAGGTATCCAGACGGCCGTGCTGTCCGCCCTGTGCGCGCTGCGCGAACGGCGCGATGCGGGCAAGCGCATCGGCAGCCTGCTGCTGTATGGCGCGACCGAGCACAAGGCCGTGCCGGAAAGCCTGGCGCACTGGAACCGCTTATTGGGCCTGAACCTGGAAGTGCGCAAGCTGCCTGTCGATGCGCAAGGGCGCCACGATCTGCAGGCCCTGGGCGCGCTGATCGGCGACGCCGCCATGCTGTGCACGATGGCGGCGAATAATGAAACGGGCGTCGTCAGCGATTTGTCCGCCATCGCCCAGTTGCTGCAGGAACGGGGCGCTGACGCCTACTGGATGGTCGATTGCGTGCAGGCGCTGGGCAAGCTGAAACTGAACCTGGCCGCCACGCGCATCGACTACGCGCCGTTTTCCGGCCACAAGCTGTATGCGCCCAAGGGCATCGGCATGCTGTACGTGCGCGCCGGCGCGCCGTTTACGCCCCTGATGATGGGCGGCGGCCAGGAAGCGGGCCTGCGCTCGGGCACGGAAAACATGGCCGGCATCGCCGCGCTGGGCGCCGTGCTGGCCGCGCTCGACGATGGCAAGACCTTCCGCAGCCACGCCGACCTGGCCGCTTTCCGCGAGCAGCTGGTGGCCAGCCTGGAACGGGCGTTTCCCGGCATCGTTTTCAATATGCCGTTCGACTTGTCCTTGTCGACGACGCTTAATTTTTCCGTGCCGGGCCTGTCCTCAAAAGAGCTGCTGGACCTGTTCGACGCGGCGCGCGTGCGCGTCAGTTCGGGCAGCGCCTGCTCCGCCGCCAAGGCGCTCCCCAGCTATGTCCTCGAAGCGATGCACGTGCCGCAATGGCGCGCCAGCTCGGCCATCCGCCTGTCGTTCGGCCCCCTGATCGACGCGGCGACGATAGCCGCTGCCTGCGCGCGCATCGAGCGCTGTGGCGAGGCCCTGCGCAGCAGCTGTCTGCTGCCGTCGGCGCTGGCGCCATCGCCGCAGGACGACGCGCAGGACGGCATAATCCAGCTGAGCGTGGATGGCCAGTGCACCTGGCTGATCAGCGACGCTGCCAGCGCCAGTTGTGTCGTCATCGATCCGGTCGCCGCGCTCGTGCCGCGCCTGGCCGCCTTCATCCGCTGCCAGCAGCTGGCCTTGCGCGCCATCGTGCACACGGCGCCGCCAGCCGACCATGGCGTGGCGCGCCTGGCATTGCTGCAGGAACTCGCCATCGAGCAGGTGGGCCGCATCGATATCGACGGTGAGCTGGCACTGGGCCAGCAGCGCCTGCGCCGCGTCGAGTGTGGTGAAAACCATGTGTACCTGCTCGATCAGCGCTTCGCCTTCATCGGCAACCTGGCGCCCGAGGCGCTGGCGCCCCTGCTGGATGCGGCGCTGCTGACGCAAGACACCGTGCTGTGCGCGTCAGGCGACGACGGCAGCATTTGCGGCACCGTACGCAGCGTGCACGAAGGTATCGTGCCTGCCGCCGAACTGCAGCTCGATGCGGTCGCCTTGCCCGCCTTCCTGCGCCAGCATCCCGACGCCATCCTTGTCGACGTGCGCGAAGCGTATGAACACGCGGCTTGCGCCGGCACGGTATTCGAGGGCTGCGCCGTGCGCAGTGTGCCGCTGAGCCGCCTGGCGGGCCAGGTAGCCGCGTGGCTGCAGCAGCCGCAGCGCCCGCTGGTCTTTTTCTGCCGCAGCGGCAACCGCAGCGCGCGCGCCGCTGCCTGCCTGCGCCGCCTCGGTCACGGCGCGGCATGGCAACTCAACGGCGGCATGGCGATGGCGGAGGCGACGCGCCACCCGCTGGCCATCGCGGCTTGACAGGGTTGAGGTTTCCCCGTTGAAATATTGCACCGTGCCATCATTGGCACGGTGCTGCTACTCATTTCCCTCCGTTCATTTCCTCCAGGAATTTTTCTCCCGTTTTACTCGCTGATTTCTTTGCCGGCACACCCCTAAAGCGCCGGGTATGTACGCTAGCGCACGGTCTTGCGCACAGGGCGCCCCTACGATGAAGTTCAGAAAATCTCCCTATACCCTGAGATTCGTCGCAACGCTCCGGCGCTTCGCTTTCCGTCTTCGCCAGTGTCCGATCGTGTTCTTCAGACTGGGCCAGCGTGACGGCGGCCGCTGGCTGCCTGCGCGCACCTAGCGAGGCCAAGTTGAAAGAGTACACAGCAGTTGTCACGCAGCAGATCAAGGAACAGATTTCCAAAGTCAGGGAAATCTTCCGCGACCATTCCCTCGCACCGGACACCTTCGACGCCGCGCGCGACGACGCCTTGCCCCTGCGTTCCGAATTATTCAGCGCCATCCAGATGGCCGCCCACGGCAAGCACGTGGCCGCCGGCCATGCGGTAGGTCGGCATCATGGCCGCGACCGCCTGCTGGCGCGCCTGGCCGACAATGCGGCCCTGATCACGGCTACCGTCAACGAGCTGACGGCCACGGTGAAAAGCGGGCGCCAGGTCACGCCCGCCTCGGAATGGCTGCTCGATAATTTTTACCTGATCGAAGAGCAGATCCGCACCACGCGGCGGCATTTGCCGAAGAACTACAGCAAGGAGCTGCCACGGCTGACCTCTGGGGCGGATGCCGGCTGTCCGCGCGTGTACAAGATCGCGCTGGAAATCATCTCGCATGGCGATGGCCGCGTCGACCTGGAAAACCTGTGCCACTTCGTCGAGGCTTACCAGGACGTGGCCACCTTGACCCTGGGCGAGCTGTGGGCCGTACCCATCATGCTGCGTCTGGCCCTGATCGAAAACCTGCGCCGCGTCGCCGTACGCGTGGCCGATGACCGCATGCAGCGCGACCTGGCCAATACCTGGGCCGACCAGATGACGGAGATCGCCGAACGCAATCCCAGCGGCTTGATACTGCTGGTGGCAGACATGGCACGTTCGAATCCGCCGATGACCAGCGCCTTCGTGGCCGAATTGTCGCGCCGCCTGCAGGGACAGAGTTCCTCGCTGACCCTGGCGCTATCGTGGCTGACGCACAAGCTGGCCGAGTCGGGCCTCACCATCGAGCAGCAGATCCAGTCCGAGATCGGGCAGCAGGCGGCCGACCAGGTGTCGATCGCCAACAGCATCGGCAGCCTGCGTTTTCTCGGCACCATGGATTGGCAGGAATTCGTCGAAACCATGAGCGTGGTCGAGCAGACCCTGCGCCTGGACCCGGCCGGCACGTATGGCTTGATGGATTTCGCCACGCGCGACAGCTACCGCCATGCCATCGAACGCATCGCCAAGCGCAGCGCGCGCAGCGAAGTGGAGGTGGCCGAGATGGTGGTGCAACTGGCGCACACGCACGGCAACGGCAATGACGCGCGCCGCGGCCACATCGGCTTTTACCTGGTGGGGCGCGGCGTGCTGGTGCTGGAAAAGCAGGCCGGCGCCAGGCTGCCTTTCATCGAGGCGCTGCAGCATACGGCGCGCGCCGCGCCGCTGGCCGTCTACCTGGGCGCGATCTCGTTCCTGACCCTGGCGACGAGCGCCTTGCTGCTCGAGCGCGCCGTGCGCCATGGCGTGCAGGGCTGGCCCCTGGCGGCGCTGGGTGCGCTGGCGCTGCTGGGCAGCAGCCAGCTGGCCGTGGCCGTGGTGAACTGGCTGGCGACCCTGATGACGTCGCCGCATCCGCTGCCGCGCATGGATTACCAGGCCGGCATTCCATCGGATGCGCGCGGCATGGTCGTCGTGCCGACCCTGATCTACAGCCAGGAAAACGTGGCGGCCCTGTGCGAGGCGCTGGAAGTGCGTTATCTCGCCAACCGCGATCCGAACCTGCGCTTTTGCCTGCTGACCGACTTCGTCGACGCGGAAGCGCAAACGATGCCGGGCGACGAAGCCTTGCTGCGCCAGGCGCAGGAGACCATCCGTGGCTTGAACGAGAAATACCGCGTGGAGGGCGTGGCGGCTAAGGAAAACGGCGACCCGGCCGACCCGGAACAGCTGGGCCAGGTGGGGCCGTTCCTGCTGCTGCACCGTCCGCGCCTGTGGAATTCGCAGCAGAATGCGTGGATGGGGCAGGAGCGCAAGCGCGGTAAATTGTCCGACCTGCACGCATTTTTGCGGGGCGGCGCGCGCGACAAATTCTCGCTGGTGGAAGGCGAGTTGCGCGGCCTGCGCACGATCAAATACGTGATCACGCTCGACACGGATACGCAGCTGCCGCGCGACGCGGCGCGCGAATTCATCGCCACCATGATGCACCCGCTGAACCGTCCCGTGCTGGACGCGGCCGGCACGCGCGTGGTGGCCGGCTACGGCATCTTGCAGCCGCGCGTGGCCGTGGCGCTGCCCAGTGCCAACGCCTCGCGCTACGAGCTGCTGTGCGGCGGCGAGCCGGGCATCGACCCCTACACGCGCACCGTCTCCGACCTGTACCAGGACGTGTTCTATGAAGGCTCCTTCATCGGCAAGGGCATCTATGACCTCGACATGTTCGAGCGCGTGCTGGGCCAGCGCCTGCCGGACAATAAAATCCTCAGCCACGATTTGCTGGAAGGCTGCTACCTGCGCGCCGGCTTGCTGAGCGACTCGCAGCTGTACGAGGAATACCCGGCCCGCTATGACGCCGACGTGAGCCGCCGCCAGCGCTGGATCCGCGGCGACTGGCAGCTGATCGGCTGGCTGCTGGGCCGGGTGCCGGGCCGCGCCGGCAAGCGCGAACGCAATCCTTTGTCGATGCTGTCGCGCTGGAAGCTGTTCGACAACCTGCGCCGCAGCGTCGTGGCGCCGGCCACCACCTTGTCGCTGCTGCTGGCGTGGGGCTTCCTGCCGCAGGTGGCATTCTGGAGCGCGGCCGTGCTGGCCATCATCTTCCTGCCGCCCGTGTTTTCGGCCCTGTACGATTTGCTGCGCAAACCGCGCGACACCCTGTGGCGCCAGCACCTGGCCGCGTTCGAGCGGCGCTGCGGCGTGCAGTTTTCGCACGCCATGCTGACCCTCGTCTTCCTGCCGTATGAAGCGTGGATCAGCCTGGACGCCATCGTGCGTACCCTGTGGCGCCTGGGCGTGTCGCACAAGCACTTGCTCGACTGGCGCGCCTCGAACCTGCATGTATCGTCGGGTTCGCAGGCCGACAGCTGGCGCGCCATGTGGTGCTCGCCCGCGCTGGCGCTGGCCGCCTTCGGCGCCTTGCTCTACTGGCGCCCCGAGGCCTTGCCCGCCGCCGCCGTGGTGCTGCTGCTATGGCTGGCCGCACCCGCCATCGCCTGGTGGATCAGCCGCCCCATCGAGCGTGCCGTGGCGCGCCTGTCGGCCGAACAGGGACGCTTCCTGCATGGCGTGGCGCGCAAGACCTGGGCCTATTTCGATACCTTCGTCGGGCCGGACGACCACTGGCTGCCGCCCGATAACATGCAGGAGCATCCGAACCTGGTGGTGGCGCACCGCACCTCGCCGACGAATATCGGCCTGGCGCTGCTGGCCAATTTGACGGCCTACGATTTCGGCTACCTCACCCTGGGCCAGTTGATCGAGCGCAGCCGCGCCACCCTGCACAGCATGGGTGAGCTGGAACGTTTCCAGGGCCACTTCTATAACTGGTACGACACGCAGACCCTGAAGGCGCTGCAGCCGATGTACATCTCGACGGTCGACAGCGGCAACCTGGCCGGCCATCTGCTGACCTTGCAGCCGGGACTGGTGGAACTGTACGACGTCCCGATCATCGGCGCGCAGGTGGTGCAGGGCATCCGCACGACGGCGCAAGTGCTGCAGGAATTCATCGCCGCCGAAGGCGAGAGCAAGGCCATGCGTGAGAGCATGAGCCTGCTGCAGGCGCAGGCCGCGCCCGCCAGCCTGGCCGAATGGCATGCCTATCTCTCCGCCGCGAATGGCGCTGCCGACGCACTGCTGTCGCTGACCTTGCAAAGCGAGGATGGCGAGCTGTCCATGTGGAGCGGTGCGCTGGCGCGCCAGTGCCGCGCGGCGCTGGCCGAGTTGCTGCAGCTGGCGCCATGGGCGGCGCAGGCGGGCGTTGATCCTGCGTGGCTGCGCGTGCCGACCCTGCGCGAACTGGCCAGCCTGGAAACGCCGGAAGGCACGCCTTCGGAGCTGGCCGCCTTGCTGGCGCAGGGCCGCGAACAGGCGGGCCGCCACATGCGCGATATCGCCCACGCGGCGGGCCAGGCGCGCGACTTCGCGCAGATCGAGTACGCGTTCCTGTACAACCCATCGACCAAACTGCTGGCCATCGGCTACAACGTCAGCGAGCGGCGCCTGGACCCCAGCTACTACGATTTATTGGCTTCCGAAGTGCGCCTGGCCAGCTTCATCGCCATCGCCCAAGGCCAGCTGCCGCAGGAGCACTGGTTCGCCCTGGGCCGCCAGCTGTGCATGGTGGCCGGCCAGCCCGTGCTGCTGTCGTGGAGCGGCTCGATGTTCGAGTACCTGATGCCGCTGCTGGTGATGCCGAACTACCCGAATACCCTGCTTGACCAGACCTACCACTCCGTCATCGAGGCGCAGATCGACTATGGCCGCCAGCGCGACGTGCCATGGGGGATCTCCGAATCCGGCTACAACACGGTCGACGCCAGTTTGAACTATCAATACCGCGCCTTCGGCGTGCCGGGACTGGGTTTGAAACGGGGCCTGGCTGACGATCTGGTGGTGGCGCCATATGCCAGCATGATGGGCCTGATGGTCCAGCCGGAAGCGTCTTGCCAGAACCTGCAGCGCATGCAGGCGGCCGGCTACATGGGCCGTTACGGCTTCTTTGAAGCCATCGATTTCACGACGGCGCGCCTGCCGCGCGGGCAGGGCAGCGCCATCATCCGCTCCTTCATGGTGCACCACCAGGGCATGGGCTTTCTGGCTCTCAGCTACCTGCTGCACGACCGTCCGATGCAGCGCCGTTTCGAGTCCGATCCGCTGCTGCAATCGGCCTTGCTGGTGCTGCAGGAACGCACGCCGCAGGCCGGCGCGTTCTACTCGAACACAGCCGAACTGGCGGTGCTGCGCAGCGGCGCGCCCGAGCAAGCCATGCCGATGCGCATCCTCACGCAAGCCAACAGCGCCGTGCCGGAAACGCAGCTGCTGTCGAATGGCCGCTACCACGTCATGGTGAGCAATGCGGGCGGCAGCTACAGCCGCTGGAAAGACCTGTCCGTGACGCGCTGGCGCGAAGACAGCACGCGCGATAACTGGGGCAATTTCTGCTACCTGCGCGACCTCGACGACGGTGCCGTCTGGTCCACCATGTACCAGCCCACCTTGGCCGAACCGAAGAAATATGAAGTGATCTTTTCCGAGGGGCGGGCGGAGTTCCGCCGTGCCGACCATGGCCTCGACCTGTACACGGAAATCGTCGTCTCGCCCGAGGACGACATCGAAATCCGCCGCACGCGCATCAGCAATAATTCGAACCGCCAGCGGCGCATCGAGATCACCAGTTTTGCCGAAGTGGTGATGGCGCCGGCGGCGGCCGATGCGGCCCATCCCGCGTTCAGCAAGCTGTTCGTACAGACAGAAATCCTCGCGCATGAAAAAGCGATTTTATGTACGCGCCGGCCCCGCTCCAAGGAAGAGCAGATGCCGTGGCTGCTGCATGTGATGACGGTGCACGATATCGAGCGCTACGAAGTATCGTTCGAGACGGACCGCGCGCGCTTCATCGGCCGCGGCAATACGGTGCAACTGCCGCAGGCGCTGCAGGAAAGTGGCCCGCTCGGTGGCGGCCACGGCTCCGTGCTCGATCCCATTGTGGCCATCCGCTATGTCATCACGCTCGAACCCGATCAGGCCGTCACCGTCGACAGCGTCACCGGCATGGTGGAGCAGCGCGACGCGGCACTGCACCTGATTGACAAATACCAGGACCGCCACCTGGCCGACCGCGTGTTCGAACTGGCCTGGACGCACAGCCAGGTGGTGCTGCGCCAGTTGAATGCCAGCGAAGCGGACGCGCAGCTGTATGCGCGCCTGGCCAATGCCGTGATCTATCCGAATGCGGCCCTGCGCGCCGAGGCCAGCATCCTGATCAAGAACCAGCGTGGCCAGTCGGGCCTGTGGGCGTATGCCATTTCCGGCGACTTGCCCATCGTGCTGCTGCAGATACGCGACGCGGCCAATATCGAACTGGCGCGCCAGATGGTGCAGGCGCATGCCTACTGGCGCCTGAAAGGCCTGATCGTCGACCTGGTGATCTGGTATGAAGAGCAGTCGGGCTACCGCCAGCTGCTGCACGACCAGATCATGGGCTTGATCGCCTCGGGCATCGACGCGCAGGCGATCGACCGCCCGGGCGGCATCTTCGTGCGCCTGGCCGAGCAGATCGCCAACGAGGACCGCATCTTGCTGCAATCGGTGGCACGCGCCATCATCAGCGATCTGCGCGGCACTTTGGCCGAGCAGGTCAAGCGTCCGCCGAGCCCCGTGCTGCGCATGCCGCCGCTGCTGCAGGACCCGGCCCGCGAACATGGCGGCGTGCCGCACCGGGCGCAGGCGCGCGAGCTGATCCTGGAAAATGGCCTCGGCGGCTTCACGCCCGATGGCCGCGAATACGTGATTACCACGGGAGAGGGCAAGCAGACGCCGGCGCCGTGGTCGAACGTGCTGGCCAATGCGCAATTCGGCACGGTGGTGTCCGAAGCCGGCCAGGCGTATACGTGGAGCGAGAATGCGCATGAATTCCGCCTCACGCCATGGCAGAACGACCCCGTGTCCGACCTGTCCGGCGAAGCGTTCTATGTGCGCGACGAGCAAACGGGCCAGTTCTGGTCACCCTCGTCCCTGCCCGCGCGCGGCAGCGGCGACTACGTCACGCGCCACGGCTTCGGCTACAGCGTGTTTGAACACAGCGAGGGCGGCATCGCCACGGAACTGTGCACCTATGTGGCGCTCGATGCGGCCGTCAAATATTCGGTCATCAATGTGCGCAACGACAGCGGCGTGCCGCGCCGCCTGTCCGTCACGGGCTATGTGGAATGGGTGATGGCCGACCTGCGCGCCAAGTCCGGCATGCATGTGGCCACGGAGGTCGACACGATCAGCGGCGCCCTGTTTGCGCGCAATAACTACAACACGGAGTTTTCGGGCCGGGTCGGCTTCTTCAATACGGATGCCAGCATCCGCTCCATCACTTGCGACCGCAATGAATTCATCGGCCGCAATGGCAGCCTGGCGCAGCCGGCCGCCTTGCGCCGCGTGCGCCTGTCCGGCAAGGCGGGCACGGGGCTGGATCCGTGCGCGGCCATCCAGGTACCGTTTGAATTGCAGCCGGGGCAGGAACGTGAAATCGTCTTCCTGCTCGGTGTGGGTGGGCGCCGCAATGCGGACGCCAGCACCATGGTGCAGCGCCATGCGGGCAAGGATGCGGCCCGCAGTGCGCTCGACGCGGTGCGCGCGCACTGGGAAGGCAATCTGGGCGCCGTGCGCATCGAAACGCCCGATCCATCGCTGGACGTGATCGCCAATGGCTGGCTGATGTACCAGACCATCGCCTGCCGCCTGTGGGCGCGCAGCGGCTACTACCAGTCGGGCGGCGCCTACGGTTTCCGCGACCAGCTGCAAGATGCGATGGCGATGATCCACACGGCGCCGCAGCTGCTGCGCAATCACTTGCTGCTGTGTGCGGCGCACCAGTTTGTCGAAGGCGACGTGCAGCACTGGTGGCATCCGCCATCGGACCGTGGCGTGCGCACGCATTGCTCCGACGATTACCTGTGGCTGCCGCTGGCCGCCTGCCGCTATGTGATCGCCACGGGCGACGTCAACGTGCTGTCGGAAGTGGCGCCCTTCATCGAGGGCCGCGCCGTCAAGCCGGAAGAGGATTCGTATTACGACCTCCCCGTGCGTTCGGGCGAGTCGGCCGACCTGTACGAGCACTGCG
This sequence comes from Janthinobacterium sp. YR213, assembly GCF_900099875.1. NCBI lineage: Bacteria > Pseudomonadati > Pseudomonadota > Betaproteobacteria > Burkholderiales > Oxalobacteraceae > Janthinobacterium > Janthinobacterium sp. YR213. The sequence continues at coordinate 329,790 of NZ_FNDA01000003.1, read as the reverse complement.
TGCGCGCCATCCGCCATGGCTTGCGCCTGGGCGTGCACGGCTTGCCGTTGATCGGTTCCTGCGACTGGAACGACGGCATGGACAAGGTGGGCGAACATGGCAAGGGCGAGAGCGTGTGGCTGGCCTTCTTCCTGTACGAAGTGCTGCAGCGCTTTGCCGAGGTGGCCGTGCTGCGCGGCGATGCTGCGTTTGCCCAGTTCTGCCGCGACGAAGCCGTGAAACTGGCGGCCAGCGTCGAGGAACATGCGTGGGATGGCGAGTGGTACCGGCGCGCGTATTTCGACGACGGCACGCCATTGGGTTCGCACACGAACGAGGAGTGCCAGATCGATTCGATTTCGCAAAGCTGGGGCGTGCTGTCGGGCGCTGCCAACAAGGAGCGGGTTGCCGGCGCCATGCGCCAGGTCGATGCGCGCCTAGTGCGCCGTGATTCCGGCGTGATCCAGCTGCTCGATCCGCCGTTCGACAAAGCCGACCTCAATCCCGGCTATATCCGCGGCTATGTGCCGGGCGTGCGCGAGAACGGCGGCCAGTACACGCATGCGGCCATCTGGACGGCGATGGCGTTTGCGCGCCTGGGTGACGGCGAAAAGGCGTGGGAACTGCTGCGCATGATCAATCCCGTGCGCCATGGCATGGACGCACAAGCGGTGGCGCGCTACAAGGTGGAACCGTATGTGGTGACGGCCGATGTGTATGCCGTCGCGCCGCACGTGGGACGCGGCGGCTGGAGCTGGTACACGGGATCGTCGGGCTGGCTGTACCGCCTGATCGTCGAATCCCTGCTGGGCCTGACGCGTGAAGCGAACGTGCTGCGCATGGCGCCCACCATGCCGGCCGAATGGGACAGCTTCAAGCTGCATTACCGCTTCGGTGCCAGCAGTTATGCCATTACGGTGGAGCAGGCGCAGGGGCGGCCTGCGGGATTGTCGCTCGATGGCGTCGCGCAGGGCGGCAACAGCATTGCCTTGCGCGACGAGGGCCGCGAGTATGCGGTGCTACTGCTGCTCTAGTATTGTCCAGGTGTCGTGTTCTGGCCGGCGCCGGCCAGCCAGCAGGATCAAGCCGGCGCCGAACAGCAGCAGGTCGCGCGTGCGTACTTCGGGCGCGGACTGCGCTGCTGTCTGGCGGTGGTAGTTCAAGGGTATCGCCAGGGCGGCGATAGGCTGGCTGGCGCAAGCGGCCAGGCACAGCGCCGCCACTTTTCTGTTTAACTGCATACATTCCTCAAGAAGGCGCGCTGCCCGCTCGGGATGGGCGCGCCGGTACTCATGTCGCCGACATTGTAATTATGAGCATGAATATTGTAAATGAGAAATTATATCAGGCTGCCTCAGAACCCTAGTGCCGCGCCCGCGCCCAGCAGGGTGGCCACGCCCAGCACGGCAAAGACCAGCGCCGCGATGCCGTGCACGAGGCGCAGCGGGACGCGGTTGGCGATCCTGTCGCCCAGGTAGACGGCCGGCACGTTGGCCAGCATCATGCCGAAGGTGGTGCCCAGCACAACAGAGACAATGTCGTGATAGCGCGCCGCCAGCGCTACGGTCGCCACCTGCGTCTTGTCTCCCATTTCCGCCATGAAGAAGGCGATCAGAGTGGTCAGGAAGACGCCATACCTGGCCAGCTTCGTTTCGCCTTCATCGAGCTTGTCGGGGATCAGGGTCCAGGCGGCCATGGCGAGGAATGATACGCCCAGTACCCAGCGCAGCACATCGGGCCCCAGCATGCTGGTGATCCAGGTACCGACGGCGGCGGCAAACGCGTGATTGGCGATGGTGGCGACGAAGATCGCCAGCACGATGGGCAGGGGCTTGCGGAATTTGGCGGCCAGCAAAAAGGCCAGGAGTTGGGTTTTGTCGCCGATTTCAGCGAGACCGACGATGCCGGTGGAGATGAGGAATGCTTCCATGAGATTGCAAGAGTACGCGGGCCGGACGAATTAACCAATGATCCACGGGCGACTCCGGCCCATGCGGCCGCCCTGGATCAATGGTCTCGTCAAGTTCTGCAACCACCTGCACCATGGCCTGCGGGCCAATCATGTTGATACAGGTTCCCGCGGCAGGACCGCGGGACGACTACTCCCCAATGTTCGAGGCGCATCATACGCCAATGCCCGCGCCGGCGCCAGTACCGGCGGGGGATGCTGCGGCCTGGTGTGTGGGACTTCGACAACAATGATCGATTTGCAAACAGACTCGACTTAGAATGCAGTGTGCCCACGACTCCCAGATGGAATGCGCCATGCCGGTCCTTGTCCGCTTGCTTGCCTTATGTGTGACCTTGTTTGCTCCCTTGTCCGGCCTGTGCGCCGCCGCGCCCTTCGACGACAAGTTCCGCCAGCTGGAAGAATTGCTGCCTACGCCGAATGCCTACCGCACGGCGTCCGGTGCGCCGGGTCACGCCTACTGGCAGCAGCGCGCTGATTACGTGATCCGCGCCACGCTCGATGAGGCACGTCGCGCCATCACGGCCAGCGAACAGATCACCTACCACAACCGCTCGCCCGACAGCCTTGCGTACTTGTGGCTGCAGCTGGACCAGAATGGCTTGCGCCAGGATGCCGACCAGCGCCGCGTATTGAGCGCGCCATCGCGCCAGGCCTGGTTGAGCGGCAGCGAGGATGAAGCGCTGAAATTCGAGGACTTGCGCGCCATCCATGCGGGCCGCGAATTCGACGGCGGCTTCAAGCTCACCGCCGTGAAAGCGGCCAACGGCAAGCCGCTGCCGCATGCGGTCAACCAGACCATGCTGCGCATCGATCTGCCGGTGGCGCTGGCGCCTGGCCAGAGCGTCACTTTCAGCATCGACTGGTCGTATCAGATCAATGACCAGAAGGTGCTGGTCGAGCGCTCCGGTTATGAGTACTTTGAAGACGACAAGAACGCGATTTTCCAGATCGCGCAATGGTTCCCCCGTATGGCTGCGTATTACGACGCCGTCGGCTGGCAGCACAAGCAGTTCCTCGGCTCCGGCGAATTCACCTTGGAGTTTGGCGATTACGAGTTGTACCTGACGGTGCCGGGCGACCATGTGGTGGCCGCCACGGGCGAACTGCAAAACCCCGCTAGCGTGCTGAGCGCGGTGCAGCGCGAACGCCTGGCGCGGGCGAAGAACAGCAATACGCCGCTGCTGGTGATCACGCCCGCCGAGGCGCTGGTGGCGGAAAAGAGTAAAGCGGTGGGCATGAAAACCTGGCACTTCAAGGCGGCCAATGTGCGCGACGTGGCGTGGGCCTCGAGCCGCAAGTTCATCTGGGATGCGCAGGGACTGGACAGCGGCGGCAAGCGCGTGATGGCCATGTCCTACTATCCTAACGAGGGCAATCCGCTGTGGCAGCAGTACAGCACGCGCGCCGTCGTGCACGCGATCGAGCAGTACAACAAGTACAGCTTCGACTATCCGTATCCGAACGCGATCTCCGTCAATGGCGCCGTCGGCGGCATGGAGTACCCGATGATTGCGTTCAATGGCGGACGCCCCGTGAAGGACAAGAAGACGGGAGAACTCACGTATTCGAAGACGGCCAAATATGACCTGATCGGCGTGATCATCCATGAAGTGGGCCACAATTATTTTCCCATGATCGTCAACTCGGACGAGCGCCAGTGGACGTGGATGGACGAGGGCCTCAATTCCTTCCTGCAGTACCTGGCCGAGCAGGCGTGGGAAGAGCATTTCCCCTCCTGGAATGGCGAGCCGCGCAAGATTGTTGACTACATGCGCAGCCAGAACCAGGTGCCCATCATGACCAATTCCGAGTCCTTGCTGCAGTTCACGGCGAATGCCTACGACAAGCCGGCCACGGCACTCAACATCCTGCGCGAGACCATCCTGGGGCGCGAACTATTCGACTTCGCCTTCAGGCAGTACGCCTTGCGCTGGAAGTTCAAGCGCCCGACTCCCGCCGACTTTTTCCGCACCATGGAAGACGCTTCCGGCACGGACCTGGACTGGTTCTGGCGCGGCTGGTTCTATACCACGGACGCGGTCGACATCAGCATCGACGGCATCAGCGAATATGGCGTGAGCACGAAGAATCCGGAAGTCGAGAAAGCGTGGAAGAAGGCGCAGAAGGCCGCGCAGCCCATCTCGATCTCGGACCAGCGCAACAAGGCGCTGCCGAAGAAGGTCGATGTCGATCCCGCGCTGAAGGATTTCTATAACCGGCACGATGAATTTACGGTCACCAACAAGGACCGCAACAGCTATGCGGAAGAGCAGGAAGCGCTGGAGCCGTGGGAGAGACAGCTGCTGGAACAGCGCAACATGGGCAAGCATCTGTACCTGGTCGACTTTTCGAATCTCGGTGGCCTGGTGATGCCGCTGATACTGGAGATTGAACTGAAAAGCGGCAAGAAGATCATCGAACGCGTGCCTGCCGAAGTGTGGCGCTATGCGCCGCACAAGATCAGCAAGGTGATCGTCACGGACGAGCCGATGGTAAGCCTGGTACAAGACCCGTACTGGGAGACGGCAGATATCGACACCAGCAACAATGCGTGGCCGAGAAAAATCACGCCATCGCGCCTCGAACTGTTCAAGCAGGACCGCGACAAGAACAACCTGATGAAGGATTTTAATGCGCCGCTGAAGGCACCCGAGGCCAAGCCGGAAGCCAAGGCCGAGACGAAATAGGGAAACGGCGCCGGCCAGTCCGGCGCTTTTTTCTGCCGGCCTGCGCCGGAAGTGCTATTCTGCGCGACGCCCCGGCGCACACGGACCGGGGCTTTCGCAAATCATTCAAAAGACGACCATGCAAACTTTGACCTTCCTGCGCGCGCTGGGCTGTGCGCTACTTTGCCAGGTAACCCTGGCCGCGCACGCCGACCCCCTCAGCTACGCGCGCTACGACCAGGTGCGCACGCGCGACCTGCAGCTGGACCTGAAAGCGGACTTCAAGCAAAAGACCCTGTCCGGCTATGCGGAGCTGTCCTTGAACTGGATCGATCCGGCGGCGCGTACCCTGGTGCTCGATACGCGCGATTTGTCGATCGCGAAAGTACAGGTACAGGACAAGCGCGGCGCATGGCAGATGGCGCCGTACCAGCTGGACAAGGCCGATCCGGAAAAAGGCCAGGCGCTGCGCATCACCACCACGGGCCAGCCGGGCAAGGTGCGCGTCTACTATCACACGGCGCCGAACGCCATCGCGCTGCAGTGGCTCACGCCGCAGCAGACCATGTCGGGCAAGCTGCCTTTCATGTTCAGTCAGTCGCAAAGCATCAACGCCCGCTCGTGGGTGCCGTCGCAGGATACGCCGGCCGTGCGCTTTACGTACAGCGCGCGCATCGAGGCGCCAGCGGGCATGCGCGTCGTGATGAGCGCCGAGAATGACGAAAAGGCGACGGGCAAGGGCGGCTGGAAATTCAGGATGCCGCAGCCGATCCCCTCGTACCTGCTGGCCATCGCCATCGGCGAACTGGAAGTGCGCAAGCTCGGTCCCCGTTCCGCCGTGTATGCCGAGCCGCCGCGCATCAAGGCGGCCGAATACGAGCTGGCCGACACGGAAAAGATGATCCAGGCAGCCGAAGCACTATACGGTCCGTATGGCTGGGGCCGCTACGACATGATCGTGCTGCCGCCATCGTTCCCCTACGGCGGCATGGAAAACCCGCGCCTGACCTTCCTTACGCCGACCATGATCGCGGGCGACCGCAGCCTGGTCGACCTGATCGCGCATGAACTGGCCCACTCGTGGTCGGGTAACCTGGTCACCAATGCCTCGTGGAAGCACATGTGGCTCAACGAAGGTTTTACCACCTACGTCACCACGCGCATCGTCGAGCAGCTGTATGGCAGCGAAGTGGCGCAGATGGGCGTGCAGGTCGACCAGGAAGAACTGGCCGCCTCGATCCGCGAATTGCCGGCAGCGAAAACGGCATTGATCACGCGCGATGCGGACGCCAATCCCGCTGAAACCTACACGGACGATGGCATCATCTACCCGAAAGGCGCCTGGTTCCTGGCCACCATGGAGCGCCGTGCCGGCCGCGCCGTCTTCGATCCCTTCCTGCGCGGCTGGTTCGACCAGCATGCATTCCAGAGCGTGACGACGGAGCAGTTCATCGCCTACCTGCGCAAGAACCTACTGGCGCAGCATCCGGACGTGATGCCGGAAGCGGAACTCGATGAATGGCTGTATGGCACCGGCGTGCCGGCCAGCGCGCAGCGCGTCGTCTCGCCGCGCCTGGCACTGCTCGACCAGCACCGCGACGCCTGGCTGAAAGGCGAGCTGGCGACCAAGGACCTGGGCATGGACAAGTGGATCGCCATCGAATCGATGCACTTCCTGAACGATATCAACAACAAGGCCAGCGCAGCGCAATTGCGTGAGCTGGACCAGGCCTACGGCGTGGGCAAGAGCGGCAACAATGAAGTGGCTTACCGCTTTTATCTGGCCTCCGTGAACGCCGGCTACGATGTGCGCCAACCCTTGCAGGCATTCCTGATGAGCGTGGGCCGCCAGAAGTTCGTCGTGCCCCTGTACAGCGCCTTGATGAAGACGCCGCAAGGCCATGCCTGGGCCAAGGACGTGTATGCGAAGGCGCGTGAACGCTACCACCCGGTGACGCAGGAGAGCGTCGATAAATTGATGGCCGCGCAAGCGCATTGAACCTTCTTTGGACATCCTGACCATGCATACCATGAACCGTCTTGCCGCCGCCATCGTGCTGGCGTTTTCCAGCATCACCGTGCCGGCGCTGGCTTTGGACGCCGCACCCGTTGTTGCCGCTGCGCCGGCGCCCGCGCCCGCCTTCGATCTTGAGCGCGACGTTGCCACCGCCCTGAAAGTGTTCGACGTGCCCGGCATGGCGATCGCCATCGTCAAGGATGGCAAGGTCGTCACCGCCAGGGGCTTTGGCGTACGCAAGCTGGGTGAACCGGCCGCTGTCGATGCGCAGACCCTGTTCGAAGTGGCATCGAATTCGAAAGGCTTCACGGCCGCCGCGCTGGCCATGCTGGTCGACGATGGCAAGCTGGCCTGGGACGATCCTGTCACCAAGCACTTGCCCGGTTTCCAGATGCACGATTCCTACGTGACGGGTGCCATGACCATCCGCGACCTGCTCACGCACCGCAGTGGCCTGGGCCTGGGCGCGGGCGACTTGCTGTGGTGGCCGACCACCACGTTCAGCACCGACGAAATCATCGAGAAGCTGCGCTACATCCGTCCGGCCACGAGTTTTCGCAACAGCTATGCCTACGATAACCTGCTGTATATCGTGGCCGGCAAGATCATTGCCGACAAGGCGGGGAAAAGCTGGGGCGAGGCCATGCATGAACGCATCCTGGCGCCGCTGGGCATGACGGGCACCACCACCAGCCTGCTTGAAAACGCGGGCAAGTCCGACGTCGCCAGTGCGCACAGCAAGATCGACGGCAAGATCGCCGCCGCCAAGTCCATGCCCGTGCCGAATGCCGTGGGTGCCGTCGGCATCAACACGAATGCGGAAGATATCGCCAAGTGGATGATGGTGCTGCTCGACGGCGGCAAGATCGCCGGCGTGAAGGACAAGGATGGCAAGGACGCGCGCCTGTTCAGTGAAAAGCAGGGCCGCGAGATGTGGACGGCGCAAACGCCGATCAAGATTTCCGAGCCGAAGCCGGCGCTGGCCGCAACGAAACCGAATTTCAGCGCGTATGGACTGGGCTTCCAGCTGCGCGACTACAAGGGCATGAAAGTGGCCATGCACGGCGGCGCGCTGCAAGGATTTTATTCGCGCGTGGTGATGGTGCCGGAAGCAAAGCTGGGCGTGGCCATTCTGACCAATGCGGAAAATGGCGGTTCCATGACGGCGCTGCAATGGCGCATCCTCGACCATTACCTGCAGGCGGCGCCGTCGGACTGGCTGGCGCTGGTGGCCAAGGTGGAGCAGGACCAGCATGCCGAGGAAGTGAAAAAGCAGGGCAAGGCGTCGAGCGCACGCGCGGCCAGATCGCAGCCATCGCTGCCGCTGGCGGCGTATGACGGCGAGTATGAGGATGCCTGGTATGGCAAGGTCACTATCCGTCCGGAAGGCAAGAAGCACATCCTCAGCTTTACGCGCACGCCGGACCTGACGGGCGAGCTGGAACACTGGCAGCACGACACCTTCATCGTGCGCTGGAAGGAGCGCAATTTCAACGCCGATGCCTACGTGACGTTCTCGCTCAATCCCGATGGCAGCATCGACCGGGTAAAGATGGCGCCGGTGTCGGCCGAGACGGATTTCAGCTACGACTTCCAGGATCTGAGCCTGGTGCCGGTGAAGCCGAAGGAAGCAAAGAAATAAGGTATCGATACAAGAACCGCAGCCTGTGCTGCGGTTTTTTTTCGCCTGTTTCCATGCAAATGCACGGCAGGAGGGCGGCGGGCCAGTTTTTATTCCATGAAATGGGATGAAAAAGAAACGTTATTTTGTTTTATTGTTTGCGTATTTATTAACTTTTCAAGGTGTTACTATTTCCGTGCGCCATGAAATTCGTCTCTCGACAGGCAGTTTCTGGCGGCTGGCGTCTTTGTCTTCCAGTGGTTTTATATAACAACTCAACTCTTTGGGAACGGGATAAAAATGATCAATGTGAAAAAAGCTGTATTTGTCTTTTGCGCCGCCGTCGGTTTTGCCGGCGCCATCAGTTCTTCCGCATATGCCCTGCCAACCCGTGAAACCTGCGAGGAAGCCTATACCGCGTGCGTGACGGATGGCGATGCCAGCTCCTGCTCCCTGGTCAAGCGCCTGTGTGGCGTGTACGGCATTTACCTGTAAGGCGCGCTGCGCGCACAAGACGATGGCGGCGCGCCGTTTCGGCCCGCCGCCATTGTCTTGTCAGTGACTCAGGGTTTGACGAATTTCAGGGTCATGCGGTCGCTCTCGCCGATGGCCGTGTATTTGGCCCGGTCCACATCCTTGTTGGCATAGGTCGGCGGCAGCGCCCACACACCGCCCTGGTGGTCGGCATGGTCCTTCGGATTGGCGTTGATGTCCGACTTGGCCGCCAGTTTGAAACCTGCGCCTTCGGCCAGCTTGATCACATACGCTTCGTGCATGTAGCCGCTACTGGCCGTGGCATCCTGCGCCTTGTTGGCCGGCAGGCGGTGCTCGACGACGCCGAACACGCCGCCCGGTTTCAGGCTGTCATACACTTCCTTGAACAAGGTCTGCATGCCGGCTTCGCCGATGGGTATCCAGTTGTGGATATTGCGGAAGGTGAGCACCATGTCGGCCGTGCCCTTGGGCGCGATGCGGTAGGTGGTGGGGGGCGCGAAGGCGCCGATCTCCACCTTGCCGAAAGCCGCCGGGTTGGCGTCGAGCTTTTGCTGGAAGCGCGCCGCGCCGCGGCGGGCGCCTTCGCTGCTTGACTGCGGGTCGTTGCCGGCGGCGATCAGCTTGCCGTTGTCGCGCAGGTAGGGCGCCAGGATCTCCGTGTACCAGCCGCCGCCGGGCGCCAGTTCCACCACCGTCATGGTCGGCTTGATGCCGAAGAACGCCAGCGTTTCATACGGATGGCGGGCGCTGTCGCGCAGCGCGTTGGCCGGCGTGCGCGCACTGCCGGCGATGGCCGCCTTCAGGGCCGCGTCGCCCGCATCGGCGGCCAGTGCCGCACCGCTGCCGCCACAGGCCAGCATGACCGTCAAGGCCGTGGCCAGGGTTACTCGCTTCATCATCATATGCTCCATGCGTGATTGGATCGGTTGCTCAATTGGTGGCGATCGCCATCAACGCCGATCATCGGGCAAGCACGCTGGCCGGTCAAGCGGATTCCGTCCCCCATGCGGCGGCATATGCGGGCATTTCGCTGGTGTTGAGTGCATCGGCGATGGCCGTGCCCCGTCCGTGCGTAAACGGCAGTTCGCCCGTCCAGACGGCATGCGCCATGTCGCCCGCGTCGTCGAGCGGGCCGCCCCTGCGCTGCTTGACGGCGCATTCGTCGAGCGCGATGCGCAGCACGGTGGTGGCCGCGTATTCCTTGGCGCTGCCGCCGCGCACCTGCGCCAGGCGTCCCGGCGCCAGTTTTTCCATCAGCGCATCCATGGCCGCATGCTGCTGGCCGATATCGCTTACTTTTTCAAACTGCCCGTACACCATCGCCGAGCGGTAGTTCATCGTGTGATTGAAGGCGGAGCGCGCCAGCACTAGGCCGTCGAGATGGCTCACCGTCACGCACACATCGGTATCGTGCAAGAGCTGCTTGAGCATGCGGCTGCCGTTCGAGCCATGGATGTACAGGTAGCCGCCGATGCGCCAGCAGGCGGTCGGGATGCAATGGCTGCCCGTGTCGTCGCGGAAGGCGATATGGCACAGGTAGGCGGCATCGACGATGGCGTGCAGGGCGGCTTGCTCGTAGCTGGCCAGTTCGGCGACGCGGCGCACGCGGGTACGGGGGCTGGGAGGCAGGGCGGTAGCGGTCATGGCGGAAGTCCGGTTGGTTGAAGAAGCAGGCCGCACTATAATCGGCATCTGGCCCTGAAAAAAGATCCAGAACCGACAAATAATTTAGAGCCACCAAGGAAACGCATGGATTTTGCTTTGCTGCTTGATGCATTCGAGCGCACGCACCGCGAGCGGGGCTGGCCGCGCCAGCGCCTGCTGCATGAATGCCTGCGCGCGGCGATCCGCAACGGGCAGTTGGCGCCCGGTACGCGGCTGGCCGCCACGCGCGTGCTGGCCGCCGAACTGGGACTGGCGCGCAATACCGTGCTGTACGCCTACGAGCAATTGGCCAGCGAAGGGTTTGTCTTGCCGGACCGGCGCGGCACCGTCGTCGCCGGCAGCGCCGGCATGCCGGAAGCCGTGCCGGCGGCCGGCAGCAAGGATGGCTTGTCGCGCCGCGCCCGGCATTTGCGCGGCGTGGCGGGACAGGATGTGAATGCGGCGCTGGTGTTTCCCGCCGACGCCATGGGCGCGTTCGCGCCTGGCGTGCCGGCGCTCGATGAATTCCCGCTGGCGCAGTGGCGGCGCATGCTGGACCGCGCATGGCGGGCGCTGACGCCGCGCCAGCTCAATTACGGCGACCCTGCCGGCGAGCCGCAGCTGCGCATGGCCATCGCCGAGCATTTGCGCGCCGCGCGCGGCGTCGTCTGCGATGCGGGCCAGGTGTTCATCACGGACGGCACGCAGAGCAGCCTCGATGTCTGCCTGCGCGCCTTTGCCGACCAGGGCGATACCTTGTGGATCGAGCATCCCGGCTATGGCGGCGCGCTGGCCGCGGGCCGCGGCGCCGGCTTGCAGGTGACGGGCATCGCCGTTGACATGGATGGCATCGCGCCGACGGATGACGACTGGCGCGAGACGCCGCCGCGCCTGATCTACACCACGCCGTCGCACCAGTATCCGACGGGCAGCGTGCTCAGTCCCGCGCGCCGCATGGCGCTGCTCGAACGCGCGCGCGTGGCCGGCGCCTTGATCGTCGAAGACGATTACGACAGCGAATTTCGCCATGGCGGCCCGCCCCTGGCCGCCATGCAGGGACTGGTGGCCGATGCGCCCGTCGTGTACCTGGGCACCTTCAGCAAGACCATGTTTCCCGCCTTGCGCATCGCCTTTATCGTCGTGCCGTCCGCGCTGGCCGGCGCCTTCGCGCAGATGCAGGCGCAGGGCGCCGCGCGCGGACGGGTAGCCGAACAGCTGGCGCTGGCCGACTTCCTGCGCAGCGGCCTGTTTGCGCGCCACGTGCGCCGCATGCGCCGCCTGTACCGCCAGCGCCGCGACGCCTTGAGCGAGGCCTTGCAGCGCCATGCGTGTGGCGGCGCGGCCATCCATGGCGGCACGGCCGGCATGCACCTGGCGCTGCGTTTTCATGAAACGGAATGGGATGACCTGGCGCTGAGCCGGAGCGCCGCGCAGGACGGCATCGTGGCGCTGGCCCTGTCCGCGCACGGCACGGGAGAAGGGATGGGCTGGAACGGCTTCCTGCTCGGTTATGCGCAGGTGCCGGCCGAGAACATGGACGGCCTGGCACGCCGCCTGGGCGCGCTGCTTGCGCAAGCTGGCGCGGCTGGGCAGGCGAAGCGGTCACAATAGGCCTTTGCCAGGACGAGGAAGAGGACTACCCATGATACTGAGCTGGAAAGCCCCGGTTGATTACCATGACAAACTGACCGGCTCCTACGACAAGGAATGTGGATCCTATGAGACGGCTGGATCGAACTTCGACTATCTGGCGCTGCTGCAGGGGGCTCCGTATCCGTTCGGTATGGACAGGCCCCCCGTGCATTTCGTCTGCACCCGGGAAAGGCTCCTGAAACATGACTGTCTGTGGCTGCTGGGGGACGTGCCGCTGGTCTCGGCCCGCCTGGCCGGGTTCCTTGCCGGCGCCGCCGGCCAGGACGTGGAATTGCTCGCTCCCGCCTGCATCATGGCGGGCGGTGAACCTGTGGAGCAGCCGTTTTACATCGTGAATGCGACGCAACACGTACAGACGGTGGACCTCGAACGTTCAATCGCGGAAAAAGATGACAAGGGCAACGTCATCTACTTCACGCGGACGTTTTTGCGCGACGAGGAACTGGCGCCCAGGCAGATCGCCAGGGATGCGCAATCAGGCGACCTGTTGATCTCCAGCGAGCTCGCTGGCCTGATGAAAGCCGCGCGCTTCAACGGCGGCAAGAGCCTGGGGTTTTATCGCGCCGCAGGAAACTGGCAGCCTGTCCTGGAATGAGATCGCATGGCTTACTGCTGGTCCTGCATCCACTGCTTCAAGCCATTGACCCAGTTCTTGGCGGGCAGGTTGAACTGCTTCTTGATGGTGGCGGCGCGTTCGTATAAATCGCTGAAGTCGAGCGATGGCGATTTTTTGAAGGCCAGCACGACGATGTTTTCATCTTCCATTTCCGGCACCCAGACGACGGCGTCGAACACCAGTTCCATCGCCTGTAGATTCTTGTCGTAGTTGGGGAAGTCGCCGAAGACATTCGTGCACATGATGCCGTCGTCGACCAGGCAGTCGTGGCAAGCCTGGTAGAACTCTGGCGTGTCGAGCACAGGACCGCGCGCGTCTTCGTCGTACAGGTCCACTTGCAGCGCGTCGACCGTGCCGTGGTTGGCAGGATCGAGCACGAAGTCGAGCGCATTCATTTCACGCACATCGAGGCGCGCGTCGTTCGGCGGCAGCGCGAACTGGGCGCCGCAGATGGCGATCACGTTCGGATTGAGTTCGATGGCCGTGACCGTGGCGTCGGGGAAGCGGCGGTAGCTGAATTTGGTCAGCGCGGCGCTGCCCAGCCCCAGCTGCACGATGCGTTTGGGCTGCGTCTTGAACAGCATCCACATCATCATCATCTGCACGTATTCGAGCTCGATGGCATCTGGCTTGTCCAGGCGCATGGCGCCCTGTACCCACTTGGTGCCCAGGTGCAGGTAGCGGATGCCGCGGTGTTCGGTGGTGGTGGCAGGCGGGTGGCCCGGGTGGCTGAAAGCGGTATGGCTGGTGGAGGTAAAGTCGGTCGTCATGGCGCCAGTTTAGCAGCCGGGTGAAAAAAAAGACGCCGCAGCGTCTTTTGGGTGGTGCGCTCAAGATTGCTTGCGGCGTCGTGCCAGGAAGCCGAGTATGCCCAGGCCGGCCAGCAGCATGCCATACGTTTCCGGTTCAGGAACGGGCGCCAGGTTCAGGTTGAAGGTGCCGCCATAGCTGCCGCCGTTGCTGTTGCCCATGACGGTGAGGACCATCGGACCGTTGAACAGCAGTGTGGTTGGCGCCAGCACCTCGCCCTGGGCATAGCCGAAGACGGTGGGGCCGCCAAAACCGGTCAGGGAGATGCCGTTCAGATTGGCGCTGGTGAAGTTGATGGAAGCCGGGTCGCTGCCCGTGACCGACAGGTTGGCCAGGAAGGCTTGCGCGGTCGAACCGAAAGTCGCGTCGGGAGTGAACGTGAACGTATCGGTAAAGACGCCTAGCGGCGTGGGAGTGGCGTTGAAGCCCCCCGTCCACAGGTTGCCCGTGGTGTTGGTCAGGTTGATGGTGTACGACGCAGCATATGCGCTACCGATGGTTGCAGCGCCCAGTACCGCTGCTGCGATGAGTGATTTCAGTTTCATATTTATCCCCGCGAAAAAACGATTAATGTTTCAAAAAAAACCGTGCCGCTCAGATAAATTATCGCCACGACATTTCATTGTCAATGAGCTATTTTTATATCATTATGCAAACTTAAATAGCTTATTTCTAACACACGGGCATGGCGCTCATGAAGTTGCAATATTAAAAACTATAATTGTCAATATTGTACCGAAAAATAATTGCGCAGCGTGTGATGAAAAAATCGTTACGCCAGTAACTAATTTCTGTCCAGCAAGGGCAGAATCAATGTCACCGCCAGGCCGCCACCTTCGCGGTTGGCCAGGGTGATGCGCCCGCCATGGGCTTCGGCGATTTCGCGTGCCAGCGCCAGGCCAAGTCCCGTGCCGCTGCGCTTGGTGGAATAAAACGGTACCAGCGCGTTTTCCAGCACGGCGCCGCTCATGCCCGGGCCGCGGTCTCGCACTTCGATGCGCAGCTGCCCTTGCGCCTGGCTGACGTGCAGGCCGATATGCTCTTGCCGCGAACCGGATTCCAGCGCATTCTTGAGCAGGTTCAACAGTGCCTGCTGCATTTGCGCCGCATCGAACACGGCTGCCTGTGCGGGCGGTACGCAGTCGAGCGCGAAGGCCGCCTGCGAGGCCAGGCTGTCGAGAAAAGGCTGCCACTCGCACGGCGCCAGGCGTGGCGCGGGCAGCTTGGCAAAGCGCGCATAGCCGAGGATGAAGGTTTCCAGGTGGCGCGTGCGCTCCTCGATGGTGGCGAGGATTTGCGGCAGGCGCTCCGTCTGGCCGCGGCGCACCAGCTCGGCGCCGGAATGGGCCAGCGAGGCCAGCGGCGCCAGCGAGTTGTTCAGTTCATGGCTGATGACGCGGATGACTTTTTTCCAGGTTTGCACTTCCTGGCGCCGCAGTTCCAGGGTCAGCTGGCGCAACAGCAGCAGTTCGTGCTTGCGCCCGTTCAGGCTGAAGCTGCGCCGCGCCAGGTGATATACCTCTTCCTGCTCCCCTTCGCCGCTGGTAAACAAGCCGTCGTTGCGGCGCGCCAGCGCTTCGGCCAAGGCCGGCGCCGCCTGTTGCACGATGTCGGCCAGGTGATGCCCCTCGAGCCGGCGGCCGTGGTGCAGCAGCTGGCGCGCGGCCAGGTTGGCGTAGACGATAGCGCTGCCCTCGGCCACCAGCAGCATGGCCACCGGCGTGTTTTGCACCATGGTGTCGAGCAGCAGTTCGCGCTGCACCAGGTCCAGGCGCTGCTTGCGCAGTACGTCGCCCAGCGCATTGTGGGCCGCCACCAGGTCGGCCAGTTCATCGTTCTGCGGCCAGCGCAGGCTGAAGCCGAAGTCGCCGTCCTGGTAGCTGGCGACGGTGCCGCTCAAGGCGCGAAACAGCGACAGCATCGCTTGCAGCTGCGCGCGGATGGTAATCACGGCCACCGGCAGCACGCACAGCAGGGTACCCGCCAGCACCAGCAGCGGCTGGCCGGGTAAAAAATGCGCGAGCAGCAGGGCGATGACGATGCCCAGCACCAGCAGGGTGACGATCAGCGCCGTCCAGCGCGTGAGCAGGGAAAGGCGCATGGGACGGTAGGCCATCAGCCGCGCGCGATGCCCAGGCGTTCCATGCGCCGGTACAGCGCCTGGCGCGACAGCCCCAGTTCCTGTGCCGCCTGCGCTACCACGCCGTGTGCGCGCGCGAGCGCCGCGGTGACGCTGTCGCGGTCCGGCTCCGTCGCGGCGCCATCCTGCGGCGCGCGCAGCGATGGCACACCCGCCAGCGGCAAGCCCGTTTCCTGTGCGCGGATCACGGGACCGGCCGTCAGCAGGCTGGCGCGCTGCATGACGTTTTTCAGTTCGCGCACGTTGCCGGGCCAGCCGTGCGCCAGCAGGGTGGCCTGCGCTTGCGCGTCCAGGGTTTTTTCGCTGCCCAGGAAATGCTGTGCCAGCACCAGGATGTCGAGCGGGCGCTGGGCCAGCGGCGGCAGGCGCAGTTCGATCACGTTCAAGCGGTAGAACAGGTCTTCGCGAAATGTGCCGGCCTTGATCATCGCCGGCAGGTCGGCGTTGCTGGCGCTGATGACGCGCACTTTCACTTGCCGCTCGCGGTTCGAGCCGAGGCGCTCGAAGCGTCCCGTTTCCAGTACGCGCAGCAGTTTCATTTGCCCGGCCAGCGGCAGGTTGCCGATCTCGTCGAGGAACAAGGTGCCGCCGTCGGCCGCGTCGAACTTGCCGTCGCGCGCGCGCGTGACGCCCGTGTAGGCGCCCGCCTCGGCACCGAACAGTTCCGCCTCGATCAGCTCGACCGGCACGGCGCCGCAATTGAGCACGATGAAGGGGCCGCTGGCGACGTGGGAATTGGCTTGCACGATGGCGGCGATGCGTTCCTTGCCGCTGCCGTTCGGCCCCGAAATGAGCACGGGAACGTCGGCCCGCGCCACCTGGCACGCCAGGTGCACGACTCTTTCCGTGGCCGGGTCTTGCCACACCATGCCGCGCAAGTCGAAGTCTTTTTCCAGCGCGTGGCGCTGGCGCTGCTCGGCCACCACGCGCTGGCGCAGCGCGCGGCTGGCCTGTCCCAGTTCCAGCAGGTTCTGCACGGAAGCGATCAGGCGCCGGTCATCCCATGGCTTGGCCAGGTAGTCGGCCGCGCCGGACTTGATCAGGTCGACGGCCGCGTCGAGCTGTGTCCATGCTGTCAGCAGGATCACGGGCAGATCCGGGTAGCGCGCGCGGATCGCGTGGAACAGCGCGCTGCCTTCCTCTCCCGAAGTGGTGTCGGCCGTGAAGTTCATGTCCTGCACCACCAGGTCGATGGCGTGGCGCTCGAGCAGCTGCAGGCCCTCCTCGGGCGAGGCGGCGCGCACGGCGTCGATCTCGTGCAGGGAGAACAGCACGTCCAGCGCGATGGCCACGGCGGCATTGTCGTCAATAATCAGTACGGTAGGCATGCGCGCAGCATATCACTCAGGTGCCGGCTCAGGTACTGCGCGTGGCAGTGGCCGGCGAAATACTGGCAGCGCGCCAGGCTGGCCCATACACGGCGCCCACGCCCAGCAGCCAGAATACCAGCGCGCCGGCCAGCAGGTAGCCGGGCGGCAGGCGCGCCATTTCCAGCTGGCTGACCAGCAGCTGATTCAGGCCCAGCGCCAGCACCACGCCAGCCGCCACGCCGACGCTGGTGATCATGAAATTCTCCGTCAGGAAGTAGCGCAGGATGTCGATGCGGCGGGCACCGAGCGCGCGCCGCACGCCGATCTGCTTGCGCCGCTGCGAGACCCACAGGCTGGCGATGCCGACGATGCCGCTGGCCGTCACCAGCAGCAGCAGGGTGCTGACGGCGATGAGCATCCAGGACAAGCCCTGGTCGGCCAGATAACGTGTCTTGCGGTGCTGCTCCAGGGTATCCGTGCGCACCAGCAGGCGCTCGGTGCTGGACGTGCGGATGGCTTGTTCCGCCTCCTTCATCAGGCGGTTGCGCTGGCCTGGTTCTGCCCGCACGGCAAATAGCAGCGAATCGCGCCCGCCCGTCAGGCGCGCCGGCAGGATGATCGAATACTCGCCTTGGGCGCTGACCTGGCCGACCTGCGTCTGCAGCCGTTCCACCACGCCGATCACGCGCATCTCGTCATCGTTGTCGCCGGTGCCATTGAACAGGGGTTTGCCGACAAAGCTGGTTTCGCCTGGCCAGATTTTTTGCGCCGCGGCGCGCGTCACGATCACCACCTTGGGGAAGGTTTCATCGACGTCTTCATTGATTTCCGGGACCTCGTCGGGATGGAAATCGCGCCCTTCCACCAGCTTCAGGCCATATGTCCTGACCAGCGAATCGGGCGTGACGTACATCGAGGTGCCGGCGCTGGCCTCGGCCTGTCCGCGTTTGGCCGCGACGTTGGTGCTGCTGCCGGAACGCGACAGCACGGCCTGCGTGGTTTGCGCCACGGAGACCACGCCCGGCAGGGCGCGCAGTATCGCGGCCTGGCGCTTCTGTTCGGCTATCTGGCGCTGCGGGCTGCCTTTGTCCATGCTCTGGACTTTGACATAGAAGATGTCGTTTTCGGCCGCTACGCCGGTGGGACGGGCGGCGATGGCCTGGCGCAGGTTGACGATGTACAAGGCGTTGGCCAGGATGGCCAGGCTGATGGCAACTTGCACGGCGACGAGCACGGCGCCGGTCTTGTTGCGCATCAGCGCCGACAGGATGGGGCGGATTTCCATGTGGGGCCTCATTGTGAAAAGGTGGGTGTCATTGGGATTTGAGCTGCATCGCCGGCGTGACCTGGCAGGCGCGCCAGGTGGGCAACAGCCCTGCGAGCAAGGCCGCCAGTACGGAAACGGCAAACGTCAGCAGCAGCATCGGGACATCCAGGTGCGCCACGGTGCCCAGCTCCCTCGATTGCGCGCTCACCACGGCCAGGGCGGCATAGGCCAGCAACAGGCCCAGTACGCCGCCGGCCAGGCCGATGACGCCTGTCTCGATCAGGAACTGGCGGAAGATGTCGCGCTGCGTGGCGCCCAGTGCGCGGCGGATGCCGACTTCCGCCGCCCGCGCGGAGAACTTGGCCAGCAGCAGGCCGATGGTGTTGACCAGGCAGAGCAGCAGGAAGCCGAAGGCCAGCCAGGCAGCCAGTTTGTTGTCGTTGTCGACCACGTTCAGGAAATCGAGCCACTGCCTGACGTCGTACAGCATGTTGGGCGCATGGCGTGGCATGCGGCCCAGCTTGCGCTGTTCGGCCGCATAGCTGTCGAGATACGCCTGCAAGTCGCTGCGTTCGCCGGCGCTGGCCATTTCAAACCAGAATTGCAGCCAGGTGCAGTCCGATGCCAGGATGCCCTGGTAACCGGGGCTGCGCTCGACGCCGCTGCAGGCCATGCCGCCGTCATGCCCCGTTTCGTGGCGGATGGCACTGGCAAACGGAATGAAGAATTCATCTTCCGTGCCAAAGGCGCCCTTGCTGCCGATGATGCGGTGCACGCGCGGCACGGGATCCCAGCGATCAAGCACGCCGCTGACCAGATAGGGGCGTCCCAGCACCGTCACGCGCTGGCCCACGGGATTGACTGTGCCCAGCAGCTTTTCCGCCAGGGCGCGGCTCAGGACGATGACGTCGGCGCCGCTGGCGTCGTCGGCCTCGCTCCATGGCTGGCCATACAGGAACGGTACTTCAAACATGGCGAAGAAATCGCGCGTGGGGGCCAGGCCCTGGGCCCGGAAGGCGCCGAGGTCCCTGCGCGCCGGCTCCACGGGTCCGGCCACGCCGTACATGACACTGCGGCGGATGCCCATCTTGCTGGCCATGAAGTTCTTCGCATCGGTATAGGCGAGCTGTGATTGGCCAAAGCTGGGTTTGGTGCCCGGCGTATAGCCTTTCAAGGGAACGACATCGATCATCGGCACGAACAGGCGGTCGCTCTTGTGCGGCAGCGGATCGCCCGACATCGCATGCAGGATGGTGACGGTGGCCACGCTGGCGGCCACGCCGACGGCCAAGGTCAGCACCATCAGCGCCGTCAGGGCGGGATTGCGGCGCAGGTTGCGCAGGCCCAGCTTGAAATAGTAGTGGAACATGGCGGCTCCTAGGCGGTCGCGTGCTGCGGCTTGAGCGACAGCGTGGCGCCATGCTGTACCAGGTCCGACACCTGGCCGTCGATGATGTGCACATTGCGCTGGCTGCGCAGCGCCAGTTCCGGATCGTGCGTGACCATCAGGATGGTGGTGCCTTGCGCATTGATTTCTTCCAGCAGCTCCATCACGCCGCGCGCCATCTGCGTGTCCAGGTTGCCCGTCGGTTCATCGGCCAGCAGCAGTTTCGGCGAGCCGGCCAGCGCGCGCGCGATGGCCACGCGCTGCTGCTGGCCGCCCGACAATTCGGCCGGATAGTGCTTCATGCGCGACGCCAGGCCCACCTTGGCCAGCGCCTCCTCGATGCGCTCCTTGCGTTCGGCGCGATTGAAACCCCGGTAGCGCAGCGGCACGTCGACATTGTCGAACAGCGACAGGTCGGGAATCAGGTTGAAACCCTGGAAGATGAAGCCCAGTTTTTCATTGCGCAGGCGCGAGCGGGCATTGTCGTCCATGCCCCTGACGTTGACACCGTCGAGTATGTATTCGCCATCGGTGAATTCCTCGAGCAGGCCGGCGATGTTCAGGAAGCTCGTCTTGCCGGAGCCGGACGGTCCCGTGACGGTGACGAATTCGCCCTGGCGGACGTGGATCTCGAAGCCGCGCAGCGCGTGTGTTTCGATCATGTGGGTGCGGTAGATCTTGCTCAGGTTTTGCATGCGCAGCATGGAGGGCTCCTGGTTGGATGAGTATTGTTAGTTGAGCGAGACGCGGGCCGCGTTCGCGAAATTTTCCGTACCGGCGACCACCACCTTGTCGCCCAGTTTCAGGCCGCCGAGAATCTCGACGGCAGAGATGCTGGTGGCGCCCAGCTTGATGGGCGTGCGGACAGCCACGCCATCGCGCACCACGTAGGCAAAGCGTCCGCCTTCGGCTTCGACGAAGGAACCGCGCGCCAGCATCAGCACATTGGGCCGCTCGTCGATCAGCAGGCGTGCCGAGACGCGCTGATTCTGGCGCAGGCCGGCCGGCTGTTCGCCGTTGAAGCGCACGCGCGCCAGCACTTGGTTCTTGACCACTTCGGGCGACAGCGCCGACAGCTTGCCGGTCGCCTTGATGGCGCCCGTCTCGATCTCGGCGCTCATGCCCAGGCCGATGTCGGCCACATACGTTTCCGGCACCTCGAGCTCCACTTCCAGCTGCGACAGGTCGACCAGGGTCATCAGGGCCGTGTTGGCCTGCACCACGCTGCGGTTGGCCACCGACAGCGTGCCGATGAAGCCATTGACGGGCGCACGCACGGTCAGCTCGTCGACCCTGCGCTGCGCGTTGTCGCGGCTCAGGCGCTGGCGTTCCAGTTCGTTGACCCGGGTCTTCAGCGCCAGGGTCACGTCTTCGCCTTCCAGGCCCGCCGCCTGCGAAGCGTGCTTGCTGCGGATCTCGGCGGAATTCAAGGCATCCTTGGCCTTCTGGTAATCGATCTTGGCAATGATGCCCACCTGCGCCACGCTTTCATAGCGCTCCAGCGTGCGCTGGGCGGACAGGCGCTCGATTTCCGCCGTATCTGCTTCGCGCCTGGCCAGCAGTTTCTGTTTCTTGGCCAGGATCTGCTGGCGCGCCACTTCCGCTTCCAGCTGCTGCACGCTCGACTGCTCGCGTTTCAGCGCGTCCGACAGGTCGGGCGATTCCAGCACGGCCAGGATGTCGCCCTTTTTGACGGTGTCGCCCGCCTTCGCTTTCAGCGTGACGGTGGCCACGGTGGTCGAATACAGCGTGGGGCTGATGGCGGCCACCACGCGTCCGTTCACGGCGGCGTCGCGGATCAGGGTGCCGCGCGTGACGTCGGCGATGCGCAGGCGGTCGGCATTGACGGAATGTTCGCTGTTGCGCCAGCCGGCAACGGCAGCGATGGCGGCGCCGATGACGACGGCGGCGCCGGCCAGCAGCAGGGCGCGTTTCTTGTGGCGCTGGCCCGGCGGGGCGGACAGTACGGCGTCTTGGGAGGAGGTATCGCGGATCATGGTCAGGTCTCGTGAAGGATAGCGTTTCTAATGCACGATCCATGCCAGTTGTTAAGTTATTGATTTGAATCGGGAAAAATTCTGGCGTCCGGCTGTCCGCCGTGTCCGCGCCGTCCAGCGTGTCCGTCCGCGCAGGTTCCACTTGATAAATTGGCAATCGCCTGCATCTGCTGTGGCGACTCTTTTTTGACTCCTCCCCAAGGCGCCATGCATCCGTTTTTCCAGCAAATTTTCCCTGCCCGTGCCTTTGCGCCAGCGCTCGATTATCCTTTTGCGCGCAGCGACGTGGCGATGCTGCAGCGGCTGACGGGCGAGGCGCCATCGCTCGATGGTCAGACCTGGAACGAACTGTTGCTCGACCAGTACGCGTCGCAACTGGCGCGCGAGACCAGCATCTTTGGCCAGCAGGAGCTGCACCGACGCCTGAGCGGCGGCCAGGCCGATCCTGGCTCCATTGCGCGCGTCCAGCGATTGCTGGACGACCCGGTCCAAGCGGCGAGCCTGCAGCGCGCCTGCCTGCCCTTGCGCCAGGCCGATACGGAAGTGAGCGAGACCCTGTTCGGTGCGGCGCTGGCAGCGGCGCCATGGTGGAGTACCTGGCTATGGCTGGTGCCGCTGGCCTTGTTACTGGCCATCGCCGCCAGCTGGCTGGCAGGTTGGCCGGCGCTGTTTGGCGTGCTGGCCGCCTGTGTTGCGCTGATGACCGTGCAGGTGCGTTTTTACGAAAGCGCCAAGCTATGGGAACGCACGCTCGATACCTTGCGCCATCTGCTGAAAACCCGTGCCGCGCTGGTGCGGCTCGGTGTGCCGGCAGCCTTGCCATTGGCTGCCGGCAGCGCGCAGGCGGCCAAGCTGACGCGCGCCATCGAGCGCTCGCTGCTGCATTACGTGCCCTTCATCGATACGCTGCTGGTCGAATATGGCGACTGGCTCCTGCTGAAAAACGTCAAGCGCTATTTCCGCACGCGCCAACTGGTCGCGCAGCAGTTGCCCTTCCTGCGCGAAAGCTTTACCCAGGTGGCCCAGCTGGAAGCGGACCTGGCGCTGGCGCGGCAATTGCGTGCGGCCCCCGTGTTTTGCTGGGCGGGCATTGCGGCACCGCGCGTGCTGGCCTTGCGGGGCATGCTGCATCCCTTGCTGGAGAACGCTGCGCCGTTGTCGTTCGGCGTGCAGGGCAAGGGGGGCTTCATCTCCGGCCAGAACGGCATCGGCAAGAGTACCTTGCTGCGTTGCATAGGCTTGAACTTGGTCTGTGCGCGGGCCTTTGGCTTCTGTTATGCGGACAGCGCTGATGTGCCGCGCCTGGCCGTGTATGCGAGCATGCAGAATGACGATTCGCTCGACGGCGGCGAAAGTCTCTATATCGCCGAATTGCGGCGCGCGCGCGAATTGCTGGCGCTGGCCGAGAAGGGCGCGCCGGCGCTGTTGCTGATCGATGAAATCTTCCGCGGCACGAACCACCTTGAATCCGTGGCGGCGGCTGCTGCCGTGCTGCATTCCCTGGCCGCGCGCCACCTGGTGATCGTCTCGTCGCACAATCTGGTATTGGGGCCGCTGCTGGAAGACTGCCTGGCGCCGTGGTGCGTGGGCCGCGATGACGCCGGCGCGCTGCTGCTGGCGCCGGGCGTGCTGCAGGCCACGAATGGCATCGCCCTGCTGGCGCAGCGCGGCTTTGACGCCGGTATCGCAGACAAGGCCGGGCGCGTCTTCGACTGGCTCAGCACGCACATGGCGCAGCCGGCCGATTGCGGCGGCGTGCTCGAACGGGCCTGATGGCCGCGCTTATTTTTCCTGCTTTTCCGGCGTGCTCTTGTCGATCACTTCGCGGCAATCGCCGCGGATGATGGCGTTGTCGTAGTTGGTCCAGCCGTAGCTGTCGACGTAGCGCTTGTGCTGCTTGAAGCGGGGGCTGGCGATGCTCCACTCGGGCTGTTCGCCAGCGAAGCGGATGTCGCCCAGGTCGAGCAGCGTATGGAACATGTTTTCCGTCGACAGGCGCGCCTTTTGATGGCGCTGCAGCTGTGTCACCTTGTCCGGATAGTGCCGCTGGAATTGCGGCGAGTACCAGACGAAGGCGGGCACGTGGAATTCGAACTGTGTGTTGTGGCCGTGGAAGGCCAGGCGGCAGGTGCCGTCGTACAGGGTCTGGCCATGGTCGGCCACATAGACGAGCGAGCTGCGCAGGGCGGTGCGCTGGCCATCGTCCTTCAGCATGCCGATCACGTTCGACAGGAACCAGTCCGTGTACAGGATGGAACTGTCGTAGCTGTTGTTCAGCTGCGGCTTGATGGCTGTGTCCGTGTAGACGGGCTTGTCGACGCCGAACAGCGACGGTTGCCACTTGTCGAACGCTTTCGGATAGCGCTGGCTGTAGTTCCAGTGGCTGCCCAGGGTGTGCAGCACGATGAGTTTTTTCGGCGCCGGGTCGGCCAGCGCGTTCTTGAACGGGTCGAACAGGATCTGGTCGAAGTTTGAATTGTTGGTAAAGCCGCCCAGGTTCAGGAATTGCACCACGTCCGCTTCCTTGGCAAAGACGGACACGGGCGTGTCGAACTGGCCGAACGAAATCTGGTTCGACAGCCAGTAGGTCTTGAAGCCCGCTTCCTTGTAGGCGGTGAGGAAGGATTTCTCTGAGAAGCCGTCCTTGAGGCTTTGCGTGGCCGGCTTGCGCGAGATGATGACGGGCACGGACAGGCGCGTGGCGGAAACGGCCGTGATGACGTCGGCCAGCGGCACCAGGTTGGCTTCCTGCTTCAGCAGGGGATTGGTGTCGCGTTCATAGCCGTTCAGGCTCCAGCGGTCGTAGCGCGACGATTCGCCGATTACCATGACCACCACTTCCGGATGGGGATCGGGTTGCTGCTGGTGCGCGCCGAAACGGAAGCTGCTGCTTTTCTGTCCCAGCTCGGCCAGGTAGCGACGCTCCTTGTAGAAATCGAAGCCGCGCGCGGCCAGGCCGAAAGGCCAGGAGTTGCTGACAGTGTCGAAGGCGTAGGGCAGGCGCGCCCAGTGGGGCAGGCTGGGCCAGCCCAGGCCCGTCTCGTCGGCGCCGGCGATGCTGGCGTTTTCCGGCTTGCTGCTTTCTTCGTCTTCCTCGGCCGTTTCATCGTCGGCCGAGCTGGCGTCGCCGAAGCCGGAGGCGCCCGCCTTGCCGCTGACCGCCGGCCTGCTGGCCTTGGCCGGTGCGGCGGTGCTGTGCAGGATATTGGCCTCGAAACCGAATTCATAGCCATACCACCAGAAGCCGCCCAGCATGATCAGCAGCACGAAGGCGGCCGGGCGCGTCTTGCCGCGCCAGTCGAGGTCGCGCGTGCGCGTGGCCGCATACCAGCCGAGCAGGCACCAGGCGATCACGCCCAGCATGACGACGCCCATCAGCCACACTTTTTGCCCAAGGAATTCCATCGCTTCCTTGGGGCTGGTTTCAAAGATGATGCCCAGGTGGTGCGTGGAAATGCCCTGGCCATAGAAGATGAACAGGTAGATTTCCGTCGGCAGGGCCAGGAAGGCAGGCACCAGCAGCCAGTGGAAATACGCGGGGCGCTTGAACACGCTCCAGACGGCCAGCCAGGCCAGCAGCTCGAAGGTGAGCATCTGCCAGGGATGCTCGGGGGCGCGTCCCAGCAGCGCGGGAATGAAGGGCACGGCCGTCAGCAATGCATACGTCAGGAGCAGGAACAGATTGGCGGGGCGAAGCAAGGAGCGCATAAGGGAGGGCAGCGAAAAATGTCCGCTATTATCAATCCTTTTGTTATCTTGCGGTCATACAAGAATGTGCGCGTCCGGTGCTTGGCCGCAGAGAAAGAATGCCAAATCATCAATTGCCGCGTAGCGCCGGCGTCCGCGCGCTGCGGCCAAAGATTAGTCAAAATGCCACAAAAGCGCCTCTTTTTTGCCTTTTTTTATAGCAAAAAGCGGTAAACTGATTGACCCCCTGTAACACAAGGTCTAAACTAGCGAGTTCTCGATTTTATTCTGCTCATCGTTTACGTATTGCTTGGCATTTCATGGCCGCTCCTTATCGAGTGGCTGCGGGCGCCTCCGGTGCGCAGTAGATGAAAGCGGGACGAGGTTTTAGTCGCCGGGCATCTTGCCCGGGTTATTAATCGTAGTTTTTTGTTGGATTTATAACGATGCCAACCATCAATCAATTGATTCGCAATCCACGCGTCGCTTTGACCGTGAAGAGCAAATCGCCGGCGCTGGAAAACAGCCCGCAAAAACGTGGCGTCTGCACACGTGTTTACACCACGACTCCAAAGAAGCCAAACTCGGCTCTGCGTAAAGTCGCTAAAGTTCGTCTGACCAATGGTTTCGAAGTTATTTCGTACATTGGCGGTGAAGGCCATAACCTGCAAGAGCATAGTGTTGTGCTGCTGCGCGGCGGTCGCGTTAAGGATTTGCCGGGTGTGCGTTACCACATGGTTCGCGGTGCCCTGGATACCCAAGGCGTTAAAGACCGTAAGCAATCGCGTTCGAAGTACGGTACCAAGCGCGCTAAAGCAGGCAAGAAGTAATAAGTTGTACGCAGCAAACCCAAGTTTCGCTCAGTGGCAACTAGCTAAGTGAATGTAGTCGACCGCATCTGGTCGAGTAAGTGGAGGACTATGATGGTCGTCCGCGAGTGTGCGAAGAACGCGCGCTCAACTGAAGATTGAAAGGAATTGATATGCCACGTCGTCGTGAAGTACCCAAGCGCGAAATTTTGCCAGATCCAAAATTCGGCAACACTGATGTCGCTAAATTTGTAAACGTGCTGATGCTGTCCGGTAAGAAATCGGTTGCAGAAAACATCATCTACGGTGCTTTTGAGCACATCGCAGCAAAATCGGGTAAAGATCCACTCGAAGTTTTTGCTACCGCAATCAACAACGCCAAGCCGTTGGTTGAGGTGAAATCCCGTCGCGTCGGTGGTGCAAACTACCAGGTGCCGGTTGAAGTTCGCCCAGTCCGTCGTATGGCTCTGTCCATGCGTTGGTTGCGTGAAGCTGCTAACAAGCGCAGCGAAAAATCGATGCCACAACGCCTCGGCGGTGAGCTGATGGAAGCGGCTGAAAGCCGCGGCGGCGCGATGAAAAAACGCGACGAAGTCCATCGTATGGCTGAAGCGAACAAAGCGTTCTCGCATTTCCGCTTCTAATATAAAGCCAGCTACCGCAAGGCGGCTGTCAAGCATCTGTTGTTCGAGGCCGGGCTCATTTTTGCAAAAAAATGCTGCTCGGTTTTGTCCATTCATTTAGGATTAATTATGGCCCGCAAGACCCCCATTGAGCGCTATCGTAATATCGGTATCTCCGCTCACATCGATGCAGGTAAGACGACCACGACCGAGCGCGTCCTGTTCTACACAGGCGTGAACCACAAGCTGGGCGAAGTCCATGATGGCGCTGCCACCACCGACTGGATGGCACAGGAGCAAGAGCGCGGTATCACGATTACCTCGGCTGCTGTTACGTGCTTCTGGAAAGGCATGGCTAACAACTTCCCAGCTCACCACATCAACATCATCGACACCCCAGGCCACGTTGACTTCACCATTGAAGTGGAACGTTCGATGCGCGTGTTGGATGGCGCCTGCATGGTTTACTGTGCAGTCGGCGGCGTGCAGCCACAATCGGAAACGGTATGGCGTCAGGCTAACAAGTACAAAGTGCCACGTCTGGCCTTCGTGAACAAGATGGACCGTACCGGCGCCAACTTCTTCAAGGTCTACGATCAGATGCGTTCGCGTCTGAAAGCCAACCCAGTACCTATTCAGATGCCTATCGGCGCTGAAGACGTCTTCACCGGTGTTATCGATCTGGTCAAGATGAAAGCGGTTATCTGGGACGACGCTTCGCAAGGCATGAAGTTTGAATACGGCGACATTCCTGCACACCTGGCCGCTGATGCTGCCAAGTGGCGCGAAAACATGGTTGAAGCCGCTGCTGAAGCGTCGGAAGACCTGATGAACAAGTACCTGGAAGAAGGCGACCTCTCGGAAGAAGAGATCAAGGCTGCCCTGCGTCAGCGTACCATCGCCAGCGAAATCGTTCCAATGTTGTGCGGTACCGCCTTTAAAAACAAGGGCGTGCAAGCCATGTTGGACGCGGTCATCGAGTACCTGCCATCGCCAATCGACATTCCACCTGTCCCAGGTCTGGACGAGGACGAGCAGCCAGTCGAGCGCGCAGCTGACGACAATGAGAAATTCTCGGCATTGGCGTTCAAGATCGCAACCGATCCGTTCGTGGGCCAGTTGTGCTTCATCCGTTGCTACTCGGGTACCCTGAATTCGGGCGACTCGGTGTTGAACTCCGTGAAGCAGAAGAAAGAGCGTATCGGCCGTATCGTGCAGATGCAAGCGAACGAACGCGAAGAAATCAAGGAAATGCGCGCTGGCGACATCGCCGCCGTTGTGGGTCTGAAAGACACCACCACTGGCGATACGCTTTGCGACGAAAAAGCCAGCGTAGTTCTGGAGCGCATGGTCTTCCCTGAGCCAGTGATTTCGCAGGCAGTCGAGCCAAAAACCAAGGCCGACCAGGAAAAAATGGGCCTGGCGCTGAACCGTCTGGCAGCAGAAGATCCATCGTTCCGCGTGCGTACCGATGAAGAATCGGGCCAGACCATCATCGCCGGTATGGGCGAGTTGCATCTGGACATCATCGTTGACCGCATGAAGCGTGAATTCAACGTTGAAGCGACCGTCGGCAAGCCACAAGTGGCTTACCGCGAAACGATCCGTAAAGTGTGCGAAGAGTCGGAAGGCAAATTCGTCAAGCAATCGGGTGGTCGTGGTCAATACGGTCACGTGGTTCTGAAGATCGAACCGCAAGAACCGGGCAAGGGCTTCGAATTCGTTGACGCGATCAAGGGCGGTACCGTTCCTCGCGAATACATCCCTGCAGTTGAAAAAGGTGTGCGCGACACGCTGACTTCGGGCGTGATGGCTGGCTACCCAGTCGTTGACGTTAAAGTCACGCTGTTCTTCGGTTCGTACCATGATGTTGACTCGAACGAAAATGCATTCCGCATGGCCGCTTCGATGGCATTCAAAGATGGCTGCCGCAAAGCATCGCCAGTCATCCTGGAGCCGATGATGGCCGTGGAAGTGGAAACGCCGGAAGACTACGCCGGTACCGTGATGGGCGATCTGTCGTCGCGTCGCGGCATGGTGCAAGGTATGGATGAAATTGCTGGCGGTGGCGGCAAGATCATCAAGGCCGAAGTGCCTCTGTCGGAAATGTTCGGTTACGCCACGTCGTTGCGTTCGTCGACCCAAGGTCGTGCGACTTACACGATGGAATTCAAGCACTATGCTGAAGCACCTAAGCATGTGACTGAAGCAATCGTAAGCTCGAAAGCTAAGTAATAGAAGTTCCGGGCCGGCTTTCACGAGAATGCCGGTCCCTACATTTAAATCATTGTTCTAAGGAAGAATAAAATGGCAAAAGGTAAATTCGAACGGACCAAGCCGCACGTCAACGTCGGCACCATCGGCCACGTCGACCACGGTAAAACCACGCTGACCGCTGCAATCGCAACGGTTCTGTCGAAGAAATTCGGCGGCGAAGCTAAAGCATACGACCAGATCGATGCAGCACCAGAAGAAAAAGCGCGCGGTATCACGATTAACACCGCCCACGTCGAGTACGAAACGGAAACGCGTCACTACGCGCACGTTGACTGCCCAGGCCACGCCGATTACATCAAAAACATGATTACCGGTGCTGCCCAGATGGACGGCGCGATCCTGGTGTGCTCCGCAGCTGACGGCCCAATGCCACAGACCCGCGAACACATCCTGCTGGCCCGCCAAGTTGGCGTTCCATACATCATCGTGTTCCTGAACAAGTGCGACCTGGTCGACGACGCAGAGCTGCTGGAACTGGTTGAAATGGAAGTGCGTGAGCTGTTGTCGAAGTACGAATTCCCAGGCGACGACCTGCCAATCATCAAAGGTTCGGCACGTATGGCGCTGGAAGGCAAAGAAGGCGAAATGGGCGTTGACGCAGTGCTGCGTCTGGCCGATGCGCTGGATGCATACATCCCAACGCCAGAGCGCGCTGTTGATGGTGCTTTCCTGATGCCAGTGGAAGACGTGTTCTCGATCTCGGGTCGCGGTACCGTTGTGACCGGTCGTATCGAGCGCGGCATTGTTAAAGTCGGCGAAGAGATCGAAATCGTCGGTATCACCGATACCGTCAAAACGACTTGCACCGGCGTGGAAATGTTCCGCAAACTGCTGGACCAAGGTCAAGCTGGCGACAACGTTGGTCTGCTGCTGCGCGGCACCAAGCGTGAAGACGTGCAACGTGGTCAAGTTCTGGCAAAGCCAGGCTCGATCAAGCCGCATGCGCACTTCACCGGCGAGATATATGTTCTGTCGAAAGACGAAGGCGGCCGTCATACGCCATTCTTCAACAACTATCGTCCACAGTTCTACTTCCGTACGACGGACGTAACCGGTTCGATCGAGTTGCCAGCAGACAAAGAAATGGTCATGCCAGGCGATAACGTGTCGATCACCGTCAAGCTGATCAACCCGATCGCGATGGAAGAAGGTCTGCGCTTCGCTATCCGCGAAGGCGGCCGTACCGTCGGCGCTGGTGTTGTTGCAAAAATCCTGGCTTAATTCTTAAGCCTGCATAAAAGAAGACGCGTCGTCGCCCGGCGCCCTTCTTTTTATTCAACTGCCGGGGTTGGCAAGCATTTTGGTGCTATCATGTCGACCCTGACGGTTGTTGCGTCAGAAATTCCCGTATGACCTCATTGCCGTGCAGACCGCGCGGTTCGTTCTTTTAAGGAAATATCATGTCGGCACCAAACCAAAAAATCCGTATCCGCCTGAAGGCTTTCGATTACAAACTGATCGACCAGTCCGCTCTGGAAATCGTTGAAACCGCGAAGCGCACCGGCGCTGTCGTCAAAGGCCCAGTACCACTGCCTACCCGTATTCAGCGTTTCGATGTGCTGCGTTCCCCGCACGTCAACAAAACTTCGCGCGATCAGTTCGAGATCCGTACGCACCAACGCCTGATGGACATCGTTGACCCAACGGACAAAACCGTTGACGCGCTGATGAAGCTGGACCTGCCAGCTGGTGTTGATGTCGAAATCAAACTGCAATAATAGTTTCAAGGGCAGCTGACAATACCGTAGCATCAGGTGTTGACAGCTGTTCCAGGCCGGCGGGGTGTCCCGCTGCCTGATGATGGGGCCGGGCCTGCTCACGATCGTGAGTGCGCCCGGCCCCATTGCTATTGGTGCATGCCCAACACGGGCGGACCCGGCGCGTGCGTGCAAAATCGCTTTACAGTGCCGCGGGCGGCCGATAAAGTTGCTGCATGCTTAATGCCCTCGATGCCCACCTGTTAAACGCCACACCCCGTAACCGCTTGCGCGGCTGGCCGCGCTTCCTGACCGAATTTTTGTATTTCGGCATCAAGGAGGCGAGGTCGTGCCTGTTCGTGGGACTGTTTTTCGCTGCCGTGTTCCTGGTGCCGCGCGCCGGCCTGTTCGGCCTGCCGCGCTATGACGTGCTGCTGCTGGCGGCGCTGGCGATCCAGGGCGCGATGCTGTGGAGCGGATTGGAAACGTGGGATGAACTGAAAGCCATCTGCCTGTTTCATGCGGTCGGCTTTGCGCTGGAGGTGTTCAAGGTGTCGGGCACGATCCAGTCGTGGAGTTATCCCGACTTTGCCTACAGCAAGGTGTTCGGCGTCCCCCTGTTTTCCGGCTTCATGTATGCGGCCGTCGGCAGCTACATCATCCAGACCTGGCGCCTGCTCGACATGCGGATCCGCCACCATCCGCCATACTGGATGGCGGTGCTGATCGCGCTGCTGATCTACGCCAACTTCTTCACGCATCACTACATCGGCGATTACCGCTGGTACCTGGCTGCCTGCGCGCTGGGCTTGTATGCGCGCACCACCGTGGTGTTCCGCCCGCTCGACCGCGACCGCAGCATGCCCTTGCTGCTCGGTTTCGTGCTGGTCGGCTTCTTTATCTGGCTGGCTGAAAACATCAGCACCTTCTGGGGCGTGTGGCGCTATCCGAACCAGCTTGGCGCCTGGTCGGTGGTGCATGTCAGCAAATGGAGTTCATGGTCGCTGCTGGTGGTGATGACGTTCACCATCGTGGCCCACCTCAAGCACATCAAGGCCAGCATCCACGTCGCCCAGCCGTAGGCCGGGCTCCGGGAGTTGCTTATTGCAGGCTGGCCGCGACGGCTTCAAAGCGTGCGCCCAGCGCCGCCTGCGGGCCGCCTTGCAGCTGTCTGGCGTACTGGCGCAGCACTTCCGCCGAATACGTGCGCGAGGCGGGCGACAGCTTCGGCAGCAGCGGCAGCACGCGTTCCAGATAGCCCGTGCCTTCCTGCCATTTGCCTTGCGCGGCCAGCGCCGACGCCAGTTCCACCATGCGACGGCCGACGCGCGCATCGCTGCGTGGCTGCGCCGTTTCTTCCGTGGCCAGCGCTTGCCGGTACAGCTGCTCCGCTTCGGCATTCTTGCCCTGCAAGCGCTTGACGCGGCCCAGGTTGTACTGGCGCTGCGAGAGGATATCCGCGCTGGCCCCGGCTTGCTCGGCGCTCTGCAGCGCTTTTACGCAAGCCAGCTCTGCTTCGCCAAACTGGCCTTTGAGTTCGGCCGCGTTGCAGGCGTCTTGCTGTTCATTTGAGGTGGTGATCGTCGCTGGCGCCGCACAGGCGGCCAGCAGGCTGACAGCGCATAGCAGGCTGATGGTATGGGTCTTCATAGTCTCCTCGGACGGGTGTCAAACACGGTGTATCGGTGGAGTCATGCCATGATAAATATACTATAAGTTTTTTGGAGCTGGGCGGCTTTTCGCCAGCGCGCGGCAAGGCGCGCGATTGACGCCGCTTGCGTGGTTCAGGGATACTCCGGGTCTGTCCATTAATGCGTGCCGCCGCCATGTCCAAGACTGTCCTGATCGTGGAAGATGAACAGGCGATTGCCGACAGCATCGCCTATGCCTTGCGCACGGACGGCTTTACGCCGCGCCATGTGATGTTGGGCGAGCACGCCCTGGCCGCGCTGCGTCCAACGCCCGGCGAAGCCGCGCAGATGCCCGTTCTGGTGGTGCTCGACGTGGGCTTGCCCGACATGAGCGGGCTGGAAGTATGCCGCCGGCTGCGCCAGTTTTCCGAGGTGCCGGTGATCTTCCTGACGGCCCGCAGCGACGAGATCGACCGCATCGTCGGCCTGGAAATCGGCGCCGATGATTACGTCACCAAACCGTTTTCGCCGCGCGAACTGGTGGCGCGCATCCGCGTCATCCTGCGCCGCGCCGGCGTCGTTCAGGTGTCCCGCGAGACTGGCATGACGATAGCCGCTGCCGTGACCGTGCCGGCACGCTTTGAATTGCGCGCGCTGGAGGCGAAAGTGCTATTTCACGGCCAGCCGCTGGACCTGACCCGCTATGAATACCTGCTGTTGAAAACCCTGCTCGAGCATCCGGGCCACGTGCTGTCGCGCGCGCAACTGATGCAGCGCGTGTGGAGCGGTGCGCCCGACACGCTCGAGCGTACCGTCGATGCGCATGTCAAATCCTTGCGCGCCAAGCTGCGCGCCGTCGATGCGCAGGTCGACCCCATCCACACCCACCGTGGCCTCGGCTACAGCCTGGCTGGCGCATGAAGATCGGCCTGCGCATCCTGCTCGGCTACTTCCTGATCGTCGGCCTGGCCGCGTGGTTCCTGCTGAATGTCTTCATGGAGCAAGTCAAGCCCGGCGTGCGCTCGACCCTGGAAGACACGCTGGTCGATACCTCGCAACTGCTGGCCAGCCTGGTGGCGCCCGACCTGAAGGCGGGTACGCTGGCGCAGTCGCCCGTGGCCGAACGCATGCAAGATTACGCGCGCCATGGCGTGGACGTCAATATCAATGGCGTGCGCAAGCGCACGCTCGATTACCGCATCACCATCACGGACCGGCACGGCATCGTGCTGTTCGATTCCAGCGGGCGCGACGTGGGACGCGACTATTCGCGCTGGAATGACGTGTATCTCACCTTGCAGGGCAAGTATGGCGCGCGCAGCACGCGCAGCCGGCCGGATGACGAGATGTCGACGGTGATGCACGTGGCCGCGCCGATTCGCGACGGCAATGAGGTGATTGGCGTGCTGACGGTGGCCAAGCCGAATGCCAGCGTGCAAGCATTTGTCGAGCGCAGCCAGCGCAAGATACTGCAGCGTGGCGCCGTGCTGTTGCTGCTGTCGCTGCTGATCGGCCTGGCATTCGCCTGGTGGCTGCACCATGCGCTGGGCAAGCTGATGCATTACATCGGCGACGTGGAGGCGGGCCGCAAGGTGGCGCTGCCGGCGCTGGGCAAGAACGAGATCGGCACCCTGGGGCGTGCCCTGGAGGCGATGCGCACGCGCCTGGAGGGCAAGGAATATGTGGAGCAATTGATGCACACGCTGGCGCATGAATTGAAAAGCCCGATCGCCGCCATCCAGGCCTCGGCCGAGCTGCTGCAGGAAGACATGCCGCCGGCCGAGCGCCGCCGGTTCCTGGCCAGTATCCTGGAACAGAATGCGCGCCAGCGGCAACTGATCGACAAGCTGCTGGCCCTCGTGCGCGTGGAAAAGCAGCAGCGCCTGGATAGCCCCGAGCGCATCGCGCTGGCGCCCCTGCTGGCGCAAGTGGCGCAGGACGCGGCCGCCACCCTGCAGGCGCGCGGCGTGCGCCTGCAGCTGCAGGCCGACGAAGCGAATGTGGCCGGGGATGCCCTGCTGCTGCGCCAGGCGCTGGGTAATTTGCTCGACAACGCGGTCGGCTTTGCGCCACCGGGCAGCTGCATCGACCTGACGGCGCGGCGCCAGGGCATCCTGGTGGAAGTTGCCGTGCGCGACCGGGGCGAGGGCATCCCCGCGTATGCGATCGAGCGCGTCTTCGAGCGCTTTTATTCCTTGCCGCGCCCGAGCGCCGGCAAGAGCACGGGCCTGGGCCTGCCCTTTGTGCGCGAAGTGGCTTCCCTGCATGGCGGCACGGTCGAGGTGCTCAATCATGCGGAAGGAGGCGCCTGCGCGCGCCTGTGCCTGCCAATAGCCTAGCGCTTTTTATTTGCCGGCTTCACACGGACTGCATCGTCAGCGCATACAGCTTTTTTACACTGGCCACCTTACTTCAAGGATGCGCCATGCAAAAAACTCTCTTAGTCAAAGCGTTGATCGTGTTCGGCCTGATGCTGCTAATCGGCCTGCCTTTGCTGATGATTCAGGAAACGATCAAGGAGCGGATGGAATTCCGCCAGGAAGCCGTTAACAGCATCGCCGCCGATTCGGTGCGCGAACAAACCATCATCGGCCCCATTCTGGTGATTCCCTACACGGAGCAGTATGAAGAGCGCGTGGAGGTGGCCAAGGGCGATGACAAGGAAGTGAAGTTACCCGTGCGCACGGAGTTGCTGCGCCGCACGGTGCAGCGCCGCTTGCTCGTGTATCCGAACGACCTGCAGATCAACGGCAATATCGAGACGGACCGCCGCTACCGCGGCATCCACCAGGTGCTGGTCTACAGCGGCCAGCACGCCTTCAAGGGCGACTTCACGGTGCCGGCCAGCAGCCAGCTGCCGCGCAAGTCGCCGGACTCGCGCGTGACCGTCGGTGCGCCTTTCGTGGCCTTGTCCATCGAGGACGTGCGCGGCATCCGCAATATCCCGAAAATCGACTGGGGCGGACAAAAGATCGAGTTCGAGCAGGGTACCGACCTGTTTGCCTTCCGCAGCGGCCTGCACGCGCCGCTGGGGGCCATGCTACTGGCGGCGGCGCAGCAGGTGCGCTTCAGCTTTGACCTGGGCCTCGATGGCATCGAACGCCAGCACTTCGTGCCGGTGGCCAAGAACAGCCAGATCCAGATCAAGTCGAACTGGCCCCATCCGCAATTTGGCGGGCGCTTCCTGCCGTCGCCGAAGAATCGCCAGATCGATGCCAGTGGTTTCAATGTGGCGTGGAATATCTCGTCGCTGGCCACCAATGCGCAAACGCAGCTGAGCTC
Organism: Janthinobacterium sp. YR213; assembly: GCF_900099875.1. Taxonomy (NCBI): domain Bacteria; kingdom Pseudomonadati; phylum Pseudomonadota; class Betaproteobacteria; order Burkholderiales; family Oxalobacteraceae; genus Janthinobacterium; species Janthinobacterium sp. YR213. Next base: position 294,210 of record NZ_FNDA01000003.1, on the reverse strand, counting down.
CATCGAGGGAGAATTCAAGGTGCCCGACAGTGCGCCGCTGGGCCAGGTGGACCGCTTCAGTGTCGGTTTCATCGAGCCGGTGAACGTGTATTCGCAATCGGACCGGGCCACGAAATATGGCTTGCTGTTCGTGGCGCTGACCTTTGCCGCCTTCTTCATCTTTGAAATTTTGAAGAGCCTGCCGATCCACCCGGTGCAGTATTTGCTGGTGGGCCTGTCGCTGGTGATCTTCTTCCTGCTGCTGGTGGGGCTGGCCGAGCACATCGCCTTCCTCGCCGCCTATCTGGCCGCCAGCGCCGCCTGTATCGCCCTGACCAGCTTCTATCTGGTGCACGTGCTGCACAACATGTGGCGCGGCATCGGCTTCGGCGTGGCCCTGACCTTGCTGTATGGCGCCCTGTATGGCTTGCTCAGCTCGGAAAACAACGCGCTGGTGATGGGCAGCATTCTGTTGTTCGCCGTGCTGGCCGTCATCATGGTGGCAACGCGCAAGGTGGACTGGTATCAGATTGGCAAAGGAGTGCCGCAAGAGTAGGGGCTATGCGGGCGCCATGCGCCGCGATGCTTGCAGCCAGCCCGGACGGTGATGTGTCCGGGCTGTTTTTTTTTGGTGGGACACGGGCGGCACCGATAATTGGTAGTTGGTTGGTATTGTTTACGGTATTCTATTGGCATTGCTTTTTAAGTAATGGCGGGCGCCGCGGCGTCTGCCCGGGGCGGTGCGAGGATGGCGTGTCGTCCTGGTTGTTCTTCCATCTGATAAAACGGAGATGAAATATGATCAAGAAAACGATGGCTTTCCTGTTTGCGCTGGGCCTGAGCGCCTCGTATGCGTTTGCTGCCGGCGATGTCACGCAGTGCTACAGCGAGTGCGGACAAAAAGTGGCCAATTGCCGGGCGCACCTCAGTGGCAGCCCCATCTGCGAGGACTTGTACGGGCATTGCCTGAGCAACTGCCAGCAGTAAGCTTCCCGGGCATCGCGCCCGGGATGGGGAAGGGCAGGGGGCGCACGCCGCGGCGCGCCCTGTATGTTTCTGGCGTCACCCGCCAGGGCGCATGCCGCCGTGCTTTGCGCCCGTCTAATTGCCTTGTGGCAGCGTTTTTCAGGCCCGCCGACAACTCCCGCAGGGGCGTCGCGCAACACTTTGACATACCTCGTGTTAACTTGTTGCGTCAAGGGTTTTTGTGCTATATACTAGCCGGCTTCGGTATGGATTCGTCTTTTTTGAGTCCTACGTTACTTTGTAGTTAAACAAGCCCCGCCCAATCGCAGGTGGGAATGGAGAAAAAATGAGCCTAGGCCTTCTCGGTCGCAAGGTTGGTATGATGCGCATTTTCACGGATGAAGGGGATTCGATCCCGGTCACCGTGTTGGACGTATCGAACAACCGTGTTGCGCAAATCAAAACCCCTGAAACAGATGGTTACTCCGCTGTTCAGGTCGCATTCGGTCAACGTCGCGCTTCCCGCGTGACCAAAGCTGTTGCTGGTCATCACGCTAAAGCTGGTGTTGAAGCCGGTACTCTGTTGAAAGAGTTCCGTGTCGATGCTGCTAAGGCCGCTGAACTGAAAGCTGGCGATGTTGTCGCTGCTTCCCTGTTCGAAGTCGGTCAAAAGATCGACGTGCAAGGCGTTACCATCGGTAAAGGCTATGCAGGCGTTATCAAACGTTACCACTTCGCTTCTGGCCGTGCAACGCACGGTAACTCGCGTTCGCACAACGTTCCAGGTTCCATCGGTATGGCACAAGATCCAGGTCGCGTTTTCCCTGGTAAGCGCATGACCGGTCATCTGGGTGACGTTAACCGTACGATCCAGAACCTCGTGATCGCCCGTATCGATGCCGACCGTCAGCTGTTGCTGGTCAAAGGTGCGATTCCAGGTGCGAAAAATGGCCAGGTAGTTGTCTCGCCAGCCATCAAAACCAAAGCCAAGAAGGGAGCTTAAACGATGGAACTCAAGCTTCTGAATGCGCAAGGTCAAGCCGCCTCGAACGTTGCTGCAGCCGATACGATTTTCGGCCGTGACTACAATGAAGCGCTGATCCACCAAGTCGTCATCGCTTATCAAGCGAATGCACGTAGTGGTAACCGCAAGCAAAAAGACCGTGAAGAAGTTCACCACACGACGAAAAAGCCATGGCGCCAAAAAGGTACCGGCCGCGCTCGTGCTGGTATGTCGTCGTCGCCACTGTGGCGCGGCGGTGGTCGGATTTTCCCGAACTCGCCTGACGAAAACTTCACCCACAAAGTGAACAAAAAAATGTATCGCGCAGGTATCTGCTCGATCCTGTCGCAGCTGGCTCGCGAAGAGCGCCTGATCGTCATCGACGATCTGACGATCGACGCGCCAAAAACCAAGCTGTTGTCGCAAAAATTGAACGGCCTGGGCTTTGATTCGGTTCTGATCATCACCGACGTTCTGAACGAAAACCTGGAACTGGCATCGCGCAACCTGCCTAACGTACTCGTCGTTGAGCCACGTCACGCAGACCCGATGTCCCTGGTGTTCTACAAGAAGATCCTGGTCACCAAAGCTGCATTGGCCAAGATTGAGGAGATGCTGGCATGAGCGCGATTTTGAAACATAGCGAAGAACGCTTGATGAAGGTGCTGTTGGCGCCCGTGATTTCCGAAAAGGCCACCATGGTCGCGGAAAAGAACGAGCAAATTGTATTCCGCGTACTGCCGGATGCAACCAAGCCTGAAATCAAGGCAGCGGTCGAACTGCTGTTCAAGGTTGAAGTTCTGTCCGTGCAAACTGCAAACCGCGAAGGTAAGCAAAAACGCACCGGCAAGTTCAACGGTCGTCGTAACCATACCAAGCGTGCTTTCGTGTGCCTGAAGCCTGGCCAGGAAATCAACTTCTCCGAGGAGGCTGCATAATGGCACTCGTTAAGATGAAACCAACCTCGCCAGGCCGTCGCGGCATGGTGAAGGTGGTGAATGCCGACCTGTACAAAGGTCGTCCGTTCGCTGCCCTGGTTGAAAAGAAATCCAAGACCGCTGGTCGTAACAACAACGGTCACATCACCACCCGTCATATCGGTGGTGGTCATAAGCAACACTATCGCTTGATCGACTTCAAGCGCACCAAAGATGGTATTCCAGCGAAAGTGGAACGTATCGAATACGATCCAAACCGCACCGCGAATATCGCTCTGTTGTGCTACGCCGACGGCGAACGTCACTACATCATCGCAACCAAAGGCATGGCCGTTGGCGACAGCGTGATGAACGGTTCGGAAGCACCGATCAAATCGGGTAACTGCTTGCCAATCCGTAACATCCCAGTCGGTACCGTGATGCATTGCGTCGAAATGCTGCCAGGTAAAGGTGCCCAAATGGCACGTACCGCTGGCGCTGGCGTTGTGCTGATGGCACGTGAAGGTACCTATGCTCAAGTGCGTCTGCGCTCGGGTGAAGTACGTCGCGTGCACATCGAGTGCCGTGCAACGGTTGGTGAAGTCGGCAATGCCGAGCACAGCCTGCGTAAAATCGGTAAAGCTGGTGCGATGCGCTGGCGCGGTGTTCGTCCTACCGTTCGCGGTGTGGTCATGAACCCGGTCGATCACCCGCACGGTGGTGGTGAAGGTAAAACAGCAGCTGGTCGTCATCCAGTTTCGCCTTGGGGCCAACAGACTAAGGGTAAGAAAACACGCAGCAACAAGCGTACTACTTCCATGATCGTCTCGCGCCGCGGCAAGAAATAAGGGGTAGCACATGACACGTTCATTGAAAAAAGGGCCGTTCTGTGACGCCCACCTGGTGAAAAAAGTTGAAGCCGCGCAAGCAGCCAAAGACAAAAAGCCAATCAAAACCTGGTCGCGTCGTTCGACAATCATGCCTGACTTTATCGGCCTGACGATCGCGGTTCATAACGGCAAGCTGCACGTGCCGGTTTATGTTTCCGAAAACATGGTTGGTCACAAGCTCGGCGAATTCGCACTGACCCGTACGTTCAAGGGCCATGCAGCTGACAAAAAGGCTAAGAAATAATGGAAACTAAAGCTATCCTCAAAGGTGTGCGCCTGTCGGACCAAAAGGGCCGCCTGGTTGCTGACCTGATCCGTGGCAAGAAAGTTGACGCTGCACTCAACATCTTGCAATTCAGCCCGAAAAAAGGTGCTGCGATCATCAAACGCGTTCTGGAATCCGCTATTGCGAATGCCGAGCACAATGATGGCGCGGACATCGACGAATTGTTCGTGAAAACGATCTACGTCGAAAAGGGCCCGGTCCTGAAGCGCTTCACCGCGCGTGCAAAAGGCCGTGGCGACCGTATTTCGAAACAATCCTGTCACGTTTACGTGACTGTCGGTAACTAAGGAGCCACGATGGGTCAGAAAATTCATCCAACCGGTTTCCGTCTGGCGGTCACCCGTAACTGGGCTTCGCGCTGGTATGCAGGCAACGGTAATTTCGCTGCCATGCTGAACGAAGACTTGAAAGCACGTGCTTACCTGAAAAAGAAACTGAAGAACGCTTCCGTTGGCCGCATCGTTATCGAGCGCCCAGCCAAGAACGCGCGCTTCACGATCTACAGCTCGCGTCCAGGCGTGGTCATTGGTAAAAAAGGCGAAGACATCGAAGTACTGAAGTCGGCGCTGACCAAGATCATGGGCGTACCTGTTCACGTGAACATCGAAGAAATTCGCAAGCCAGAAATCGACTCGCAACTGATCGCCGATTCGATCGCTCAGCAGCTGGAAAAACGGATCATGTTCCGCCGCGCCATGAAGCGTGCAATGCAAAATGCAATGCGCCTGGGTGCTCTCGGTATCAAGATCATGTCGTCCGGCCGTCTGAACGGTATCGAAATCGCGCGTAAAGAGTGGTACCGCGAAGGCCGCGTGCCTCTGCATACCCTGCGCGCCGATATCGACTACGGTACCAGCGAAGCGTCGACCACCTACGGCATCATCGGTGTCAAGGTGTGGGTATACAAAGGTGACCGCGCGCCTAACGGCGATGCACCAGTCATCGATACCCCAGCTGACGAGAAGAAAAGCCGCGGCCCACGCCGTGACGATGGCAAGCCAGCTGGCCGTCCACGTCCAGCCGGTGCCGGTGCGAAACCATCCACAGCACCAGGTGCACGTGTGCGTACCGCCGCTAAACCGGCCGCCGCAGCAGCACCAGCTGAGAAAGCAGGAGAATAATCATGCTGCAACCAGCACGCAGAAAGTATCGTAAAGAGCAGAAAGGCCGTAATACCGGTATTTCGCACAGCCGCGGCACCGCCGTGTCGTTTGGCGAATTCGGTCTGAAGGCAGTTGCGCGCGGTCGTATCACTGCGCGTCAAATTGAAGCGGCGCGTCGTGCAATGACGCGTCACATCAAGCGCGGTGGCCGTATCTGGATCCGTATTTTCCCGGACAAACCGATTTCGAACAAACCGGCTGAAGTCCGTATGGGTAACGGTAAGGGTAATCCTGAGTACTACGTCGCTGAAATTCAGCCAGGCAAAGTACTGTACGAAATGGATGGCGTTGATGAAGCGCTGGCACGGGAAGCATTCCGTCTTGCCGCCGCTAAACTGCCACTGGCGACGACGTTTGTCATCCGCCAAGTCGGCCAATAATTGGAGTTGTATATGAAAGCATCTGAACTCCGCGGCAAGGACCAGCCAGCTCTGCAAAAAGAGCTGAATGACCTGTTGAAGGCACAGTTCGGCCTGCGCATGCAAATCGCTACGCAGCAGCTGAGCAACACTTCGCAGCTCAAGAAGGTACGCCGCGATATCGCGCGTGTGAAGACGGTAATGAATCTGAAGGAAGCCAAATGAACGAACCAGTGAAACAGTCGCTCAAGCGCACGCTGATCGGTAAAGTGGTTTCGGACAAGATGGACAAGACCGTTACCGTTCTGATCGAGCGCCACGTAAAACATCCTTTGTATGGCAAGATCATCATGCGCTCGAACAAGTATCACGCGCATGACGAGACCAACCAAGTCAAGGCCGGTGATACGGTCGAGATCCAGGAAGGTCGCCCGATCTCCAAAACGAAGGCATGGACGGTGACACGTGTGGTTCAAGCCGCACCAACCGTTTAAATAAAAACCACCGTTTCGGCGGTGGGTTTTAATTAGTACTTGCAGGCCCGCAAATTGTATGTAATACTTGCGGGCTTCGTTCATGTAACGCCGCAAAGTGTCTGGCCACAGACAGTAGCATTCGCGGTCAGTTGATGTATGAAGGTCATGCACCCAAACAGTGAAGCCCAGCAGGGCGGCTCTGGCGGGACCAAGACTGACCGTGGGTCTACATTGTGTGGATTCTTCGGCTTAAGTTGGGAAAGAGAATACTATGATTCAAACTGAAAGCCGGCTCGAAGTGGCTGACAATACCGGTGCCAAAGAAGTAATGTGCATCAAGGTATTGGGCGGCTCCAAGCGCCGTTATGCTGGCATTGGCGATGTGATCAAGGTAACCGTTAAGGTTGCTGCGCCACGTGGCCGTGTCAAAAAAGGTGAAATTTATAACGCCGTGGTTGTGCGCACCGCTAAAGGTGTTCGCCGCCAAGACGGTTCCCTGGTGAAGTTCGACGGCAATGCCGCCGTTCTGTTGAACGCCAAGCTGGAACCGATCGGTACCCGTATTTTTGGACCTGTCACGCGCGAACTGCGCACTGAGAAGTTCATGAAAATCGTGTCCCTGGCACCGGAAGTCCTGTAAGGAGTCGTAATGGATAAGATTCGTAAAAACGACGAAGTCATCGTTCTGACCGGGAAAGACAAGGGCAAACGTGGTGTGGTACAGCAGCGTATCGATGCTGAACATATCGTGGTTGACGGCATTAACATCGCTAAAAAAGCGACTAAGCCAAACCCGATGACTGGCGTAACTGGTGGTATCGTCGATAAGACCATGCCAATTCACGTGTCCAACGTTGCATTGTTTAATGCAGCGACTGGCAAGGCAGATCGCGTGGGTTTCAAAGAAGTGGACGGCAAGAAAGTTCGCATCTTTAAATCCTCCGGCGAAGTAGTGAAGGCTTAAGAAATCATGGCACGTCTCCAAGAATTCTATAAAGAAAAAGTCGTTGCCGACCTGACCAGCAAGTTTGGTTACAAGTCGGTAATGGAAGTTCCACGCCTGACCAAGATCACCCTGAACATGGGTGTTGGTGAGGCTATCGCGGATAAAAAAGTTCTCGAGCACGCAGTTGCTGACTTGACCAAGATCGCCGGCCAGAAGCCAGTGACCACCAAGTCCCGCAAAGCGATCGCAGGCTTCAAAATCCGTGAAGGTTACCCGATCGGTACGATGGTCACCCTGCGCGGCGCTCGCATGTACGAGTTCCTGGATCGCTTCATTACCGTGGCTCTGCCGCGCGTACGCGATTTCCGTGGTGTGAACGGCCGTGCATTTGATGGTCGTGGCAACTACAACATCGGTGTCAAGGAACAGATCATTTTCCCTGAAATCGAATACGACAAGATTGACGCGTTGCGCGGTATGAATATCAGCATCACGACAACCGCTAAGACCGATGACGAAGCCAAAGCTTTGCTCGCCGCCTTTAAATTCCCTTTCAGGAACTGATCATGGCCAAACTGTCACTGATTAATCGTGAGATCAAGCGTGCTGACCTGGTGGCGAAATTCGCCCCTAAGCGCGAAGCTCTCAAGGCCATCGTCGATGACCAATCGAAATCGGAAGAAGAGCGCTACGAAGCTCGCCTGAAATTGCAGGCGCTGCCACGTAACTCGAACCCGACGCGTCAACGTAACCGTTGCGCCATCACTGGTCGTCCGCGCGGCACATTCCGTAAATTCGGTCTGGGTCGTATCAAGCTCCGTGAATTCGCCATGCGTGGTGAAATTCCGGGTATGACAAAAGCAAGCTGGTAATAGGAGAATATGCAATGAGTATGAGCGATCCTATCGCCGATATGCTGACCCGCATTCGCAATGCACAAGGCGTGCAAAAGACGACCGTGGCCATGCCATCGTCGAAAGTCAAAATTGCGATTGCCAGCGTCCTGAAGGACGAGGGTTACATTGAAGATTTCGCTGTTGCCGAAGCTGGTGGCAAAGCGGAACTGAAAATCGGTTTGAAGTATTATGTTGGCCGTCCCGTTATTGAGCGCTTGGAGCGCGTGTCCCGTCCGGGTCTGCGCGTCTACAAGGGTAAAGACGAGATCCCTGTTGTGATGAATGGCTTGGGTGTGGCGATCGTGTCGACTCCGCAAGGCGTCATGACTGACCGCAAAGCACGCGCTACCGGTGTCGGCGGCGAAGTTATTTGCTACGTGGCTTAAGGAGTTACACATGTCTCGAGTAGCTAAAATGCCTATCGTAGTGCCAGCTGGCGCCGAAGTCGCCATCTCCGCACAAGCGATCACCGTAAAAGGCCCGCTGGGCGTACTTTCCCAGGCCCTCACCGGCCAGGTTAAAGTGGAAAACAATGCAGGAACCCTGAGTTTCGACGTGGCGAACGACAGCCGCGAAGCCAATGCCATGTCCGGCACGCTGCGCGCACTGGTCAACAACATGGTTGTTGGCGTCACCAAGGGTTTCGAGAAAAAGCTGAACCTGGTAGGCGTGGGTTACAAGGCGCAAGCTCAAGGCGACAAGTTGAATCTGTCCCTGGGTTTCTCGCACCCTGTAGTGCATGACATGCCAGCCGGCGTTACCTGCGCAACACCAACCCCGACCGAGATCCTGATTAAAGGTATCGACCGTCAACAGGTTGGCCAGGTAGCCGCTGAAGTTCGTGCTTACCGCGCTCCTGAGCCTTATAAAGGCAAGGGCGTTCGCTATGCGGACGAAGTGGTTAAGCTTAAAGAAACCAAGAAGAAGTAATTAGGGGCTGACGATGGATAAGAAAGAATCACGGCTTCGCCGCGGACGCCAAACCCGCATCAAGATTGCGGAATTGAAAGTAAATCGCTTGTCGGTGCATCGCACCAACCTGCACATTTACGCCAACCTGATCAGCCCGGACGCTAAAGTCCTGGTTTCGGCCTCGACGGCTGAAGCGGAAGTTCGCGCTGAACTGGCAGGCCAATCCGGCAAAGGCGGCAATGCCGCTGCTGCAGCCTTGATCGGCAAGCGCGTCGCTGAAAAAGCGTTGAAAGCAGGGATTACCGAAGTTGCGTTTGACCGCTCCGGTTTCCGTTACCACGGCCGTGTGAAAGCGTTGGCAGAAGCCGCACGCGAAGCCGGTCTGAAGTTCTAAGGATCAATCATGGCAAAAATGCAAGCAAAAATGCAAAGCGACAAGCCGGATGATGGCATGCGCGAAAAAATGATCGCGATCAACCGCGTGACCAAAGTGGTCAAGGGTGGTCGTATCATGGGTTTCGCCGCGCTGACCGTAGTTGGTGATGGCGATGGCCGCGTCGGCATGGGCAAGGGCAAATCGAAAGAAGTGCCAGTTGGCGTGCAGAAGGCAATGGAAGAAGCCCGTCGCAACCTGATCAAAGTACCGCTCAAAAACGGTACCTTGCATCACACGGTTGTTGGTCGTCACGGCGCCTCCAAGGTCCTGATGAACCCAGCTAAGCCTGGTACTGGCGTTATCGCTGGTGGCGCAATGCGCGCTATCTTCGAAGTGATGGGCGTGACGGACGTGGTGGCGAAATCCACCGGTTCGAACAACCCATACAACCTGGTACGCGCTACGCTGGACGGCCTGTCGAAAATGAGCACTGCTTCCGATATCGCTGCCAAACGCGGCAAGTCGGTCGAAGACATTCTGGCTTAAGGTGGACAAAATGACAAACACAGTCAAAGTGCAATTGGTCAAGGGCTTGATCGGTACGCGCGAATCGCATCGCGCTACCGTGCGCGGTCTGGGTCTGCGTCGTGTAAATTCGGTTTCCGAATTGCAAGACACCCCATCCGTACGCGGCATGATCAATAAAGTATCGTATCTCGTTAAAGTTGTCGGGTAAGCCTTCGGGCTTACACGAACGGAGCAAATCATGGAATTGAATACTATTGCACCAGCCGAAGGCGCTAAGCACTACAAGCGTCGCGTCGGTCGCGGTATCGGCTCCGGCCTGGGTAAAACCTCGGGTCGTGGTCACAAAGGTCAGAAATCGCGTTCGGGCGGCTTTCATAAAGTCGGTTTCGAAGGCGGTCAGATGCCTCTGCAACGCCGTCTGCCTAAGCGCGGTTTCAAATCGATGCACGCAACCTTCAAAGCTGAAGTGCGCCTGTCCGATCTGAACAACCTGGCTGTTGGCGATGTCGACATTCTGGTCTTGAAGCAAGCTGGCGTTCTGGGCGTGTTGGCCCGTGACGTGCGCGTGATCTTGTCCGGCGAAATCACCAAAGCGGTGAATTTGAAGGGCTTGAAAGTGTCCGCTGGCGCGAAAGCAGCCATCGAAGCAGCCGGCGGCTCGGTAGCCTGAGTTGACCGCTAACAGCTTGATCGGAGCGAAAATTGGCGACTAATCCACAACTTGCTAAAAGTGCAGCGGCCGGTTTCCCTTGGGGACGGCTCTGGTTTTTGCTTGGCGCATTGGTGGTTTATCGTATCGGTGCTCACGTCCCGGTTCCCGGGATTGACCCGACACAATTAGCCTCGCTGTTCAAGGAGCACGAAGGCGGCGTCCTGGGCATGTTCAACATGTTCTCGGGCGGTGCCTTGTCTCGTTTTACAGTGTTTGCGCTGGGTATCATGCCTTATATCTCGGCCTCGATCATCATGCAATTGCTGTCGATCGTGTCACCGCAGATGGAAGCGTTGAAAAAAGAAGGCGAAGCAGGTCGTCGCAAGATCACCCAGTACACCCGGTATTTCACGGTTGCCCTGGCACTGTTCCAAGCGTTAGGCATTGCAGTCGCACTGGAGTCGCAAGCTGGTCTGGTGTTGGAACCTGGTCTTGCATTCCGCTTCGTGACGGTCGTCACTTTGTTGACCGGAACAATGTTTTTGATGTGGTTGGGTGAGCAAATTACCGAGCGTGGCTTGGGGAATGGCATCTCGATCATCATTTTTGCCGGGATTGCAGCAGGTCTGCCGTCGGCGTTGGGTGGCTTGTTCACTCAGGTGTCGAATGGTTCGATCGGCAGCTTCAGCGCGATTTTCATCGTGATCCTGGTAGCACTGGTAACGTACTTCGTTGTATTCGTTGAACGTGGTCAGCGCAAAATATTGGTCAATTACGCGAAGCGCCAGGTAGGCAACAAGATTTATGGCGGTCAAACCAGCCATTTGCCGTTGAAGCTGAACATGGCCGGCGTGATCCCGCCGATCTTTGCTTCTTCGATCATCTTGTTCCCGGCCACTATCGTGGACTGGTTTTCAAAGGGCGCCGACAACGCTAACCCTGCGGTGCGGTTCTTGAAAGATTTGGCAGCATCGATGGGGCCTGGTGAGCCTATCCATGCGCTGTTGTACGCAGTGGCGATCGTGTTTTTCTGTTTCTTCTATACAGCGCTGGTATTTAACAGCAAGGAAACAGCGGATAACTTGAAGAAAAGCGGTGCGTTCATTCCCGGGATCCGTCCAGGCGAGCAGACAGCCCGTTACATCGACAAGATCCTGACACGCTTGACACTTGCCGGCGCAGTCTACATCACCCTGGTGTGTTTATTGCCGGAATTTATGCAAGCCCAGTGGAAAGTACCATTCTATTTCGGCGGTACTTCTTTATTGATTATTGTAGTTGTCACCATGGATTTCATGGCGCAAGTACAGAACTACGTGATGTCGCAGCAATATGATTCGCTGCTGCGCAAAGCAAATTTCAAGGGCGGAATTCCGACGCGTTAAGCGCGGTAAACATACCGAATGGCAAAAGACGACGTCATACAGATGCAGGGCGAGATTCTTGAGAATCTCCCAAATGCAACATTTCGAGTGAAGCTGGAGAACGGACACGTGGTGCTCGGGCATATTTCAGGTAAAATGCGGATGAACTATATTCGCATTCTCCCTGGAGACAAGGTGACGGTGGAGTTAACGCCGTACGACCTGAGCCGAGCCCGCATTGTGTTCCGTACCAAGTAACACACTGAATCAAACCAAAGAAGCGAAAGAAAGAGCCCAAAAATGAAAGTTCTCGCATCAGTCAAGCGGATCTGCCGCAACTGCAAGATCATCAAGCGCAAAGGCGTAGTCCGCGTTATCTGCGTGGAACCACGTCACAAGCAGCGTCAAGGTTAATCGAGGAATAACAAATGGCACGTATTGCAGGGGTTAATATCCCAAATCATCAGCATACCGTTATCGGCCTGACGGCCATCTACGGTGTGGGCCGTCCACGCGCAGAGAAAATCTGTGCATCGACCGGTGTAGCAACCAACAAAAAGATCAAAGATCTGGATGACAGCGAACTGGAAAAGCTGCGCGATGAAGTAGGTAAATTCATCGTCGAAGGCGATCTGCGTCGTGAACTGTCCATGAACATCAAGCGTTTGATGGATCTGGGTTGCTACCGCGGCATGCGTCATCGTAAGGGTCTGCCTTGCCGTGGCCAGCGTACGCGTACGAACGCACGTACCCGCAAGGGACCGCGTAAAGCCGCTCAATCGCTGAAAAAATAATCCGCTAGGGAATAATTATGGCTAAGTCGCAAAATAACGCCGCATCAGCACGCGTGCGTAAAAAAGTTAAAAAGAACGTCGCTGAAGGCATCGCACATGTCCACGCTTCGTTCAATAACACCATCATTACCATCACCGATCGTCAAGGCAATGCCTTGTCGTGGGCTACCTCCGGCGGTGCAGGCTTCAAGGGTTCGCGTAAATCGACCCCGTTCGCAGCGCAGGTCGCCGCGGAAGCCGCTGGTAAAGTGGCTGTTGAGTGTGGCGTGAAGAACCTGGAAGTACGTATCAAGGGCCCAGGTCCTGGTCGTGAATCCGCCGTTCGCGCGCTGAACAACCTGGGCATCAAGATCACCGAGATCCAGGACGTGACGCCGGTACCGCACAACGGTTGCCGTCCACCGAAACGTCGTCGTATCTAAGATAGTGTTGCAGAGGGCGCTTCGGCGCCAGCTGCTTTGCTGTCTGTTGTAACTCAGTACAGTTGTGTGAAAACGCTGGAGCAGGGAGCCGGAAACGGTTATACTGCCCGGCTGTTCTTGCCTGTCAAATTCTGTTTGACGGGTTTTTCGTTTTCAGCCACCGTCTGATTGAAACCAAATCAGACTAGCGCCTAACCGCATCGGTGTGTTTGATCATGCATGTGGCTGGGGCGTTATCATTTAAAAAAAGGAAGTATCGTGGCACGTTATATCGGACCTAAAGCAAAACTTTCCCGCCGTGAAGGTACAGACCTGTTCCTGAAGAGCGCACGTCGCTCGCTGGACAGCAAGTGCAAACTGGACGTCAAGCCAGGCCAACACGGTGTCAAATCCGGCGCCCGCACCTCGGACTACGGTAACCAACTGCGCGAAAAGCAAAAAGTCAAGCGCATGTACGGCGTGCTGGAACGTCAATTCCGCCGCTACTTCGCTGAAGCAGACCGTCGTAAAGGCAACACCGGCGAAACGCTGTTGAAGTTGCTGGAAACGCGTCTGGACAACGTTTGCTACCGCATGGGCTTTGGCTCGACCCGCGCTGAAGCGCGTCAATTGGTCAGCCACAAAGCGTTCACCGTGAACGGTATCGTTGTGAACATCGCTTCGTACGCAGTCAAAGTTGGCGACATCGTTGCTGTTCGTGAAAAATCGAAAAAGCAAGTGCGTATCGTTGAAGCACTGTCGCTGGCTGAACAAGTTGGTATGCCTAGCTGGGTTTCGGTTGATGCCAAGAAAATGGAAGGTACTTTCAAGTCCCTGCCAGAGCGTAACGAAATCGCTAACGACGTCAACGAATCGCTGATCGTCGAGCTGTACTCGCGTTAATAGCAGTTAGCACCATCACCGCCCACTCGTTTTCTTTCGGGTGGGCGTTTTACTAATGCCATCAGCCTTATCGGTGTAATGAGCCGAGGGTATTGAAAAGGACATTTCATGCAAAACAGTTTGTTGAAGCCACGTATTATCGATGTTGAAGCTCTCGGTGCAGGTCACGCCAAGGTCGTGATGGAACCGTTCGAGCGCGGCTATGGCCACACATTGGGTAACGCGTTGCGCCGCGTTCTGCTGTCGTCGATGGTAGGCTACGCGCCGACCGAAGTGACGATCGCTGGCGTCGTCCACGAATATTCCTCCCTCGATGGCGTGCAAGAAGACGTCGTCGATCTGTTGCTGAACTTGAAGGGTGTGGTTTTCAAAGTCCACAACCGCGATTCGGTAACCCTGACCCTGAAAAAAGAAGGCGAAGGCGCGATCCTGGCCTCCGATATCGACCTGCCGCATGACGTCGAACTGATCAACCCTGACCACGTGATCGCCCACCTGACCGCTGGTGGCAAGCTGGACATGCAGATCAAGGTTGAAAAAGGCCGCGGCTACGTTCCTGGTAACGTGCGTCGCCTGTCGGAAGACACGAACAAGACCATCGGCCGCATCATTCTGGATGCGTCGTTCTCGCCAGTGCGCCGTGTATCGTACTTCGTTGAATCGGCCCGCGTTGAACAGCGTACCGACCTGGACAAGCTGATCATCAACATCGAAACCAACGGCGTGATCTCGCCGGAAGAAGCGATCCGCCAGTCGGCCCGCGTCCTGGTGGACCAGTTGAATGTGTTCGCTGCCCTGGAAGGCACGGAAGCCGCCGCCGAAGCGCCATCGCGCGCTCCGCTGGTCGATCCTATCCTGTTGCGTCCAGTCGACGACCTGGAGTTGACCGTGCGTTCGGCGAACTGCCTGAAAGCGGAAAACATCTACTACATCGGCGACCTGATCCAACGTTCGGAAAACGAACTGCTGAAAACGCCAAATCTGGGCCGCAAGTCCCTGAACGAAATCAAGGAAGTGCTGGCATCGCGCGGCTTGACCTTGGGCATGAAGCTGGAAAACTGGCCGCCTGCTGGCCTGGAAAAGTAATACGTAGTTGTAGCAAACTGCCTGGGACAGGTGTCCCAGGCTTTTATTTTGTAGTACCAAACCGGTCCGCGGCTGTAGGGGGTTTCCCACTCAGCTGATCGAAGAACTGGAATTTAAACACTCACCGAAAGGATTTATCATGCGTCACGGTCACGGCCTCCGTAAACTGAATCGTACCTCGTCCCACCGTCTGGCAATGCTGCGCAACATGACAGTATCGCTGCTGCGTCACGAAGCGATCAAAACCACCCTGCCAAAAGCAAAAGAACTGCGCCGCGTTGTCGAGCCAATTCTGACCCTGGGCAAAACCGACTCCCTGGCAAACAAGCGTCTGGCCTTCAACCGCCTGCGCGACCGTGAAATGGTCGTCAAACTGTTCGCTGAACTGGGCCCACGTTTCGCCAACCGTAACGGTGGTTATGTGCGTATCCTGAAAATGGGTTTCCGCGTCGGCGATAACGCTCCTATGGCGTTCGTTGAACTGATGGATCGTCCAGATACGACCGAAGCAGTTGAAGTTGCTGGCGAGTAATCCAAGTAATTGCTTCAATGAAAGCCAGGCCTAGCCTGGCTTTTTTGTTTTCTGCTGCAGCTATCCTTGCTGCGGTGTACTATTCTTCTTTCGCGCCGGCCCTGCAGCCACTGCACGCCCCGCGCGTCCTCTGTCGAATGGTTGAAAAGGTAGTTCATGTCCCGTTTCCCCTCCAGCGCCACCGCGCGCGCCGCTCCCCTGCATCAACTGCTGATCTGGTTTGCCACCTGTTTGCTGCTGGCCATGGCCGTCTTTGGCACGGGTCAAGCCCGCGCCGACGATGAATTCCTCGACCCCGAGCTGGCCTTCAAGTTTTCCGCCCGCATGCAGGATCCGGCCACCATCGCCGTCACGTATGTGATTGCCGATGGCTACTATATGTACCACGAGCGCTTCAAGTTCGAGGCCGTGGGCGCCAAGCTGGGCACGCCGGTGTATCCGGCTGGCAAGGTCAAGTTCGACGATACCTTCCAGAAGAACGTGGAAACCTTCCGCAAGACCCTCACCATCACGATTCCCGTGGAAGCGGCCGGGGCGTTTACCTTGAAAGCGACGGGACAGGGCTGCTCCGACAAGGGCCTGTGCTATGCGCCGCAGGATGCGACAGCCCAGCTGGTGGGCGGTGGCGGCGGCCAGAGTATGGCGCCGGGCGGCTTGCCGTCGAAGTTCGCCTTGCCGGCCGCGCCGGCGGTCGACACGGCGGCCGTCAACGGCCCGCAGGCGCAAGCATCGCCTGGCGTGTCCGTGATGAGCATTCCGCAGGCCGACATCACCAGCACGCCCGAGCCGGTCGCGGCGGCGCCCGTGGCGGCAAGCCCCGCGCCCGCGCAAAGCGAGATGGGCAAGATCGAAGCGGCCCTGAAGGGCGGCAAGCTGCTCGTCATCGTGCCCCTGTTCATGCTGCTTGGCCTGGGCCTCGCATTTACGCCGTGCGTGCTGCCGATGGTGCCGATTTTGTCGTCGATCATCATCGGTGATGGCGCCAAGGTCAGCCGCTCGCGCGGCTTGCTGCTGTCGCTGACGTACGCGCTGGGCATGGCCATCGTCTACACGGCGCTGGGCGTGGCGGCCGGTCTGGCGGGCGAAGGCCTGGCGGCCCAGCTGCAAAACCCGTGGGTGCTGGGTTTCTTTGCCCTGCTGATGGCGGGCCTGGCGCTGTCGATGTTCGGCTTGTATGAACTGCAAGTGCCGGCTTTCCTGCAAGGCAAACTGACGTCCGTATCGAACCAGCAATCTTCGGGCCGCCTGGCGGGCGTGTTCGTCATGGGCGCCATTTCCGCCCTGATCGTGGGGCCCTGCGTGGCCGCGCCGCTGGCCGGCGCCTTGCTGTACATCAGCCAGACGCGCGACGTCGTCATCGGCGGTAGCGCCCTGTTTGCCATGGCGGTGGGCATGAGCGTGCCTTTGCTGCTGGTGGGCGTGTCGGCTGGCACTTTGCTGCCCCGTGCCGGCGCCTGGATGGATGCCGTCAAGCGCTTCTTTGGCGTGCTGCAACTGGGCGTGGCCTGGTGGCTCGTCTCGCCCGTGCTGCCGGGCGCCGTGCAGATGCTGGGCTGGATGGTCTTGTTCGTCGGCTATGGCATGTATTTGTTGGTGGGCAAGAGCGGCGCAAAGAACGCCTGGATAGCCAAGGCCTTCGGCCTCGTGTTTGCCTTGCTGGGTGCGATGCAACTGGTGGGCGTGGCCAGCGGTGGCCGCGACCCGCTGGCGCCGCTGGCCCACCTGGGCGGCGGGCAGGTGCATGCCCAGCCGTTTACGCGCGTCAAGACCGTGGCGCAGCTGGACGCGGCGCTGGCCCAGCTCAATGGCAAGCCGGCCCTGCTGGACTTTTATGCGGACTGGTGCGTGTCGTGCATCGAGATGGAAAAACTGACCTTCGTCGATCCCGCCGTGCGCGAGAAGATGGGGCAAGCCGTGCTGCTGCAAGTGGACGTGACGGCCAATGATGCGGACGACAAGGCCATGCTGAAACGTTTCCAGCTGTTCGGCCCGCCGGGCATCATCATGTTCAACCCGCAAGGGCAGGAAATTGCCCAGTCGCGCGTGATCGGCTTCCAGAATGCAGCCACCTTCCTGGCCTCCTTGCGCAAGCTCGACGAGTAGGTCGGGTTAGCCCCTAAGGGCGTAACCCGACACCACCATACACGCCAACAAAGTTGTCGGATTGCGGGCCTGCGGACCTAATCCGACTTACCCGGCTTTCGGCTGCTGATGCATGCCATGGTGGCCACCGCGATGGCCGCCGTGCTTGCCGCCAGGCACGCTGTCATCAAACACTTTCTTTTGCTCCGGCGTCAGCACGGCGTAGAAGGTTTTCAGCGAGGCCAGACGGCTTTCCTGGCTGGCGATGCGTTCCTTCGACATGGCGATCCATTGCTCCATGCGTTCCGGCGCCGACAGCTTGGCCATCGCTTCGCGCTTGGCCTTCCAGTCACCCATCGGTTTTTTCGGCGCGTTGGCGGCCGTGAATGTGGCCCAGGCCGGTTCCTGCGCGGCCGTCAGCTTCAGCTTGTCATGCAGGCGGGCCTGGTACTTGGCCATGCGCTCGGCAGGATTGCCGCCGCGGTGCTGGCCGCGGTGGCCGTCGTGTTGCATCTTGGTACTGGCGGCAGGCGCGCTGGCGGCCGCTTCCTGGGCGTGGACGGTCAGCGATGCCGCACCCATGCCGAGTACGCTCATGGCGATGATCAAGTTCTTGCGCAAGGTTGTCATTGAGGCGTTCATCTGGATTCCTTTGTAAAAGTGAGGGATGTACATGTTGCTGCACATGAATCCATGTTGGACGCGCCATGTTTCCCCGAAGTGTCCGCTGCCAGACAGTTTGTATCTATATGTTTCTTCGGGTCTTCTATATACAAGACGATACAAATGCGTTGTGCAAGGGCGGGGGAAGTGGGGATAATTCGTACCATGGAACCCACTTCTACAATTCTCATCGTCGACGACGACCGCGATATCCGCAGCTTGCTGGCGGACTACCTGGAAACGAACGCCTACCGCACCCTGGGTGCGGCGGATGGCACGGCCATGTGGAAAATCCTCGATGAAACGCGGCCCGACCTGATCGTGCTCGACTTGAACCTGCCTGGCGATGACGGCCTGACCTTGTGCCGCAAGCTGCGCGCCCAATCGACCGTGCCGGTGATCATGTTGACGGCGCGCAACGAGCCGCTGGACCGTATCCTGGGCCTGGAAATGGGCGCCGACGATTACTTGCCGAAACCGTTCGAGCCCCGCGAATTGCTGGCGCGCATACGCAGCGTGCTGCGCCGCAGCCATGCCATGCCGTCGAACGTGCCGTCGGACAAGGCGCAGCAAATCCGCTTTTCCGGCTGGACACTGGATCTGACGGCGCGCCACCTGCTCAATCCCAGCGGCCTGGTGATCATGCTGTCGGGCGCGGAATTCCGCTTGCTGCGCGTCTTCCTGGAACACCCGAACCGCGTGCTCAACCGCGACCAGCTGCTGAACCTGACGCAGGGCCGCGACGCCGACCCGTTCGACCGCTCGATCGATATCCAGATCAGCCGTCTGCGGCAAAAGCTCGGTGAAGATGCCCGCTTGCCGCAAATTATCAAGACCGTGCGCAACGGCGGCTACGTGCTGGCTGGCCAGGTCAATGTGGAGCCGCACGCGTGAAGGCCTTCCTGGGCTCGATGACGGGCCGTGTCTTCATGTTCTTGTTGATCGGCATCGTCGCTTCGGCCGCGCTGACGCAGTGGCTGGCCGTGGGCGAACGCCAGCGCGCCATCGAGCAATACCGCGACTACCACGCCGTCGAGCGGGCCGAGCAGCTGGTGATGGCGGCCGACGTGGTGCCGCTGGCCTCGCGCGCCGCCTACCTGAAAGTGGCCAACAAGGGCAGCGTGCGCCTGGAGCTGCGTCCCGATACGGAACATAGGCCCGGTGCGCCGACGGAATTTTCCACCGCCCTGCAAGCCAAGCTGGGCGAAGGCTTCAAGGTCAGCGCGCTGGCCGAACGTCCGGCCGCCTGCGTCAAGCCGCGCCAGTCGCCGGGTATGTTTTCCGCCAAGCCATGGGGCGGCACCTGCGAAAACCTCGACGTGCGCATGCAGGATGGCCACGTGCTGCGCCTGATGGTCTTGCCACCGCGCCAGCAGCCACCGTTCAATGAACATAACGACTGGATGACCCTGCTGCCTTTCCTGATCAGCATCGCCATCCTCGCCTATCTGGTGACGCGCATGACCATGCGCCCGCTCAAGCAGCTGGCGCAGGCGGCGAAAGACCTGGGCAATGACATCAACCATCCGCCGCTGACCCTGTCGGGCGCCAGCGAGATCCGCCAGGCCAGCGCCGCCTTCAATGCCATGCAGGCGCGCATCCGCCAGCATATTTCCCAGCGGACACAGATGCTGGCGGCCATCACGCACGACTTGCAGACTCCGCTGACGCGCTTGCGCTTGCGCCTGGAAAAAGTGGCGGATACGGAATTGTATGACCGCCTGGTGGGCGACCTGTCGGCCATGCAAAGCATGGTCAAGGAAGGGCTGGACCTGGCCCGCTCGATGGACAGCACGGAAGCGATGCAGGCGCTCGATCTCGATTCCCTGCTCGATAGCGTCTGCTCCGACGCGGCCGATGCCGGCCAGAAAGTCACCCTCAGTGGACAGGCGGGCATGGCCTTGATGGCGCGCCCGATCGCCATGCGGCGCTGCCTGGTGAACCTGATCGACAATGCCGTCAAATATGGCCTGTACGCGCAGGTGACCGTCGAGCGCATCGCCGGTGCCGCGCGCATCTGCATCCGCGACGGCGGGCCGGGTATTGCGCCAGATCAACTGGCTAAAGTGTTCGAACCGTTTTACCGCATCGAGACGTCGCGTTCGCGCGAATCGGGCGGCACGGGCCTGGGCCTGACCATCGCGCGCAATATCGCCGAGCAGCATGGCGCCACGGTTTCACTGCTCAATCACGTCGACGGTGGACTGGAAGTCACCCTAATCGTGCCAGAGTATTACGCAGGAAAGTGAGCATTTCCGTGCGACAATATTGTGCTTTATGCCCCCCTGGCAACTACATTCAACCTGCAGCCCTGCGCTGCAACAGCGTGACAGAACAATGAAAAAGACTAGTCTGGCAATCCTCGTGGGTGCGGCCCTGTGTATCGGTGGCGGCATCTGGTATTTCAATCATCAATCCGGTGCGGCGACCAGTGGGCAGGATGGCAAAGGGGGCAAGGGTGGACAGGCGCCGACGACCGTGAGCGTGGTCGCGCCGGTGCGCCAGGATGTGCCGATGGTGCTGCAAGCCAATGGCAGCGTGATGCCCATCAGCAGCGTGGACCTGCACCCGCAGACGACCAGCACGATCACCAAGGTGCATATCCGCGAAGGCCAGTTCGTCAAGCAGGGCGAGCTGATGTTTACGCTGGACGCGCGCAGCGAGCATGCGAATGTCGACAAGGCGCAGGCGCAGGTCTTGCGCGACCGCGCCTCGGTGCAGGACTTCGAGCGCCAGCTCAAGCGCAACCAGGATTTGCTGAGCAAGAATTTCATCGCCCAGGGCGCCGTCGATACCCTGCAAAGCCAGCTCGATGCGGCACGCGCCTTGCTGGCTGCCGACCAGGCTGCCTTGCGCGCGGCCCAGGTCGACTCCAGCTACACCGTCCTGCGCGCCCCGCAGGCGGGCAGGGTGGGTGCCATCAATGTCTACGCCGGCAGCCTGGTGCAGCCGACCACGTCGCTCACCAGCATCACCCAGCTCGACCCGATCGACGTGTCGTTCACCTTGCCGGAAAGCAGCCTGTCCGGCTTGCTGGCGGCGCAAAAGGCGGGCGAGGTGCCTGTCACGGCGCTGCTGTCCGATGCGGGCGGCAAGCAGCTCGATGGCAAACTGAATTTTATCGATAATGCCGTCGATCCCGCCACGGGCGTGATCAGGATCAAGGCCCGTTTCAATAATGGCGGCACTGATTTGTGGCCCGGCCAGTACGTGAATACGCAGCTGACCGTGCGCACCCTCAAGGATGCGCTGGTGATCCCGCAAAACGCCATCATCACGAGTACCGCCGGCACCTTCGTGTATTCGATGGAGGCGGACAACACGGCCAAGATGCGCAAGGTGACGCGCGTGTATGCATTCGGACCGAACGCCGTCGTTACTGGCCTGGCGGGCGATGAAAAGGTCATCGTCGATGGCAAGCAGAACTTGCGTCCAGGTAGCAAGGTGCGCCTGGTGGAAAAACACAAGGCTGCCGATGGCGCCGCCGCACCGCAGGGCAAGCCAGCATGAACCTGTCCGAACTGAGCATCCGCCGCCCCGTCATGGTGGTGCTGCTGTCCCTCTCCATCATCCTGGCCGGCGTGCTGGCCTACCTGCAAATTCCCGTGGCGGCCTTGCCGAGCTACAACACGCCCGTCATCAACGTCAGCGCGGACCTGGCCGGCGCCAGCCCGGAAACCATGGCCTCGTCGGTGGCCTTGCCGCTGGAAAAGCAATTTTCCACGATTTCCGGCCTCAGCCTGATCACCTCCACGAGTACGCTGGGCAATACTTCGCTGACCCTGGAATTTGACGCCAGCATCAATGTCAACGAGGCGGCTGTCGACGTGCAGGCGGCCCTGCTGCGCGCGCAGCGCCAGTTGCCGACGGAAATGACGGACTTGCCGTCCTACCGCAAGGTCAATCCGGCCGATGCGCCGGTGCTGTTCATCCAGATGACGTCGCCATCGCTGAACTTGTCGGACCTCAACGATTACGCGGAAAACCTGATCGCCCCCAGCCTGTCGACCTTGCCGGGCGTGGCCCAGGTCATCGTCAATGGCCAGAAGCGCTTTGCCGTGCGTGTGCGCGCCCGTGCCGACCTGATGAATGCGCGCAACCTGACGATGGACGAGCTGGCCACCGCCTTGCGCACCTCGAACACGAATTCCCCGCTGGGCATTCTTGACGGCCCGAGCCAGACCCTGACCATCCAGGGCAATCCGCAAATGATGAAAGCGGCCGATTTTGCCGAACTGATCGTCGCCAGCCGCAACGGCCAGCCCGTGCGCCTGAAAGACGTGGCCGAGGTGGAAGACAGCTTTCAATCGATCAAGGCCGTCGGCAGTTTCAATGGCGAGCGCTCGATCAGCCTGATGGTGCAGCGCCAACCGGACGCCAACACCGTGCAAGTGGTCGATGGCGTGCGCCGTTTGCTGCCGGGCTTCAAGGAACAATTGCCGCAGTCGATACAGATCAGCCTGGTCAACGACCGTTCGCTGTCGATCCGCGAAGCCATCCACGACGTGAATCTGACCTTGGCCCTGACGGTGGTGCTGGTGGTGCTGGTGATCTTCCTGTTCCTGCACCGCGCGGCGGCCACCTTCATTCCTGCCGTCACCATGCCGATTTCCCTGCTCGGCGCGCTGGCCCTGCTGTACTGGCTCGGCTACAGCCTCGATAACGTTTCCCTGCTGGGCATTACCCTGGCCGTGGGCCTCGTCGTCGACGATGCCATCGTGGTGCTGGAAAACATCGTGCGGCATATCGAGATGGGCAAGAAACCCATACGCGCGGCGCTGGAAGGGGCGAAAGAGATGGGCTTTACCATCATTTCGATCTCCGTCTCGCTGGTGGCCGTGTTCATCCCCATCTTCTTCATGCCGGGCGTGATCGGCTTGCTGTTCCATGAATTCGCCGTTGTCGTCTCGCTGGCCGTGCTGGTGTCGGCCGTCGTGTCGCTGACCCTGGTGCCGATGCTGGCCAGCCGCTTCCTGCCGGCCGATTCGCGCGAGCACAATGACAGCGACCCCAGCCATGGCGAAAAAACCTTCATCGGCCGCCATTTCGAAGCGGGTTTCACAAAATTGCGCAACGGTTACGTGCATCTGCTCGACAAGGCCCTGGCGCACCGCAACGTGGTGCTGTTCGTTGCCGTGTGTACCTTTGCGCTGACGGTGCTGCTGTACGCGACGATACCGAAAGGTTTCTTCCCCGAGGAAGACTTGGGCCAGATCCAGGTGAATACGGAAGCGTCGGAAGATATTTCCTCGGCGGCACTGCAGGATTTGCAAGCCCGCGTGGCGGCCGTGCTCAAGGCGGACCCCAGCGTGCAGGACGTGACCTCGTTCGTCGGCGGCGGCAATACGGGCCGCATGTTCATGGTCTTGAAACCGCGCAGCGAGCGGCCGAAAATGCCGGTGGTGCTGGAAAACCTGCGCCGCGCGGCGGGCACCGTGCCCGGCATGGCCGTGTATTTCCGGCCCGTGCAAAACTTGCAGCTGGGCGGGCGCCAGAGCAAGAGCCGCTACCAGTACACCTTGCAAAGCGTCAGTCCCGACGCCTTGAATGACTGGGCGGAAAAGTTTATTGCCGGCATGCGCACGGATCCCGCCTTCCGCGACGTCACCAGCGATTCGCAGATCAAGGGCTTGCAGGCATCGCTCAGGATCGACCGCGACAAGGCCAATCTGCTGGGCGTGCAAATGTCCGACATCCGCACGGCCCTGTACAGCGCCTTTGGCGAGCGGCAAGTGTCGACCATCTATTCCTCGGCAGCCAGCTATTACGTGATCCTGGAAGCGGCCACGGCCGACCGCCAGTATGACGATGCGCTCACGCGCGTGTCCGTGCGTAGCAAGACGGGCGAACTGGTGAAATTGTCGAGTATTGCCTACGTGGAACGCACGATTGGGCCTACCTCCGTGAATCACCAGGGGCAGTTGCAGGCCGTCACCATCGCCTTCAACCTGGCGCCGGACGTGCCGCTGGGCATTGCCACGGGCAAGATCGATGCGATGGCCAAGGACATGAGCTTGCCGGCCTCCATCATCACGCGCTACGGCGGCGACGCGGCCGTGTTCCAGAGCTCGCAGTCCAGCCAGATCATCCTCATCATTGCCGCGCTGGCCGTGATCTATGTCTTGCTTGGCGTGCTGTATGAAAGCTATATCCACCCGCTGACCATCCTGGCCGGCTTGCCATCGGCAGCCGTGGGAGCGCTGCTGACCCTGCGCCTGTTCGGCATGGATCTGACCATGATCGCCATCATCGGCATTTTGATGCTGATCGGCATCGTCAAGAAAAACGCCATCATGATGATCGACTTCGCCCTGCATGCGCAGCGCAACGACGGGCTGGCGCCGGCAGAGGCCATCCGCCAGGCGTGCATCCTGCGTTTCCGCCCCATCATGATGACGTCGGCGGCGGCCTTGATGGGCGCCTTGCCGATCGCCCTGGGCCTGGGCGCCGGCGCCGAGCTGCGCCAGCCGCTGGGCCTGGCCGTGGTCGGCGGATTGCTCTTTTCGCAAGTGATCACCCTGTTCATCACCCCCGTGATCTATCTGTTCCTGGACAAGTACAGCGGCACGGGACCGTTGACGGACGAGCAATTGGTGGCGCTCGACAACAAGGCCTGAGCCGCCACACGGCCAGCACCGGCGCCCCGTTCCTCAGTGAATGCGGCGCCGGTTTTGTATGGGCCGTGATACATACGGTAACAACCGTCAAGCGACGGCTCGGGTACTCTGGTTACCGCTGCAAGGAATGTCGCTATCCTGTACGCTTCGGGTTGGATATGCCGAGGAAGTGTTCCCAAATGCAAGGGACTCTGGCACTATGGCTGCCCTGTCAGATTACTTTTGTCGCTACACAGAAAGCACGATTCATTTTGCATGACACGACCCATTTGATGGCTGCCGATTCCGATGTTTGCCCCACCTGCGGGCAAGTGATCCAGCCACCACCGGCCTACGGGTCCACGACCAGCACCATGCGCAAGGTGGCGCTCGGCGTGTCCGTCTTGCTGCACGTGCTGCTGGCGGCGTATGCATTGTTTCGCAGCGATACGATCGAAAAGATCCCGCCGCCGAAGAAGGAAAGCGCGATGGTCTACATTGCGCCGCTGAAAGACAAGCCGCAGCCGCAGCCGCAGCCGAAACCCACGCCGAAGCCGAAGGACACGAAGGTGGCCAAGGTCAAACCGCCACCGGCGCCGAGCAAGCGCGTGGTCACAAAAGACGTGCCGCGCGACAAGCCAAAACTGGAAACATTCACGCCGCCGCTGGTGTCGAAGGTGCCGTTGCCGCCGCCGCCGGCTGAAGACATGAGTTCGATGATCGAGCAGCGCCGCAAGCAGCGCGAGGCGCAAAACCCCGCGCCGCCGGCCGAGGAAAGCGAAAATGACCGCGCCATGCGCGTGGCCAAGGCGAATATCGCCGGCGCCCAGGGGCGCAATTCCGGCAGCGACCGCGAGGATTCGGGCGGCGTGTTTTCCATCGTCAACCAGACTTCGTTCAGTGCCGAAGTCAAGTTCAAGGGCTGGAATGGCAACTTCAAGCGCAACTGGCTGAAGCAGGAAAAAGTCGAGCTGGGCAATGAGCCCGATATCGAAACGGCCATCCTGAAGAAGATGATCCAGCTGATCCGTGCCGAAAAGCCCGGTGATTTCGTCTGGGAATCGCGCCGCCTGGGGCGCAACGTCAACCTCAGCGCCCGCGTGGAAGACACGGCAGAGCTGATGGCCTTCCTGCGCCAGGAATTCTTTTCCGAGAAACGGCCAGGGCCGGGACGGCGCTAGGCGGTCGGGAAACTGACGGTAATAAAAAAGGCTGCACCGTGTGAACGGGCAGCCTTTTTTTACGCAGCGTTGATCTCGATCAAGCCGGTTTGTCGGTTCCCGCTTCCGGTTCGACGTCGTCTTCCATGTCGATCAGCTCGACCATCTGGGCCGCGCCATCTTCGCTGATGCCGGCCAGTTCCATGATCTTGTCGTTGGCTTCGTCGATGCCGACGCGTTTCAAGGCCGAGAACAGTTGCACGGTGAACGGGAAACCGACGCCGTCTTCATCCACGTAGCTGTCGAGCTTGGCTTTCGCCTGGCGCAAGGCATTCACGGACTCATTGCGGTTCAGCTTATCGACTTTCGTCAGGATGCAGTGGATCGGTTTGCCCGTCGGGGCGAACCATTCCAGCATCTGGATGTCCAGGTCGGTGAACGGGCGGCGCGAATCCATGATCAGGATCAAGCCCGCCAATTGCTCGCGGCGCTGCACATAGTCGCCCAGCAGGCGCTGCCAGTGCAATTTGGCCGAGCCCGAGACTTCCGCGTAGCCGTAGCCCGGCAAGTCGACCAGCAGGCATTCGATCTCTTCAACGATGGTGGCATCCTTGCGGTGCTGCGCCACATGGGCGCCGCCGATGGAGAAGTAGTTGATATGCTGGGTACGGCCAGGTGTCTTGGAGGCGAACGCCAAGCCTTTCTGATTACACAAGATGTTGATGGCGGTCGATTTACCGGCATTGGAGCGGCCGGCAAAGGCGATTTCCGGCACCGTGGTATCGGGCAGGTCACGCAATTGGTTGACGGTCGTAAAGAAGCGGGCTTGCCAGAGTTTTGACATGGGAGTAGTAAAGCAACAAAAGGGAGCGATAAGGGAGCGATAACGCCAAGAAGCTATTGTACAATAAGGGGTTGTTTATTGTTGCCGGCGTAGCAGCGATGCGGCTTGCGGCCCTGAAAATAAAGCAAAAATCCACAGGGCGCGGCAATGTCCACCACTAATTTCTCACTGTCTCAGGGTGCCTGAATGAATCGTGCGTTTTCACCGTTTATCAAATCCATGCTGCTCGCTTTGCTGGCTGTATCGGCAACTGCCTCTGCGGTCGAAGCAGCGAAACCGGCCGTCAAGGTCGACGCGGCCAAGGGCGCTACCCTGTACGCCGATGGCGATGCGGCACGCGGCCTGCCTGCCTGCGTCTCCTGCCATGGCGCGGCCGGCAATTCGACCATCACGGTCAATCCGAAGCTGGCCGGCCAGCACGAAAGCTATATCTACAAGCAACTGGTCGACTTCACCACGCCGGAGCGCAACCAGCCCGTCATGACGACGTACGCGAAGATGCTCAGCGACGCCGACAAGAAGAATATCGCCGCCTACCTGGGCGCGCAGCTGTCCAAGCCGGGCGCCGCGAAAAACAAGGACACGATCGACCTGGGCAAGAAAATCTACCGTGGTGGCATTGCTTCCAAGCAAGTTGCCGCCTGCGCCAGCTGTCATGGCGCGACGGGCAATGGCATTCCCGTCCAGTATCCGCGTATCGCCGGCCAGCACCAGGACTACACGGTGGCCCAGCTGGCCATGTTCCGCAGCACCAAGGCTGATGCCCGCAAGAACAGCGCGCAAATGCACACCATCGCCGCCCGCATGTCGGATGACGAGATCGCCGCCGTTGCCGATTACATCGCCGGCCTGAAGTAAGTTTTCATAGTGGCAAGAGATTGCCAGGCGCACCAGCGCGCATGAACCAGGGCGGCCGTCTCGACAGGCTGCCCTTTTTTATGGCAGGGGCCAAACAGGAGTATGCTGCCGCCTTGCGCGGAGAAACTATCTGCTCCATGCCTAAATTTTCTTGAAGATTGCATATCCCGTATGAGTATCAACGTATGAGCACAGGCACGACCGGAATCGAGTTAAAGACCCAACGCCGCAGCCTGGCTGAATTCGTCGAGCTGGTCTCGTCGATGCGCTTTGCCATCAGCCTGCTGACCCTGATCGCCGTCGCGTCCATCATCGGCACCGTGCTCAAGCAAAATGAGCCCATGCCTAATTATGTGAACCAGTTCGGCCCGTTCTGGTTCGCCGTCTTCGACAAGCTGAGCCTGTACTCCGTGTATTCGGCTTGGTGGTTCCTGGTTATCATGGGTTTCCTCGTCGCCTCGACTTCGCTGTGCATCGTGCGCAATGCACCGAAGATGCTCAAGGATATGCGCAGCTGGCGCGACAATGTGCGCGAACAATCCCTGCGCAATTTCCATCACAAGGCGGAATGGCAGGCGCCGCTGCCGCGCACCGTGCTGGCGCAGCAGATGGTGATGCGCCTGAAAGACGCCGGCTACGCGGCCAAGGTGGTCGAGAAGGACAACGCCACCCTGGTCGCTGCCAAGCGGGGCGCGGCCAATAAATGGGGCTATATCTTTGCCCACGGCGCCATCGTCATCATCTGCGTGGGAGGCTTGCTCGATTCGGAAATGCCGATCCGCGTACAGCAATGGTTCTTCGGCAAGACGCCGTTTTCCGGCAGCGGCGTGATCGCCGACATTCCCGCCCAGCACCGCCTGAGCCTGTCGAACCCCACTTTCCGCGGCAACACCATGATCCCGGAAGGCGCGTCGAGCAACACGGCCATCATTCCCCAGGCCGATGGCGTGCTGATCCAGGATTTGCCCATCACCATCCTGCTGAAAAAATTCCACATCGATTTCTACAGCACGGGCATGCCCAAGCTGTTTGCCAGCGATGTCGTGGTGACGGATCATGAAACAGGGGAAAGTTTCCCTGCAACCATCAAAGTCAACCAGCCGCTGCTGTACAAGGGCCTGGCCCTGTACCAGTCCAGCTTTGAAGATGGCGGCAGCAAGCTCAAGTTGACGGGCTTTCCCATGACGGGCAAGACGACGAAACGCTTCGATATCGGCGGCGAAGTGGGCGGCAGCACGCCGCTCGAGCGTAGCGACGGCAATTCCTACACGGTGGAATGGTCGGGTTTCCGCCCGTTCAACGTGGAAAACCTCAGCGCCGGCCAGGACGTGCGCGCCGTCAGCAAGACGGAAAGTTTCAACGATAAGTTTGCCGTCGGCCTGGACAAGCGCCTCGGTTCGGCCGCGAAGAATGCGAACAACAAGGATCTCAAGAACGTCGGCCCCTCGGTGCAATACAAATTGCGCGACAAGACGGGCCAGGCGCGCGAGTACCAGAACTACATGCAGCCTGTCACCGTGGATGGCACGACGGTGTTCCTGGCCGGCATGCGCGTCAACCCCAGCGATCCGTTCAGCTATCTGCGCATTCCCGCCGATGACAATTACAGCGTGAACGAATGGATGCGCTTGCGTGCCGCGCTGCAAGATCCCGCGCTGCGCCAGCAGGCCGCCACGCGCTATGCGGCGCGCGCCATGCCGCAACCGGGCGCGGAAGCCTTGCGCGGCCAGTTGCAGGAATCGGCGGCGAAGAGCCTGGGCATCTTTGCCGGCAATGGGCAAGAGGGCGGCTTCCTCGCCATTTCGCGTTTCTTGGAGAAAATTCCTGCCGCCGAGCAAGAAAAAGCGGCCGATATCTTCATGAAGATACTGAATGGCAGCCTGTGGGATTTGTGGCAGGCGGCGCGCGCCCAGGATGGCTTGAAAGCCATCGAGGCCGATGACAAGCACGGCCGCTTCCTGCAACTGGCCACGAATGCGCTGTCCGACAGCTTCTTCTATGGCGCGCCCGTGTATCTGCAACTCGACGACTTCACGGAAATCAAGGCGTCCGTGCTGCAGGTGACGCGTTCGCCGGGCAAGAGCGTGGTCTACCTCGGCTGCCTGTTCCTCGTGATCGGCGTGTTTTCCATGTTTTATATCCGCGAGCGCCGCCTGTGGGTGTGGATCAAGGATGGCGAGGGCGGCAGCGAAGCCTTGATGGCCATGAGCACGCAACGCAAGACGCTGGATTTTGAAAAAGAATTTGAGACTTTGAAGGCAAAGCTGCCGCAATCGGCGTAAGCTGCGCTGTGTCTGGGACGCTTGCGCGTCGCCGGGAATGGAGAAAATGATGGAATTGGCAAACAAGCAAATATATACGCAGGAACCAGGATTTTTCAAGCGCCTGAGCCTGATCGATTGGCTGTATGGCGCCGGCTTGCTGGCCGCCTCCCTGTTCGGCCTGGTGCGCTTTGGCGCCTTCATGGATATCTATGAAAAAGCCATCTTGCTGGCCGCGGCGCCCACGTTCGCGTGGCTGGGCTGGTACTGGAAGCCCGTGCGCTGGCTGATCCCCGTGGCGGCCGTGCTGTCGCTGTTCGCCATCGAGCTGTACGCTGGCCATCTGGAGATGGCGAACCAGAAATTCTTCCTGAAATATATCTTGTCGAGCCAATCCGCCATCTTGTGGATGGGCACCCTGTTCGTGCTGTCGACCCTGTTCTACTGGATCGGCCTGGTGGCGCGCTCGGAATTCGGCTCGTCCGTCGGCTCCCTGCTGTGCTGGGCCGGCGTCGTGCTGGGCCTGACGGGCATGCTGGTGCGCTGGTACGAGTCTTACCTGATCGGTGCCGACGTGGGCCACATTCCCGTGTCGAACCTGTATGAAGTGTTCATCCTGTTTTCCTTGATCACGGCCATGTTCTACCTGTACTACGAGCAGCATTACGCGACGCGCCAGCTGGGCGCCTTCGTCATGCTGGTCATTTCCGCGGCCGTCGTGTTCCTGATGTGGTACACGGTCACGCGCGACGCGGCCGAAATCCAGCCGCTGGTGCCGGCCCTGCAAAGCTGGTGGATGAAGATCCACGTGCCGGCCAACTTCATCGGCTATGGCACCTTCGCCCTGTCGGCCATGGTGGCGGCGGCCTACCTGCTCAAATCGAGCGGCTACCTGGTCGACCGCCTGCCGTCGCTGGAAGTGCTCGATGACGTCATGTACAAGGCTATTTCCGTCGGCTTCGCTTTCTTCACGGTAGCGACCATCCTGGGCGCCTTGTGGGCGGCCGAAGCATGGGGCGGCTACTGGTCGTGGGACCCGAAAGAAACGTGGGCGCTGATCGTCTGGCTCAACTATGCAGCCTGGCTGCACATGCGCCTGATGACGGGCTTGCGCGGCCGCGTCGCCTCGTGGTGGGCGCTGGTGGGCTTGCTGGTGACGACCTTCGCGTTTTTGGGCGTGAATATGTTCCTTTCTGGGCTACATTCTTACGGCAAGCTTTAATTGTTTTTTGCATGACAGAAGCGTCATGAACGGTCCGGGAAAACTGGTGTAAGGTACAAACAATCACCTTTTCCCGGAGCCGCCATGTTGATCAAGCGCAGTCCCAACGGCATTGAGTTGCCGTATTCTTCCGAAATCACGCCGCGTGCCGTGTTTGAATCGCGCCGCAGCTTCATCAAGCACATCGCCCTGGGCTCCGTGTCCAGCGCGGCCTTGCTGGAAATGGCCAGCCGCGAAGCGTTCGCGCAAGGCACCAATCCCAAGCTGGCTGCCAAACTGAATCCCGCCTATTCGGCGCTGGAAAAGCAGACGGCCTATAAAGACGCCACCAGCTACAACAATTTCTACGAGTTCGGCACGGACAAGAGCGACCCGGTGCAAAACGCGGGCACCCTGCGCACGCGGCCCTGGACCGTCAGCATCGAGGGCGAAGTCAAGAAGCCCATGACCCTGGACCTCGACGCGCTGCTGAAGCTGGCGCCGCTGGAAGAGCGCGTGTACCGCTTGCGCTGCGTGGAAGGCTGGTCGATGGTCATCCCGTGGGTCGGTTATTCCTTCTCGGAAATCATCAAGAAGGTCGAACCGACGGGCAATGCGAAGTACGTGGAATTCATCACCCTGGCCGACAAGAAGCAGATGCCAGGCGTGGGCAGCCGCGTGCTGCAGTGGCCCTATACGGAAGGCTTGCGCATCGATGAAGCGAATCATCCGCTGGCGCTGCTCACCCTGGGCATGTATGGCGAAACCTTGCCCAACCAGAATGGCGCGCCCGTGCGCATGGTCTTGCCGTGGAAATATGGTTTCAAATCCGCCAAATCCATCGTCAAGATCCGTTTCGTCAAGGAACAGCCGCGCACCTCCTGGAACCTGTCGGCGCCGTCCGAATACGGTTTTTACTCGAACGTGAATCCGAACGTCGATCATCCGCGCTGGTCGCAAGCTTCCGAGCGGCGCATCGGCGAAGACGGTTTTCTCACCCGCAAGCGCAAGACCCTGATGTTCAATGGCTACAACGATGTCGCTTCCTTGTACGCGGGCATGGATCTGAAGAAGTTCTTTTAAGGAAATACCATGGCCCTCAACCCCACGAGCAAGCAGTTGTCGCTGCTGAAAAGCCTGATCTTCTTGCTGGCGCTGCTGCCGTTCGCGCGCATGGTCTGGCTGACGTACACGGGGCAACTGGTGGAGCCGCTGGAATTCATCACGCGCGGCACGGGCGACTGGACCTTGTATTTCCTGTGTATCAGCCTGGCTGTCACGCCCTTGCGGCGCCTCACGCAATGGAATTGGCTGATCAAGCTGCGGCGCATGCTGGGCCTGTTCGCCTTTTTCTACGCGGCGCTGCACTTCACCACTTTTTTATGGTTTGATCACTTTTTCGATGTGCAGGAAATGTGGAAGGATGTGCTCAAGCGTCCGTTCATCACGGTGGGTTTCATCGCTTTCGTGCTGCTGATTCCGCTGGCCGTGACGAGCACGAACGGCATGGTGAAACGCCTGGGGGGCAAGCGCTGGCAGTGGCTGCACAGGTTGATCTATGTCATCGCGCCGCTGGGTATCTTGCACTTTTGGTGGATGAAGGCGGGCAAGAATAATTTCGCGCAACCGATCCTGTTTGGCAGCATCGTCGCGCTACTGCTGTTAATACGCGTGTATTTCGCCTGGGGCAAGCGAGAGAAGAGCGCCAGGGCGGCCAAGGCTGCCACCCCGGTACGCTCGGCTTAGGTTGCTGGCACGATCACTGGTGGCGGCGGCACGGGGGCCGGTTCGACCGGGCCTTTGGCTGGCGCGCCCTTGGCCGCTGGCGGCTTGGGCAGGTACAGGGGGCCGGGCTGGCCGCAGCCGGCCAGGACGCTAGAAACCACAATGGCGGTGCCGATATAAAACGCTGAGGATGACTTCACGATTAGAATCACGGTTTGATTAAGATCTTTGGAGTGTAGCATGAGCGAATCGGAATTCCTGGCCCTGGCCGAAGCCACCCTGACCCAGATCGAGGCGGCGCTGGACCGGCTGAACGATGAAGACGTGCTCGACGTCGAATGCAGCCGCAGCGGCAATGTGCTGGAAATCGAGTTCATCGATAACGGCACGAAAATCATCGTCAACAGCCAGGCCCCCATGCGCGAAATGTGGGTGGCCGCCCGTTCCGGCGGTTTCCACTACAAGCGCGTGGGTGACGAGTGGATCAATACGCGCGACAGTTCGGAACTGTTTGCGGCTTTGTCTGCCATGGCCAGCGAGCAGGCGGGCGCGGCAGTTGTATTGAAGTAAGTGTTTGAAGTGATGCATAAAAAATGGGCAGCCTTTGCGGGCTGCCCATTTTTTTGTGGTCCAGTGTCGGGTAGGTCGGGTTAGGCCGTAACCCGACACCACCACCGGCGCCAACGATGTTGTCGGATGACGCGCTTGCGCGCTAATCCGACCTACCCGGCCTACGTGTTTAAAATAGCTCGTTCTTCACAGCCTCTTTCGCCTTCTCTTCCTCCGGCGTGCCGCGCGCCGCGCCTTCCAGGCTGCCTACGCCCGTGCCCGGCGGATTTTCCGCATAGTAATACTCGTCGCCCACATGGATCAGGCCTTCCGGCACGGCGCGTTCCTCGACGGGGATGCTCTTCAGGGCTTTCGCCATGTAGCTGATCCAGATCGGCAAGGCCAGGCCGCCGCCCGTTTCCCGGTTGCC
Source organism: Janthinobacterium sp. YR213 (assembly GCF_900099875.1). Lineage (NCBI taxonomy): Bacteria > Pseudomonadati > Pseudomonadota > Betaproteobacteria > Burkholderiales > Oxalobacteraceae > Janthinobacterium > Janthinobacterium sp. YR213. The sequence continues at coordinate 260,412 of NZ_FNDA01000003.1, read as the reverse complement.
CAGGTTGCGCGGCTGGTCGTAGCCGATCCAGGCGATGCCCACCAGCTTGGCCTGATAGCCGGCGAACCACGCGTCGATCGAATCGTTGGTCGTGCCCGTCTTGCCGGCCAGGTCGGGACGCTTCAAGGCCATGGCTTTATTGGCCGTGCCGAAGCGCACGACGTCGTTGAGCATGCTGTTCATCATGAAGGCGTTGCGCTCGTCGATGACCCGGTTGGCTTCCTCGCCCGCCAGGTCCGGCTTGGCTTGCGACAACACATTGCCGTCGCTATCGGTCACCTTGGCGATCAGGTACGGGTTGATCTTGTAGCCGCCATTGGCGAACACGGCATACGCGCCCGCCATCTGCAGCGGCGTCACGTTGCCGGCGCCCAGGGCCAGGGTCAGGTATGGCGGGTTCTTGTCCGCATCAAAGCCGAAGCGCGTCGCGTATTCCTGGCCATACTTGGCGCCGATCTTGTGCAGGATGCGGATGGAAATCATGTTCTTCGATTTCATCAAACCTTTGCGCATGGTCATCGGACCATCGTATTTGCTGTCGTAGTTCTTCGGTTCCCACGCCTGGCCGCCCGTCTGGCCCGCGTCGAACGAGATCGGCGCATCGTTGATGATGGTGGCCGGCGACAGGCCCCGCTCCAGCGAAGCGGAATAGATGAAGGGCTTGAAGGCGGAACCTGGCTGGCGCCACGCTTGCGTGACGTGGTTGAACTTGTTGCGGTTGTAATCGAAGCCGCCCACCATGGCGCGAATGGCGCCGTCCGTGGTGCTGGCCGAGACGAACGCCGATTGTACTTCCGGCATTTGCGTCAAGACCCAGGCGTTACCTTCTTGCATGACGCGGATCACGGCGCCGCGCTTGATGCGGCGGTTCGGCGCTGCTTTTTCCGACAGCCAGGCCGCGCCGAAGGTCAGGCCGGGGCCCGTGATCGTGATTTCCTCGCCGGCCGACGTGACTGCCTGCAGCGATTTGGGCGACGCTTGCAGCACCATGGCGGCGATGATGTCGTCGCTGTCCGGGTGGTCGGCCAGTTCCGTCTCGATCGCGTCATCCGCTTCGGCCTTGGTTTTCGGAATCTCGATATACGCTTCCGGGCCGCGGTAGCCGTGGCGTTTCTCGTAATCCATCACGCCCTTGCGCAAGGCGATGTAGGCGGCGTCCTGGTCTGCCTTGGTGATGGTGGTGTAGACATTCAGGCCGCGCGTGTAGGTGTCTTCCTTGAATTGCTCGTAGACCAGCTGGCGCGCCATTTCCGACACATATTCCGCGTGCACGCCAAAGGCGCTGCTGTCGGTTTTCACTTTCAGCTCTTCATTCTTGGCTTCCGTGTATTGCTCTGGCGTGATGTAGCCCAGCTGCGCCATGCGCTGCAGGATGTATTGCTGGCGCATGCGCGCGCGTTTCGGATTGACGACGGGATTGTAGGCCGACGGCGCCTTCGGCAAGCCGGCCAGCATGGCCGCTTCGGCCACGGTCAGGTCCTGGATGTTCTTGCCGAAATAGATTTGCGCGGCCGAAGCGAAACCGTAGGCGCGCTGTCCCAGATAAATCTGGTTCATATACACTTCGAGGATCTGGTCCTTGCTGAGGTTTTTCTCGATCTTCCAGGCCAGCAAGACTTCATACGCCTTGCGCTTCAGGGTCTGTTCGCTGGACAGGAAGAAATTGCGCGCCACCTGCTGCGTGATGGTCGAGGCGCCTTGCTTGGCGCCGCCCGTCAGGTTGTGCAGGGCCGCGCGGGTGATGCCCAGGTAATCGACGCCGCCATGTTCATAGAAGCGGTCATCTTCGATGGCCAGCACGGCTTTCTTCATGACATCGGGAATATCCTTGATGTGCACCATGTTGCGGCGCTCCTCGCCGAATTCGCCGATCAGCACGCTGTCGGACGTGAACACGCGCAGCGGCATCTTTGGCTTGTAATCGGTCAAGGTATCGAGCGCCGGCAGGTTCGGATAGGCCATGGCCAGGCCAAAGACCACCAGCAAGACGCCGACGATGCCCAGGCCCAGCAGCGATGCCAGGGCCATCAGCAGGAAACGTTTGGGTTTGCTGCCCTTGGTGGGCGGCTTTGAGCCAGCGGGGCCAGCGGATTTTGAAGATGTCATGCGTCGTATGTCTTTCGGTTAATTATGCCGGCCAATTATAAGCGAGCTTGCCGGGGTGGCAGCGCGCTGTGGCGCTTGCCGGGGGGAGTGTCGAAACTTGCCGATACTCTATATAAGCGTGTATTGGCCCGCTGGCAACCAGGATTTGGTAACAATTATTCTGCGCCAGATCACGGCCCGGCCAGATAGGCGCCGCGCGCAGCACACTCCGGCGTGAAATCCGTTTACAAGCCAGCGCTGCCGGGACTAGGCTTTCGGATGGCAGGAACCCTTCCCACGCGGACGTTTCTCTATGAAAAACATTTCCATCAGCAATTTTCTTGGCACCAGCTTGCTGGGCGTCGACATCGCGGACGATGCCGTGCGCGTCGTCGAGTTGAGGCGCCGGCGGGGAAAGCTGTCGTGCCGACATTGCGGCGCCGCCACGCTGGCGCCCGGCGTGATACTAGAAGGTAATGTCGAGGATATGCTGGGTCTGGCCGATGCCCTGCGCCAGGCACACCGCGACAGTGGCAGCGCCTGCACGCGGGTGGCGCTGGCCATGCCGGCGACGGCCCTGATCACGCATGCGATCCGCTTGCCCGCCGGATTGGCGGAAGAACAGCTGGAAATCCTCGTGGAACTGGAAGCGGCGCAATACATGCCGTTTGCGCTGGAAGACGCCAGCCTGGATTTTTTCATTCTCGGCCCCGCGCCGCCGCTGCCCGGCACGGCAGGCAAGGAGGTCGACGTGCTGCTGGTGGCGGCGCGGCGCGCCAGCGTGCAGCGCCGTCTCGATGCGGCCAGGGCGGCAGGCCTGCTGGCCGTCGTCATGGATAGCGAGGCGCTGGCCTTGCAGGCGGCGCTCGCGCAGGGTGGCTGGCAAGCCTTGCCCGACGGTGGCGTGGCATACCAGCTGGCCTGGGGCCTGGCCTTGCACCGGTACGCCCGATGACGGTCCGGGGGCAAGTCCAGCGCATCAACCTGTTGCCGTATCGCCCTGCGGCACGGCGCAGGCGCATTCAGCTGCTGCTGGGGCAACTGGCGGGCGGGGCGCTGCTGGGATTGCTATTGGCCCTGGCGACAGGCGCTTGGCAGCGGCACGAGCTCGACGCGCAGCTGCGCCGCCAGGAGGGCTGGCGCAGTGCCATGCAGCAAGTCGATGCCGTCCTTGCCACCAGCAAGCGGGTGCAGGGCGAGACGGCGGCGCTGCTGCTGCGCCAGCAGGCCATTGCCAGTTTGCAAGAGCAACGCAATGCCTGGGTGCGCATGCTGGACGCGCTGGCCCGGGCGATGCCGGCCGGCGTGGCCTTGCACAGCGTGCGCCAGGAAGCGGCGATGGTGCGTCTGCAGGGGCAGGCTGCGTCGCAGGACAAGGTCGCGGCACTGCTGCTGGCGCTGGAACAGGCGGCGCCCTGGTCCCGGCCGGAATTGGTGGAAGTGCGACTGGAAGTGCGCGGCGCGGCCGATGGCGCCGTGGAATGGACGGTACGGCTGGCGTTGGCACCTAGTCCTGGAGGTTGATCATGCTGAGCTTGAAGACGGCGTCGCTGTGGCCGCTACCTGCGCGCCTCGCTTGTGCGGCCCTGGCCGGTACGCTGGTGGCGGCCGTACTGCACCTTGCATGGCTGGATGGCCTGAGTGTTGCCGTGCAGGCGGCGCAAGGCGAGCAGGCCCGCTTGCGCGCCGCCTATCTGTCGGCGCAGTCCAGGGCGAAGCAGTTGCCGCAATGGCGCGCACAGCAGCGCCAGGCCGGCGCCGAACTGGCCCTGCTGGAACAGCAACTGCCCGACCAGCAGGCGATGGCGTTGCTGTTGACGCAGATTAATGCCGCAGGCCAGTCGCGCGGGCTGCAATTTTCCCTGTTCAAGCCCGGTGCGGCCCAGCCGCAAGCGCCCTATGTCGCCTTGCCGATCGCCATACAGTTGCGCGGCGGCTACCACGCCATGGGCGCGCTGCTGGCGGACCTGGCGCGCCTGCCGCGCATCGTCACGGTGCATGGGCTGGCCTTGACCCTCGGCAAGGATCGCTTGCTGACCCTCGATGCCGTGCTGCACGCGTATCGCTTGCCGGCAGCGGGGGAGCGGTTGGTACAAGCGGCTTTGGCACCCAAGGCCGGCACGCCGGCAGCGGCGCCGGCATGGCGTCCGCTTGCCGCTGTCGCGCCGCATCCCTACGAGGCCGCCGCCTTGCCCGATCCTTTTAATGCATTGCCACCAGCGTCCGAGCCCGGTCACCGGGGTGGCGTGGCTGGGCCCGACCCACGCCGTGTGCGCGAAGCGCTGGAAAGCGTGTCCTTGACGGCCATCAGCATGGTTGGCAGCGTGCAGCAGGACGGGCGTCTGAGCGCGCTGCTGCTGGCGGGCCAGCGCGTGTACCGGGTAGCGGTGGGCCAGTACCTGGGGCAAGACCACGGCGTGGTGACGGGTATCAGTGAACAGACTGTGCAGTACCGTGAATTGCTGCGCGAGGCGGATGGTCCCTGGCGCGAGCGGCGCGGCAGCCTGGCCTTGCAGGTGGCGGGGGCGGGGCCGAAGGCCAGCGTGCCCGAGGCGGCGCCATGATGCCGCGCCGCATGCTCCTGGCCGCCCTGCTGTGTCTGCATGCCTGCGGGTTTGCCCGGGAGGCCGTGGTGCACGTGTCGGCCCCGCGCCTGTATGCGGGCGAGAAGATTTCCGTCGACTTCCAGAACGTGGGCGTGCGCGCGGCCCTGCATATCCTGGCCGATGCGTCGGGCCAAAACATCATCGCCAGTGACAGCGTGGCGGGCAATGTGACCCTGCGCCTGCGTGACTTGCCGTGGGACCAGGCGCTCGACGTACTGCTGCAGGCCAAGGGCCTGGACATGCGGCGCAATGGCAGCGTGCTGTGGATCGCGCCGCGCGAGGAAATGCTGGCGCGCGAAAAACTGGAACTGGAACAGCGCGCGCAGATCGCGGAACTGGAGCCGTTACAGTCGGCCATCTTCCAGCTCAATTACCAGAAGGCCGAAGCGTTCCGCACCGTGTTCGGGCTGGACGCGGGGGAAGGGCGCAGCCGGCTGCTGTCGCGCCGTGGCAGCGTGCTGATCGAGCCGCGCACGAATCAGCTGTTCGTCACCGACGTGCCGGCGCGCCTGGAGCAGATCCGTCAACTGATCGCCAAGACAGATATTGCGACACGGCAAGTAATGATCGAGGCGCGCATCGTCGAAGCGAACGACAGTTTCAGCCGCAACCTGGGGGCGCGCCTGGGTTTTACGGACCAGCGCCTGGCGGCGGGCCAGCTGCCCGGTTTTTCCCTGGGCGGCAGCGGGCGCCGCGCGGCCATTGGCGGCAGCTACCAGGGCGTGGGCGAGGCGACGGGGCAAACGGTGGCAGGTAGCGGGGCCTTCGTGCCGAACACGCAATTCGTCAACTTGCCAGCCGCCAGCATCAATGGCTTGCAGCCGGCCAGCTTCGCCCTGAGCCTGTTTTCGGCGGCCGCCAATCGCTTCCTGAACCTGGAACTGTCCGCGCTGGAAGCGGACGGCAGGGGCAAGATCATTTCCAGCCCCCGCGTGGTGACGGCCGACAAGGTGCTGGCGCTGATCGAGCAAGGCATCGAACTGCCGTACCAAGTGGCCACCAGCAGCGGCGCCACGTCGATCACGTTCCGCAAGGCGAACCTGCGCCTGGAAGTGACGCCGCAGATCACGCCGGACGGCAACGTGGTGCTGGAAGTGGATGTCAACAAGGATAGCGTGGGCCAGGAAACCCGTTCCGGCTTCGCCATCGACACCAAGCACGTGCGCACGCAGGTAATGGTGGAAGACGGCGGCACGGTGGTGCTGGGCGGCATCTATCAGCAATCCGAACGGGGCACGGACAGCAAGGTGCCGCTGCTGGGCGACATCCCCGTGCTCGGTGTTTTTTTCCGCAGCACGGGCCGCAGTCAAGAAAAAACGGAACTGATGGTGTTTATTACGCCGAAAATAGTGGCAGATCAGCCAGCAACACGTTAATGTCACATCTTTACGTTTAAGTAACAATGCACACGAAAGCGGACTGATGGCGACTATGCGGAATGTATCTTGGGGCAACACTTATTGGAGTCGGGTATCGAATTGGCTGGTCTTGCTGGCGCTGGGCACCTTGCTGGCCGCGTGTGGCGGCGGTGGTGGTGATCCGACCATCGATGGCGGCAGCAGTGGCGGCACGACGGGTGGCGTGGCCGCGGCGGTCAGCGTGACCTTGTATAACGGGGCGGGCCTGCCCAGCAATGCATTGAGCAGCACGACACCGTTGACGGCCAAGGCGCTTGTCAGCGACAAGAATGGTGCGCCCATCGGCAATGCGGTGGTCACGTTTTCAAGCGATGCCACGCTGGTATCGTTGTCGTCAACCAACGGCACGGCGCTGACCGATGCCAAGGGCTATGCCAGCATCACCGTTTCGGCCTTGAATGCGACGGTCACCGGCGCGGGCAAGCTGACGGCGACTGTCGCGGCGGGTACCGCCACGGTAAGCGGCGACGCGAGCTATGCGATCAAGACGGCGCAGGCTGCGGGTGCAAAAATGACGCTGTCGCTGCTCAACGGCGGCAGCGCCAGTAACGCGCTGTCGAGCGCGACTCCGCTGACGGCCAAGGCCGTAGTCACCGATCTGAGCGGGAAACCGATCAGCGGTGCGCTGGTATTGTTTTCTACCGACAACGCTTTGGCCACGCTGTCGTCCTCGACGGGCACGGCGCTGACTGACGACAATGGCATGGCCAGCGTCATCTTGCGGCCAGTCAGCCTGCTGGTCAGTGGTGCCAGTACATTGCAGGCCACCACCAGCGTCAATGGCGCCACCGCCAATAGCCAGGCCAACTATGTGCTCGGGGCCACCGAATTGTTTGCGTTGAACTTGACATTCCTGCCGAATAGTATCGCTGCGTATGGCTCCACGACCATGTCGGTGGATATCTATTCCGGCGATATTATGACGGGCGGAACCCCATACCTGGGGCCTGGCGCGACGGTCCGATTTAGCTCGCCCTGCATTTTGGCAGGAAAGGCCAGTGTGGCAACGGACGTTGCTGCCAATAACGGCAAGGCAACGGTCGTGTATCGCGATCTCGGTTGCAGCAACACCGACAAGATCAATGCCAGCGTGGTTGGCAGTAACAGCGCCACGCACTCGTCCCTGCCTGTTGGCTCCCCCGCGCCGGCATCGATACAGCTGTCAGCCGTCAGCCCGGCAGGCAAGTCCATCGTGATCAAGGGACAGGGCGGCCTGCTGCGCACGGAAACTGCGACGCTCACGTTCCGCGTGTTCGACACCTTTAACAAGCCGCTTGCCGGCCAGGATGTGACGTTCTCGCTGGACGACGGGGCTGCCGTCACCCTCAATAAGTTGACGGACACCACCGATGCCAATGGCGAGGTCATTACCACGGTCAATTCCGGTACTACGCCGACCACGTTCCGCGTGAAGGCGGCGCTGAAATCCTCGCCGTATATGAATACGTATTCCGACTCCATCCTCGTCACGACCGGCAAGCCCGTGCAGTCGGGATTCTCGATCAGCGTGGGCAAGTCGAATGTGGAAGGCTGGTCGTATGACAGTACCTTGAACACGCCGGCGACCACTGTCACGGTGTTGCTGGCCGACCAGGCGGGCAATCCTGTTCCTGACGGTACGCCCGTCGCATTCCAGAGCAGCCTGGGCGCCATTGGATCGTCCAGCATGGGCGGGTGCATCACCTCCAATGGCGGTTGCTCGGTCGACTTCCGCAGCCAGGAGCCGCGCACGGCAAGCAATCCTCCCGTCACGCCCTGCAATGATGTCAGCAATGGCGGTACGGCAGACAAACCATGGCCAGGCCTGGCGTTGATCTGTGCCAGCACGACCGACGGCAGCAAGCCGCTGTTTGTCAGAACGGCCATTTTCCTGAGCGGCAGTCACGCCGAGAATGTCACATTGCTCGATGGCGCACATAGCGTCAGTCTCGACGGCAGCGCCTATGATCTGGGCACCGTGAAGGCTGCGGATGTGCGTCAATTCAGTGTGCGGCTCAGCGATGCACGCCAGAATCCCATGCCTTCCGGCAGCACGGTGTCGATTACCAACATGGTCAACGGTAGCGCCACCATATCGCCCACCAGCGTGCAAAATGTCTTCCCGCATAACGCCTTCGGTGTCGATGACAGGACCGGAAGCAACATTCAGGGTAACCAGGGAAGCTGGCATGCCGTTACAATTAACAGCCTGACGCCGACCAGCTGTACGATCCCGTTGACCAGCACGTTTAATTTGACGGTGACCACGCCGCTGGGCAATACCACCAGTTATCCGTTTAAACTGGCATTCTCTTGTCCTTGACGCTAGGGGAACGGGCAGTACTGCGCAGGGGGCAGGCTGCTCGTGGTGTGCGTTTATTTTCTGATTGATATAAAAGTGTCCGAAATTTCCAACAGTAATATCTTTCTTGTCGGCCTCATGGGCGCAGGCAAAACCACGATCGGGCGCATCCTGGCCCGCAAGCTGGGCTTGCGCTTTGTCGATTCCGACCACGAAATCGAGGCACGCACGGGAGCGACCATTCCGTGGATCTTTGAAATCGAGGGCGAGGCCAGCTTTCGCCGGCGCGAGGCCGAGGTCATCCGCGACCTGAGCGCCCAGGAAGGCATCGTCATGGCCACGGGCGGCGGCGCCATCCTCAATGCCGACAGCCGCGCCTACCTGAAGGAGCGGGGCACGGTCGTCTACCTGCGCGCCAGCGTCAGCAACATCCTCGCGCGCACCAGCCACGACAAGAACCGACCCCTGCTGCAGACGGCGGACCCGCGCGGCAAGCTGGAAGAATTGACGTCGCAGCGCGAGCCCCATTACATGGAAGTGGCCGACATTGTGATCGACACGGGCCGTCCTAACGTACAATCGATGGTCCAGACCATCCTGATGCAGCTGGCCAGCCTCGAATGCGAGGCCTCGCCCAACTGCGTCATTCATGCAGAGCCTTCGATGAACGAGCAATCCAAAATGTTGTTGAGCGTAGACCTCGACGAACGCAGTTATCCGATCGCCATCGGTCCTGGCCTCCTGGCCGACGCCGACGCGCTGCTGCGCCATATCAGCGGCCACAAGGTGGCCATCGTCACCAACACCACCGTCGCGCCGCTGTACCTGGGCCGCCTGCAGGCGGCGCTGGCCAGCGATGGCCGCGAAGTGATCAGCATCGTCCTGCCGGACGGCGAAGAATATAAAAACTGGGCCAGCCTGATGCAGATCTTCGACGCGCTGCTGGCCAACAAATGCGACCGCAAGACCACTCTCGTGGCGCTGGGCGGCGGCGTGATCGGCGACCTGACCGGCTATGCGGCCGCCAGCTACATGCGCGGCATCGGCTTCGTGCAGGTGCCCACCACCCTGCTGGCGCAGGTCGATTCCTCCGTTGGCGGCAAGACGGGCATCAACCACCCGCTGGGCAAGAACATGATCGGCGCCTTCTACCAGCCGCGCGCCGTGATCGCCGACACCTCGACCCTGGAAACCCTGCCGGCGCGCGAGCTGTCGGCCGGCCTGGCCGAAGTGATCAAGCACGGCGCCATCATTGATGCGGCCTTCTTCGACTGGATCGAGGCGAACATGGCCAAGCTGATGGCGCGTGACAAGGGCGCCCTGGCGTATGCGATCGCCCGCTCGTGCGAAATCAAGGCCGACGTGGTGCGCCAGGATGAGCGCGAAGGCGGCTTGCGCGCCATCCTGAATTTCGGCCATACCTTCGGCCACGCCATCGAGGCGGGCCTGGGCTACGGCCACTGGCTGCACGGCGAAGCCGTCGGCTGCGGCATGGTGATGGCGGCCGACCTGTCCTGCCGCATGGGCTATATCGACCAGGCGGCCGTGGAGCGCGTGCGCAAGCTCGTCGCCGCCGCCGGCCTGCCGATCAAGGCGCCGGACCTCGGTGTCGAGCGCTGGCTGGAACTGATGGAAGTGGACAAGAAGAACGAGGGCGGCGCCATCAAGTTCATCTTGCTCAAACCCTTGGGCAGCCCGAACATCACGTCCGCGCCGCACGAACTGGTGCTGGCCACCCTGGCCGCCGGAGTGCAATAACATGCTACCAGAAGACTTCCTTGCTCCCTACGCAGCTCACTCGGCACAGGGGCAGGGACGTCGCTTTGCCGAGGCGCCGCACGCCTCGCGCAGCCAGTTCCAGCGCGACCGCGACCGCATCATCCACTCCTCGGCCTTCCGCCGCCTCGAATACAAGACGCAAGTTTTCCTCAATCACGAGGGAGACCTGTTCCGCACGCGCCTGACGCACAGCCTGGAAGTGGCGCAGGTCGGCCGCTCGATCGCGCGCAACCTGCGCCTCAATGAAGACCTGGTGGAAGCCATCGCGCTCGCGCATGACCTGGGCCACACGCCATTCGGCCATGTGGGCCAGGACGTGCTCAATGAGTGCATGCAGGAGCATGGCGGCTTCGAACATAACCTGCAAAGCCTGCGCGTGGTCGACACCCTGGAAGAGCACTACGGCGCTTTTGATGGCTTGAACCTGATGTTCGAGACGCGCGAAGGCATATTGAAACACTGCTCGCTGGCGCATGCGCGCGAACTGGGACCCGTGGCGCAGCGCTTCATCGACCGCACGCAACCGACCCTGGAAGCACAGCTGACCAACCTGGCCGATGAAATCGCCTACAACAGCCACGATATCGACGATGGCCTGCGTTCCGGCCTGATTACCATCGACCAGCTGGAAGAGGTGGAATTCTTCGGCCGCCTGTGGCGCGAGGTGCAGCAGGCGTTTCCCGGCCTGTCGGGCCGGCGCGCCATCTATGAAACCCTGCGCCGTCTGATCACGGCGCTGGCCGACGATCTGATCGTCACGTCGAATGCCCTGATTGGTGACGCCGCTCCCCGCGACATCAGCGAAGTGCGCGCCAGTCCCCCGCTGATCCGTTTTTCAGATGCCATGCGCCGTGATGCGACGGAGCTGAAACGCTTTTTAAGGGCGAACCTGTACCGCCACTACCAGGTCAACCGCATGCGCGTCAAAGCGAGCCGCATCGTGCGCGAACTGTACGACAGCTTCATGGCCGAGCCGGCCCTGCTGCCGCCCGACTATCAACTCAAGGATGGCGACGTCACGCAGCAGGCGCGCAAGATCGCCGACTACATCGCCGGCATGACGGACCGCTACGCGATCCGCGAGCACCGCCGGTTGTATTCTCTGGATGAGTTGTAGGTCGGGTTAGCCGGAACGGCGTAACCCGACACCACCACCATCCCTGCCAACAAGGTTGTCGGATTACGCGCTTGCGCGCCTCGGCGGCCCCGCTAATCCGACCTACTCCGCATTTTCGGTCCTGTCAATCAGCATGATCATCTAGGTCCCCGCACTATCACCCCAATACCCCCGCAGCGCCTTCTTTTCTATCATGGCAGCAAGTCAACAAGGGCTTGCCGCCCATAGTCAAGGAGAGTGCCATGATTGAATCGCGCCGCAGTTTCTTGCGCGCCTTGCCAGCCGTAACCATCGGAGCGGCCATCGCGCCGCTGCCCAGCAAGGCGGCCACGAAGGGCGAAGGCGGCCAGCGCTGGGCGATGGTGGTCGATGTGCAGAAATGCATCGGCTGCCAGGCTTGCACGGTCTCCTGCATCATGGAAAACGCCGTGCCGGAAAACAGCTTCCGCACCGTCGTCTCGACCTATGAAGTCAAGGAAGATAACCGCTGCGGCACCTACATGCTGCCCCGCCTGTGCAACCATTGCGCCAATCCCCCCTGCATTCCCGTCTGTCCCGTGGGCGCCACCTTCCAGCGCAAGGACGGCGTCGTCGTCGTCGACGGCGACCGCTGCGTGGGCTGCGCCTACTGCGTGCAGGCCTGCCCGTACGACGCGCGCTTCATCAACCACGAGACGGGCAAGGCCGACAAATGCACGTTCTGCGCGCACCGGGTCGACGAAGGCTTGCTGCCGGCCTGCGTGGAAACCTGCGTGGGCGGCGCGCGCATCTTCGGCGACCTCAATGATCCGGAGAGCCTGGTGCACCAGCTGCTCACCGAGAACAAGGTGAAGGTGCTGAAACCCGAGCAGGGCACCCAGCCCCACGTGTTCTACCTGGGACTGGATACGCGCTTCGCCGGCCACGTCGAGGGCGAAGCGACTCTTTGGCAACCGAGCAAACACGGGAAATAAACCATGGACAGCCACATCACCGAAATTGTCAACGTCACGCGCGAAGCGGCATGGCTGCCGTGGGCGGTGCAGTATTTTTTCCTCATCGGCCTCAGTTATGGCAGCTTCATGCTGACCTTGCCGTACTTCGTCTTCGGCCGCAAGGCGTACGAACGCCTGGGGCGCATATCGCTGCTGGCGTCGCTCGTCTGCGGCATGACGGCGCCCGTGGCGCTGCTGGCCGACTTGCACGGGCCGGGCCGCTTCTACCACTTTTATCTTTACTTCCAGCCGCAGTCGTGGATGTCGTGGGGCGCGTTCTTCATTCCCCTGTATCTGGGCTGTTTGATGCTGTACGCGTGGCTGGCGCTGCGCGTGGACTTCGCCGCGCGGGGACAGGGCCAGGACCGTTTGGCCTTTGCCTATCGCCTGCTGGGGCGCGGTGGCGCCGCATCGCGCAAGGCCATCATTACCGCTGCCGCCTTCACCTTGCTGGCCGCCTTTGTCGTGGGCCTGTACACGGGCATGGAAGTGATGGTGGTGCGTGCCAGGCCCCTGTGGTTCACGCCGTTCCTGCCGGCGCAATTTGCCGCCACGGCCTTTGTCGGGGCGGTGGGCCTGGCGCTGCTGTTCAACCGCTTCCTGCCGGGCCGCGACCAGGCGCTGGAGGTGTCCTTGAACCGCGCGCTGGCCCTGTCGCTGGCGCTGGTGCTGGCGCTGGGCGGCGGCTGGCTGTTCGTCAGCCTGTCCGGCGTGAGCGCCAGCCACAGCATGGCATTCACCCAGGTGGCGGGCATGCCGCAATGGCAGTTCACCGCAGTCTGGGCCGTACTGTCGTCCATCGTGCCGATGGCCCTGGCCATCTGGCGCCCGGCCAGCAGTGGCCTGGTCAACGGCCTGATCGCGCTGCACAGCGCCTGGATGATGCGCTGGACGATTTTCATCGGCGGCCAGACGATCCCGAAAACGGGCGCGGGCCTGTACGACTACCACCTGCCGATGGGGAACGATGGCTTGATGGGGATTATCGGCACGGCCGGTTTGTGGATCGCGCTGCTGTTGCTGATGCTGGAATTTTTGCCATGGGCCGGACGCGTCGTCGCTGCACGCACCCGTCCTGCCATGGCCACGCACTGAGGAGTCAACAATGAACGAACACATACACAACGACGTCCCTGAAGACGAGAATGAAAAACGCCGCAAGCTGCTGCGCTACGGCGCCATCGGCGGCGGGCTGGCCGCGTTTGCCGCCAGCTTTTCCACCACGGCCGGCCGCATGGTCGACCATGCGCTGGGCAAGGATAAACCCGTGCAGAAACTGCATGGCAATTCCCTGCAACCCGAGTTTTCCGTCGACACGGCGACGGGGAAATTGACGGTCAATCCCGACCAGCAGGTGAGCTACACCATGTGCATGGGCTGCACCACGTTTTGCGGCGTGCGCGTGCGCCTCGACAAGAAAAGCGGCAAGGTGCTGCGCGTGGCGGGCAATCCGTACAGCCCCCTGTCGGCCGACCCGGCGCTGCCATATCAAACCTCGGTACGCGACAGCTTTGTCTCGCTGTCGCGCTTCCAGGAAAAGGGCTTGAAAGGGCGCTCGACGGCTTGCGGCCGCGGCAATGGCGTGCTGGAACAGATGGAGTCGCCGTTCCGCGTGCTGGCGCCCATGAAGCGCGTGGGACCGCGCGGCGGCGGCCAGTGGGAACCGATCGCCTTCGACCAGCTGGTGAAGGAAGTGACGGAAGGCGGCGACCTGTTTGGCGAAGGCCACGTGCAGGGGCTGCGCGCCTTGCGCGAGCTGGAAAAGCCGATCGATCCGGCGCAGCCGGAGCTGGGTCCGCAAGTCAACCAGGTGGGCCTGATGTGCAGCACCGACGATGGCCGCCTGGCGTTCGGCACGCGGTTTTTCAAGCAGTCGTACGGCAGTTTGAACCTGGTCAACCACGGTTCGTATTGTGGTGGCGCCTACCGCAGCGGCTCGGGCGCCATGTTCGGCGACATGAAGAAAATGCCGCACGCGAAAGTGGACCTGGAAAACACGGAGTTCTGCATTTTCGTCGGCACGGCGCCGGGCAATGCGGGCAACCCGTTCAAGCGCCAGGGCACCCTGATCGCGAAAGCCCGCTCGGGCAAGCGCGAATTCAGCTACGTCGTCGTCGACCCCGTGCTGACGAATGCGGACAGCCTGGCCGCGGGCGACCGCAGCCGCTGGGTACCGATCAAGCCGGGCACGGATGGCGCGCTGGCCATGGCCATGATCCGCTGGATCATCGAGCACGAACGCTATGACCGCAACTTCCTCGTGCAGCCGAACCTGAAGGTGGCGGAAGCGGCGGGCGAAGCCGCCTGGTGCAACGCCACGCATTTGATCATCAACGAGAAGGGCCATCCGCGCGATGGCCGCTACCTGCGCGCGTCCGATATCGGTGCGGTGGAACTGGCGGAAGAAGAGCGCTACAAGGATGGTGACGCCTTCTGCGTGATCGACGCCGCCACGCAAGCCATCGTGCCGCACAATGCCGCCAAGGGCGAAGCGCGCCTGTTCTTCGACGGCCCGCTGGACGTGGCCGGCGCGCCGCTGCACCTGAAGACGGCCATGACGATGCTCAACGAGGAAGCGCAGCGCCACAGCATGGATGACTATGCGGCCGCCTGCGGCATTGCCCGCGACATCATCGAAGGGCTGGCGCAGGAACTGACCAGCCATGGCAAGCGCGCCGCCGTCAATGCGCACGGCGGCATGATGTCGGGCGCCGGCTTTTATAACGCGTACGCGCTGGTCATGCTCAACACCCTGATCGGCAATTTGAACCGCAAGGGCGGCACCCTCGTCAACGGCGGCAGCTTCAAGGATGCGGGACCCGGTCCGCGCTATAACCTTGAGAGTTTCGACGGCGAGATCAAGGCGGCCGGCATGCCGATCGGACGCAATGTGCCATATGAAAAAACCTCGGAATTCAAGCTGAAGAAAGAAGCGGGCAAGGCGTATCCGGCCAAGGCGCCGTGGTATCCGAACGCGCCCGCGCTGGCGACAGAATGGCTCACCAGCGCCATGAACGGCTACCCGTACACCTTGAAGGCGCTGATCCTGTGGAGCTGCAATCCTGTCTACGGCATCACGGGCTTGCGCGCGCAGATCGGCAAGGAGCTGGCCGATCCGAAGAAGATCCCCCTGATCGTCGCCATCGACCCCTTCATCAATGAAAGCTCGGCCTTTGCCGACTACCTGCTGCCCGACACCTTGCTGTATGAAAGCTGGGGCTGGGCCGGCGCCTGGGGCGGAATGCCTGTCAAAATGAGCACGGCGCGCTGGCCCGTGGTCGAACCGCGCGTGCAAAAGACGCCGGACGGCCAGACCATCTGCATGGAATCGTTCTTCATCGCGCTGGCAAAGACGATGGCCTTGCCCGGCTTCGGCCCGGAAGCCTTGCAAGACATGGATGGCCAGCGCTTCCCCTTGCTGCGCGCGGAAGACTGGTATCTGCGCGGCGGCGCCAACATCGCCTGGCAAGGCAAAACATCCGTGCCGGAGGCCAGCGACGACGATATCGATTTGTCCGGCGTGGCGCGCATCCGCCCTGAACTGGAGCGCACCCTGAAGCCGGAAGAGTGGCGCAAGGTGGCCTTCATGCTGGCGCGGGGAGGGCGCTACCAGAGCTATGGCGAGATGTTCGGCCTGCGTTTGCCGCCGCCGGCGAATCCCAAGGCGCCGGCAGCGCCTGCACCCGTGATCGACGAGACGCCGTATCCGCAGGACTGGTCCACGCACCGCTATCTGAAACCGATGATGCTGTACAACGAGGGACTGGGCGTGAGCAAGAACAGCTTGAGCGGCAAGCGTTTCCCCGGCACGCCCGCGTGGAGAGTGGCGGCGTTTGCCGACGGCACGCCCGTGCGCAAAACCTATCCGGCCAGCGAGTGGCCGTTCGAGTTGATCAGTTTTAAATCGGCGCTGCAGAACTCCTACAGCATCGGCGCGCGGCGCTTGCGCGGCATCCATCCGGACAACCCCGTCGCCGTGCATCCCGACGACGCGGCGCGGCTGAAGCTGGAAAATGGCGACGAGATTTATCTGGAAACGCCGGGCGGCAGGGCCAGGGCGACGGTGATGCTGCGCCATGGCGTGCAGCGGGGCGTGATCGCCATCGAACACGGTTTCGGCCACAAGGAGCACGGCGCGCGCGCGCACCGCATCGGCAAGCTGCGCCAGCCCGACGAGCCGGCCATCGGCGCGGGCATCAACCTGAACGACCTGGGGCTGACGGACCCGAGCCGCGGCGACAAGAACGTGTTTGTCGATCCTGTCTCGGGCACGTCGGTGCGGCAGGGACTGCCGGCGCGCATCGTGCGGGCCTAGATCTGGCCACCTGCCATCAGCAGCCGGGCTACCTCGGCTGCCGAATGCAGGCCCAGTTTTTCCATCGTGTTATGGCGGTGCACCTGCACCGTCTTGTCGCTGATGCCCAGTTCGCGGGCGATGACTTTCGAGGCTTTGCCTTCGGCCATCAGCAGTGCCACTTCGCGCTCGCGCGCGGTGAGCCTGGCCAGCGCCGATTGCGCCGTATTCGCGCTGGCGGCGCTGCGGCTTTCTTCCACGCTGCGGGCCACGGCGCGCGAGACGGCGTCCAGCAATACCTGGTCCTTGCACGGCTTTTCCAGAAAATCGCAGGCGCCCGCCTTCATCGTCTGCACGGCCATGGCCAGGTCGCCGTGGCCGCTGAGGAAAATCACGGGCAGCGATATGGCGTGCCCGGTCTTATTATTCAATTCCTGCTGCAGTTCCAGTCCGCTCATCAGGGGCATGCGCACGTCGAGCAGCAGACAGCCGGGCACATGGCCATCGTAACGCTGCAGGAAATCGCGCGCCGATTCAAACGTCTGCACTTGCCAGCCGGCCGAATCGAACAGATAGGCCAGCGAGCGGCGCATGGCGGCGTCGTCGTCGACGACAAAGATGATCGCATCGCTTTCATTCATGGTGTTTCCTCTTGTATTTCCTTGTGTGCGTCCATGCCGGTATCTTCGGGCAGGCGGAACCAGACCGTCAAGCCCGGCGCATCGGCATTGGCATGTGCCGACAGGCTGCCGCCGAACGATTCGATGATGCTTTTGCTGAGCGACATGCCTAGTCCCAGGCCTTCGGCCTTGGTGGTAAAAAACGGTTCGAACAGGCGCGCCATCTGCGCCGTCGGCAGGCCGCAGCCGGCGTCGCGCACGGCCACCGTGCAGGCGCCGTTTTCGCGGTGCAGCAGCACGCCGATGGCGTGCTGCGGATTGCCGTTTTCTACCTGCGCATCGAGCGCATTCTTGAGCAGATTGAGCAGCACCTGCTGCACCTGCTGCGGGTCGGCCAGCACGCGCGGTGCGGCGCTGACCGTCTCGTGGCGCCAGGCTATCCTCGCTTGCGGATGGGCCGCGCGGAACAGCGATACCGCTTGCTCGACGGCGTCGGCCAGGGCGAAGGCCGTGCTATGCGCGGGACGCTTTCGCGCCATCGCGCGGATGTGGCGGATGATGGCGCCCGCGCGTTCGCTTTGCGTGGCGATTTCCTGCGCGCCGTCGAGCAGAGGCGCCGCATCGAGCCGGCCCGCCGTGATGCGGCGCGCCATGCCGCGCGCGAAATTGCCGATGGCCGCCAGCGGCTGGTTCAATTCGTGCGCGATGGCGCTGGCCATCTCGCCCAGGATCGCCAGGCGCGCCGTGTGGTCGAGCGTGGCCTGGCGCTGGCGCGCCTGTTCTTCCAGCGCGCGCTGCTGGTGCTGGGCGGCGCGCAATTGCTCCGTGCGCCGGCTGACCAGGTATTCCACGCGTACCGTGTGCACTGCCCAGGCGATGAGCAAGGCCAGCACCAGCAGCATCCAGCCCCAGTAGCGGCGCAGCGCCGTCTCGAACGTCAGCTTGTCCAGGTAAGCGTAGGGGCCGATGCGCAAGTCGCGGAACAGCTCATCGACGATCTGGTAATCGCTGGGCACCGTCCAGCTGTAGCCTTCATCTGTGCGCGGCATGGCCAGCAGGGCCTGCGCCACTTTTTTCGCCAGCGCGGGCGGCGTCTGGCGCAGGGCCACGAAGGGCCAGTCCGGATACAGCCGCGACGAGCTGGCGCAGCGAAATCCGGGTATCGGGCGCGTGGTGATCACGCGCAGTTCATCGGCGCGCACTTCGCCGCGCGCCACCATCTGTTCCAGCAAACAGGTGCGCACGATGCCCCCATCCATGTGCCCTGAGCGCACGGCGTCGATGATCTGCTGCGAGGGGAAACCGCTGTAGCGCAGGCTGGCAAAATCATGCGTGGGATCGATGCCCGCTTCGCGCAATTCGCGCGCGGCGATCTGGTAACCGCCAAACGCATCGGGCGCCACGGCCATCACGTTCTTGCCCGCCAGGTCGGCCAGGTCATGCAGCGGCGAGGCGCTGCGCACGACGATGGCCGAACCGATGGCCTGGCGCGGAGAATCCGTCCACGGCGATTCCAGGGTGGCGATGCGGCTGGCGCCGTCGCTGTGTTCGAGCGCCACGTAATGGCCGCTGCTGGTGATGGCAAAGGCGATGGCCTGCGACTGCACGGCGCGCGTCAGGCCCGCCTGGTCGTAGTCGGCCAGGATGAAACGGATGCCGGGAATGCTGGCCTGCAGGTGGCGCGTCACGTACGACCAGTCCTGCTGCACGGCGTCGCCACCCTTGTAGGCCAGTACGCCAATTCTTACCTCGGGCAGGTCGTCAGCCGCGTGGGCGCCGTGCAAACACAGCGCCGTCAGTGCGAAGAGTAAAAAACGTCGCACTAGAACATGCTGCGCTGCGCCGAACGCGCATCGCCGAACAGGTCCAGCAGCAGTTTCTTGATGGGCGCTGGCAGCGGCGCGTCCGCGATTTTCGCGCCGTCGTACCAGACGTGCGTGGACTCTCCGGCCAGCGCCAGGCGCCGCGCCAGGGTGATGCGGCAGGGAACGATGTGCAGCTTGTAGTGGGTAAATACGTGCACGATGGGCAGCAGCCGTTCCTGCGTTTCGATCTGGCCGAATGGCGCCACGGCGCGCGCCAGCGCATCCTGGTCGATGTCGTGCGGACAGTCCTCGCCGGCCAGCACGTGGCCATCGAGTTCGGGCAAGGATAGCAAGCCGCCCCAGATGCCCGAGCCCGGGCGCTGCTCCAGCAGCACCTTGCCGTCGTCGATGATGACCAGCATGACGGCGTGTTTTTCCGGGCTGGTTTTCTTCGGCTTGCGCACGGGCAGATCCTTGGTGCGGCCGGTGGCGTAGGCCACGCAGCGCGGCTGCAGCGGACAGCGGCCGCAATCGGGACTGCTGCGCGTGCACAGGGTGGCGCCAAAGTCCATCAGGCCCTGCGTGTAGGCTTCGATGCCTGAATCTATTCCCGCTGCGGGCAGCAGTGCTTCGGCGCGGCGCCACATGGCTTCCTCGACGCGTTTTTCGCCGGGATAGGCGTCGATGCCAAACGTGCGCGCAAAGACGCGCTTGACGTTGCCGTCCATGATGGCTGCGCGGGTGCCGCTGGAAAACGCGGAGATGGCGGCGGCCGTCGAGCGGCCGATGCCGGGCAGGTCGGCCAGCAGGGCCGGATCGGTGGGGAACACGCCGTCGTATTCGGCCACCACGCGCTGCGCGCACTTGTGCAGGTTGCGCGCCCGCGTGTAGTAACCGAGGCCGCTCCACTGCGCCATCACGTCTTCCACGGGGGCTGCCGCCAAATCGCGCAGGGTAGGGAAGCGTTCGAGAAAGCGCGCGTAGTAGCCAAGTACGGCGGTGACCTGCGTTTGCTGCAGCATGATTTCGGACAGCCAGATCAAATAGGCGTCGCGCGTGTTTTGCCATGGCAGCGCATGGCGGCCATGCTGCTTTTGCCAGGCGATGACGGTGGCGGAAAAACTAGGGTCGATATAGTCTTCTAAAGGTGCCGCGCCAGTGGCGGGCGAGAGCGGATGCAGCAGACGTTTCATGCAGGGTTCCAGTGTTCTGTTGTTTGATGTTGCTGGTGTTGCGCTCAGCTTGCGCTGGCGGCGCGCAAGGCAGCGAGCAATTGCGCCAGCTGCGTCTTGTCGCGTTCGAGCGCCGCCAGGCTGGCTTCAAAGCCGGCGATTTTCTGTTCCAGGCTGCCCGTGGCGTCGTGGATGCGCTGGATCGAGGCAAAGCGCAGTTTCAGCTGTTCCTTGTACTCGACGATCTGCGCTTCGAGCGGCGCCATGATGACTTTCAGCCAGGCGCTGGCGTCGTCGTTGGCGTTGGTGAAACTGCGGCGCACGCGCGAGGCGATGGTGTCGAAGAATTTTTCCATCAGCACGACCCGGCTGGTGGTCAGCAGGGTGGCCGTGCCGAACTGCTTATGGTAGACGGCTTCGATGTCGGCGATCTCCTGGCGGTAGCGGGCCAGGGAAAACGGCATCGGCAAGGCCAGCGCCAGGCCATGTTCGGAGGCGAATTTGCGGTACATCACGTTCATCATTTCCGTGATCTCGGCCGTCTTGCCTTCCGATCGGTCGAGGTTCTGGCCGATGCGCTCGAAATACTGGCGCACGGCTTCGCGCAAGCCCGTGAAAAAGCGGCTGCGCTGCATGGCCGCGCGCACGCCGTCGATATCGTCGCGCACGATATCCATGCCCAGGCTCGTGTACAGCTCCGTCGACAGGCGGGTAAACACGGCGCGCGTCGCTTGCAGCTTGAACAGGCTGCTGTCGAATTCCTTCTTCTCGATATCGATGCGCCGCATCATGTGCGCGATCACGCTCTGGTTCTTGCCGCGCAGGCTGTGCAGCTCGTGCAACTGCTCGGCGATGCCGCGCGCGCGTGCCGCCGCCTGCACCTGCTGCGCCGCTTCGATGGCGTCCAGGTCGAACGCCAGCTGGCGCCGGATGATGTCCTTGCGCGCGGGGATCAGCTCCTCGAACAGGGCCGTCTCCAGCGCCTGCAAGCGGCTCTTTTCCAGCAGCGCCGCGTCCTGGTTGATCTTGCCCACCAGGGCCTTTTGCGCCGAGACGGGAAACACCTGGCCCGCATCCAGCATCAGCAGGTGCGCTACGCTGGCCTGCTGGCGTTCGATGGCTTGCGCCACCTCGGCATCGCCGCGCAACTCATCCCACATGCTGTCGATCTTGTTGAGCACCACCAGGCGCCCCGCGCCGGCGCCGATATGGTTGCGCCATACCTCGATGTCGCTGCGCGTGACGCCCGTGTCGGCCGCCAGGATGAACAGCACCGCGTGCGCATTCGGGATCAGGTTCAGGGTCAGTTCCGGTTCCGTGCCGATGGCGTTCAGGCCGGGCGTGTCGAGGATCACCAGGCCCTGTTTCAGCAGCGGATGGGGGAAGTTGATGATGGCGTGGCGCCACATGGAGATTTCCACCTGGCCGTCCTCGTCCAGCATGGCGTGGGCGTCCGCATCGTCGGCGTCGTACAGGCCGTAGCGTGCCGCCTCCTCGATGCCGACTTTTTTCGTCAGGCTGACCTGGCGGATGGCTTCCTGCATGTCGCCGCCCGCCTCGATATTCAGGGGCAGGACGGTCCAGGCGGCGGGCAGGTCGCGGTAGTCGCTGGTCGACAGGTTTTGCGCGCGCGTCTCGATGGGCAGCAGCCGGATCGATGGCGGCCAGGCCGCGTCGTACAGCAGCTCGGTGGGGCACATGGTGGTGCGGCCCGCGCCCGAGGGCAGGATGCGCTGGCCGTAGCCGGCAAAGAAGATGGCGTTGATCAGCTCGGATTTGCCGCGCGAGAATTCCGCCACGAAGGCGACCGATAAACGGTCATCGGCCAGGCGGGAGCCACAGCGCGCCAGGCGCAGCGCGGAGGCGCCGTCGACCAGGCCCGCCGCGCTGGCGGCTTGCCGGTATGCCTGCAAGGCGGCCTGTACGTCCTGCCGCCATGCGCTGTATTGTTCCAGGTCCCTGACCATCTGGCTCCCTCTGTGAGTGTGGCTACTTTTGACAATTCACGCAGTAAAACGTGGAACGCTGTCCCTGCACGATCTGGCGGATCGGCGCGCCGCACACGCGGCATGGTTTGCCCGCGCGGTTGTACGTGAAATACGTCTGCTGGAAGTAGCCGGACTGGCCGTTCACGCCGATGAAATCGCGCAGGGTGCTGCCGCCTTGCACGATGGCTTCTGCCAGCACGTCGCGGATCGATTGCGCCAGTTTCTCATAGCGGGCCAGGCCGATGCGCCGGGCTGGCGTCTTCGGGTTGATCCCCGCGCGGAACAGGCTTTCGGAACAATAGATATTGCCCACGCCGACGACGATGTCGCCCGCCATCAGCACCTGCTTGATATTGGTGCCCTTGTTGCGCGTTTTCTCGAACAGCAGCTGGCCCGTGAAGCCGCCTTCCAGCGGTTCCGTGCCCAGGCCGCGCAGCAGCGCGTGGCCATCCAGCGGGCCGTCGGCCTCGTCGTGCCACAACACGGCGCCAAAGCGGCGCGGGTCCGTCATGCGCAGCACCTGGCTGCCGCCTTCCGCGTCTTCCACGATGAGGTCGAAATGGTCGTGCTTTTGTGCCTCCGTCCCCACCGGCAGCACGCGCAAATGGCCCGACATGCCCAGGTGGATGATCAGGGTGCCTTGGCGGAAGTGGATCAGCAGGTACTTGCCGCGCCGCCCCGTCAGGCCGATGGTTTGCCCCGACAGTTGTTCGCCCAGGGCAGGGGGGAAGGGCCAGCGCAGGCCGTCGCGGCGCAGCACGACGGAGCGCACGGCGCGGCCTTCGAGATGGGGCGCGACACCGCGCCGTGTGACTTCGACTTCTGGCAATTCTGGCATAGGGCTCGAATGGTGGAAAACCGGGTAAAAAAACAGGCGGGTTGCCGGCGGATGGCGGGCCCGGGCGCGCTACGCCACCACGACGTATATATTTCGTTACATACGTGAAGTACGCGATAGCCGCGTTGGGCGTAGAATCAAACTTTGCCGTTCAGCCAGGATCAGCCTTTGAAAAACGCTTTCGCCATTGTAACCTTGTCCGCCCTGATGGCCACGCATGCCATGGCACAGACGCCTGTTGCCCCTGTCGATGGGGCGGCCAGTCCCGCTGCGGCCGCTGCGCCGCAAGCGCCCGGTACCGAGTCCGGCGACGACGCCAAGGGCGAGAAGCTGCCCAAGGTCGAGTTGAGCAGCGATTTGCTGTACAAGCTGACCAAGGCTGAAATGGAATTCAAGAGCGGCCAGTGGCAAGGGCCGTACGTGACGATGATGGTGGCGGCGCAACAGACGCGCGACCCGCGCCTGGCGCGCCGCGCTTCCGAAATGGCGCTGGCCGCCAAGCAGGGCAGCGAGGCGCTGGCGGCCATCCGCCTGTGGCGCGACCTGGCGCCCGAATCCGATGAGGCGACCCAGTTCTTCCTCGGCTTCGTCGTATTGACGGACAAGATCGAAGAAGCGGAACCGATTTTTGCCGAGCGCCTGGCCAATGCGCCGCAGGGCGCGCGCGGCGTGGCCCTGTTCCAGATGCAGCAGATCCTGTCGCGGACGAATGACAAGCTGTATGCCTACGCGATGGTGACGCGCCTGGTGCAGCCCTACCTGGACATGTTCGAAGCCCACCTGGTGCTGGCGCAGGGTGCGCTGTCGCTCGGCGAGCGCGAGCGCGCCATCGGCGAAGCGAACAAGGCGCTGGCCATCAAGCCGAACTCCGAGCTGGCCGCGCTGACCCTGGCGCAGGTGACGGGCGAGTCCGAGGCGGCAGGCAAGGTGCTGGCCACTTTCCTGCAAAAGAATCCCGATGCCGTCGAAGTGCGCGGCGCGTATGCGCGCCTGCTGGTCGAGCAAAAACAGCTGGAGCCGGCGCGCGACCAGTTCCTGCTGCTGCTGAAAAGCCAGCCCGATAACGTGGGGGGGCTGTATGCGCTGGGCATCGTGGCGCTGCAGCTGGAAGACACCAAGGGCGCGGAGCAGTACTTCAAGCGCTTCCTGGCCGTGCTGGATAAAAATCCTGGCGACGCGCGCGATCCGTTCAAGGCCCTGATGATACTGTCGCAGATCGCCGAGACGCGCGGCGACACGGCCGGCGCCATCGCCTGGCTGGACAAGGTCGACAACAGCGCTTCCGCCGGCTATGTCGAGGCGCGCTTGCGCCGCGCCCAGCTGATCGCCCGCGGCGGCAATCTCGATGCGGCGCGCAAGGCGCTGACGGAAATCGAAACGGACGATCCGGCAAGCCAGGCGCAGGTGCTGCTGGTCGACGCGCAATTCCTGCGCGATGCCGGCTATGTGCAAAGCGCCTACACGGTGCTGGAAAACGCCTTGCTGCGCTTCCCCGACAATCCGGAACTGCTGTACGACTACGCGCTGCTGGCCGAGCGCCTGGATAAACTCGAGCTGATGGAAGCGAGCCTGCGCCGCGTGATGGCGCTGGCGCCCGACAATCAGCATGCGTATAACGCCCTCGGCTACTCGCTGGCCGAACGGGGCATCCGCCTTGAGGAAGCCCATGCGCTGATCGAAAAAGCCTTGCAGATGGCGCCGGGCGACCCGTTCATCATGGACAGCATGGGCTGGGTGCAGTTCCGCATGGGCAACCTGGCCGCCGCGGAAAATGCGCTGCGCCGCGCCTATGCCGTGCGCAGCGATCCGGAAATCGCCGTCCACCTGGGCGAAGTGCTGTGGCAGAAGGGCGACAAGGCCGAAGCGCAAAAGCTGTGGCGCGAGGCGCAAGGCAAGGACCCGAAAAACGATGCGCTGAAAAGTACGCTGGCGCGCTTGAATGTCAGTTTGTGATTGTTAACCCAAGGGCAAATTCTGGGGTCAGACCCTGAGGGTCTGACCCCGGGTTTTGCACTTGGGGTGAACTCAGAAAATTCCCCATGCCAAAAAACTTCATCCCTCTGACCGTCCTGTGCCTGTCCCTCTCGGCCTGCTCGACCCTGACTTCCCCCTTTTCGTCCGGCGCCGCGCCGTCCGGTAATACCGTCGCGCCTTACCGCGAACAGGTGGAACTGACGGGCCGCCTGAACGTCGTGTACCAGAAGGATGACAAGCCCGAATCGGCCACCGTCAATTTCAACTGGCAACAGACGGCGCAGCGCACGGACGTGACCCTGTATTCGCCTGTCGGCAGTACGCTGGCGACGATTGCCGTCACGCCGCAGCAAGCCGTATTGACGCAGAGCGGCAAGGCGCCGCGCAGCGCGCCCGATGTCGATACCCTGAGCGCGCAGATGCTGGGCTGGTCCTTGCCCGTGTCGGGCTTGCGCGACTGGCTGCAAGGCTATGCCGTGGGCGCCGATGGCAAGCGTTTCGTCGCTTCGCCGGCCAACGACAGCGTCACCACGAAAGATGGCTGGCGCTTGCGCTATGTGTCGTGGCAAGAAGTAGGGCAAAATGCGGCCGACAATACACCGGGCGCCTTGCCCCAACCGCGGCGTATCGATGCCGAACGCAATGCCAGCGCGCAGGCCGATGCCGTCTCGCTGCGCATCGTGCTCGATCCCGCCCCATCCGCTCAAGCACAATGACGTTGACTACCCTGAATAACTGCCCGGCTCCCGCCAAGCTGAACCTCTTTTTGCACGTCAACGGCCGCCGCGCCGATGGCTACCATCTGCTGCAGACGGTGTTCCAGTTGCTCGACCATGGCGACACCTTGCACTTCGCGCTTCGCGACGATACGCTGATCCGCCGCGTGACGGCACTGGCCGGCGTGCCGGAAGAACAGGATTTGATCATCCGCGCCGCCAAGCTGCTGCAGGCGGAAGTGCTGCGCCGCACGGGCGCCTTGCCGCGCGGCGTCGATATCGCCATCGACAAGGTGCTGCCCATGGGCGGCGGACTCGGCGGCGGTTCATCCGATGCGGCCACGGCCCTGATGGCATTGAACCGCCTGTGGCAAGCGGGCTTGAGCCGCGAGGAATTGATGGCGCTGGGCTTGCCGCTGGGTGCCGATATCCCGTTTTTCATCTTTGGCGAAAACGCC
Source organism: Janthinobacterium sp. YR213 (assembly GCF_900099875.1). Classification (NCBI taxonomy): domain Bacteria; kingdom Pseudomonadati; phylum Pseudomonadota; class Betaproteobacteria; order Burkholderiales; family Oxalobacteraceae; genus Janthinobacterium; species Janthinobacterium sp. YR213. The sequence goes on along the minus strand of NZ_FNDA01000003.1, from coordinate 234,287 downwards.
TTTGCCGAAGGCGTGGGCGAGGCCTTGCAGCCCGTGGCCACGCCCGAATGCTGGTACGTGGTGATCGAGCCGGGCGTGCAAGTGCCGACCGCCGCAATTTTTTGCGCGGAAGGCTTGACGAGAAATACCGAACCCGTCACAATAGCGGACTTTTCCAGGCACCTCGCAGAAGGCAACGATGCGGGCGGGTTTGGCAAGAATGATTTACAGCAAGTGGCATGCAGTCTTTTCAAGCCGGTAGCAGATGCGGTAGAATGGCTGGGTGCTTACGGTGAGGCCAGGATGACTGGTTCCGGTGCTTGTGTATTCAGTGCGTTTGGCAGTCAGGAAGAAGCGGATGCGGTGCTCAGCAATGTGCCACCGGTCTGGATCGCCTGGAAGGCAGAAGCGCTGAGCCGCCACCCGATGCTCACCATGTTGTAAAGAGCAAAAAAAGATTTTGCTTAGCGTCAAATAGTCGGTATAATACTGGCCAACATGACGGCAAGCAGTCAGTAACGTAGGGGAATCGCCAAGCTGGTTAAGGCACTGGATTTTGATTCCAGCATGCGAAGGTTCGAATCCTTCTTCCCCTGCCACAATTTCACCGTAGTCTGTCGATGCGAAGTTGGCGTCCAGTACGGGAAAAAGCAGATATGTTGCCACGCGGCATATTCTAAACAATGACTGACCGGGCCTATGCCCGGTTAGTGCTTTTCAAGACTTCTATATCACCTCTTGGGACTCCCATGGCTTACGAAAACCTGATGGTTTTTACCGGCAACGCGAATCCAGCGTTGGCAGAGGGGGTCGCAAAAAACCTCGGCATCCCTCTCGGTAAAGCAAACGTTTCGAAATTCTCCGACGGCGAAGTAATGGTCGAGATTAACGAAAACGTGCGCGGCAAGGATGTTTTTGTTTTGCAATCCACCTGTGCTCCAACCAACGACAGCCTGATGGAAATCATGCTGATGGTTGATGCCTTGAAACGTGCTTCCGCTGGCCGCATCACCGCCGCAATTCCTTACTTCGGCTACGCCCGCCAAGACCGTCGTCCACGCTCCGCGCGTGTGGCGATTTCGGCCAAGGTGGTGGCGAACATGCTGGAAGAAGCCGGTGTCGAGCGCGTCCTGATCATGGACTTGCACGCTGACCAGATTCAAGGTTTCTTCGATATTCCAGTCGACAATATTTACGCTTCGCCAATTTTGCTGGGCGACCTGCAAAAGAAAAACTACCAGGACCTGCTGGTGGTGTCGCCGGACGTCGGCGGTGTGGTACGTGCGCGCGCCCTGGCAAAACGCCTGGGCTGCGACCTGGCCATCATCGACAAGCGTCGTCCAAAAGCGAACGTGTCCGAAGTGATGAACATCATCGGTGAAGTCGAAGGCCGCAACTGCGTGATCATGGATGACATGGTCGACACGGCAGGCACCCTGACCAAGGCTGCCGAAGTGCTCAAAGAACGCGGCGCGAAAAAAGTCGTGGCGTATTGCACGCACGCGGTGCTGTCGGGCCCGGCGATCGACCGTATTTCGGCATCGCCACTCGATGAGCTGGTCGTGACCGATACTATCCCCCTGTCCGAAGCGGCCCTGGCCTGCGGCAAGATCCGTCAATTGACGTGCGCGCCGCTGCTGGCCGAGACGTTCAAGCGCATCATCAAGGGTGATTCGGTTATTTCCCTCTTTATCGATTAATTCGACAAGAGCAGCAACAGACGTAATGCCTGCGGCGCGACCGGCTTTTTGCCTGTTGCGCCGCAGTGTTTTCATTTTCGGGGTGTTTTGCACCCCATTTTCGAGGATTCCTGGTCGCGGGAGTCTTCATAACACAAGGCGCAAGCCTTGTTCTTCTTGGAGTTTCACATGAAAGTTATCGCATTTAAACGCGAATTGCAAGGTTCCGGAGCGAGCCGCCGCCTGCGCATTTCCGGCCAAACCCCTGGTATCGTCTACGGTGGCGCTGAAGCCCCGGTGCTGATCTCGCTGGATCACAACGCCCTGTACCACGCGTTGAAAAAAGAAGTGTTCCACTCGTCGATCCTGGACCTGGAAATCGACGGCGTTTCCCAGCAAGTTCTGTTGCGCGACTTCCAAGTCCACGCATACAAACAACTGGTTCTGCACGCTGACTTCCAGCGCGTTGACTCGAAGCAAGCTATCCACGTGAAAGTGGCGCTGCACTTCGTCAACGCTGACGTTTCCCCAGCAGTCAAACTGCACGGCGCGACCATCAGCCACGTAGCCAACGAAATCGAAGTTTCGTGCCTGCCAGGCCAACTGCCAGAATTCATCAACGTTGACCTGTCGAACATCGACGTCGGTCACTCGCTGCACGTTGGCGACCTGGTCCTGCCAGCTGGCGTGACCGCTGTCACCCACGGCGCCAACCTGACCATCGCTACCGCTTCGGTACCGGCTGGCCACGTTGCTGCTGAAGCCGCTGCTGCTGAAGTTGTTGCTGACAAGAAGTAATTTTGCCGCCGCAGCAATGCGGTAGTCGCAAGGAAAAACCCGTCCGGTTCGCTCCGGACGGGTTTTTTTCTGCCTGTTTTCACCGATAATACGTTTTTACACTGCAGACACAGCCATGCCCATACGCCTGATCGTCGGCCTCGGCAACCCGGGACCCGAATACGAACAAACCCGCCACAATGCCGGCTTCTGGCTGGTGGACAACCTCGCCAACAGCTTGCCCGGCACGCGCTTGCAGCGCGATTCGCGCTATAACGCCATGCTGGCCAAGACTTCCATCGGCGGCAATGAAGTCTGGCTGCTCGAACCGCTGACCTTCATGAACCGCTCGGGCCAGTCCGTGGGCGCGCTGGCGCGCTTCTTCAAGATTGCCGCCGACGAAGTGCTCGTCGTGCACGACGAACTCGATCTGATGCCTGGCATCGCGCGCCTGAAGAAGGGCGGCTCGGCCGGCGGCCACAATGGCTTGAAGGACATCACGGCCGCGCTGGGTACGCAGGATTACTGGCGCTTGCGCCTGGGCATCGGCCATCCGCGCACCCTGAGCCTGCAGCAGCAGGTGGCCGATTTCGTGCTGCACCGCCCGCGCCGCGAAGACCAGGAGCTGATCGAGCAGGCGATCGACAAATCCTTGCAGGTGATGCCGCTGATCGTCGAGGGCAAGTTCGAGGCCGCCACGATGAAGTTGCACACGGCATAGTCATTTCCCCGCCTTGCCGAAGCCGGCCATGATGGTTTTCGCCATCTGCTGCTGGCTGGCCTGGGCGCTGCTGCCTTCGCCCGCGTTGGCGGCGATCAGCAAGCCGTCGCCGCTGCCGGGCGCCAGCGCGATCAGCGCGTGCCAGTAGCCGTTCGAACCCAGGTGCGTAAGCACGCGCTGCGGGGCCTGGGGCGGAAAGTGCATCACGCCCCAGCCCAATGCCGCATTCGTGTCGCCCTGCGCCGTGTGCAGCAACACATACGTTTCCTGTTTCAGCAGTTTCCCCTTGCCTTGCTCGCCGTGCAGTTGATCGAGCGCAAATTTGGCCCAGTCTTGCATGCTCAGGTGAATTTCCCCATCGGGCGCCATCATCAGCGGATTGCTGGCCATCAAGCCCGCGATCGGCTTGTTTTCCTTGTGGCCCAGGTTTTGTCCCCGCACGGTGGGGCCGAAGGCGGCCCGCATGCCCAGCGGGCCGAACACCTCCGCCTGCATCAGTTCCTCATATGTCTTGCCCGTGACCCGCTCGGCGATGGCGGCGGCGATCATGGCGCCGCTGTTCGAGTAGTGCGATTCGCCGCGCGGCGCGGCTACCGGCGCATCGGCCAGCGCCCGCTGCGCGTATTCCAGGCGCAGCAGGGGCAATGGCCGCGTGTCCGTATAGGTGGAATTGATCCATGCCTCATCGGGATTGGGCGGCAGGCCGGCGCGGTGCGACAGCAGATCCTTCAGGTTGACATCGCGGTACTCGGCGCGCATGCCGCCGGCCAGCGCGGGCAGCATGGCTGACAACGGCGCATCCCACGACAGCACGCCCCGTTCCACCAGCCGCGCGATCAGGGTCACCGTCATGGCCTTGCCGTTGGAGCCGATATTCCACACGTCATCGGCGCGCACGGCGTCCTGGCCGTCATTGGCCCGCACGCCCGCTTGCGTTTGCGCCTCGATCTTGCCGTCGCGGATGACGAGAATGGCCATGGCCGGCACGCTCTTGTCGGCCAGCGCCTGCTGCAGCATGGCATGCAAGTCATGGGCGCGGGCGGCGCCGCTGAGCAAAAAGGCGGTGCTGCAAACGAGTGAGGCAAGCAGGGTTTTCATGGTGTCTCCAGTCGATAGGGGTGAGCGAACATGTTAAAATAGTCGCAAAACATGATTTAATTATTGTTTTACGATAATTTATTCTAACGACACTTGACGCTTTCGTATACTTTTAAATATGAAAAAAAATCCAGAGGGACCGGCGGCGCTGAGCCGGCGCGTGCGCTACGGCGTCTCCGCGTTCTTTGTGCTGTACCTGCTGCTGACGGTGCTGGGCTGGCTGGCGCCCGCGCCGGCCGCGCACGGCAGCCTGGGCGATGCGGGCATGTATGAATTGTTGCTGCAATTGCAGAGCCAGCCATTCGAGCGCCTGGCGGCCATGCCCTTGTGGCAGCGGGGTCTGGGCCTGGCGCTGGCCTTGCCAGCCTTGCTGGTGCTGGGCGACGCCGTACGCCAGCTGGCCGTGGTCTTGCGCCAGTTCGAGCAGGGCGTGTTTTTTACGCCGCAGGTGGCGCAGCGCTTTCGCCGTTTTGCAGGCGGCTTGTTGCTGGGAACGGTGTTGACGTTGCTGGAGCCGACCGTGCGCGGCATGCTGTTTGGCTTGCTGGACGAGGGGACGAGCCAGTTGCGCCTGGTCATCGACATCACGGGCGGCGACTTGTGGACCTTGTTGCTGTGCACGGTTTTCCTTGCGCTGGCGCAAATCCTGCATGAAGGCCAGCGCCTGGCCGATGAAAACAGCGGGTTTATCTGATGGGCATCGTCGTGCGCCTCGACCTGGTACTGGCCAGGAAAAAAGTGAAATCGAAGGAACTGGCGGCCTTCATCGGCATCACGGAACAGAATTTGTCCCTCTTAAAGTCGGGCAAGGTGCGCGGCGTGCGTTTCGATACCCTGTCGAAAATCTGCGAGATGCTCGAATGCCAGCCCGGCGACATCCTGGAATTCGATGCGTCGCAGCCGGACGACGGGGATGGCGACAGTTAGCGGCACAGAGGGCGGTTTTTTTGAAGAGTAGGGTGCATAGAGGTACAATTGACCCTTACAAGCATTAATACAGCAAGATTATCCAGAAAACGCCCGCAACGGCCGTTTTGCACCAGCCGCTTGCCGGCAATATTGATTATTTAAAGGTTTTCCATGAGTCTCCAATGCGGTATCGTCGGCTTGCCGAACGTCGGCAAGTCCACCCTGTTCAATGCACTGACGAAAGCCGGCATCCCGGCTGAAAACTATCCGTTCTGCACCATCGAGCCGAACGTCGGCGTCGTCGAAGTGCCGGATCCGCGCATGGATGCGCTGGCCGCCATCGTCAAGCCGGAACGCATGGTCAACGCCATCGTGGAATTCGTCGACATCGCCGGCCTGGTGGCCGGTGCATCGAAGGGCGAGGGCCTGGGCAACCAGTTCCTGTCGCACATCCGCGAAACGGACGCCATCGTCAACGTCGTGCGCTGCTTCGAAGATGACAACGTCATCCACGTGGCCGGCAAGATCAATCCGCTCGACGATATCGAAGTCATCCAGACTGAACTGGCGCTGGCCGACATGGGCACCGTGGAAAAAGCCATCCACCGCGAAAACAAGAAAGCCCGTTCGGGCGACAAGGACGCGGCCAAGCTGCTGGCCATCATGGAACGCATGATGCCTTACCTGAACGATGCCAAGCCCGTGCGCGCCATGGGCCTGGACGCCGACGAAATGGAACTGATCAAGCCGCTATGCCTGATCACGGCCAAGCCGGCCATGTTCGTGGCCAACGTGTCCGACACGGGCTTCACGAATAACCCGTTGCTGGACCAGCTGACGGCCTACGCGCAATCGCAAAACGCGCCCATCGTCGCCATCTGCGCCGCGCTGGAAGCGGAAATCGCCGACCTGGACGATGCCGACAAGGGCGCTTTCCTGGCCGACATGGGCATGGAAGAGCCAGGCCTGGACCGTCTGATCCGCGGCGCGTACAAGCTGCTGGGCCTGCAAACCTACTTCACGGCTGGCGTGAAGGAAGTGCGCGCCTGGACCATCCATGTGGGCGACACGGCACCGCAAGCGGCCGGCGTGATCCACACCGACTTCGAACGCGGCTTCATCCGCGCGCAAACCATCGCCTATGACGACTTCATCGCCTACAAGGGCGAAGCGGGCGCCAAGGAAGCGGGCAAGATGCGCGCCGAAGGCAAGGAATACGTGGTCAAGGATGGCGACGTGCTGAACTTCCTGTTTAACGTCTAAGGACAGATGCTTGCTGGCGAGCGCCAGCAACATACTGCATCGTCCATTGCGAAATGCCGCTCAATGTATTTGGGCGGCATTTTTTTGTCTGTGATGTGAAAGGCTTGCCATGCAGTCAGAGAAACACCCGCTCGTTTCCATTGTCATGGCCACGTATAACCGGAGCAATATCCTCGGGTATGCGATTCAATCGGCACTCGCCAGCACCGTGCAGGATTGGGAACTGATTATCGTCGGCGATTGCTGCACCGACGACACTGCCGAGGTGGTCGCCGCGTTCGGCGACGCGCGCATCCGCTTTGTGAACCTGGACACCAATTACGGCGAGCAGACGGGACCCAACAATCTCGGTGTCAGCCTGGCGCGCGGCACCTATCTGGCATTCCTGAACCATGATGACCTGTGGTTGCCCGATCATTTGCAAAGCAGTATCGATGTCCTCGAGCGCGCTGGGGCTGACCTGGTCTTTGGCCAGGGACTGGTAGTCTTGCCGGAGGGATATCACATGGTGGGGGCGGTGACGGACGGCGTGCAACCATACCGTCCGTGGATGGACGTACCGGCCACTCTGTGGGTCATGCGGCGTGAGCTGGCCCTGCAGATCGGGCCATGGCAGCCGTCATGGGAAGTGCGCTGCTGGCCGTCGCAGGCGTGGTTGCACCGCGTGTACCGCGCGGATCGGCCGATGCTGGCCCATCCCCGCATCGGCGCCATTCTGATCCAGTCTGGCAGCCGCAGCAATTCCTACCTGGACCGGCAACACGCCGAGCATGCGTTCTGGTGGGAGCAGATGCAAGATCCGTTAAATATTCTGCAGGCTGTCACCACGCTGTACGGCAAGGTGGGCCATGAGCGTCGCATTGCACCGCTTCAATGTGTGGTCACTGCCATGAAAGCGTTGTCGCGGCGAATGTTATATAGCGTTGGCATGTGGCCGCCACAACCCAGTTATTGGCTTAAATATTGGCGTAAAGGAACGTTTATACGCGAATTGCGCCGCCGCCGGGGATTGAAGGACCTGCCGCGGCGATAGATAATACGGTTGCAATACATAAGAGCATTTTTATAAAATTTCTGGGGGTAATCTGGTGGCTGAGAAAGATAACTGGTTGTTGGCTGGCGCGAAGCAGGATGGCGAAAGCATCACCAAGGAATGGAAGCCGACGATGCCTTCCTTGATCGATGGCGTGATTTTTCAGGAAATCAAGCCTGTCTTGACGGCGTACGGTAGCCTGACTGAAATTTTCCGTACTGAATGGGTGCCCGATGCGGCGCAGATAGGCCAGATATTCGCCTCGACCCTGGAGCCGGGCGGGCTGAGCGCCTGGCATGCGCATGCCATCACGACGGACCGCCTGTTCGTGGCGGCGGGCCAGATGCGCGTGGTGCTGTACGACGCGCGTGCAGATTCGCCCACCTTTGGCATGCTCAACGAATTCAAGCTGGGCACCAAGCGTCCCGGCCTGCTCGTCGTGCCGCCGCGCGTCTGGCATGGCGTGCAGAATTACTGCAGCACGCCAGCCATCCTCGTCAATGCGGTGGACCATGCGTATCGCTATGATGCGCCGGACCACTGGCGCGTGCCGGCCGATTCGGACACGGTGCCGTATCGTTTCTCCAACGACAGGCATGGCTGAAATGCCCTGCCCGGCTGAATGATGCGCCTGACCCGTCTCGCGGGTTTTTCAGCCGGCCCCATCTTGTCGCTGCTGTGCAGCCTTGCCACCGTGCCTGCCGTGGCCTGGCTGTTTCCGCCTGCCGACATCGGCAAGCTGGATTTCTTCATGACCGCATGCACGGTAGCCGGTTTGCTGCTGTCGCTGGGGCTGGATAAGGCTTTCCTGCATGAATACCATTACAGCACCGCGCGTAGCGGCTTGCTGAAGGCGTGCCTGTTGCCGGCCGTGCTGCTGGCTCCCGTGGCGCTGGCCGTGATACTGCTGTTTGCCGCGCCGGTAGCGCAGCTGTTATTTGACGTTGCGCAACCCGCACTGGCCGTCTTGTTCGCGGCAGGCATGCTGAGCGCCCTGGCCAATCGCCTGATCGCGCAACTCTTTCGCATGCAGGAGCGCGCCTGGATATTCAGCCTGGCGCAGGTGCTGCCAAAAATGACGCTGCTGTTGCTGCTGCCTGTCCTGTGGTGGGATCCGCAGCGTAATTTCGTGCACCTGGCAACCCTGGTCGTGGCCGCCACCTGGCTGGTCACGCTCTGGCTGCTGTGGCATGCGCGCGCATCGCTGGCGCAAGCCTGGGCTGCCGCCATGGACCGCGTGCTGCTGCGGCGTTTGCTTTCCGAGGCGGGGCCCCTGCTGGTGAGCGGCATTTTCTACCTGTCCATGCTGTTGGCCGGCATGGGCTTGCTGCGTTTTTTTGCCGGCTTTGAGGAACTCGGTATTTATGCGCTGGCCATGCGCGTGGCCGCCGGCGCCTGGCTGGTGCAGTCGATTTTCACGATTGTCTGGGTGCCGCAAGTGCACAAATGGGCCGCCGCCGGTGGCGACCTGTCGAATATTGCCGCCATTTGCCGCCATGCGCAGGCCATCGTGGTCGTGGGCTTTTGCCTGGCGGGCGCCCTGGCCTGGCTGATCGGATGGATATTGCCTCCCAATTATCATGGCGTCGCCTACCTGGCAGTGGCCACCGTGGGCCAGCCGCTGCTGTACGCCCTGGCGGAAGTGAGCGGTGTCGGCATCAGCCTGGCCCGCCGTCCCTCCTTATCCATCGCCGCTTTCGCGGCAGGCTTGCTGGGCACCTTGCTGGCGGGCGCCGTGCTGGTGCCGCGCTGTGGCGCCACGGGCGCCGCCGTGGCGCAGCTGCTGGGTTTCCTCGTGTATTTTGTCGTCAAGACGGAACTGGGCATGCGCGTCTGGCGTCCGCTGCCGCGCCGCGCGCTGTACCTGAACGCCATCGTGCTGTCGCTGCTGGCGATGGGGCATGCACTTTTTGCCCAGCGCCTGGGGCTGCTTGCTCCGCTGGCGTGGGGCGTGCTGCTGGCGGCCGCACTGCACGTCTACCGGCCTTCGCTATGGGCCGCCTTCAGGCTGCTCAAGCCGGCCAGGCAGCAGGGCTGACCGCGTTTGCTGCCCGTCGCCGTGTTGCGCTTTCCTTGTTACTCCGCGTACAATGAGAATAATTCTCATTTATAATCCGATGCGCCTGTTCTTGCCGGCCGTTGGCGACAGGAAGGGTATCGTGAGCACCGCCGAGTTAGCGCTTCAGCAGCAAGTCAGCAGTCTTTACACCGACCACCATCACTGGCTGCGTGGCTTGCTGCGCCGTAAACTCGGCAATGCCTTCGATGCGGCCGACCTGGCGCACGATGTGTACCTGCACCTGATGAAGACGGGCAGGGTGCCGCCGGCCGGGGAGTCGCGCCGTCACCTGACGCAGATCGCCAACGGCATGGTCATCGACCTGTACCGCCGCCGCCAGATCGAAGCGGCCTACCTGGAAGTGCTGGCCCTGGTGCCCGAAGCGCTGGCGCCGTCCGAGGAAGAGCGCGCCCTGGTGATCGAGGCACTGACGGAAATCGATGCCGTGCTGCACCGGCTGCCCGCCAAGGCGCGCAAGGCATTGCTGCTGTGCAAACTCGATGGCCTGAGCTACCGCGACATCGCCGCCGAACTGGACGTCTCGGTGTCCTCCGTCGAAAAATACATCGCCGCCGGCTTGCTGGCCTGCTATCAAGCCATGCATGCGCCGGACGCCTGAGCGATGGAGGTGGTGATTGCACCGGCCATCGTCCAGCAGGCGGCCCAGTGGATGGCGCGCCTGTGGTCCGATGACGCCAGCGAGGAAGACCGGGCTGCCTGTGCCCGCTGGCGTGCCGCGCATCCGCACCACGACCTCGCCTGGCAGCGTTTGCAAGCGTTCGAAGGCAAGCTGTACAGCGTGCCGCGCGATGCGGCCCGGCACGCGCTGCGCGAACCGGCGCCGGCCGCCTACCTGAACCGCCGCCGTGCCCTGAAGCTGCTGGCCGTGCTGTTGCCCGTGGGCGGCATGGCGTACCTGCTGCGTGGCACGGATGCCTGGCAAGTGGCCACGGCCGGCCACGGCACCGGCACAGGCGAGATCCGCGAGATTACCTTGCCTGACGGCACGCGCGTGATGCTCGCTTCCGCTTCCGCCATCGACGTGCGCTTCGACGCCAGCGAGCGCTTGCTGATCCTGCGCAGCGGCGAAATCCTCGTCACGACGGCGCACGATCCCGGTCCGGCGCAGCGGCCTTTCCGCGTGCAGGGACGCCACGGCACGGTGCGGGCGCTGGGCACGCGTTTTACATTGCGGCAAGACGAACACACGTCGCGCGTGGCCGTCTTCGAGGGCGCCGTCGAAGTGCGCCTCGCGCATGCACCTGGCCAGGCCGTGCGCATCGACACGGGCTACAGTGCCATCTTCTCGGCCGATATCGTGCAGTCTGGCGCACCCGCGTCCGCCAGCGCCATGGCCTGGAGCAAGGGCGTGCTGGTGGCCGACAACATGCGCCTGGACGACCTGCTTGCGGAACTGGCCCGCTATCGCCCCGGCCTGCTGCGCTGCGACTCTGCCGTGGCCAGCTTGAGCGTCAATGGCGTGTTTTCCCTGCGCGACACGGACCGCGCGCTGCATAACCTGGCGCTGGCCTTGCCCGTGCAAATCGTTGCGCGCACGCGCTACTGGGTGACGGTGCAAGCCATACCCTAAGCCTCTGCCTGACAATTTCGCGGGCCCGATTGAGGGTTTCGCATTCTCGTTCGGGATATAGGGTGAGAGCCACCCTTAATCATTGACCTTATGCACGTTTTTCCCCGCCTTTCCCATGAGTAGCCCAAGCCGCCAGGCCGGCCCGATCAGCCGGATACTCCAGCCCATCCGCGGACGCCTGATCGTCGCCGCCGTGCTGGCCGGCGCTGGTTCCATGCTCACCCTGGTACCGCTGGCAGGCATCGCGCAGATCGCGCAAATCGCCCTGAACCCCGCGCTGGCGCGGGGCGATGTATGGCAGATCATCATCGCCAGCGTCGCTTGCCTGTTTGCCGGCATGGCCCTGATCTCGCTGGGCGAGCTGGCCGCGCACCTGGCCGACAACCGCCTCACCCATCAACTGCGCCTGCAAGCCATGCAGCGCCTGGGGCAAGTGCCGCTGGCCTGGTTCACCAGCCGCGCTTCGGGCGAGGTCAAGCAGGCGATGCAGGACGACATCAATACCCTGCACAGCCTCACGGCGCACTTCTACACGACGACGGGGCGCGCCGTGGGCGCCATCGCCATCTCCATTATTTACCTGTTCGCCATGGACTGGCGTCTGGCCCTCATCGCCATCCTGCCCTTTCCCGGCTTCTTCCTGTTCTTTGGCCGTGCCATGAAGGCCAGCGGCGGCAACATGGAACAATTCGTCGCTGGCATGGGGCGCATCAACAATGCCGTGGTGGAATTCGTCAACGGCATTCCCGTGGTCAAGGCCTTTGGCGCCACGGGACGCGCGCATGGCAGCTACCGTGGCGCCGTCGATGCGTTTGCCGCGGCGTTCGCCGCGTTTACCCGTCCGCTGGTCGGCTCGATGGCGAATGCCAATGCCCTGATCGCGCCCGTCGCCGTGCTGGGCGTGGTGGTGATTGCCGGCACGGCCTTCGTGGCGCTGGAGGCGATGGCGCCTGTGGATATCCTGCCGTTCGCCCTGGCGGCGCCCGGCATTTCCGCGCCCATGCTGCTGCTGCATTACCTGACGCATGACCTCAACAACGCCACGGGAGCAGCCCAGCGCGTGCAAGCCTTGCTCGACACGCCCGTACTGGCGCAGCCGGCACCGGATGAGCAGCAGTTGCCTGACGGCACGGAGATTCGCCTGGAAGGCGTCGCTTATGCCTACGATGGACACAACAAAGTGCTGTCGGACATCACGCTTACTTTGCGTCCCGGCACGGTGACGGCTATCGTCGGCGCCTCCGGTTCCGGCAAGTCGACCCTGGCACGGTTGCTGCTGCGCTTTTTCGATCCCGCTGAAGGACGCATCACCCTCGGTGGCGTCGACCTGCGGCACATCGCCACGCCAGAGCTGTACCGGCGCATCGGTTTCGTGCTGCAGGAAGTGCGGCTGATCCACGCCAGCGTGCGCGAGAACATCGGGCTGGGCCGGCCGTCGGCCAGCTTGCAGGAAATTGAAGCGGCGGCGCGCCTGGCGAACATTCACGAGCGCCTCCTGGGCTTGCCACGCGGCTACGATTCCGTCATCGGCGAGGATGCGCAACTGTCCGGCGGCGAGTTGCAACGCATGAGCATCGCGCGCGCCGTGCTGCTCGACCCGCCCGTGCTGGTGCTCGATGAGGCGACGGCCGCGGCCGATGCGGAAAACGAAGTGGCGATCCAGGACGCGCTGTCGCGCTTTGCCCAAGGCCGCACCTTGCTGGTGATCGCGCACCGGCTCGACACGGTCATGCATGCCGATAATATCGTCGTTGTCGAGAACGGTGTCATCGTCGAGCAGGGCAGCCATGCCGGCTTGCTTGCCCACCAGGGCCGCTATGCGCAACTGTGGGCGCTGGGCGGCTATCAAGACACCTCGAAAGAAACGCTGCTCCCATGCTGAAAACATTCATTCAACTGCTGGGCGACGATGCGCCCGTGTTTCGCCGCTATGTTGCCATGGCGCTTGCGTACGGCGTGCTCAGCGGGCTGACGATCACGGCGCTGGTGCTGGCCCTGGGCCGCTTGCTGGCCGGCGATACGGGCGGCGCGGCCCTGTGGCTAATCGTGCTGCTGGCCGGGCTGGTCGCTTGCTGGGCCTGGCGGCGCCAGGTGGAAAAAGCGGGCGTGCGCGTGGGCGTGACGGTCTTGCAAGGGGCGCGCCAGCGCCTGGGCGACCACGTGGCGCGCCTGCCCGTCGGCTGGTTCACGCCGGAGCATACAGCGAAGCTGGGCCACGTCATCACGCAAGGCATGATGAATGTGGCCCAGCTGCCCGCCCACGTGCTCACGCCTGTCATCTGCGGCGCCGTCACGCCCGTGGTGATGCTTGCCGCGCTGTTTGCGCTGCACTGGCAGCTGGGTGTCATCGCGTTGCTGGCGCTGCCCTTGCTGGCGGGCGCCTTGCGGCTCACGGCATACCTGGGCCAGCGCGCCGACGATGCCTACCACCATCATTTTGCCCAGACCAGCCAGCGCCTGGTGGAGTTTGCGCAAGCGCAATCGGTGTTGCGCGCCTTCCATGGTAACGGCGGTGGTGCGGCTGACGGCGGCACGCGTTTCCTGCAGCAAGCCATCGACGCGCAGCGCCACGCGGGCACGCGGCTCATTTACCTGTCGGCGCTGTCGTCCGTGCTTAACGCCTGGACCGTGCAAGCCATCTTTGCCGCCTTGCTGGCCGCCGCCGCGCTGTGGCTGAACGCGCTGCTGGGCGGTGCCGCCGGCACGGGCGATGCCATCGCCGTCATCGTGGCCTTGCTGCTGGTGGTGCGCTTTGTCGACCCGCTGCAGGAAGTGGCCAGCTATGGCGAAGTGCTGCGCGGAGCGCGCGGTCCGCTGGACGCTGCGCGCGATATCTTCGCCGTGCAGCCTCTGCCGGAAGCACACAAGCTGCAAGCGCCGCGCGATGGCTCCGTTGAGCTGCGCGGCGTGGCTTTCCGCTATGCACAGGACCAGCCAGATGTATTGACGGACATCAACCTGCACATCGCGCCGGGCAGCATGACGGCGCTGATCGGCGCCTCCGGCTCCGGCAAGACGACGCTGGTGCGCCTGATCGCGCGCTTCTTTGACGTCAGGGCAGGCACGGTGCGGGTGGGCGGCGTCGATGTGCGCGACATGTCCAGCGAGCAATTGGCCGGCCAGATCAGCCAGATATTCCAGGACAGTTATCTGTTCCAGGGCAGCATCGGCGACAACATCCGCATCGGCAAGCCGGATGCCACCGATGCCGAGGTGCTGGAAGCGGCGCGGCAGGCGGGAGTGACCGAAATCATCGCCCGCTTGCCGCAGGGGCTCGCTACCCTGGTGGGCGAGGGCGGCGCGCGCCTGTCCGGCGGCGAACGCCAGCGTATCGCGATTGCGCGCGCGCTGGTCAAGGATGCGCCGATTCTGCTGGTCGACGAAGCGACGGCCGCGCTCGACGCGGAAAACCAGGCCGCCATCGCCGAAGCGCTGGCGCGGCTGCGCGGCAGGCGCACGGTGATCGTCATCGCGCACCAGCTGTCGACGGTGGCCATGGCCGACCAGATCGTCGTGCTGGACGGCGGCACGATTTGCGAGCAGGGCACGCCAAGCGCCTTGCGCGCGCAGGACGGCTTGTATGCGCACTTCCTGGCACAGCGTCAGGCGGCCAAGGGATGGCGCATCGCCTCCGCCGCGCCGCAGCAATGAACGGGATGACGATTTGACACGCGCGAGTCTGCTGTGCCTGTTCTTCCTGCTGTGCTGCGCGTCCTTGCTGGTCGGTGCAAGGCAGATGGAGTGGGCGCAGCTGTTGTCCTCGTCCGACGCGCTGTCCGCCGATGCTTGGCTGACCCTCACAGCCAGCCGGCTGCCACGCCTGGCCGCGCTGGTGCTGACGGGTGTGGGCCTGTCTGTCTGCGGCGTCATCCTGCAGCACATCGTGCGCAACAAATTCGTCGAACCGGCCACCTCGGGCGGCCTCGACGCGGCCAAGCTGGGCATCCTCGTGGCGCTGACCGTGGCACCCGCGGCGGGCACGGCCGGCAAGATGGCGTTCGCGCTGGCCTTCTGTTTTGCCGCCAGCCTGATTTATGTGGCGCTGATCCGCTGCATCCGCTTCAAGAACACGATACTCGTCCCCGTGATCGGCCTCGTGTATGGCGGCGTGCTCAGCGCCTTGGCCGAATTCTATGCCTACCGCAACAACATCCTGCAAAGCATGCAGGGCTGGCTGCTTGGCGATTTTTCGCGCATCGTGCAGGGCAACTATGAAATCATTTATCTGATCCTGCCCATCGTTGCCCTCACGTACTTGTACGCGCAGCGTTTTACCGTGCTGGGCATGGGCGAGGGCATGGCCACCAGCCTGGGCTTGAACTATGCGGGCACGGTGGCGCTGGGCCTGATGCTGGTGGCCGTCACGGTGGCGGCCACGGTGATCACGGTGGGGGCGATCCCGTTTGTCGGGCTGGCCATCCCCAACCTGGTGGCCTTGCGCTACGGCGACCACCTGGCGCGCACCCTGCCCATCGTGGCACTGGGCGGCGCGGCGCTGCTGCTGGCCTGCGACATCGCCGGGCGCCTGCTGATCTACCCATTTGAAGTGCCGATCGGCCTGACGGCGGGCGGCGTGGGCGGGGTGCTGTTCCTCGTCCTGATCATCCGGGGGCGGCGATGAGGGACGTATTGACGCAACGGACGCTGTGGCTGGCCGTGTTTGCATTGGGGCTCGCTTTCCTCTTCATCGGTGCGAATCTCGACTTCGATTACATCATCCCGAAGCGATTATCGCGCCTGGCCGCCATCGTCATCGGCGGTGTTTGCGTGGCCGTGTCGTCGATCGTGTTCCAGACCATCGCCGGCAACCGCATCCTGACGCCGGCCGTCATGGGCTATGAAGCTGTGTATTTGCTGTTGCAATCGCTGCTGATCCTCGCGATGGGCATGCACAGCGTGGTGCTGCTGGGGCAGAACGGCAACTTCGTGCTGTCCATCGCGCTGATGCTGGCGTATTCCTGGGCCATCCACTATTGGTTGTTTCGTGATGGCAAGGACAATGTGTATTTTCTGTTGCTGCTGGGATTCGTGCTGACGATGGTGATCGGCACATTGACCCAGTTCATCCAGCTGCGCATCAGTCCCGGTGAATTTGCCATTTTGCAGGGTTTCAGCCAGGCCTCGTTCAACAAGGCGCAGCCAGTGCAGTTGCTGTACTCGGCCGTGCTGGCGGGCGCTGCCTGCGTGGCCGTGCTGAAAGCCCTGCCGGCGCTCGACGTGCTGGCGCTGGGGCGCGAGCAAGCCATCTCGCTCGGTATCGATTACCGGCGCATGGTGCGGCTGCAGCTGGCGCTGATCGCCGTGCTGGTGGCCGTGTCGACAAGCTTGCTGGGCCCCACGGCCTTTATTGGCATCTTTGTAGCGAACACGACTTATGCCCTGGCCCGCACGGCACGCCATCGCGTCACCTTGCCCTTGGGTTGCGCCATCGCCATCGCCATCTTCCTGGCCGCCCAGCTGCTGGTCGAGCACGTTTTCAACTACCGGACCACCGTTGGCATCCTCGTCAACCTGGTGTGCGGCGCGTATTTCCTCGCGCTCATGGTCCGAACCCGGGGCACCGCATGATCCACGTCAACCATATCGAAAAAAGCTACGGCGAAAAGCGCGTGCTGGACAACGTCAGCGCGCAGTTTCCCAAGGGTAAAGTGACGTCCTTGATCGGCCCGAATGGCGCCGGCAAGACGACCTTGCTGATGCTCATCGCGCGCCTGCAGGAAGCAAATGGCGGCGAGATCACGATAGACGGGCACAGCATTGCGCACATCAAGATCCAGGACTATGCGAGACTGGTGGCCACCCTGCGCCAGTCGCCCGATTTTCATTTGCGCCTGACGGTGGAAGAGCTGGTCGCCTTCGGCCGCTTTCCTTACAGCCGAGGTAGATTGACGCCGCAAGACCGGCAAGCCATCGATGACGCCATCGCCTTCCTGTCGCTGGAGCATCTGCGCCTGGCGTATGTCGATGAGTTGAGCGGCGGCCAGCGGCAGATGGCTTTCCTGGCCATGACGATTGCCCAGCAGACGGACATTTTGCTGCTTGACGAGCCGCTCAACAACCTCGACATGAAGCACGCCGTGCAGATCATGCGCGCGCTGCGGCGCCTGTGCGACGAGCAGGGCCGCACCGTGATTCTGGTGATCCACGACATCAATTTCGCCGCCAATTATTCCGACCACATCGTCGCCATGCAGGGTGGCGCCGTGCGCTTTTCCGGTCCCGCCCACGAGGTCGTGACGGAACAGCGCTTGCGGGCGCTGTACGACATCGATTTTCACATCGTGCGCAACGAGCGCGGCTGTGTCTGCAATTACTTTACCCCCACAGGAGCTTGAGATGATCTGGAACAAATCCCGCTGCGCGCTGGCCGTGCTGCTCGCCGCCATGGCCGCCCTGCAAGGCTGCAGCGACAAGGCGGCCACGGCGCCGCCAGCGCCCGCCGCTTCCGCGTCAGAGCAGGTATTTACCCCCATCACCATCGAGCACAAGCTGGGCACGACGGTGGTCACACATCGTCCGCAGAGGGTGGCCGTGCTCGACATGAACGAAGTTGATTTTCTCGACCAGCTGGGCGTGCCCGTGGCCGGCATGGTGAAGGATTACGTGCCGCATTTCCTCAGCCGCTACAAGGAAGACCAGGGTATCCGCGACCTGGGCGCCATCGTGCAGCCGAATCTCGAGCACATCCATGCGCTCCAGCCAGATATGATACTGATGACGTCGATCCAGGCCAACCATTACAAGGAACTGAGCCAGATCGCGCCCACCTTGCATTTCGACGTGGATTACCAGAACAGCGAGAGCAAGCACATCGACGTGGTCAAGCAACACTTGCTGACACTGGGGCGCATCTTCGGCAAGGAAGATATCGCCAGCCGGAAAGCGCAGGAGCTGGACGCCAAGGTGGCGGACGCGCGCAAGGTGATTCAGGACCGTCCCGAGAAGGCGCTCATCGTGCTGCACAACAATGGCGCCTTCAGCGCGTTCGGCGTGCAGTCGCGCTACGGTTTTGTCTTCGATGCGCTGGGCGTGAAACCGGCCAGCACAGCCGTCGAGGCGGGCTTGCATGGCCAGCCGATTTCCAGCGAATTCATCCAGCAAGCCAATCCCGACATCATCTATGTGGTGGACCGCACGGCCGTGATGGAACACCGTCCCGTCATGACGGCCGAGCAGATGGCCAATCCGCTGCTGCGCCAGACCAATGCCTGGAAGAATGGCCGCGTGGTTTTTGTCGATGCCGACGCCTGGTACATCACGGCGGCCAGCGTGACGTCGCTGAAGCGGGTGATCGACGATGTGCTGAAAGGCTATCAGTAATCAATAGTTTTAGTAATGATTCGTATTTGCATTGAGGGTTTTACCTTTTCGTTCGGGAGATAGGGTGAGAGCAAGCAATCATCCCATCTGAAAGGATTTACTGTATGACCCAACGCATGGCAACGCGCCACCTTCCCGCCTTGAACCTGAGCCGCATCGCCACCGCCGTGCAACTGGCGCTTATCACGGGCTTGACCGTAGGGGTGTTGGGTGTGGCGACCCCGCCAGCCTACGCGCAAGCGGGGGCGGGCCAGGCCCGGCAAGCGTTCAGCGTACCGGCCGGTACACTGGGCCTGGCGCTCAATACCTTTGCCGCCGAGGCGGGCGTTGAATTGACGGTCGAGGCTAGCCTGCTGCAAGGCAAGAGCAGCACCGGCCTGTCCGGCAGCTACAGCGTGCCTGAAGGCTTTTACGAATTGCTGCGCGGCCACGGCTTGCAAGCCGTGCGCGAGGGTAATGGCAGCTACACGGTACGCCGCGAAGCGGCGCATAGCGCCGCCGCCGAGGCTGCCGCCACCATGCCGGCCGTGACGGTGTGGGGCAAGGGCAACGCGGTGACGGATGCCTACGCAGGCGGCCAAGTGGCATCCGGCGGCCGCGTGGGATTCCTGGGAGACAAGGACTTCATGGAAACCCCGTTCAACACCATCAGCTATACGGATAAATTCATCGAAGACCGGCAGGCGCGCGACATCACCGATGTGATTTCCGCCACCGACCCTACCGTCTTCAGCAGCGGCATGACGGGCATCATCGGCGAGAATTATTCGATACGGGGCTTCAGCTCGAATATCGGCGACGTCGCGTTTGGCGGCCTGTACGGCATCTCGCCCTACTACCGCACCTCGCCTGAAATGTTCGAGCGCATCGAGGTGCTGAAGGGACCGTCGGCCTTGCTCAATGGCATGCCGCCGGGCGGTTCCGTGGGCGGCAGCATCAACCTCGTGCCCAAGCGCGCGGGCGATACGCCGCTGGCGCGGGTGACGGCGTCGTATATGTCGGACGCGCAATGGGGCGGCCATGTGGACCTGGGCCAGCGGTTCGGCGAGCATCAACAGTTCGGCATCCGCGTCAACGGCGTCTACCGCGATGGCGACGGCGCCATCGACCATCAGAAAAAGAAGACCGAGCTCGTCTCCGTGGGCCTGGATTGGCGTGGCAACGGTGCGCGCCTGTCCGCCGACCTGTATCACAGCGAGGACCGCGCCGATGGCTTGAACCGGGGCGTCAACCTGGCCGCCGGCTTGCCCGTGCCGCGTCCGCCGAAAGCGCAAACCTTATTAAATCCCAGCTGGGCGTTCTACGATACCAGGGACAAGGGCGCCATGCTGCGCGGCGAGCTTGACTTGAATGCGCAAGTGATGGCGTATGCCGCCGTGGGCGCCAGCCGGGCCGACTACCAGTCGACGGGCGCGTACCTGATCCAGGTGTTCAACACGGCTGGCGACTACCGCACCAATCTTGCCGACCTGGGTTTTGACGTGGAAAAGCAATCGGCGGAAGCGGGCTTGCGCGGCAAGCTGCGCACGGGCGGTATCGGCCATCAATGGGCCGTCAACGCCACCTATTATCACCATACGGACAAGCAGTACGGCCGCAGGAATACCCTGGCGAAAGACTGGATCACGAATATCTACAACCCCGTCTGGGGGCCGGCGACGCGCTTCGAGGCGCCGCAAATTTCCAAGGCAGAACTGCGCCTGGCCAGTATCGGGCTGGTCGATACGCTTTCTTTTGCGCAAGACACCGTGCAGCTGACGGTGGGCTTGCGCCGCCAGGAAGTGCTCAGCGATAACTTCAACATCAAGACGGGCGCGCGCACCTCGCGCTATGACGAAAGCGCCACCACGCCGGCCGTCGCCCTGCTGGTCAAGGCCAGCAAGACGATTTCCCTGTACGGCAACTACATCGAAGGCTTGAGCCAGGGCGCCACGGCGCCATTGACGGCGGCCAACTCGGGCGAGGTCTTTGCGCCGTACAAGTCGAAGCAGGCGGAGCTTGGCCTCAAGGTCGACCTGGGCGAGTTCGCGCATACGGTCAGCGTGTATGAAATCAAGCGCCCCAGCAGCTATGTCGACCCGGTCAGCAATATCTTCTCCTTTGGCGGCGAACAGCGCAACCGCGGCATCGACTGGGGCTTCTTCGGCTCGCCCTTGCGCGACGTGCGCCTGATGGGCGGCGTGGCGTATGTCGATCCCGTCTTGAGCAAGACGGTGGGCGGCGCCAATCAGGGCAAGCAGGCCACGGGCGTGCCCAAGCTGCAAGCCAAGCTCGGTGTCGAATGGGATACGCCCGCCATCCCCGGCGTGACCCTGACGGCAAATGCGACGGCGGCATCGAAGCAATACATTAATGCCGACAATTCGATGTCCGTGCCGGGCCGTACCGTGTTTGATGTGGGCGCCCGCTATGCGACGCAGGCGGCTGGCCGGCCCCTGACCGTGCGCGCCAGCGTGACGAACGTCGGCAACAGGGCGTACTGGGCGTTGCCGCAATGGACCAGCCTGGGCCTGGGCGCGCCGCGCACCGTCATGCTGTCTGCCACGACGGAGTTTTAAGCCTATTCGTCCGGGCCTCGTGCCAGGCTGCTTGAACGTTGCCACGTCCACATCAGGCCGATGCCGGCCGAGGTGCCGCTGTTCTGGCGCAACAGGGGGCTGGCGCGGTTGGCGGCGCCTGTGTAAGTATCGTAGCGTACAAAGGCAAAGGCGCGCCAGTCCGGGTGCAGCCGGTACGAACCGCCCAGGCCCAGCCGCGTGAGCATCAGCCCGCCTTTTGCCGCATACGCCGGGCGCTGAGCGGTGGCAAACGCGGGGCGCACGCCATACAAGTAATCGTTGATGGCGGCATTGCCCAGCACGGCGCCCAGGCTGGCATCGACATGCCATGCCTGCTGCCCGCCTTGCAGCGCGTAGACGAAGCGGGGCTCGAACGTGGCGCCCTGGCGGCGCAGGCCGCCGCGCGCTTCGATGACGGCGCGCAAGGGCAATTCCAGCCCCAGGCGGCTGTGCTGCGTCGGCTCGGCCAGCTTGATTTTCAGGCGCGGGCCAAATTCCACCAGGGTGCCCAGGTCCGGCATGCCGCGCCGGGCCGGCACGTCGCTGGACCGGGCCGGCAAGGACAGGGCAAAACCGATATCGAAGTCGAGGCGATCCGTGTTGAGCAGGCGCGCGCCCACGCCGGAGCGGTCGGCGCGCAACACTTTCCCCCGATAAATCAGATAGGGCAGGGCCAGGCTGCGCGTCGAGCGTTCGCTGGCGCCGGGATAGGCGGGCGTGACGGCCGTGCCGCCAAACACGCCCGCTTCCCATAAGGGCAGCGGTGCTTCGGCGGCGCGCGCCGGCGCCATGGCAGTGCAGAGGGAGGTGGCGGCCAGCAAGGTGCGTGCGATATTCATCGGGGGACTCCGCAAGGTTTGCCCACCGGCAGCGATTCCAGGTCGGCAAAGGCACCCAGCGCCTGCGATTGATGCCAGCCCAGTTCATTGCGCACGGCCAAGGCTTCGGTCGCCTTGCCCTGGCGTTCATACTGGTCGATCAGCGCCTTGTAGCTGAGGGCGCTCGATTGTTTGCTGCGTTTCGCCAGCGCGATGGCCTGGCGGAAATGAAATTCAGCCGCATCGTAGCGGCAGGCTCCGCTGGCGGCGCGTCCCGCCTGGTGGTGCAGCCGCGCCTGCCAAGCGAGATCGCCATGGCCCAGTTCGACATTCCCGACGGCGTCCGCGTAGCTGCGCATGGCTTGCGCCCAGTCGCCCTGGCTGGCCGCCTCGCGTCCGAATTGCTCCTGCTGCGCCGCCATGCGCAGTTCCACCTGCGTGGCGCAGGCTGCCAGCGTCATCAAGAGCAGCGGCAGGACGAGGCAAGAGCGGAAGGGGAGCAGTGTGGACATGGCGCCACTGTAGCGCATGGGAAGGCGCGCACGTTTGCGCGATACGCATGAATTCGGGATTTGCCCCGGCATGGATGACATATAATTTGCACACGACTTTGTTATTTTTGACAGTACACTTCACGGGAGCACCATGTTTTCACGCAAATTCCATTCTTGTGCACAGCTGATGCTGGCTACCTTGCTGATGGGCTTTATCGCCGCCTCCCCGGCGCGCGCGCAGCAGGCGGCCGTCAAATTGCCGAACGTGGTGATCCTGGCCACGGGCGGCACCATCGCCGGCAGCGGCGCCGACAGCACCACCACCGTTGGCTACACCTCGGCCACCGTGGGCGTCGAGCGCCTGATCGCGGCCGTGCCGGAATTGAAGAAAGTGGCGAATGTGAAAGGCGAGCAAGTGTTCCAGATCGCCAGTGAAAGCATGGGCAACAGCCACTGGCTGACCCTGGCCAAGCGCATCAACGTGCTGCTGGCCTCAAACGATGTCGATGGCGTCGTCGTCACGCACGGCACGGACACGATCGAGGAAACGGCGTACTTCCTGAACCTGACCGTGAAAAGCCACAAACCGGTGGTGGTCGTGGGCGCCATGCGTCCGTCGACGGCCATTTCGGCTGACGGCCCCATCAACCTGTACAACGCCGTGATGCTGGCGGGCAGCAAGGAAGCCGTGGGCAAGGGCGTCTTGGTCGCCTTGAACGACCAGATCAACGCGGCGCGCGAAGTGACCAAAACCAACACCTCGACCACCGACACCTTCAAGTCGCCGGAACTGGGCATGCTCGGCTACATCCAAGGCAGCAAGGCCTTCTTTTACCGCCAGTCGACGCGCAAGCACACCTTGGAATCGGAATTTGACATCAGCAAGCTCGATGCTCTGCCGCAAGTGGATATCGTCTACGGCTACGCGAACATGAACCGTGTCGGCATCGATGCCTTCATTGCTGCTGGCGCCAAGGGCATCATCCACGCGGGCGTGGGCGATGGCAGCGTGGCCGCGCAAATGAAGCCGGCCCTGGTGGAAGCGCGCCAGAAGGGCGTGCTGATCGTGCGTTCGAGCCGCGTCGGCCAGGGCATCGTGGCGCGCAATGGCGAAGCCAACGACGATGAACTCGACAGTGTCGTATCCGACACCCTGAACCCGCAAAAAGCCCGCATCCTGCTGATGCTGGCCCTGACCAAAACGAATAGCACGCAAGAAATCCAGCGTATCTTCTATACCTATTGATCGCTGTCATGCAGGCCCAGCCACTGCGGCTGGGCCTGGTAGATTTACGCTTGCCCGCTTTGCTGCCATACTTCGCTTCTGAATAATTTCTTGGCAGAAGCAGCAATACTGTTCCTTCTCCCCTGTCCATGGCTATCCTGTCCGACATCATCCTGTATCCGATCAAATCGTGCGCCGGCATCCATTTGCGCGAGGCCGTCCTGACGCGCTCCGGGCTGATGAGCGAGCACGTGTTCGACCGCGAATGGATGGTGGTGGACGCGCAAGGCCGCTTCCTGACCCAGCGCGAATATCCGCGCATGGCGCTGATCGTGCCATCCATCAAGGCCACGACCCTGGAGTTGCGCGCGCCGGGCATGCTGCGCCTGGAAATCGAGCTGGGCTTGCCGCACCCACAACTGGCACCGATGCTGGACGTGCAAGTGTGGGACGATACCGTGCGCGCCTACGATTGCGATGAAGTCACGGCCACCTGGTTCAGTCAGGCCATCGGCGTGCCGTGCCGCCTGGCGCGCTTTCACCCGGACGTGGTGCGCGCCACCAGCACCAAATGGACGGATGGCGTGGCTGCCTCGACCATGTTTGCCGATGGCTATCCCGTGCTGATCGCCGGTGCCGCCTCGCTAGCCGATGTCAATGACAAGCTGCGCGCCGCCAGCCGTGAAGCGCTGCCGATGAACCGTTTCCGTCCCAACCTCGTCATTGGAGACATCGGCGCCTTCGAGGAAGACTACGCGGACTTCCTGCAATTCGGCGCGACCACCTTGAAACCCGTCAAGCCGTGTTCGCGCTGCCCGATCCCGTCGGTGGACCAGGCCACGGGCGTGCCCGGCCCGGACCCGCTCGACGTCATGCATGGCTATCGCGCCAAACCCGAGCTCGACGGCGCCATCTGCTTCGGCATGAACGCCATCGTCACCGAAGGCGGCGATGAGCGTATCGTGGTGGGGCAGGACATCGGTTTCGAACTGGCATTTTAAGCATGGCGCCCGCACACAAGGGTTTAAGGTTTCTATGAATCAAGCAATACAGCCGGACCCGCGCATTGCCAGCCTCGAAGCCGAAAACCAGGCTTTGCGCGCGCGCATGGCTTTCCTGCTGGAACAGGTCGAGCGCAACCACGACATCATGTGCCGGCACCAGGCATTCGATCTGGAAATCGTCAGCGCGTCCACCTTTCCCGAATTGATCGGCACCATCTTCCGCACTTTGCCCGTGATTTCCGACCTCGACGGCGTTACCCTGAGCCTGCTCGACGAGGATGACGATATCGTGCTGGTGATGGAAAAGCTGGGCGTCGATTTCAGCGCCTTCCCGCAGTTGCTGTTTGTGCATGCCGTGGCGGAGCTGGGTTTTGCTCCGCCGGCGTCCGTGGCCGAGGGGGAGGCGGCCTTGCCGCCGCTGCCGCTGCTGGGTGCCTTCGACGCGGCCGTGCATGGCCCGCGTTTTCCGCAGATCGACGCTCTGCGCAGCGTGGCGCTGGTGCCCTTGCTGCGCAACAAGCGCCTGATTGGCAGCCTGAACCTGGCCAGCAGCGACGTGACGCGTTTTACGCCCGCGCTGGGCACGGATTTCATCAAGCACATGGCGTCCATCATCGCCATATGCCTGGAAAACGTGATCAGCAATGAAATGCTCAAATACATCGGCTTGACCGATTCCTTGACGGGCGTCTACAACCGGCGCTATATCGACCGCCGGCTGCTGGAAGAAATCGCCCGTGCGCGGCGCCAGAATTATTGCATCTCATGCATGTATATCGACATCGACCATTTCAAATTGGTCAATGACACGCATGGCCACCAGGGCGGCGATGAAGTGCTGCGCGAGGTGGCCACGCGCATCCGCACGGAATTGCGCCGCTCCGATGCGCTGGGCCGTTTTGGCGGCGAGGAATTCGTCGTCCTGCTGATCGACGCCGACCTCGATAGCGCGACCTTTGTTGCCGAACGCATTCGCGCCAGCATCGCCGGCACCATGTTTGACTTGCCGGGCAGCGCGCAAGCGTGGGTCAGCGTGTCGATCGGCGTGGCCAGCCTGGAAGCGGACGCGGCGCTACTCCCCATCGAAACGGTGGCGCAGCAGCTGGTGGCGCACGCCGACCAGGCCCTGTATCAGGCCAAGGCCGATGGTCGCAACAAGGTCGTCAGCTGGCAGGCGCAGCCCGGCTAATTATTTCAATAGCAAGGTTTCTGCTTTGGCCACGGCGTCTGCCGTGCCGCGCAGCACCACCACGTCGCCGCTGGCCAGCTGCGTCTCGGGGGTAACATCAAGGCGGCCCCGGCCGCGGCGGATGGTGGTCACAAACGCGCCGCAGCCGGCCACGTCGATCGTGCTCAAGGGCAGTCCCACGCAGTGCGCGCCCTCGTTGACGGTGACCGTATGCAGGCGTTCCAGCTCGGCATCGTCACCCGCGTCGCTGGAACCGTGGAAATAGCCGCGCAAGGACGCATAGCGTTCTTCGCGCGCCGCCTGCACCCGGTGCACCACGCGGCGCAGGGGCACTCCCATCATGATCAGCGCATGCGAAGCGAGCATCAGGCTGCCTTCCATCAATTCCGGCACCACTTCGGCCGCGCCCGCCTTCTTCAGTTGGTCGAGGTCGGTATCGTCGTGGCTGCGCACGATGACGGGCAGAGTTGGCGCCATTTCGTTAAGCAAATGCAATAACTTCAGTGCCGAAGGCGTATTCGCATACGTGATCACCACGGCGCTGGCCCGGTAGATGCCGGCCGCCACCAGGCTTTCGCGCCGGCCCGCGTCGCCATACGACACGTGGGCGCCGGCCAGCTGCGCTTCCTGCACCCGTTCCGGGTCCAGGTCCAGCGCGTGGTATTCGATCTTTTCTTCCGCCAGCAGGGTGGCCAGGCTTTGTCCGCTGCGCCCGAAGCCGGCGATCAGCACGTGTTTCTGCGACGCCATGGTGCGCGTGGCGATCTTGGTCAGCGCCAACGATTGCATCATCCAGTCGTTGGCCGCCAGTTTCATGACGATGGCGTCGGACTTGGCGATGAGGAAGGGCGCCACCAGCATCGACAGCACCATCGACGCCAGCACCACCTGCACGACGAACGGGTCCATCAGCTTGATGCCGCCAGCCAGGTTCAGCAGCACGAAGCCGAACTCGCCCGCCTGCGCCAGTCCCAGCCCCGTGCGCAGGGCCACGCCGTTGCTGGAACCGAACAGCCGGGCCAGCCCTGCGATCAGGGCGAATTTCAGCAGCACGGGGCCGCACAGCAGCAGCAAGACGAGCCACCAGTTCTCAAACACCACACGGATATTGAGCAGCATGCCGACGGTGATGAAGAACAGGCCCAGCAGCACGTCGCGGAAGGGCTTGATATCCTCTTCCACCTGATGCTTGAATTCCGTCTCGGAAATGAGCATGCCAGCAACAAACGCTCCCAGGGCCAGCGACAGTCCTGCCCGTTCCGTGATCCAGGCCGCGCCCAGGGTAATCAGGAGCAGGTTGAGCATGAACAACTCTTGCGAGCGGCGCTTGGCGACGATGGTCAGCCAGCCGCGCACCAGCTTCTGGCCGATGAAAAGCAGCAAGATCAGCACCACCAGGGCCTTGCCGCCGGCCCAGGCCAGGGTTTCGGCCAGGTTATCCGAATCGCGCGTGAGGGCGGGAATCAGGATCAGCAGGGGCACGACGGCCAGGTCCTGGAACAGCAGAATGCCGATGATCTTGCGGCCGTGTTCGCTTTCGAG
The DNA here is from genome assembly GCF_900099875.1 of Janthinobacterium sp. YR213. Classification (NCBI taxonomy): domain Bacteria; kingdom Pseudomonadati; phylum Pseudomonadota; class Betaproteobacteria; order Burkholderiales; family Oxalobacteraceae; genus Janthinobacterium; species Janthinobacterium sp. YR213. Next base: position 207,028 of record NZ_FNDA01000003.1, on the reverse strand, counting down.
TTCCAGCCGCTCCGTGAGCATTTTCGAGACGATGGCCGTCGACGACATGGCCAGCGCGCCGCCCAGGGCGAAGGCGGCTTGCCAGCTCAGGTGGATGTAGGCGGACAGGTAATGTCCGACGAACCAGCCGAAGAAGACGGTGGCGATGATGGTGGTGACCACCTGCGCCATGCCAAGGCCGAAGACGATGCGCCGCATGGCGAGGAACTTGGGCAGGGAAAACTCGAGCCCGATGGAAAACATCAGGAAGACGACGCCGAACTCGGCCAGGGTGTGGCTGGCCTCGTTTTCCGCCGCCAGGCCCAGCGCGTGGGGGCCGATGACGATGCCGACGGCCAGGTAGCCCAGCATGGGCGGCAAATGCAACATTCTGAAAGCGACCACGCCCAGCACGGCGCTGCCGAGTAACATCAGGGTCAGTTCAAGCGAGGAAAACATGGGTTGCCCGGTACGGTCAATGGAAATCGTTGTTTGTTGTGACTGGCAAGTTTTTTGCTTTCCTAATTCGTTTATACTTTGGGCATGAGTGTAACCCATGAAAAAACAATGCTGAAAGCTTTTGATCGAATTGACATGCAAGCGACGACCGAGCGCGCCGTCGCGCTGGCCCGCACCACCTTGCAGATCGAGTCCGACGCCATCGTTGCGCTGCACGCGCGCCTGGCCACGGACGACAGCGTGGGCCGCGCCGTGGCGATGTTGCTGCAATGCAAAGGAAGAGTCGTCGTCTCCGGCATCGGCAAATCCGGCCATATCGCGCGCAAGATTGCCGCCACCCTCGCTTCCACCGGCACGCCGGCCCTGTTCGTGCATCCGGCCGAAGCGGCCCATGGCGACCTGGGCATGGTTACCTCGGAAGATGCTTTTATTGCCATATCGTACTCCGGCGAATCGTCGGAACTGATGGCCATCATGCCCGTCGTCAAGCGCATGGGTGGCGTGCTGATTTCCATGACGGGCAAGCCGAATTCGAGTCTGGCGCAATTGGCCGACGTGCACCTGGATATTTCTGTTGAGAAAGAAGCCTGTCCGCTGAACCTGGCGCCGACGGCCAGCACCACCGTCACCCTGGCCCTGGGCGACGCGCTCGCCGTGGCCTTGCTCGACTTGCGCGGCTTCAAGGAAGAAGATTTCGCCCGCTCGCACCCGGGCGGCGCCCTGGGCCGTCGCCTGCTCACGCACGTGCATGACGTCATGCGCAGCGGCGAACGCGTGCCGAAAGTGCCCGTGCAGGCTTCCTTGCTGCAGGCGCTGGAAGAAATGACGAAGAAAGGCATGGGCATGACGGCCGTCGTCGACGCGGACAACCGCCCCGTGGGCGTGTTTACGGATGGCGACTTGCGCCGCATGTTCGAGCGCGTGCAGGATTTCACGCAAGTGGCGATCCGCGACGTCATGCATGCGCAGCCGCGCAGTATCGCGCCCGAACGCCTGGCCGTGGACGCCGTGGCCGTGATGGAGCAGTTCCGCATCAACCAGATGCTGGTCGTCGATGCCGACGGCAAACTGGTGGGCGCGCTGCATATCCATGATCTGACGCAAGCGAAGGTGATCTGATGGATAGCGTCGCGGACAACCTGGCACGCGCGGCCAAGGTCAAACTGATGATCTTTGACGTCGATGGCGTGCTCACCGACGGCAGCCTGCATTTCGGCCCGGACGGCGAGATGATGAAAACGTTTAATGTGTATGATGGCCTGGGCATCAAGCTGCTGCAGGAATCGGGCGTGCAGACGGCCATCATCAGCGCGCGCCGCTCTGCCATCACGGCGCGCCGAGCGCAAGACCTGGGCATTACCCATGTACACCAGGGCGGCCACGACAAGCTGACGCCGTTTCGCGAACTGCTGGCGCTGACGGGCTTGACGGAAGAGCAATGCGGCTATATCGGCGACGACGTCATCGATGCGCCCATCCTGAAACGCGTCGGCTTTGCCGTCAGCGTGCCGGGCGGGCGCCCGGAAGTGCAGGGCCTGGCCCACCATGTGACGCAGGCCGGCGGCGGCCGCGGCGCGGTGCGCGAGATCTGCGAATTCCTGCTGCGTGCCCAGGACAATTATGCGCGCGTCATGGCGCCGTTCCTGGAGTGAGGCGCGCCGCCTCGCCAGTGACATTTGAAAGAGTGAAGCCCTATGCGTAAGCCAGGAGGCGCCCATCGCTGGCGCATGATCTTTACCGTGCTGGGCGCGGTTGTTGTCGCGCTGGGCAGCTTTTGGCTGCTCGAGGTGATGAACAAGAATAGCCAAGACATCACGGCCAGCAAGCATCTGGATGAGCCCGACTATTTCATTACCAATTTCAGCCTGGTGCGCATGGACTTGACGGGAAAACCCAGCTATATCGTGTCGGGCGCCAAGCTCACGCATTATCCGCTGGACGATTCGTCCGATATCGACCGGCCCTTCGTGCGCAAGCTCACGCCAGGCATGCCACCGATGAACATGAATGCGGAACTGGCGCATATCGACCAGGACAATACCCGGCTGCAACTGCACCGCAATGTCGTGATCGACCGCGTGGCCAGTCCGAAGGCGCAGAACCTGACAGTCAAGACGGAAGCGCTGACGGTGTTCCCGGATGAGGAAAGAATGGAAACGGACGTGCCTGTCGATATCCTGACAGGCACCTCGCGTCTCAATGGCATCGGCATGAAAGCCAATAACGCCACCGGCGTGGTGGAAGTGCAGAATGCGCTGCGCATGGTCCTCCCGCCGAAACCGCGCCCGGCCGCGGCGGCAAAATGACAGAATGAAACAAGGAAACCATACTATGAAGAACATCTTGCTGTTGACCGTATTTTCCCTGGCCATCATGGGCGTGGCGCATGCCGAGAAGGCCGATTCCGAGAAGGAAGCCGTCATCACGGCACGCAGTGGCCACGTCGATGACATCAAGCAGGTGCGCACCCTGACGGGCGACGTCGTGCTGGTCAAGGGGACCCTGACCATGAAGGCGGGGCGCGCCGTGATCACGGAAGATCCGCAAGGCTACCAGTTCATTACCTTCTGGGCCGATCCCGGCAAGCTCGCCACCTTCCGCCAGAAGCGCGATGGCGCGGGCGACCTGTGGGTGGAAGGCGAAGCGGAGCGCGTGGAATACGACAACAAGACGGAAGTGGTGAAACTGTTTTCCAGGGCCAAGCTGACGCGCCTGGAAGGCACGAAAGTGACCGACGTGGCCAATGGCGCCTTCATCTCGTATGACAGCCGCAAGGAAGTGTTTGCGATGGAAAATTCCAACAGCGGCACCAGCACCCCGGATGGCGGCAGCGTGCGCATGGTGATCCAGCCGAAAACCAAGGCACCGGCGGCGGAGAAAGCGCCGGCCACGCCTGCGCCAGGAAAGAAATAATGGACAATACTCGTTGCGGCAGCACCCTGATCGTTCGCGGGCTGCAAAAAACCTATGGCAAGCGGCAAGTCGTGCATGATGTCTCGCTGCAAGTCGAATGCGGTGAAGTGGTGGGTTTGCTGGGCCCGAACGGCGCCGGCAAGACCACCTCGTTCTACATGATCGTCGGCCTGGTGCCGTCCGATGGCGGCAGCATCGATATCAGCGGCGTGGACATCTCCAGCCTGCCGATCCACCGCCGCGCGCAGATGGGCCTGTCCTACCTGCCGCAGGAAGCGTCCGTCTTCCGCAAGCTGACGGTGGAAGACAATATCCGCGCCGTGCTGGAAATCCAGACCGTCGAAGGCCGTCCGCTGACGAAGGCCGAGATCGAGGTGCGCCTGGATAAATTGCTGGCCGACTTGCAGATTGAAAAGCTGCGCGAGAATCAGGCCCTGTCCCTGTCGGGCGGTGAGCGCCGCCGCGTGGAAATCGCCCGCGCGCTGGCCACCGATCCCCGTTTCGTGCTGCTCGACGAACCGTTCGCCGGCGTCGATCCGATCGCCGTGATCGAGATCCAGCGCATCGTGCGTTTCTTGAAGGAGCGCAATATCGGCGTGCTGATCACCGATCATAATGTGCGCGAGACGCTGGGTATCTGCGACCGTGCCTACATCATCAACCAGGGCTCGGTACTGGCGTCGGGACGCCCCGACGACATCATCGCGAACGAGTCGGTACGCCGGGTCTATCTGGGCGAACACTTCCGCATGTAAGCCAATGAAACAATCATTGCAGCTGCGCACTTCGCAGCACCTGGCACTGACGCCGCAGTTGCAGCAATCGATACGCCTGTTGCAATTGTCTACCCTGGAATTGCATCAGGAACTAGAGCAATTGCTGACGGACAATCCCTTGCTCGAACGCCTCGACGATCCGCTCGACCGTTCGCTGCGCCTGCTGTCCGATGGCGCCTTGAGTTCCACGGCCGCGCCGGCCGAAGCGCCGCCCCAGCCGCCGGGCCAGGAAGCGCCCGCGGCGCCGGCCGAAGCGGAAACCTTTGATGGCGATGCCGGCGAGGGTCCTGCCGCCGCGGATGGCGGCGACAGCGACTGGAGCGAGGCGAGCCGCGGCAAGGCGCCCGACGACGAGGATTCGCGCCCGCAACTCGAAGCCCATCACTGCACCCTGCGCGAACACCTGATGGAGCAGATGCGCGTGACGGTACTCGAATTGCGCGACCGCGCGCTGGTCGAGCTGATCATCGACGCGCTCGACGACAATGGCTACCTGGAAGAGTCGCTCGACGACATCCTGGCGCGCCTGCCGGAAGAGCTGGAAATCGACGCCGACGAGATGCGCACGGCCTTGTCTCTCTTGCAAAGTTTCGATCCGCCCGGCGTGGGCGCGCGCAACGCGTCCGAATGCCTGGCGCTGCAAATCAAGCGCTTGCCGCACATCGCCATGGTGACGCGCCGCATGGCCCTCGTCATCGTGGAAAAGCACCTGGCCTGGTTTGCCCAGCGCGATTTCAACAAGCTGAAAAAAGCCCTCGATTGCGACGATGAAGACTTGCGCGAAGCGCAGACGGTGATTCGCCAGTGCAATCCGCATCCGGGCGCCGTGTTCGCCTCGGACGTGTCCGATTACGTGGTGCCCGACGTCGTCGTCAAGCGCGCGCGCAATGGCTGGCAAGTGACCTTGAACAACGATGTCATGCCGCGCCTGCGCGTCAATGCCATGTACGCCAACTTGCTCAAGCAAGGCAAGGGCGAAGGCGCCATGGGCGCACAGTTGCAGGAAGCCAAGTGGCTGATCAAGAATATGCGCCAGCGCTTCGACACGATCCTGCGCGTGGCGCAGGCGATAGTAGAAAGACAAAAGAACTTTTTCTCGCATGGGGCCGTTGCCATGCGTCCCCTTGTGCTCCGTGAAATAGCTGATACACTGGGTTTACACGAGAGTACTATCTCGCGGGTAACAACTCAAAAGTACATGCTGACCCCGCACGGCATGTTCGAGTTGAAATATTTCTTTGGTAGCCACGTCGCCACCGAAGCGGGGGGCGAAGCGTCATCGACGGCGATACGGGCATTGATCGTGCAACTGACAGGAGCAGAAGACCCTAAAAATCCTTTATCCGACAGTAAGATTGCGGACATGCTGGGGGAACAAGGCATGGTGATTGCGCGACGTACTGTTGCCAAATACCGGGAAGCGTTGAAAATTCCGCCAGTGAGCCTGCGTAAGTGTTTGTAAGTTTTTTTCGGTTCCTCTGCGGGCCGGATAGGATGGACCGCACGAACCCGATCATCTTTAGGAGTGTGTATGAATCTCACCATCAGCGGACATCATCTCGAAGTGACACCAGCCATCCGTGAATACGTACAAACGAAGCTGGAGCGCGTGAAACGTCATTTCGATCAAGTCATCGATATCGCCGTGATTCTGACCGTGGATAACCTCAAAGAGAAAGAAAAACGTCAAAAGGCTGAAGTCAACCTGCGTTTGAGCGGCAAGACTGTCTATGTGGAAAGCTTGGCGCACGACCTGTACGCCGCGATCGATACCCTGATCGACAAGCTCGATAGGCAAGTGATGAAATACAAAACCAAAGTGCAAGGGCACGGTAAAGAGGCGATCAAGCATCTGCCAGACAACTCCGAGGAAGAAGCCGTCGTCGCCGTCTAAGGCCACCCGCTTCCAGCAGTTGTGATCAACTAAGGGCGCACATCTTGCGCCCTTTTTTGCGCCTGGACCTTTTGAGCGCAATGTTCGCCGCGCAGGGGCTAAAATGTTTGCACTTTCACTTCTTTCCTGCCTGCCATGAGCGACTTCGTCCAGACTTCCATCCGCAACCGCACGGGCCATATCGTGCTCGACCGTCCGAAAGCCTTGAATTCCCTGTCGCTGGAGATGGTACGCGCCCTGAGCGCGGCCTTGCTGGCCTGGCGCGACGATCCGCAGGTGGATGCCGTGGTGATCCGCTCCAGCAGTGAAAAAGCCCTGTGCGCCGGCGGCGACATCCGTTTCTTTTACGATGCGGGCCTGGCCACGCCGCAAGGCGGCAGCGCCATGCTGGAAGATTTCTTTACGGAAGAATATGCGTTAAATCATTTAATTCATTTCTACCCGAAACCGTATATCGCCGTGATGGATGGCGTGGTGATGGGCGGCGGCATGGGCGTGGCGCAAGCCGGGCCGGGCAACCGTTTGCGCATCGTGACGGGCCGCACGCGCATGGCCATGCCGGAAGTCAATATCGGCTTGTTTCCCGACGTGGGCGGCAGTTATTTTCTATCCCGCCTGGCCGGCCAGCTGGGCCTGTACCTGGGCTTGACGGGCTTGACGATCAACGCGGCCGATGCCCTGTACACGGGGCTGGCCGATGTCTACCTGCCTGAGGCGCAGATGGGGGCGCTGCTGGATCTGTTCGAATCGACGCGGGGCGAAGCCTTGCCGGTGGCCATCAAGGCGCTGGCGGCGCCTTTCCAGGCCGAGGCGGGGGTATCTCCCCTGGCCACGGCGCGCGCGGCGCTGGACCGCCACTTCGGCGCCCCTTCCGTGGCCGCCATCATGGCCTCGCTGGCGCAGGATGACAGCGCGTTCGCGGCCAAGGCGCTGGCGGCCATGCGCCTGCGTTCGCCATTGATGATGTCGGTGACCCTGGAATTGCTGCAGCGGGGCGCCCACCTGGGCGTGGCCGATTGCCTGCGCATGGAGCGCACGGTGGTGCGCCACAATTTCGAACATGGCGAAGTGCTCGAGGGCGTGCGCGCGCTGGTGGTCGACAAGGACAATGCACCGCGCTGGAACCCTGCCAGCCTGGACGACGTCGATGCGGCCATGGTGGCGCGCTTCTTTGCCCCCGTCTGGCCAGCGGCGGCGCATCCCCTGCGCCACCTCGACTAATTAGCTGCGTTCGCGGTGGCGCAGGACGACGCGTTCATTCGGGCCGAAATACTGCGCCAGCCGCTCCGCCATGTACACGGAGCGGTGCTGGCCGCCCGTGCAGCCCAGGGCCACCGTCAGGTAGCTGCGGTTGTCGGACTTGAATGACGGCAGCCATTTCTCGATGAAGCTGCGGATGTCGGCCAGCAGTTCCAGCGCGCTCGGCTGCGCGTCGAGGAAGGCGATCACGGGCGCATCGCGGCCGTCGAGCGGGCGCAGCGCCAGGTCGTAATAGGGATTCGGCAAGGCCCGTACGTCGAAGACGAAATCGGCGTCCAGGGGCACGCCCAGCTTGAAGGCGAACGATTCGAAGAACAGGGTCAGCGGCGCGCGTTCGGAGGCGACGATATCCTTGATCCAGGCGCGCAGCTTGTTGGCGCTCAGTTCCGACGTGTCGATCACATGGCCCAGCTGTTCGATGGCTGACAGGCGTTCGCGTTCTTCCGAGATGCACTCGATCAGCGTGCGGCGGCTGGCCGGATTCTGGTTCGGACGCAATTCGTGCGACAGCGGATGGCTGCGCCGCGTTTCCGAGAAGCGCGCCACCAGCGAATGCGTGGTGGCCGTCAGGAACATGACCTTGACGTCATGCCCCTGGTCGCGCAGCAGGGCCACATTGTGCGGCAGGCTGGTCAGCGACTCGGCGCTGCGCGCATCGACGGCGACGGCCAGTTGCGGTGTACCTTCGTCGAGCAGGGTTTGCACCAGGCTGGGCAGCAAGGCCGGCGGCAGGTTGTCGACACAATAGTAGCCGGTATCTTCCAGCACATTGAGCGCAACGGATTTACCGGAGCCGGATATTCCGGTGATAAGGACGATATGCATACGCCGATCATACAATAAAGATCGGCGCCGCGCTCCCAATGCAATTATCTTTACAAATTATTGCAATTTGGAATGTGATATTGCCGGGATTGGCAGGGCGCTCTCGTCACGACCGTAGGTCGGCTTAGCGCGTCGCGCGTAAGCCGACACCGCGGCATGGGCCAACAATGTCATCGGATTACGCACGGCGTTGCCGCGCTAATCCGACCTACTTGCTAATCGCCACTCATGGCGAGTCGTTGGTGCAGCAGGGAATTCACGCAGTACAGCTGCGTGCCTGCGTAACGGTTCGCCCTTGCAAGGGCGAACTCCTTGGCAACATTAATCGCCACTCATGGCGAGTCGTTGCCGCTCCATGAACTCCTGCAAGGTATCGATGCCGCGCAGTTGCAAAATCGTGTTGCGCACGGCCGCTTCCAGCAGTACGGCGATGTTGCGGCCGGCGGCGACGGGGATGACGACCTTGCGCACGGGCAAGCCCAGCACGTCTTCCGTGGGGAACAGGAAAGGCAGGCGCTCGACTTCCTCTTCCAGCGCGTTGCGGCGCACCAGATGCACGATCAGTTTCAGGCGCATCTTGCGGCGCACGGCCGTTTCGCCAAAGATGGCCTTGATATCGAGCAAGCCGAGGCCCCGCACTTCCAGCAGGTTTTGCAGCAAAGGCGGGCAGCGGCCTTCGATCATGTTGGGCGCGATGCGCGAGAATTCGACGGCGTCATCGGCCACCAGGCCGTGGCTGCGTGAAATCAGTTCCAGCCCCAGCTCGCTCTTGCCCAGGCCCGAATCGCCCGTGATCAGCACGCCCACGCCCAGCACGTCCATGAACACGCCATGCATGATGATGCGTTGCGCCAGCTTTTTGGACAGGTAGACGCGCAGGAAGTCGATCACTTGCGCGGCCGGCAGCGGGGTGGAGAAGAGGGGGATGTTTTGCTCGTCGCAGATGGCGAGGATGTCGGGCGGCGTTTCCAGCCCTTGCGCGATGATCAGCGCGGGCGGACCGCCGGCGATCAGCTCGCCGATCACGTGGGTGCGCGTGTTGACCTTCAGGCGCTGGTAGTAATTGATTTCCTGGTGGCCGAAGACCTGGATGCGGCCCGGATGGATCAGGTTCAAGTGGCCCACCTGATCGGCGGCCGACGAGACATCGCCCGAGATCAGGCGCTCGCCGCCGGGGAAGCCGGCGAACCAGCCCAGTTGCAGACTTTCACGATTGTCGTCGTACAGGCGTTGTATCGTCAGTGGCGTTTGCAACATGGCAGTCTTCTTCTTCAGGAGTGGAGGAATACCTGAAGTTTAACCCGCCGCTTGCAGACTAGGTTGCCAATTGACGATGCGCGAATGTACGGATTTCGGTTCCGGATCCGTGGCCAGTGCCGTGCGGAAGGCGTCATCGGAAAACATTTCAGCGATTTCCGACAGGATTTCCAGATGTTGCTGGGTGACATGATCGGGAATCAGCAGGAAAAACAGCAGATTGACAGGCTTGCCATCGGGCGACTCGAACGGAATCGGCTCGGCCAGGCGGACGAAGGCGCCCAGCGGCGATTTCAAGGTTTTGCTGCCCTTGACCCTGCCATGCGGCACGGCTACGCCATGGCCCAGACCAGTCGAGCCCAGGCGTTCGCGGGCAAACAGATTGTCCGAGACGGTAGAGCGGGCGATGCCGTAATTGTTTTCGAAGATCAGGCCGGCTTGCTCGAAGGCACGTTTTTTACTGGAGACTTCCAGGTCCAGCAGGACGTTTTCGAGGGATAGTATTTTGCTAAGATTAGTCATGACACTCAATGAAATGGTGCAATGCGCAGAGGGCTTGCGAGCCGAATTATAGGCCTGTTTCCGCGGCCTGTAACGCCAATTCTCAACAGTATACGCCCGCTGCGGGCGCAGTGGGCGCTACAGCCCATGTCACCATCATTTTAGCAAAAAAATAACATCGGCGTGTATCGGCTATTTCTTGATTAAAAACACGCGGCGCGCCGGTTTTTCCGCCGCCGAATGCCGATTTTCCGATTTTTCAGCGTCTTTGACATGCTCTGCGGCACTACTGCAACGTTGTTTTAAAACACAGCCAACATTCCTGTTGGCATGGTTTCATGAGGTTGCCTAATGTTACTGACGGGCGTTGCGCAGATTGCCCGGCATCGCTCCCGTGCTGAAGTTGCTGCGCCAAGGATTGATATCGAGGCCGCCGCGGCGCGTATAGCGCGCATACACGGACAGTTTTTGCGGCTTGCACTGACGCAAGATATCGACAAAGATGCGCTCCACGCATTGTTCGTGGAATTCATTGTGCTCGCGGAAACCGATCAGGTAACGCAACAGGCTTTCCTGGTCGATCTGCGGTCCCGCATACTCGATCTGCACGCTGCCCCAGTCGGGCTGGCCCGTCACCAGGCAATTCGATTTGAGCAAGTGCGAGACGAGTTTTTCTTCCACGGGCGCTTCGTCCAGCGCTGCCTTCAGCAGCAGCGGCGAGGGCGTGTATTGCGTGATTTCCAAGTCCAGGCGGTCCAGCAGCACGCCATCGAATTCACCCATTTTCAGCTTGCCGAAATCTTCCTGCAAAGTCAGTTCCACTTGCACGGGCGCGCCGAAGCCGTTCGATAAATCCTGCTTGAGCAAGGCCACCAGCGCATCCGGGCTGTCCAGCTTGGTCTGGTTGAAGGAATTCAGATACAGCTTGAACGATTTCGACTCGATGATGTTCGGCGAATCGGCCGGCGCGCTGACCTTGGCGATGGCCACCTGCGGCTTGCCGCGCTGGTTCAGCCACGACAGTTCATACGCATTCCAGATATCGAGGCCGAAAAACGGCAAGGTGCCGTGCAATTCCAGCTCGTCGCGCTTGCCCAGGCGCGGAATGGGAAACAGCAATTCCGGCGCGTAATCGGTGCGGTAGGCGGAGCTTTTGCCCAGCGGGGATTGTTCGGCGAGGTCGTTGGTGGTGGTCATGGTCTTGTGGCGTAGTTCGGTCAAGCACGCATGGTAGCCTAATTCCCCCGACGGCGAGTAGCCGCCGCCGGGAGGTGATGCTTAACCCAAGAACAGCTTATAGACGGGATTGCTGCTTTCATCCCAGTAACGGTACCCCAGGGTATCGAGGAAGCGGGCGAACTCTCCCATTTCATCGGGCGGCACTTGCAAGCCGATCAGGATGCGGCCCACGTCGCCGCCCTGGCTGCGGTAATGGCAAAGTGAAATATTCCAGTTCGGCGCCATGCTGTCGAGGAAGCGCATCAGCGCGCCCGGGCGCTCGGGGAACTCGAAGCGGTACAGCAGCTCATCCTGCGCCAGCCGGCTCTTGCCGCCCACCAGGTGGCGGATGTGCGACTTGGCCAGCTCGTCGTGGGTCAGGTCCAGCGTCTTGAATTCGTGTTCCTCGAAGGTCTTTGCCAGCACGCTCGATTCATGCCGGTCGGCAATCTGGATGCCGACGAACACGTGCGCGGCTTTTTCATCGCTGATGCGGTAATTAAATTCCGTCACGTTGCGCGCGCCGATGAGCGAGCAGAAACGTTTGAAGCTGCCCCGCTGTTCGCGCATGGTGACGGCAAACACGGCTTCGCGGAATTCGCCCAGTTCGGCCCGTTCCGCGACGAAGCGCAAACGGTCGAAATTCATGTTCGCGCCGCTGGCGATGGTGACCAGCGTTTCATTGTTGACGGGATGCTTGGTCAGGCTGGCCCGTTCCACATAGGCCTTGGCACCGGCGATGGCCAGCGCGCCGGACGGTTCCAGGATGCTGCGCGTATCCGTAAACACATCCTTGATGGCGGCGCAGATGGCGTCCGTGTCGACGGTGATGATTTCATCGACATACGCCTGCACCAGGCGGAAAGTTTCCTCGCCGGCCAGGCGCACGGCCGTGCCGTCGGCAAACAGGCCCACGTCGTTCAGGGTCACGCGCTCGCCCGCTTTCAGCGAGCGGGCCATGGCGTTCGAATCGACGCTTTGCACGCCGATGATCTTGATATCGGGACGGATCTGTTTCACGTAGGCGGCAATGCCGGCGATCAAGCCGCCGCCGCCGATGGGTGCGAAGATGGCGTGGATGGGGCCGGCGTGCTGGCGCAGGATTTCCATGCCGATCGTGCCCTGGCCGGCGATCACGTCCGGATCGTCGAACGGGTGCACGAAGGTCAGCTTCTGTTCCTTTTCCAGGGTCAGCGCGTGGTTGTAGGCATCCGTGTACGACTCGCCGTGCAGCACCACTTCCACGTTCACACCGCCGCGGCCCTTGACCGCCTCGACCTTGACCAGCGGCGTGGTGGTCGGCATGACGATGACGGCGCGGCAACCCATGCGCGCGGCCGACAGGGCCACGCCCTGGGCATGGTTGCCGGCCGAGGCGCAAATCACGCCGCGCTTGCGTTCCGCTTCGCTCAGCTTGGACATCTTGTTGTAGGCGCCACGAATCTTGAAGCTGAACACGCTTTGCATGTCTTCGCGCTTGAAGTAAATCTGGTTGTTCAGGCGCTGCGACAGGGCAGGGGCCAGTTCCAGTGGCGTTTCGGTAGCGACGTCATAGACGCGGGCGGTCAGGATTTTCTTGAGGTAGTCGATGTTCATAGTCTGCAAGCAAGTGATTCTGGGCCAGAAAGGGTCTGGAACGTGTCGGGCGATAGCGGCGGCGCGGCGGCGGATAGCCTGGCGACAATAATGCTCTATGGAACTGCGGGCGGGTAGGCCTTTGCCGGCCGGCGCGGATTGTGCGGCGCGCAAGCTGCTCTTCATTATAATGGAGAGCCTTACTGCATCGCGAAGTGTTCCATGATCGAATCCGCAATCGCCTGGCTGCTGCAACTGATCGCAGCGCCGGAAGTCGGGCTGACATCGGTCTTTCTGATCAGCTTTATTTCCGCCACACTGCTGCCGCTCGGCTCGGAACCGGCCGTCTTTGCCGTCATCAAGGCCAATCCCGCGCTGTTCTGGGCCGCCATCGGCGTCGCCACCCTGGGCAATACTCTGGGTGGTATCGTCGACTACTGGATGGGCTACCGGGCCAAGCAGGCGTTTGCCAAGGAGCGCGACACGCGCTGGTTCCGCTGGCTGGCCCGCTATGGGGCCAAGACCATGCTGCTGGCCTGGCTGCCGCTCGTGGGCGACCCCCTGTGCACGCTGGCCGGCTGGCTCAAGCTGCCGTTCTGGCCCAGCGTGGCCTACATGGCCGTCGGCAAGTGTGCGCGCTACCTGACCATGACGGGCTTGCTGCTGTACGTACCCGATGGCGTATGGCACAGGATTGGACAAATGCTGGCGTAAACGGCAGGCAAACGGGCGTAATGCAACGCCAGTTTGCCCCATTTTTGGGCAGTTCGATAGTTTGCAGCGGAGTCCGATTCTTGGCATTTTTGCGTCAAAAAATCACCAAGACTGATTTTTTATTCATGCAAAAGAGGGCTTTTCCGTATTTGCTATGGTGGTGGATGGGGTGTTTAAACCTTAGGCGGCCTAAGGCTGTTCCGGCATGGTGCGGCGCAATAAGATAAAATGGGCCTTTAGGGTCCAGTCCACATCGTCACCACACTCCATGAACGCTCCCGCACATATCCAAGCTTTACTGGCAGAAACGCCGAATGGTCCCGCAGCAAGCCGCCTGCGCGAAATCCCGTATAACTACACGTCGTTTTCCGATCGCGAGATCGTCATACGCCTGTTGGGGGAGGACTCCTGGCGCCTGCTCGACGAGCTGCGCGGCGCCCGTCAGACGGGCCGTTCGGCCCGCATGCTGTACGAGGTGCTGGGCGATATCTGGGTCGTGCGCCGCAATCCGTATCTGCAAGATGACTTGCTCGACAACCCGAAGCGCCGCCAGGGCTTGATCGATGCCTTGCATCACCGCCTGGCCGAAGTCGACAAGCGCCGCCTGTCCATCGATGCGGCCGGCGGCGACGTGGCCGCCAGTGGCGAATCGCCCGAAGTTGCCAAGGCGCGTAGCGCCAATGTGGAGTTGCTGCTGAAAGCGGCCAGCAAGGCCGTGGCCGACTTTGGCGATGAATTCCGCAAGACCTACGACTTGCGCAAGCGCACGGTCAAGGTGCTGGGCCGCTACACGGAAAAACACAATGTGCGCTTCGACGGCATGACGCGCGTGTCGCACGTGACGGACGCCACCGACTGGCGTGTGGAATACCCGTTCGTCGTCCTGACGCCCGACACGGAAGAGGAAATGGCCGGCCTGGTGAAGGGCTGTATCGAGCTGGGACTGACCATCATCCCGCGCGGCGGCGGCACCGGCTACACGGGCGGCGCGATTCCATTGACGCCGATGTCGGCCGTCATCAACACGGAAAAACTCATCACCCTGGGCGCCGTGGAAATGACGGTCTTGCCGGGCCTGACGCACGAATACGCGACGATCAATTCGGGTGCGGGCGTGATCACGAATAAAGTGTCGGAAGCGGCCGAGAAGGCCGGTTTCGTGTTTGCCGTCGACCCGACCTCGGCGCACGCCTCTTGCATCGGTGGCAACGTCGCCATGAATGCGGGCGGCAAGAAAGCCGTGCTGTGGGGCACGGCGCTGGACAACCTGGCTTCGTGGCGCATGGTCGACCCGAACGGCGACTGGCTCGACGTCACGCGTCTCGACCATAACCTGGGCAAGATCCACGATATCGCGCTGGCACGTTTCCAGCTGGAATGGCGTCACCCGAGCACGCGCGACGCGACGAAGCCGAACGCACCGTTCAAGACGGAAATCCTGGAAATTCCTGGCCGCAAGTTCCGTAAAGAGGGCCTGGGCAAGGACGTGACGGACAAATTCCTCGCCGGCTTGCCGGGCATCCAGAAAGAAGGCTGCGACGGCCTGATCACGTCGGCGCGCTGGATTCTGCACAAGATGCCGAAGTTCGCCCGCACCGTCTGCCTGGAATTCTTTGGCCAGGCGCGCGACGCGATCCCGTCGATCGTGGAAATCAAGGATTACCTCGATGGCTTGCCGGCCAAGGGCGAGCAATATACGACCATCCGCCTGGCGGGCCTGGAACACTTGGACGAGCGCTACCTGCGCGCCGTCGGCTACGCCACCAAGTCGAAGCGGGGCGTGCTGCCGAAGATGGCCCTGTTTGGCGACATCGTCGGCGACGATGAAAACGCCGTCGCGCAAGCGGCGTCGGAAGTGGTGCGCATCGCCAACACCCGCGTGGGCGAAGGTTTTGTTGCCGTCAGCCCGGAAGCGCGCAAGAAATTCTGGCTCGACCGGGCCCGCACGGCGGCGATCGCCAAGCACACGAATGCGTTCAAGATCAATGAAGACGTGGTGATTCCGCTCAATCGCATGGGCGAATACACGGATGGCATCGAGCGCATCAATATCGAGCTGTCGATCAAGAACAAGCTGCAACTAGCGGACGCCCTGAGCGAATTTTTTGGCAAGGGTAATTTGCCAGTAGGCAAGAGCGACGATGCATCGGACGACCGCGTTGACGATGCGGAAATGCTGGGCGACCGCGCCGAGCAGGCACAGCAGTTGCTGGCGCAAGTGACGAGCCGCTGGACCTATCTGCTGGCCCAGCTGGACCGTCCGCTGGCGGACGTGAAGGGTGAATTGGCCGAACTGGGCATGGAACGCTTGCTGCCCGTGTTTGATGCGCGCCTGGAAACGCAGCCTGACGCCACCCTGTTCGACGTGGTGCAGGACCGCACCGTGCGCATCACCTGGAAGCAGGAAATCCGCGCCCAGTTGCGCCAGATCTTCAACGGCGCCGCATTCAAGCTGATCCTCGACGAGGCCACCGCCATCCACGCGCGCATCCTGCGTTCGCGCGTCTTTGTCGCGCTGCACATGCATGCGGGCGACGGCAACGTGCACACGAACTTGCCCGTCAACTCGGACAATTACGAAATGCTGCAGGACGCCCATGAAGCCGTGGGCCGCATCATGATTTTGGCCCGCTCGCTGAATGGCGTCATTTCCGGCGAACACGGTATCGGCATCACCAAGCTGGAATTCTTGACGGAAGAAGAGATCGGCGAGTTCCGCAGCTACAAGCAGCGCATCGATCCGGAAGGCCGTTTCAACAAGGGAAAATTGTTGAACCTGCCGGGCATGGGCGCCGACTTGCGCAATGCCTACACGCCATCGTTTGGCCTGATGGGGCATGAGTCCTTGATCATGCAGCAAAGCGATATCGGCGCCATCGCCGACAGCGTCAAGGATTGCTTGCGTTGTGGCAAGTGCAAGCCCGTGTGCTCGACCCACGTGCCGCGCGCCAATTTGCTGTACTCGCCGCGCGACAAGATTTTGGCGACCTCGTCCCTGATCGAAGCGTTCCTGTACGAAGAGCAGACGCGCCGCGGTATTTCCATCAAGCATTGGGAAGAGTTCGAAGACGTGGCCGACCATTGCACTGTCTGCCATAAGTGCGTCACGCCTTGCCCCGTCAATATCGACTTCGGCGACGTGTCGATGAACATGCGCAACTTGCTGCGCAAGATGGACAAGAAGAGCTTTAATCCGGGTACCAAGGCGACGATGATGTTCCTCAACGCCACCGATCCCGTGACCATCAACGCCACGCGCAAGGTCATGATCGGCTGGGGTTACAAGGCGCAGCGCCTGGGCCATGAATTGCTGAAGAAGTTTGCCAAGAAGCAAACCAAGGCGCCGCCGCCATCGACGGGCAAGCCGCCCGTCAAGGCGCAGGTGATCCATTTCATCAACAAAAAGATGCCGGGCAACCTGCCGAAGAAATCGGCGCGCGCGCTGCTCGACATCGAAGACGACAAGGTCATCCCGATCATCCGTAATCCGAAGACGACGACGGCCGATACGGAAGCCGTGTTCTACTTCCCTGGTTGCGGTTCGGAACGTTTGTTCTCGCAAGTGGGCCTGGCCACGCAGGCGATGCTGTGGGAAGTGGGCGTGCAGACGGTCTTGCCGCCGGGCTACCTGTGCTGCGGTTATCCGCAGCGGGGCGCGGGCGAGTTCGACAAGGCCGAGAAGATGATGACGGATAACCGCGTCCTGTTCCACCGCATGGCCAACACGCTCAATTACCTGGACATCAAGACGGTGCTCGTCTCGTGCGGCACCTGTTACGACCAGCTGGCCACCTACCAGTTTGAAAAGATTTTCCCTGGCTGCCGCATCATGGATATCCATGAGTATTTGCTGGAGAAAAACGTCAAGCTGGAAGGCGTCAACGGCACCCGTTATATGTACCACGAGCCATGCCACAATCCGATGAAGCTGCAGGAATCGGGCAAGACCATCAATTCCCTGATCAGCACGGTAGACAACGTGAAGATCGAGAAGAATGACCGTTGCTGCGGCGAATCGGGTTCCCTGGCCGTCACGCGCCCCGACATTTCCACGCAAGTGCGTTTCCGCAAGGAAGAAGAAATGGTCAAGGGTGCCGACAAGCTGCGCGGCGACGGTTTCACGGGTGACGTGAAGATCCTCACCAGCTGCCCGTCGTGCCTGCAAGGCTTGTCGCGCTACAATGACGATTCGGGCACGACGGCCGATTACATCGTCGTCGAGATCGCCAAACATTTGCTGGGAGAGAACTGGATGCCGGATTACGTGAAACGCGCCAATGACGGCGGCATTGAACGGGTGTTGGTGTGACCTGCGATCTGTGCACATTGCTCGACGGCTTTGCCAACAAGCAGGGCTGTGAAGCCTTGCTGTGGCGCAGCGAGCGCCTGTCCGTCGTGGCGGTTGATGACGCCGCCTATCCCGGCTTTTGCCGCGTGATCTGGAACAAGCACGTCAAGGAAATGACGGATCTCACGCCCGGTGAGCGCAACTATGTGATGGAAGTCGTGTGGCAAGTCGAACTGGCCTTGCGTGAAGTGATGCAGCCGGAAAAGGTCAATGTGGCCAGTTTCGGCAACATGACGCCGCACGTGCACTGGCACGTGATTCCCCGCTACCGCGACGATGCGCATTTCCCCAATCCCAGCTGGGCGGTGATTCAGCGCGAGACGGCGCCCGAGGTGCTGGCCGCGCGCCGCGCCCTGTTGCCAGCCTTGCGCGACGCCATCATTCAACGTTTATCCGCATAAAGTATTGTCATGACTGAAAAAGTAGCAACGCCCCAACCCACCGGCTTGACCGTGCATAACCAGTCGCGCGTGCTCGACGTGGCTTTCGATGATGGCAGCGAATTTGCGCTGCCGTTCGAATACCTGCGCGTGTACTCGCCGTCGGCCGAAGTGCAAGGCCATGGCAAGGGCCAGGAAACCTTGCAATTAGGAAAACGCCTGGTCGGCATCACGGGCCTGGAGCCGGTCGGCAACTACGCCGTGCAGCCCACCTTCAGCGATGGCCACAATTCCGGCCTGTACACCTGGGCTTATCTGTACAAGCTGGGCGCGGAGCAAGCGACCCTGTGGCAGGATTACCTGGACCGCCTGACGGCAGCCGGGTATCCAGGTGACAGCGGCCGCGACGCCAAGGCCGACATGACAGTCAAGCAATCTTCCGGACACGTCCATGGACCCAGCTGCGGGCACAAACACTAAGTCAAAAAAATAATGCGTTAAGCTTGTCGGATTGCCGCATATCCATTCGTCGTATGAATGCCCGCGCTTGCGGGCATTTTTCTTTTGGAGAAGAGACTATGGAATACATGATCCTGATCTACGCCGACGAGGCGCGCTATGAAGCCATGGAGGAGGGCCAGATGGCCAGCCTGATGGCCGACTTTGCCAGCTATACGCAAGACCTGGAGGCCGCTGGCGTGCTGCGCGGGGGCGCGGAACTGGCGCCCGTGCGCAGCGCCACCAGCGTACGTGTGCAAAACGGCAAGCCTGTCATCACGGATGGGCCGTTCGCGGAAACCAAGGAGCAGCTGGGCGGCTATTATCTGCTGGATTGCGCGCACCTGGACGAGGCGCTGGCCTGGGCCGGGCGCTGTCCGGCCGCCTCCCTGGGCACCATCGAAGTACGGCCTGTCACGGCATAGACATGGCCGGCGACGCCCTGTCGGCCGTCGAGCACGTCTTTCGCCAGGAAAAGGGCAGGGTGCTGGCCGGCCTGATGCGGCGCTTCGGCGACCTGGGTCTGGCGGAAGATGTGTTGCAGGAAGCGTGCCGCAAGGCGTTGGAACTGTGGCCGCGGGCGGGCATCCCCGATAATCCCGCCGCCTGGCTCAGTGCCGTGGCGCGCAATGCGGGCCTCGATCACGTGCGCCGGGCGGGCAAGAGCGTCAGCGAGGCCGAAGCCGTGCTGTCCTGCCTGCCGGCGGCCGTGATTGAAGAAGCGCACGCCATCGGGGACGACCGCCTGCGCCTGCTGTTCATCTGCTGCCATCCCGCGCTGGCGCCCGAGGCGCAGGTGGCGCTGGCCCTGCGCACCCTGTGTGGCTTGTCCACGGCCGAGATCGGGCGCGCCTTCGGCGTGGCGGAAGCGGCCCTGTCGCAGCGCTTATTGCGCGCCAGGCGCAAGATCGCCGAAGCGCGGATTCCTTTCGAGTTGCCACCTGAGCAAGAATTGCAGCAACGGCTGGCGCAAGTGCTGCACGTGATTTATCTGGTGTTCAGCGAGGGTTATTGCGCCAGCGGCGGCGACACCCTGCTGCGCGCCGACCTGTGCGCCGAGGCGCTGCGCCTGGGGCGGCTGCTTGACAGCCTGCAGCCCTGCCAGCCGGAAGTGCAGGGGCTGTTGGCCCTGATGCTGCTGCAGGCGTCGCGCGGTCCGGCCCGCCTGTCGCCCGAGGGGCATTTGCTGACCCTGGAAGAGCAAGACCGGGGCCTGTGGGATGACGCCCTGATTGCCGAGGGACTGGCGCTGCTGGAACTGGCTTTGCTTGCGCGCGCGCCAGGGCCCTACCAGCTGCAGGCAGCCATTGCCGCTTTGCACGCCAAAGCTCCCACGGCCAGCCAGACGGACTGGCGCCAGATCAGCGCCCTGTACGGCGCCTTGCTGCGGCACAAGCCGGAACCCTTGATTTTGCTCAATGCCGTGATCGCCTGCGCCATGGCGCACGGTGCCGCACACGGCCTGGCCTGGCTGGCGCGGCTGGAAACCGTGCCCAGCCTTGCCAATTCGCACTATCTGCACGCGGCCCGGGCCGATTTGCTGCGCCGCCAGGGCGACCGGCCAGGGGCGCTGGCGGCGTATGCCCGGGCGGCAATGCTGGCTTCGAATGCAGTGGAAAGGCAATACCTTCTCCGGCGTCACGGGGAAATGCGCCTGCCGCTTGTATAATGCTCCCAAGTTCAAACAGACTGCCTACCATGACCAATACGACCCATTTCGGATACAAAACAGTTGCAGAAGACGACAAAGTGCGCGAAGTCGCCAAGGTGTTCCATTCCGTCGCTGCCAAATACGACGTGATGAACGACTTGATGTCGGGCGGGCTGCACCGTCTGTGGAAGACGTTTACCATTGCCAATGCGGGCGTGCGCCCCGGTTTCAAGGTGCTCGACATTGCCGGCGGCACGGGCGACCTGTCGAAGGCGTTTGCCAAGCAGGCGGGCCCTACCGGCGAAGTCTGGTTGACCGATATCAATGAATCGATGTTGCGCGTGGGCCGCGACCGCCTCTTGAATCGCGGCTTGCTCACCCCCACCTTGTTGTGTGACGCGGAAAAACTGCCATTCCCCGATAATTATTTTGACCGTGTCAGCGTGGCCTTTGGCCTGCGCAACATGACGCACAAGGATGTGGCGCTGGCGGAAATGCGCCGCGTGCTGAAACCGGGTGGCAAGCTGCTGGTGCTGGAGTTTTCCAAGGTGGCAGCGCCCCTGCAAAAGCCGTACGACCTGTATTCGTTCTCGGTCTTGCCGTGGTTTGGACAGAAAATCGCCGGCGACGCGGAAAGCTATCGCTACCTGGCAGAATCGATCCGCATGCATCCGGACCAGGAAACGTTGAAGACCATGATGGAAACGGCGGGCCTGGAGCGCGTGCAGTACTACAATTTGACGGCAGGCATTGCCGCTTTGCATACCGGCATCAAGATGTAATTCAAGCTGTAACTCACCAAGCCGGTGATTTTAGGAGATGGAATGAAATTGAAGAAATTTATGGTCGGCATGATGCTGGCCGCGACCACGGTATCCATGCTGGGCGAGGCGCTGGCCCGTCCCATGGGCGGTGGCCGTTCGTTTGGCCGCCAGTCGCAAAACGTGGGCCGCCAGGCGCCCGCACCGGCGCCAACGCCGGCACCGGCCGCCGCGCCACGCCAGGCGCAACCTGCGCCGGCCCCCGCGCCGGCCCCTGCCGCCAAGGCGCCGAGCCGCTGGAAGGGTTTGCTGGGCGGCGCCTTGCTGGGCCTGGGCCTGGGCGCGCTGCTGTCGCATTTTGGCCTCGGCGGCGCCCTGGCCAGCATGATCAGCACCCTGCTGATGGTGGCCTTGCTGGCCGGCGTGGCGTTCTTCATCTACCGCATGGTGCGCGGCAAGCGCGACAACAATGCTGGCGGCAATGCGCCGTTCGCGGGTTTTGGCGGCAACCAGCCTGCGCCAGCGGGCAACGTGCCTGACATCGGTTCGCGCATTCCACCGCTGCCGCCGCTGCAGCCTGTCTCGTCCGGCGTAGGCCTGGATAAGCCGGTCCCGGCACCGGCCGCGCCATGGGGCGTGCCAGGCGACTTCGACAAGGATGCCTTCCTGCGCCACGCGAAAAGCAATTTCATTCGCTTGCAAGCGGCCTGGGACAAGGCCGACGTCAACGATATCCGCGAATTCACGTCGCCGGAAGTGTATGCGGAACTGCGCATGCAAATCCAGGAACGGGGCGCGCAGCCGGACTTTACCGATGTCGTCACCATCGATGCCGAACTGCTGGGCATTGAGACGAGCGTCAACGATTACCTGGCCAGCGTGAAGTTTACGGGCCTGATCCGTTCGGCGCCTGGCGCGGCAGCGGAACCGTTCGCGGAAGTATGGAATATGTCGAAACCCGTCAGCGGCAACAGCGGCTGGGTCCTGGCAGGCATCCAGCAATTGAATTAATTGTAAAAACTTGCTGAATAATGGCTTAAGTCCATGCGGAATGCATGATGCTTAACAGATATTTCCTGCTGAACTGGTAAGATCGAAACCGCCCACGTTGTTTTACGGGCGGTTTTTTCTTTTTAGGGGCGCGCCTGGCGCGCTGTATATAGATGGCACCACTTCCCGATCTCTCCCTGATGACGCCCGTCATCGCGACAATTAACCATTTGCTGACGCAAGAACCGTGGGCGCGCCAGCAGTTGGCCGTGCACGCTGGCAAGCTGGCCTGTATCGACACGGGCGCCGTGGCCTTGCGCCTGCGCGTCGATAGCGCCGGCATGCTGGAAGCGGCGCCGGCCGATATGCCGGCCAACGTCACCATCCGCGTGAAATTGTCCGATGTGCCGCTGATTCTGCAAAACCGCGAGCGGGCGTTTTCCTACGTCAAGATCGAAGGCGATGCCGAGTTTGCCAATGCGATTTCGCAATTGAGCAAGGGCTTGCGCTGGGAAGCGGAGCATGACCTGGAAAAGGTCGTGGGACCCATGCTGGCCACGCGCCTGGTTGCCGGTGCCAGGGATGCGGCCGCCTTTGTGCGCACGGGCCAGCAAAAACTGGCGGAAAACGTGGCCGAATATTTTCTCGACGAACAGCCCATGCTGATCCGTCCTTCTACCTTGCAAGAGTATTCCGCTGGCGTGACGCGCGTGCGCGATGACGTCGAACGCCTGGCCAAGCGCCTTGCCCGGCTGGAAAAGGCGGCCGCCGCCGTCCAGCCGCAGTCCTCCTCACCGGATTTGTCTACATGATATTGAAATTCCTGCGCCTGTTTAAAATCATCCGTGTTTCCATCAAGTACGGTCTGGATGAGATAGCGATTTCTGGTCTGCAAGTTCCCCGCACCGCCAAATTGATCGACACCCTGATTTTCTGGCGCGACCTGTCGTCGCCACGGGGCTTGCGCCTGCGCCTGGCGCTGGAAGAGCTGGGTCCGATTTTCGTCAAATTCGGCCAGGTGCTGTCGACCCGGCGCGACCTGATGCCGCTCGACATCGCCGAAGAACTGGCGCGCCTGCAAGACCGGGTGCCGCCGTTTGATTCCGACCTGGCCATCGCGCAGATCACCAAGTCCCTCGGCGCGCACCCGGATCAGCTGTTTGCCAGCTTCGAGCGCGAACCGGTGGCATCCGCCTCGATTGCCCAGGTGCACTTCGCCACCTTGAAAGATGGCCGCGAAGTGGCCGTGAAGGTCTTGCGTCCAGGCATGAAAAAGCTGATCGACGAAGACGTGGCCCTGATGCACATCGCCGCCGACTGGACCAGCCGCCTGTGGGCCGACAGCAAGCGCCTGAAACCCAAGGAAGTGGTGGGCGAGTTCGACAAATACCTGCACGACGAGCTGGACCTGATGCGCGAGGCGGCCAACGCCAGCCAGCTGCGCCGCAACTTCGCCAACTCGGAATTGCTGCTGGTGCCGGAAATGCACTGGGATTATTGCTCTAGCAGCGTCATCGTCATGGAGCGCATGTATGGGATTCCCGTGTCCCAGACCGAGCGCCTGGTGGCGGCCGGCGTGGATTTGCGCAAGCTCTCCAGCGATGGCGTGGAAATTTTCTTTACGCAAGTGTTCCGCGACGGCTTTTTCCATGCGGACATGCACCCGGGGAATATTCTTGTATCGATCGCGCCCGAATCGTTCGGCCGCTATATCGCGCTCGACTTCGGCATCGTGGGAACGTTGAACGACTACGACAAGGATTATCTGTCGCAAAACTTCCTCGCCTTCTTCCGCCGCGATTACAAGCGCGTGGCCGAGGCGCATATCGAATCGGGCTGGGCGCCGAAAGACACGCGCGTCGATGAGCTGGAAGCGGCCGTGCGCGCCTGCTGCGAGCCGATCTTCGACCGTCCGCTGAAGGATATTTCTTTCGGGCAAGTTCTGCTGCGGCTGTTCCAGACTTCGCGCCGCTTCAACGTGGAAGTGCAGCCGCAACTGGTGCTGCTGCAAAAGACCCTGCTCAATATCGAAGGCCTGGGCCGCCAGCTGGACCCGGAACTGGACCTGTGGCAAACGGCCAAGCCGTATCTGGAAAGATGGATGAGCAACCAGGTGGGGCCGCAAGGCTTCATGGAGCGCCTGCGCGCCGAGGCGCCCCGTTATGCGCACATCTTCCCGCAACTGCCGCGCTTGCTGCACCAGGCCTTGACGGTGCATGGCGAGCCGCGCGAAAACGAGGTGGAACTGATGAAAACCTTGCTGGCAGAGCAACGCCAGACGAATCGATTGCTGAGCTTTATCGTGTACTTCGTGGGCGCCTTCGCCCTCGGCGCGCTGGGCTTGCAAGTGTTCATGCGCTGGCATCAACTGCCGTTTTAACGGCCTGAGGACGTAAGTGATGGCTGACTTCACCACCCGCGATCCGCTCTCGCCCGCCTTCTGGGACGAGCGTTTCGAGAAGCAATTCACGCCCTGGGACCAGGGCGGCGTGCCGTCGCGCCTGCGCAGCTTTGTTGCAGGCAGCCCGGCGCCGCTGCGCTGCCTGATTCCTGGCTGCGGCTCGGCCTATGAACTGGTCTTCATGCTGGATCACGGCTGGGATGCCACGGCCATCGACTTTTCGCCGGCCGCCGTGGCCGCCGGGCGCGCTGTCGTCGGTGCGCGGGCAGGGCAGGTGGTGGAAGCGGATTTCTTTGCCTGGGAACCCGTTGCGCCGCTGGACCTGATCTATGAACGGGCCTTCCTGTGCGCCATGCCGCGCGCCATGTGGCCGCAAGTGGCGGCGCGCTGGGCGCAGCTGCTGGCGCCGGGCGCCATGCTGGCCGGTTACTTTTTCTTTGATGACAATGCCAAGGGACCGCCATTTGGCATGTCGCGTGAGACACTGCAGGAATTGCTGGCGCCGCATTTCGACTGCCTGGCCGACGAAGCCGTGGACGATTCCATTGCCGTCTTCGCCGGCAAGGAGCGCTGGATGAGCTGGCGCCGCCGGGCGGAGTGAGGCGGGCGGGGCATTTTCCGCTGGGGACAAAGGAAAAGCTTTATAATTCAGGGTTTTTGATGATTTTCTCGGAGTAGAGATGCCGATTTACGCTTACCGTTGTGACGAGTGTGGTTTTGCCAAGGATGTCTTGCAAAAGATCTCCGATCCAGTACTGACGGTGTGCCTGTCGTGCGGCAAGCCCAGTTTCAAGAAACAATTGACGGCCGCCGGTTTCCAATTGAAGGGCACTGGCTGGTACGCGACCGATTTCCGCGGCGGCACGGCGCCCACCACGGCCATTCCAACGGGCCCGGCCGATGGCGCCAAGCCCGCCCCGGCTGCCGAGAGCGCGCCTGCTGCTGCTGCTGCTGCTGCTGCTGCTGCTGCTGCACCTGCGCCTGCCCCGGCTGCCACTGCGCCGAAAGCGGACTGAAAAGCGCGCCGCGCCGATACGATCCATTACCGAGAAACTGATGCGTAAATACTTTATTACCGGATTGCTGATTTTGGTTCCCCTGGCCATTACCGCCTGGGTCCTGAATCTGGTGATCAGCACGATGGACCAGTCGCTGTTGCTGGTGCCCGGCAGTACGCAGCCCAGCGTATGGTTCGGCCACAAGATTCCCGCGCTGAGCACCATTCCCGGCCTGGGCACGGTATTGACGGTACTGATCGTGTTCTTCACGGGTTTGCTGACGAATAACCTGGTCGGCAATTACGTGGTGAAACTGTGGGAGAAATTGCTGCAACGCATACCCATCGTCAATTCCCTGTATTCGAGCGTCAAGCAAGTGTCGGATACCCTGTTTTCCCCGTCGGGCAATGCCTTCCGCAAGGCCGTGCTGGTGCCGTATCCGCACCAGAACTCCTGGACCATCGCTTTCCTGACCGGCGTGCCGGGCGGCGATGCGGCGAACCACCTGGTGGGCGACTTTGTCAGCGTGTATGTGCCGACGACGCCGAATCCGACATCGGGCTTTTTCCTGATGATGAAGCGCAGCGATGTCGTCGAACTCGACATGAGCGTCGATGCGGCGCTCAAATATATTGTCTCGATGGGCGTGGTGGCGCCTGCGGAAGTTGTTGCTGTACCGGCCCCGGCAGCCAAAGAATAAAGGCAGGCGTCCCATGCGGGGCGTGGCCGGATTGAACACTCACTAACCTGAACTGAGAATTTTATGTCTATGCGTACTGAATACTGCGGCCTCGTTACCGAAGCCATGCTGGGACAAACCGTCAGCCTGTGCGGCTGGGTACATCGCCGCCGCGACCACGGCAGCCTGATTTTCATCGACTTGCGCGACCGTGAAGGCCTGGTGCAAATCGTCTGCAACCCGGAACAAGCGGAGATGTTCAAGGTCGCCGAAGCCGTGCGCAACGAATTCTGCCTGCGCGTGACGGGCGTCGTGACCAACCGTATCGAAGGCACCATCAACAACAACCTGAAATCGGGCAAGATCGAAGTGGTCTGCTCGGAGCTGGAAGTGCTGAACCCTTCCGTGCCCGTGCCGTTCCAGCTGGACGACGACAACCTGTCGGAAACGACGCGTCTGACGCACCGCGTGCTGGACCTGCGCCGCCCGCAAATGCAGAACAACCTGCGCCTGCGCTACAAGGTGACGATGGAAGTGCGCAAGTACCTCGACGCGCTGGGCTTCATCGACATCGAAACGCCGATGCTGACCAAGTCGACGCCAGAAGGCGCGCGCGACTACCTGGTGCCGTCGCGCGTCAACGCGGGCAGCTTCTTCGCCTTGCCGCAATCGCCACAGTTGTTCAAGCAACTGTTGATGGTCGCCAACTTCGACCGTTACTACCAGATCACCAAGTGCTTCCGCGACGAAGACTTGCGCGCTGACCGCCAGCCTGAATTCACGCAGATTGATTGCGAAACCTCGTTCCTGACGGAACAGGAAATCCGCGACCTGTTCGAAGACATGATCCGCGTCGTCTTCAAGAACACCCTGGACATCGACTTGCCGAACCCGTTCCCGGTGATGGATTTCGCCGAAGCGATGGGCCTGTACGGTTCCGACAAGCCGGACATGCGCGTCAAGCTGGCCTTCACGGACTTGACCGAAGTCATGAAGTCGGTCGAATTCAAGGTCTTCAACGGCGCAGCCAACATGAAGGGCGGCCGCGTGGTTGCCCTGCGCGTACCGCAAGGCGGCAGCATGCCCCGTTCGGAAATCGACGCCTACACCCAGTTCGTCGCCATCTACGGCGCCAAGGGCCTCGCTTACATCAAGGTCAACGAGAAAGCCAAGGGTCCTGAAGGCTTGCAGTCGCCGATCGTCAAGTTCCTGCCTGCCGACGTGCTGGCCACGATCCTCGAGCAGACGGGCGCGCAAGACGGCGACCTGATCTTCTTCGGCGCGGACAAGGCCAAGGTCGTCAACGACGCCATCGGCGCGCTGCGCGTGAAGATCGGCCACAGCGAGTTCGGCAAGAAAGCCGGCCTGTTCGAAGACGTGTGGAAGCCATTGTGGGTGGTCGACTTCCCGATGTTCGAGCATGACGAAGAAGCGGACCGCTGGACGGCGACCCACCATCCATTCACGGCGCCGAAAGACGGCCATGAAGACATGCTGGAAAGCGATCCGGGCGCCTGCATCGCCAAGGCTTACGACATGGTCTTGAACGGCTGGGAACTGGGTGGCGGTTCGATCCGTATCCACCGCGAAGAAGTGCAAAGCAAGGTCTTCCGTGCACTGAAGATCGATGCCGAAGAAGCACAGCTGAAATTCGGCTTCCTGCTCGATGCCCTGCAATACGGCGCGCCACCGCATGGCGGCCTGGCATTCGGCCTGGACCGTATCGTGACCATGATGACGGGTTCCGAATCGATCCGCGACGTGATCGCCTTCCCGAAAACCCAACGCGCGCAAGACTTGCTGACCCATGCGCCGTCGGAAGTGGACGAGAAGCAATTGCGTGAACTGCACATCCGCTTGCGCAGCACCGAGCCAAAAGTAGCGTAATGGCCAAGGCGGCCGTTCACGCGGCCGCTACCATTTTTACTTGCTGAGGCAAAAAAGGCGCTGCGAGGCGCCTTTTTCATTCTTGATATGAGCCATAAAATTCCCGTTTCCGTGCTGGTCGTCATCCATACGGCTGACCTTGATGTCTTGCTGATCGAGCGCGCGGGCCAACCCGGTTTCTGGCAATCGGTGACGGGTTCCGTCGATGCCGTCAACGAGCCGCTGCTGCAGACGGCCGCGCGCGAATTGTGCGAGGAGACCGGCATCGTTGCCGATGGGCGCGACATCGTGCTGCGCGACTGGAACTTGTCGAATGTGTACGAGATCTATCCGATCTGGCGCCACCGCTATGCGCCTGGCGTGACGCGCAACACGGAACACGTGTTCAGCGTGCAAGTGCCGCGCGACATTGCCATCACCTTGAGTCCCCGCGAACACTTGCAGTACGCGTGGCTGCCTTACCTGGCTGCGGCCGACCGCTGTTTCTCGTCGTCCAACGCGGAAGCGATTTTGCAATTGCCGGCCATGACGGGCCTGGCGCGCCCCACCTGATTTTCCTAGAAAGCATTCCATGTTGAACTGGTTATATTTGACGACGCAGCAAAAACTGCTGGGCACCCTGGGCATCGTTTTTTGCCTGTGCTTTATCTTTCTGCTGTTTGGCTCCACCGTGCCCGGCCGCACGCCACCGATCGGCATGCCGCTGATGGCGATCGGCTGGCTGCTGCATCCGGGTGCGTTTGCCAAGGGCAAGCGCACCGTGGCCTGGCGCGGCGCGCCCTTGCTGGTGAAGATTGTCTGGGCGGCCGGCATTACCGCGCTGATCGTCAGCGTGACGGCGGGCGTGGGGCGCATGCTGGCCTGATTGTGCGTGGTAGGTGCGCACGCGCACCTACGCCGGCGCCGCGCGGGGCCTGTCAGGGAGTAGAATCAAGGCATGAAAATCCGCGTAGCAACTTATAATATACACAAGGGCGTCTCCTCCGTGCGGGGCTTGCCCCGCGTGCATGCCTTGAAGCAGGCGATTGCCCTGTTCCATGCCGATGTCGTCTTTTTGCAGGAAGTGCAAGGCAAGCACGACCGCAATGCGGCCCGCTTTGGCGCCGAGAAAAACGGCCACAAGCATTGGCCGGAAGCGTCGCAGCATGAGTTCTTTGCCGGCGCCGAGCACCATTCCGCCTACGGCATGAATGCCGTGTACGACCATGGCCACCATGGCAACGCCTTGCTGAGCAAGTTTCCCATCGCCTCGCAAACCAACCACGACGTGTCCGACCACGCCTATGAACAGCGCGGCATCCTGCATTGCGTGCTCAAGACGCCGCAGGCGGACGTGCACTGCTACGTCGTCCATCTGGGCCTGTTCGAATCGGGACGGGGCCGCCAGACGCAGGCGCTGATCGACGCCGTCATGGAATCGGCGCCGAATGGCGAGCCCGTCATCATTGCCGGCGATTTCAACGACTGGCGCAACACGCTCAGCGACAAGCTGCGCAATGCGCTCGGCGTGGTGGAAGTATTCGACCAGCGCGCGTCGAATTCAGCCCTGGGCGACCTGGTGCGCACCCTGGCGCGGCGCCAGACGAAGACGCCGATCCCCGTGCCGGCGCGCACCTTTCCCGCCGCCTTGCCGTGGTTCCGCCTGGACCGCATCTATGTGCGCGGTTTCCACGTGGAAGGCGCGCAAGTGATGCATGGCACCCTGTGGGCCAAACTGTCGGACCACGCGCCGATCGTTGCCGCTTTGAAACTCGCGTAGACTGCCAGCATGCGCACAGTCAATTTCATCGCCCACAATGACATCAAGCTGCTGTATTGCGGCACCGATTACTTCCCCGCGCTGATTGCCGCCATCGACGGCGCGCGCTCGGAAGTCTATTTTGAAACGTATATCTTTGCCGACGACGCCACGGGCACCCTGGTGCTCGACGCCCTGAAGCGCGCGGCGGCGCGCGGCGTGCTGGTGTGCATGATCACGGACTGGTTCGGCACGGGCAACCGCCGGGTCAAGGCCATGCATGCGCAGCTGGAAGCGGCTGGCGTGCACCACCGCATCTTCAATCCGTGGTTCCGGCGCGGCATCACGCGCACGCACCGCAAGATTTGCGTGGCCGATGGCGAGATCGCCCTGGTGGGCGGCATCAATATCAACGACGACATGTTTTGCGACTACGACCACAACATCAGCCTGGCAGCGCCGCGCTGGGATTTCGCCGTCCAGGTGAAGGGCCCGCTGGTCGACGCCATCCACGAGGAGGTGCAGGCGCAGTGGGCAAGATTGGGCAAGATGAACCTGGTGCGGCGTATCAAGCTGTACCGCAAGATGCGCGTGGTCAGCAAGGAGCTGGCGAAGAACCCCGTCGTGGCCGGTTTTGTCGTGCGCGACAACCTGCGCAACCGCCGCACCATCCAGCGCGCCTACCTGCAGGCGCTGGGCCAGGCGCGCAAGAGCGTGATGCTGGCCAACCCGTATTTCGCGCCCGGGCACAAGCTGCGCCACGCCCTGGCCCAGGCGGCCCTGCGGGGCGTGGACGTGGTCCTGTTGATCGGCGTGGGCGAATTCCGCATGCAAGATGCCGTGGCGCACTCGTTTTACCCGAAACTGCTGGCCGCCGGCGTCAAGATCGTCGAATACCGCAAGACGCAGCTGCACGCCAAGGTGGCCGTCGTCGACGATGACTGGGCGACGGTGGGCTCCAGCAATATTGACGCGCTGAGCCTGTTCCTGAACCAGGAAGCGAACGTGGTGATCAAGGACGTGGCGTTCGCGCAAAGCCTGCGCCAGCACATCGAGCAGGGCGTGGCCGACGGCATCGTCATTCACCAGGATGATTTCAAGCACATCGGGCGTTTCCAGCGCATCGGCTATGAAGCCGCATTTCTCGTGTACCGGCTGGTGATGCGCATTTTTTCAGTAGGCAAGTACGCATGAACGAGATGACAACGGTAAGGCTGGACAAATGGCTGTGGGCGGCACGCTTCTTCAAGACGCGCTCGCTGGCCAGCGAAGCCGTCGACACGGGCAAGGTCAAAGTGGGCGGCGAGCGCGTCAAACCGGCGCGCAGCGTGCGCGTGGGCGACGAGCTGGCCATCGACAATGGCGCGGAGACGTGGGAAGTGGCCGTGCTGGGCCTGTCCGACAAGCGCGGCGCGGCCCCCGTGGCACGCTTGCTGTATGGCGAAACGCCGGCCAGCATTGCCCGCCGCGAGCAACTGGCCGAGGAACGCAAGCTGTTCCGCGAGCCGGGCACCACCATCAAGGGGCGGCCGACCAAGCGCGACCGCCGTCAACTGAGCAAGGCAGGCGACCTTTCCTGAGGTTCGTCTGTTGTGGGCAGGCACGGGCGCGCGACGCTTTTGCCTGCCTGAAATCAATAGAAACACGCGGCTTAAAAATGCTGCGCTGCACCAATAGAACGCCGGCTCTAAAGTTCCCGTTTGACTTTTACGTGGTAGTGGATAATAGTACGAGCGTTCGGATTTTTTCGGAGCGTGCTTTTTTTTACTCTCGCTTCAGTCCGCCAAATCGGCAACATCACTTTTAGAACGGTACTCTTGAATACTTCAGTCAAATTCATGCGCAAGGGCGAACTGACCCGTGCAGCCATCCTCGACGTGGCGCTGGACCTGTCCAGCCGCGACGGCCTGGAAGGCCTGACCATCGGGCTGCTTGCGGACAAAATGAACATGAGCAAGTCGGGCGTGTTTGCCCACTTTGGCTCGCGCGAAGACTTGCAGATGGAAGTGCTGAAGCTCTATCACTATCGTTTCGAGCAAGAAGTCTTTTTCCCCAGCATGAAAGAACCACGCGGCATCCAGCGCCTGCAATCGATGTTTGCGCGCTGGGTCAAGCGGGTCAGCGTGGAAATCGCTTCCGGCTGCATCTATATCAGCGGCGCCGTCGAGTATGACGACCGTCCGGGCCCCATCCGCGAAGCCCTCGTGGCCATGGTGCGGGCCTGGCAGGGTGCGCTGCTGCGCTGTGTCGAGCAATCGATCGCCACGGGCGACCTGAAAGCGGACACGGACGCCCAGCAGCTGGTGTACGAGATGTATGGCCTGATCCTGGCCCTGCATCACGACGCGCGTTTCCTGCGCGTGCCGGGCAGCATCGAACGGGCGCAAGCGGGCTTTATCCGCCTGCTGGCGTCGTACCAGAATTCCGTCACAAGCAAATAAGCCGTCAGGCAGTATCCGCAATAACGCACACGCACTACAAGTACAACACTTTAGCTAATCGCCTTCAGGAGAAAATTATGGGTCAATACGTCGCGCCAATCCGGGATATGCAATTCGTCCTGCATGAGTTCCTGCAAGTGGAAGAAGAACTGAAGCAAATGCCGTCGTACGCCGACGTCGACGCCGACATCATCAACCAGGTGCTGGAAGAGGGCGGCAAATTCACCTCCGAAGTATTGTTCCCGCTGAACCACTCCGGCGACCGCGAGGGCTGCCACCACGACCCCGTCACGAAAAGCGTGACCACGCCGAAAGGTTTCAAGGAAGCCTACAAGCAGTACGTTGAAGGCGGCTGGGCGGCGCTGGCGTGCGATCCGGAATACGGCGGCCAGGGCTTGCCTGTCGTGCTGAACAACTCGTTCTATGAAATGCTGAACTCGTCGAACCAGGCCTGGTCCATGTACCCCGGCCTGTCGCACGGCGCCTACGAGTGCCTGAAGGAACACGGCACCGACCACCAGAAGGAAGTGTATCTGCCGAAGCTGGTGTCGGGCGAATGGACGGGCACCATGTGCCTGACCGAACCGCACTGCGGCACCGACCTGGGCCTGCTGCGCTCGAAAGCGCTGCCTGAGGCGGACGGTTCCTGGACCATCACCGGCAACAAGATCTTCATCTCGGCCGGCGAGCACGACATGGCGGAAAACATCCTGCACCTGGTGCTGGCCCGCGTTCCGGACGCGCCGGAAGGCTCGAAAGGCATCTCGCTGTTCCTGGTGCCGAAATTCCTGCCGAACGCGGACGGCACGGTCGGTGAGCGCAACCCGATCACCTGCGGCGCCATCGAAGAAAAAATGGGTATCCACGGCAATTCGACTTGCCAGATGAACCTGGACGGCGCAAAAGGCTGGATCATCGGCCAGCCGAACAAGGGTCTCAACGCCATGTTCGTCTTCATGAACGCGGCCCGCCTGGGCGTGGGCATGCAGTCGCTGGGCCTGACGGAAATCGCTTACCAGAACGCGCTGATCTATGCCAAGGACCGCACGCAAATGCGTTCGTTGTCCGGCATCAAGAACCCGGAACTGCCGGCCGACCGCATCATCGTGCACCCTGACGTGCGCCGCATGCTGTTGACGGGCAAAGCCTACGCCGAAGGCGCGCGCGCTTTCACTTCCTACGTGGCGCTGCAGATCGACCGCGAACTGCACCACCCTGACGCCGACGTGCGCAAGGAAGCGGCCGACGAAGTAGCGCTGCTGACGCCCGTCATCAAGGCCTTCATCACCGATAACGCCTGGATCGCCACTTCGGACGCGATGCAAGTGTTCGGCGGCCACGGCTATATCTCGGAATGGGGCATGGAGCAGTATGTGCGCGACGCGCGCATCAACATGATCTATGAAGGCACGAACACGATCCAGTCGCTGGACCTGTTGGGCCGCAAGATCCTCGGTGATAACGGCGCCAAGCTGCGCAAGTTCGGCGAAAAGATCAAGGCTTTCGTCGAAGACAACGGTACCGATGAAGCGATGAGCGAATTCGTCACGCCACTGGGCGACTTGGGCGACAAAGTCACCAAGCTGACCATGGAAATCGGCATGAAGGCCTTCCAGAATCCGGACGAAGTGGGCGCGGCATGCGTGCCTTACCTGCGCGTCGTCGGCCACATGATCTACAGCTACCTGTTCGCGCAGATGGCCAAGATCGCCCTCGAAAAAGAATCCAGCGGCGACAAGTTCTACACCGCCAAACTGGCTACCGCACGTTTCTACTTCGCCCGCTTGCAGCCTGAAACGGCAACCCTGATCCGTCAGGCGCGTTCCGGTTCGGCCAACCTGATGGCACTCGACGCAGACCTGTTCTAAGACTTGAGGAAAATATGACCAATTTCATCGTTAAAAAAGTAGCCGTCCTCGGCGCCGGCGTGATGGGCGCGCAGATCGCCGCCCACTGCATCAACGCGAAAGTGCCGGTCGTGCTGTTCGACCTGCCTGCCAAGGAAGGCCCGAAGAATGGCATCGTGCTGCGCGCCATCGAGAACCTGAAAAAACTGTCGCCTGCGCCGCTGGGCAACAAGGATGACGCCGCGCTGATCCAGGTGGCCAACTACGAAGACAACCTGGACTTGCTGGCCGGTTGCGACCTGATCATCGAAGCCATCGCCGAGCGCATGGACTGGAAACACGACCTGTATCAAAAGGTCGCACCGCACATCGGCCCGAACGCGATCTTCGCCTCGAATACCTCGGGCCTGTCGATCACCAAGCTGGCCGAAGGCTTCGACGCCGACCTGAAATCGCGCTACTGCGGCGTGCACTTCTTCAACCCGCCGCGCTATATGCACCTGGTCGAGATCATCCCGACCGAGTTCACCAAGCCCGAGATCAGCGATCAGCTGGAAGGCTTCCTGACCACCACCCTGGGCAAGGGCGTGGTCCGCGCCAAGGATACGCCGAACTTCATCGCCAACCGCGTTGGCGTGTTCGGCATCCTGGCCATCGTGCACGAAGCCGAAAAATTCGGCCTGTCCGTGGACGTTGTCGATGACTTGACCGGCGCCAAGCTGGGCCGCGCCAAGTCGGGTACCTTCCGCACGGCGGACGTGGTCGGCCTGGACACCATGGGCCATGTGATCAAGACCATGCAGGACTACCTGCCGAACGATCCGTTCGCTGCCGTCTACAAGACGCCGGCCGTGCTGGCGCAACTGGTGGAAAAAGGCGCGCTGGGCCAGAAGAGCGGCGCGGGCTTCTACAAGAAAGTCGGCAAGGAGATCCAGCGTCTGGACTTCGCCACCGGTGAATACGTGGCCGGCGGCGCCAAGGCGGCCGACATCATCGCCCGCATCCTGAAGGAAAAGGATCCGGTCAAAAAGATGAAGGCGCTGCGCGAATCGACGAATCCGCAAGGCCAGTTCCTGTGGGCGATCTTCCGCGACGCTTTCCACTACATCGCCATCCATCTGGACACCGTGGCCGACAATGCGCGCGACATCGACTTCGCCATGCGCTGGGGCTTCGGCTGGAACGTCGGTCCGTTTGAAACGTGGCAGGCATCGAACTGGCTGCAAGTGGCCAACTGGGTCAAGGAAGACATCGACGCCGGCCACGCGCTGTGCAATGCACCGCTGCCAGCCTGGGTCTTCGAAGGTCCGGTCGCTGAAAAAGGCGGCGTGCACACGCCGGAAGGTTCGTACTCCGCCGTGTCGAACAGCTTCGTGCCGCGTTCGACCCTGTCCGTGTATGACCGCCAGCCATTCCGCGCGCCCGTCCTGGGCAGCGGCGCCATCGACGGCAAGACCGCCGGCACCACCGTCTTCGAAGACGAATCCGTGCGCGTCTGGCATACGGGCGACGATGTGCTGATCATCTCGTTCAAGACGAAGATGCATGTGATCGGCGAAGGCGTGATCAATGGCCTGAAACTGGCCTTGGCCGAAGCGGAAAAGAACTTCAAGGGCCTGGTGATCTGGCACGCCGACGCAGCCGAAGGCGGCGCCTTCTCGGCCGGCGCCGACCTGCAATCGGCCCTGCCGGCATTCATGCAAGGCGGCGTGAAAGCCGTCGATCCGATCATCGCCGAACTGCAGAACACCTTCATGTCGCTGAAATACGCGAACGTGCCGGTGATCGCCGCGGTCGCCGGCCTGGCACTGGGCGGCGGTTGCGAACTGGCGCTGCATGCGTCGAAGCGCGTGGCCTCGATCGAATCGTACATCGGCCTGGTGGAAGTGGGCGTGGGGCTGATTCCAGCCGGCGGCGGCTTGAAGGAAGCGGCGCAGCGCGCCCACAAGGAAGCCAAGGGCAACGACATCCTGCAATTCCTGAAAACGGGCTTCACCAATGCGGCCACCGCCAACGTGTCGAAATCGGCACTGGAAGCGAAGAAAATGGGCTACCTGAAGGAAGACGACGTGATCGTGTTCAACGCCTACGAGCTGCTGCACGTGGCCAAGGTCGAAGCGCGCGCCATGTTCGACGCGGGCTTCCGTCCGCAACTGCCGTCGCTGATCCAGGTGACGGGCCGTTACGGCTGGGGCACCATCAAGGCGCAGCTGGTCAACATGCGCGACGGCGGCTTCATTTCGGCGCACGATTTCAAGCTGGGCGAGATGATCGCCGAGATCGTATCGGGCGGCGACGTGGACCAGGGCAGTTTCGTCAGCGAACAGTGGCTGCTGGATATGGAACGCAAGGCATTCCTGGAGCTGTTGAACCATCCGAAAACCCAGGAACGGATCATGGGCATGATGCAGACCGGTAAGCCGGTCCGCAACTAAGCCTGGCGTCGATGAAGATCCTGCCGTTGGTATTTAAAGTATTACTGCGCGTGAGGCCAAGCATGGTGTATGACCGTATCAAACAACAGATGATGGACACCTTGCCCTTCGTGCGGCTGCTGGGGATCAGCATCGACGACATCGGCGCCGGCACCTCGAAGGTGTCGATGCCGGAAGATCCAAAACTGAATAATCACCTGGGCACGCAGCATGCGGGTGCCTTGTTTACCCTGGCCGAAACGGCTTCCGGCGCGGCCATGGCTGGCGGCTTCGCCGAGCTGATACTGGGCTTGCGCCCGGTGGCCAAGGAGTCGCGCATCCAGTACCAGAAGGTGGCCCGGGGCGCGACGCGCGCCGAAGGCCGGGTACCGGGCGACCTGGCTGCCTTGAAGGCGCGGCTGGCGCAGGACGGCAAGGTGGCGTTTCCCGTGGAAGTCGATATTTTCGACTCCGAAGGCACGCTGGCGGCACAGGTGACGGTGGACTGGTATTTGTCGCAGAAGCGATAAGCCTCTATCCCGGACATTCGACAGAACACGAACCTCGTTCAACATCTTTGAAAGCATAAAATGAGCAAACAACTTCAAGACGCGTACATCGTCTCTGCAACCCGCACCCCGATCGGCAAGGCGCCGCGCGGCATGTTCAAGAACACCCGCCCGGACGACCTGCTGGTGCGCGTGCTGCAATCGGCCCTGGCGCAAGCGCCTGGCCTCGACCCTGCGCTGATCACTGACGCCATCATCGGCTGCTCGTTCCCGGAAGCGGAACAGGGCTTCAATATCGCGCGTAACTCGGTGCTGCTGGCCGGCTTGCCGAAAACCGTCGGCGGCGTCACCGTCAACCGTTACTGCGCATCGGGCATTACGGCCATTGCCATGGCGGCCGACCGCATCCGCGTGGGCGAAGCCGACGTGATGATCGCCGGCGGCATCGAATCGATGTCGATGGTGCCGATGATGGGCCACCACCCATCGATGAACCTGGACATGTTCAGCGACGAAAACATCGGCATGGCCTACGGCATGGGCCTGACGGCCGAGAAAGTGGCGCAGCAATGGAAAGTGTCGCGCGAACAGCAGGACGCGTTCTCCGTTGAATCGCACCGCCGCGCCATCGCCGCGCAGCAAGCCGGTTTCTTCAAGGCGGAAACGACGCCAGTGGAAATCATCACGCGCACGCCGAACCTGGCTACCGGCCAGGTCGACGTGAGCCGCCGCACCGTCGACACGGACGAAGGCGCGCGCGCCGATTCGTCGATGGAGTCGCTGGCCAAGCTGAAGCCCGTCTTCGCCGCCAAGGGCAGCGTGACCGCGGCCAACAGCTCGCAGATGTCCGACGGCGCCGGCGCGCTGCTGATCGTCAGCGAAAAAATCCTGCGCGAGCATAACCTGACCCCGCTGGCGAAATTCTCCTCGTTCGCCGTGCGCGGCGTGCCGCCGGAAATCATGGGCATCGGTCCGAAATTCGCCATTCCCGCAGCGTGCGCCGCCGCCGGCATCACGCAAGACCAGCTGGACTGGATCGAGCTGAACGAAGCGTTTGCGGCACAGGCACTGGCCGTCATCGGCGACCTGGGCCTGGACCCGGCAAAGGTCAACCCGATGGGTGGCGCGATCGCCCTGGGCCACCCGCTGGGCGCCACCGGTGCCATCCGCGCCGCCACCGTGATCCACGCGCTGCAGCGCACCAAGCAGAAGTACGGCATGGTCACGATGTGCGTGGGCGCCGGCATGGGCGCGGCCGGAATTTTTGAACGCGTATAAGTCTGGCTGAGTAAAGCAATAAAACAGGGCGCTGTGGGATGACTCTGGCGCCCTTTATCTTTTTGGAGACGACATGGATATTTTGTGCAGCAAGAGCGAGGGCATCCTGACCCTGGAATTCAACCGCCTGGAACGCAAGAATGCGATCACGGGCGCCATGTACCAGACCCTGGCCGATGCGCTGGTGGCGGCCGAGACGGATGATGAAGTACGCGCCATCCTGATCTGCGGCAAGCGCGAGATTTTCACGGCCGGCAACGACCTCGATGACTTCATGAAGACGGCGCGCCCGAAGGATGGCTCGCTCGACCATGACCGTCCCGTGTTCCAGTTCATGCGCGCCCTGTACGGCAGCAGCAAGCCCGTGGTGGCAGCCGTGTCCGGCCCGGCCATCGGCATCGGCACCACCTTGCTGATGCACTGCGACCTGGTCTACGCGGCCGACAATGCCAGCTTCTCGATGCCGTTCACGCAACTGGGCCTGTGCCCGGAATTCGGCTCCAGCCTGCTGCTCACGCAATTGGCCGGCTACCCGCGCGCGGCGGAAAAGCTGATGCTGGGCGAAGCGTTCCCGGCCAGCGAAGCGCTGGAAATGGGCCTGGTGTCGAAGGTCGTGCCCCTGTATGACTTGATGACCTTCGCGCAAGGCCAGGCGGCCAAGCTGGTGGCCCTGCCGGCCGCCTCGATCCGCGCCACCAAGCGCCTGATGAAGCAAAGCCGCATGGAACCGATGAAGGCGGCCATCGCCGACGAAAACAAACTGTTCAGCGCCATGCTGGGCGGCGCCGAAGCGAAGGAAGCGTTTACGGCCTTCTTTGAAAAGAGGAAGCCGGATTTCAAGAAGTTTGCCTAAGCTGGCTGGCCGACTGCGGCTGCCGGGGTCAGACCCCCGCGCCCTCTGGCGCAAGCCTCTGCATTAGCGGCCTTGAGGGTCCGACCCCAGAATTTGTTTCTGGGTTTAATTTAGTCTAGACGACTGGTCTAATTGTGCTACAATGCCTCGCATGAAAGCTGAATACACCGACGTGCGCCAGCACATTATCGACCAGGGCAAGGCCATCATCACGCGCAAGGGCTTTGCCGGCGTGGGACTGAACGAGATCTTGTCGGCCGCCGACGTGCCCAAGGGCTCGTTCTACCATTACTTCAAGTCCAAGGAATTGTTTGGCGAAGCGATGCTGGAAGATTACGTCACCGGCTACCTGGATGAAATGGAGCTCGTGCTGGGCCAGCCCGGCCAGAACGCGGCGCAGTCGCTGATGGCGTATTGGGCCAGCTGGACGAGCGAAAGCCTCGATGGCAGCGGTTGCGACTGCCGTTGCCTGGTGGTCAAGCTCAGCAGCGAAGTGGCGGACATGTCGGAACCGATGCGCGTGGCGCTGCTCGATGGCACCCACCGCATCATCGCCAGGCTGGCGCTGGCCATCGCGCGGGGCAGGGTGGACGACTCGCTGCCATCGGTGGCTGATCCGGCGCAGATGGCTGCCACCTTGTACCAGCTGTGGCTGGGCGCGGCGATGCTGACCAAGCTGCGGCGCGACGCCAGCGCCCTGCAAACTGCCTGGCGGGCGACCCTGGCGATGTTGCAGCTGCCGCCAGACTAATGAGCGGGCGCCAGGTACGCGGATGAGATTCGTCCGCATTTTTTTGAACTGCATTCTAGACGACCAGTCTAATAATAGGGAGCGACATCATGAAAAATTTTGAATTCCATAATCCGACCCGTATCGTCTTCGGTCTTGATACCGTCGCCAAATTGTCCACGCTGGTGCCGCACGATGCGCGCGTGCTGATTTTGTACGGCGGCGCCAGCGCGGAAAAGACCGGCACTCTGGCCGAGGTACGCGCCGCGCTGGGCCAGCGCAGCGTGCAGGAGTTTGGCGGCATCGAACCCAATCCCAGCTATGAAACCCTGATGCGCGCCGTGGCCCAGGTGCGCAACGAAAAGCTGGACTTCCTGCTGGCCGTCGGTGGCGGCTCGGTGATCGATGGCACCAAGTTCGTCGCCGCCGCCGCCCTGTACGACGGCGAGCCGTGGGAAATCGCCGAGCGCGGCGGCGCCAATGTGCAGCGCGCCCTGCCGTTTGGCACGGTACTGACCTTGCCGGCCACGGGGTCGGAAATGAACAGCGGCGGCGTGGTGACGAAAAAAGCCACGCATGACAAGCTGAGTTTTCGCAACCCGCTGCTGTATCCGCAATTTTCCGTACTCGACCCCAGCAAAACGTTTACCTTGCCGGCCACGCAGGTGGCCAACGGCCTGGTCGACGCCTTTGTGCACACCACGGAACAGTATCTGACCTATCCGGTGCAGGCGAAGGTGCAGGACCGCTTTGCCGAAGGCTTGCTGCAGACCCTGGTCGAGATCGCGCCGCAGGCCGTCGCATCGCCCGACGATTACGCCACCCGCGCCAACCTGATGTGGACCGCCACCCTGGCGCTGAATGGCCTGATCGGCGCCGGCGTGCCGCAGGACTGGGCCACCCACATGATCGGCCACGAACTGACGGCCCTGTACGACATCGACCATGCGCGCACCCTGGCCCTGGTACTGCCCGCGCTGCTGGACGTGCAGCGCGAGCAGAAACGCGGCAAATTGCTACAGTATGGCGAGCGTGTCTGGAACATCGCGCAGGGCAGCGACGACGAGCGCATAACCGCGGCCATCGCCCGCACCCGCGCCTTCTTTGAAGGGCTGGGCATCCCGACCCGTTTATCGGCCTATCAGCTGGGCCA
Organism: Janthinobacterium sp. YR213; assembly: GCF_900099875.1. NCBI lineage: Bacteria > Pseudomonadati > Pseudomonadota > Betaproteobacteria > Burkholderiales > Oxalobacteraceae > Janthinobacterium > Janthinobacterium sp. YR213. The sequence goes on along the minus strand of NZ_FNDA01000003.1, from coordinate 166,101 downwards.
GGAAGCGGTGGAAGCGGTACTGAAACAATTGGAAGCACATGGCATGACCTCCCTCGGCGAACACCGCGATATCGACCTCGCGCGCAGCCGCCGTATCCTCGAAGCAGCACTGTAACCCTGACATAAAAGGAAGCAACATGAACATTTTGATGGTACTCACTTCGCACGATCAACTCGGTAACACCGGCAAGAAAACCGGTTTCTGGCTGGAAGAATTCGCCGCGCCCTACTATGCGCTGCAGGAAGCGGGCGCGAAGCTGACGGTCGTTTCGCCGCTGGGCGGCCAGCCGCCGCTGGACCCGAAAAGCGACGAGCCGGATTCGCAAACGGATGCCACGCGCCGCTTCAAGCAGGACGCCGATGCGCAAGCCGTGCTGGCCAACACGGGCAAGCTGGCCGACGTGAAGGCAGCTGACTTTGACGCCGTGTTCTATCCGGGCGGCCATGGCCCGCTGTGGGACCTGGCCGAAGATCCGCACTCGATCGCGCTGATCGAACAGATGATCGCCGCCGGCAAGCCGGTCGCCGCCGTCTGCCACGCGCCCGGCGTGCTGCGTCACGTGAAGGCAACCGACGGTACGCCGCTGGTGCGCGGCAAGCAGGTGACGGGCTTTACGAATACCGAGGAAGACGCCGTCGGCTTGAGCGCGATCGTGCCTTTCCTGGTCGAGGACATGCTGAAGGCAAACGGCGGCGTCTACTCGAAGCTGGGCGACTGGCAGCCGTATGCCGTCACCGATGGCTTGCTGGTCACGGGCCAGAATCCCGCGTCGTCGGAAGCGGCCGCGCAGGCGCTGCTCAAGCTGCTGGCCTGATGCCAGGCTAGTTCCGGGCGGCCATGCCCGCCAGGATCAGGCCGACCGAAGCATGCCAGGCTGTGTCGCTGGCGGGCCTGCCCGCCAGCGCATAGCCGTGCAGGAAATCGACAAGCGCATCGCGCCCGCGCAGACGGGTTTTCTTGTCCAGGCCGAGGCTCTCCACAGCCAGCTCGAACAGTGCCGCAAACCGCTCGGCCACATCGGCTTGCGTCACCAGTCCGCGCGCCATCAGGCGCACGAAATACGGCGTGGCGCTGACCAGTTCCAGGTATAGCGCGCACAGCGCGAGCACACGCCGTGGCGCCGCCTGGCGCCGCGTAAACGGCGGCTGGCACGGATCGAGCGCGGCAAAACGCTGCACCATCAACGCTTGCAATAATTCCTCTTTTCCCGCGTAGTAGTGATACAGGGCCATGGCGTCGACGCCCAGGCTTTGCGCCAGCGCGCGCATGGAAAACGCTTCGCCCTTTTCTTCCAGCAAGGCCAGGGCCGCTTGCAGGATGCTGGCGTTGTCCAGTGCGGGGAGGGCGCGGCGCGGACGCCCGGCGCGGCGCACGGCAGATTCGATGACTTGAAGTTTTGGGGTTTTCATGGGCATAATTCTACACTGTAGAATTAAATGAAAGCATATCCATGAAAAAAACTTCTGTCAGCGTTTTTCTCGGTATCAGCATCGACGGCTGCATCGCCGGAGAAAATGGAGACTTGTCCTGGCTGGCCGAACTGGCCCCCGACTCGCCCGACGCCACCGGCTACACGGCATTGATGGATCAAGTCGATACCCTGCTGATCGGCCGCACCACGTATGACGCTGTGCTGGGCTTCGAACCGTGGCCATATGCGGGCAAGCGCGTGGTGGTACTCAGCCACCGCGACTTCGCGCCGCGCCATGGCGAGCAGCGCCGCGAAGGCAGCGTGCGTGCAGTGCTGGAGGGGCTGGCAGAGGAGGGCTGCCGCCACGTGTATCTCGATGGCGGCGCCGTCATCCGTGCCGGCTTGCACGAAGGCGCCATCGACAGCCTGACCTTGTCCGTGCTGCCCGTGGTGCTGGGCAGGGGCGTGCGCCTGTTCGAGGATGGCTTGCCGCGCAGCGACTGGCGCCTGGACGGCACGCGCCAGCTGCCCAGCGGCGTGGCGCAGCTGCGCTATCGGAAAAATTAAACCGCGCTGGAGAGGTCGATGATGAAGCCGGAATCGTAGCGTTCATTCTCCGGCGTGCCATCGGGCCGCTTGTAGCCGCAGGGGTTGCAGACCACGCGGCAGTCCTGGACGCGGTAGTCGAGCGAAGCGTGCATGTGGCCATGCACCCACAGGTCCGCCTGCGCCACCAGCGCGTCCAGCTGCGAGGCGAAGGCGGGCGAGCCCAGGTTCGTCGCGTATTGCTCTTCCACCGACAGCATCGAGGGCGCCATGTGCGTGATGACGACGGTCTTGCCATCGAAGGGTTGCGCCAGTTGCTGCTCCAGCCAGGCGCGGTGCTGCGCGTGCAGCTGCGCCGTGTCGGCCGCGCACAAGAGACGCGGCGTGTCGCCGCCCGTGCTGATGCGCTTGTAGTCGGGCATGTAGCTTTGCGCCGCGTTCAAGGCTTCGTCCCGGCGCTCCGCGCCGAACAGCAGAAAATCCGTCCACAGCGTGACGCCGAGGAAGCGCACGCCGTTGAGTACCACCGCATCGCCGTCGAGCAGGCGGATGCTGGCGCCCTGCGCATTGGCGCTGGCGCAGGCGTCGCGCACGGCGTCCTGCATGTGTTCCAGCTGATGCCCATAGCCCTCGTGATTGCCGTGCACGTACAGCACGGGCAGGGAGTCGAAGGTGCGCGCGGCCCAGGCGATGGCATTGCTGCCCGTATCGATGTCGCCGGCCAGGATCACCACGTCGGGTCGGCAGGCGGCAAGATCGATGGCGGGCGTGTCTTCGCCCCAGACTTCCAGGTGCAGGTCGGACAGGATCAGCAAACGCATGGCAGGAGGCGCGGCGAGGCGCACGGCAGTCAATGGGCCTCTATCGTAGCGCATGTCGCTGCGTCCGTCTGCTTGACCGCGCGAGGGTAGCGACGTTACCCTGTGGCATCGAATACCGCACACTCATTACTGGAGCCGCATGCCGCCTTTCTTCTTTCCCAAGACCCTGCTCAGTATCGCGCTGGCCGCCATGGCGCTGCCGTTTGCCGCGCATGCCGCCACGCCCGCCGTCGATCCCTTGACGCAGCCGATCGCCTCGCCGTATGCGGCGCAGTGGAACCGTCCGCAGCAACCGGCGCGCATCCACGGCGACACGTATTACGTGGGCGTGGGCGGCTTGAGCGTGGTGCTGATCGACACGCGCGAAGGCTTGATCCTGATCGATGGCGCGTTGCCGCAATCGGTGGCCGCCATCAAGGAACATATCCTCGAGCTGGGCTTTCGCCTGGAAGACATCAAGTTCATCCTGAATACGGAAGCGCATTTCGACCATTCGGGCGGCATCGCCGCCCTGGCCCGCGACAGCGGCGCGCAAGTGATCGCCAGCCCGCTCGGCGCGCAGGCGCTGCGCGCGGGATCGGTGCTCGCCATGGACCCGCAAGCGGGCGAAATCGATCCCATGCCGGCCGTGGAGAATGTGCGCGAGATCGCCGATGGCGAAACCCTGCAGCTGGGCGACGTGACCATCACGGCGCGCTACACGCCCGGCCATACGCCTGGCAGCACCAGCTGGACCTGGGTGTCGTGCGAGGATGCGGAGCGCAAGGAATGCCTGAGCGTGGTCTTCGGCGCGAGCCTCACGCCGGTGGCGGCCGACGATTTTCACTACCTGGGCGATGACCGCCATGCGGACCTGACGCCGGCCTTCCGCCGCGTCATGCAGGACTTTGCCCGGCTGCCGTGCGATATCTTGATCTCGGCCCACCCCGACCACTCCGGCGGCGACCAGAAGCTGACGCAATTGCTGGAAGGCGTCACGCCGAATCCCTTCATCGATACTCAGGCGTGTAGCAATTACGCGGCCAAAAATGAAGCCAAGCTCGATGCCCGCATCGCGAAAGAAAAAGCGGCTGCGACAAAATAGCAACGTTGGCGTCTTCGCCATGAAAATCGGTTGACGCACTGCAGCATAAGGTGCAGAATCGTTGTCCGCAGTTCAGATTAACCAGATAAAAGAAAGGAAACCCATGTTCGAACAGGCTGGCAGCAAGTACGACCACTAGCCCCGTGCATGACGCTCGGGGCCATCGGCACATTGCCGATCCCGAGCCGGTGTCCTTCAAACCCCGGTGAGGAAACTCGCCGGGGTTTTTTGTTTTGCACGACCCCATATAAGGACAGGAAATACCGTGATGCCCATGCATCAAGGATTGAAAGGAAGCACCATGAAAATCAAAGTAAAAGCCACGCCCAAGCCGCGCAATCCGCTGGTGGCGGCCGCCAGGCTGCGCGGCGGCGCCGGCGCGCACCAGTCGGTAGCGTCGCCGCGCGCGGCACGCCGGGCCGGCAAGCACCGCCTGCAGCAATTGCTGGCGGGGCGCCTGAAGGCCGAGGACTAGGGCGTGCCCAGTTCGACGATGAAGTTCGGGTTGAACTGGGGATTTTGCGGCGTGCCGCTGCGCGTCTTGTAGCCGCAGGGGTTGGATACGACGCGGCACTGGCCGATGCGGTAGTCGCGCGAGGCGTGGATGTGGCCATGCACCCACAGGTCCGCCTGCGCGGCCAGCTCGTCCAGGCGCGAGGCATAGGCGGGCGAACACCCTTCGCTGCCGTAGGCATCATCGACTGAAAGCAGCGACGGCGCCATGTGGCTGATGACGACGGTAGCGCCATGGAATGGCTGCGCCAGTTCGCGCGCCAGCCAGGCTTTTTGCTGCGCGTGGAACATGGCCGTGTCGGCCGCGCGCAGCTTGCGAAAGCCCATGCTGGCCAGGCGGATGCGCTTGTAGTCGTTCATGACGGCTTCCGCGTCGCGCATGGCCGACTGGCGCGTATCGTCGCCCAGCAGGCGGAAATCCGTCCACAGGGTGGCGCCCAGGAAGCGCACGGCGTTGCCAGCCTTGTCGGTGATGACGTGGGTATCAGCGTCGAGAAAATGCACGTTGTCAGTGGCCGCACAGAGCGCGCGCAGCTCCTGGCGCACCTTGTCGAGGTGGTGGCCATAGCCTTCGTGGTTGCCATGCACGTACAGCACGGGCAGGCCCGCGAATGTGCTGGCGGCCCAGGCGACGGCGCGGGCGCCCGTGTCGATGTCGCCGGCCAGGATCACGACGTCGGGGCAACTGAGCGCGAGGTCGCCCTGCGGCGCTTCGTCGCGCCATAACTCGTGGTGCAGGTCCGACAAAATCAATAAACGCATGCGGTATCCAGGCGATTGGAGGGTATGCCATCGTACCTGAAAACCCTCACTCTTCCTCCAGCGCGGCGAAGCTGTGCGCCAGGTAGTCGATCAGCGTACGCACGGCCGGCAGCAGGCCGCGCCGCGACGGGAAAACGGCGTGGATGATTTCGCGCTGCGGCCGCCACTGCTCCATCAGCGGCAGCAGGCGGCCATCGGCCACCTGTTCGGTGATCATCATGGTCGGCAGCTGCACCACGCCCACGCCGGCCACGGCCGCGTCGCGCAGGGTCAGCATGTCGCCCGTGACGAAGCGCGGCACGTGGCGCAACTGGGCGCGCGCGCCATGGGGGCCGTACAAATCCCACTGGTAGTGCTGTTGCGGCGTGCCCAAGGCCAGGCTGGGCCAGTCGGCCAGGTCGGCCGGCGCCTTCGGCACGGGCGCGCCGGCGAACAGCAGCGGACTGCCCACCATGCACTGGCTGCGTTCGGCCAGCACGCGCAGCACCAGGTCGCTGTCGGGCAGCGGCGGCGGGCGCACGCGGATGGCCACGTCGATGCCTTCGGCTACCAGGTCGACGCGGCGGTTGCTCGCTTCCAGCAGCAGCGTGACCTGTGGATGTTCGCGCATGAAGCCGGCCAGCATGGGCGCGACCAGGGAGTGCAGCAGGGCGATGGGACAGGACAGGCGCACCGTGCCCCGTGGCGCGGCCCGCGTCAGTTCGATCGCTTCCTGCGCCGCCTCCGCTTCCACCAGCATGGCCTTGCAATGCTCGTAAAACGTCTGGCCCACGTCGGTGACGGAAAAATGGCGCGTCGTGCGCTGCAGCAGGCGCGCGCCGAGGCGCTCTTCCAGCAGGGCGATGCGCCGGCTCAGTTTTGATTTCGGCATGCCCAGCGCGCGCCCGGCCGGCGCGAAGCCGCCATGGTCGACCACCTGCACAAAGTAATACAAGTCATTCAAGTCCTGCATGCCATCTCCTTGATCGTTCTATTTTTGGAACGCTGATGGCGGATTTTACCGTCTACCGGCTTCATCGTTGCAAGCGTATTCTGTCTTCATCGTAATGCAAACCCCAACAGGAGATCGAGATGAACACAGTCACAGGTATCTACAGCGCACCCCGCCAGCACTGGGTCGGCGACGGTTTCCCCGTGCGCTCGATGTTTTCGTATAACGGCCATGGCAAGCAGCTGAGCCCCTTCCTGCTGCTCGACTATGCCGGCCCTGCCGAATTTGCACCCGGCACCCGTCCGCCCGGCGTCGGTTCGCACCCGCACCGCGGCTTTGAAACGGTGACCATCGTCTACAAGGGCGAAGTGGCGCACCGCGATTCGACGGGCCAGGGCGGCGTGATCGGCCCCGGCGACGTGCAATGGATGACGGCCGGCGCCGGCATCCTGCATGAAGAGTTTCACTCGCCTGCCTTCACGCAGTCGGGCGGCACCCTGGAAATGGTGCAGCTGTGGGTGAACCTGCCGGCCCAAAACAAGATGACGGCGCCCGGCTACCAGGCCATCAGCAGCGACACGATTCCCACGGTGGCGCTGCCGGACGATGCCGGTTCGTTGCGCGTGATCGCCGGCGACTTCGACGGCCAGCATGGCCCGGCCCGCACGTTTTCGCCGATGCAGGTGTGGGACATGCGCCTGGCTCAGGGCAAGCTGACGGAGCTGCCCGTGACCAGGGGTTGGAGCACGGCGCTGATCGTCCTGCACGGCACGGTGCTGGTCAATGGCGAGAGCGTGGTGCGCGAAGCGCAGATGGCGCTGTTCGAGCGCGATGGCGACAGCATCACCATCGAAGCGAACAACGACGCCGTGGTTCTGCTGCTGAGCGGCGAGCCGATCGACGAACCCATCGTCGGCCACGGTCCGTTCGTCATGAACAGCGAAGCGGAAATCGTGCAGGCATTCGAGGATTTCAACAGCGGCCGCTTCGCCCGTATCGCGCCGTAATGTGCGTCATTAATTTGTGCAGTACCCATGCCGCATCCCGCGGCATGGTTTTTTGAGGAGACCACCATGAGCACCCCCGCCAACTTCCAAGGTTTGCCACCGATGATCGATCCCGACGATGCCGTCATGCTGCTGATCGACCACCAGAGCGGCTTGTTCCAGCTGGTGCGCGACATCGAGCAGCACGTGCTGCGCGGCCACGTCACGGCGCTGGCCAAGCTGTCGCGCCTGGCCAACATGCCGACGTTTACCACCGCTTCCGTGCCGGACGGCCCGAACGGCCCCTTGATCCCGGAAATCCACCATTTCAACCCGGACGCCGTCTACATCCCGCGCACGGGCCAGATCAACGCCTGGGACAATCCGGCCTGGGTCGACGCCATCGAAAAGACGGGCCGCAAGACCCTGCTGATCGCCGGCACGCTCACCAGCGTGTGCATGGCTTTTCCCACCATCAGCGCGCTGGCGGCCGGCTACAAGGTATTTGCCATCATCGATGCCTCGGGCAACTGGTCGAAGATGGCCACCGATATCACCATGGCGCGCGTGACGCAGGCCGGCGCCGTGCCGATCGACACGTATGCCGTGCTGGCTGAAGTGATGAGCACCTGGAACCGCGCCGACGCGATGGAATTCGCCGCCATCATGACCGACCATATCGTGCCGCCGTACCGCGCCCTGATCGAAAGCTACGACAAGGCGCAGGGCGTGCAAAAGAATGGCCGCGAAACGAAGCTGGAAATCCTCGAGGCGGCGTCGAAGGGCTGACCTCCGCTACGGTGCTTCGTAGCTGTTGCGTATCGCCGCCAGCACGCCGCGCTGCTCCAGGTGCGTGATGGCGGCGTTCAGGCGCGCCAGGTCGGCGGCGCTGGTCGTGCGCGCATTGAGCATCAGGTGCACGGGGGCGCGCAGGGCCAGGAAGGGCAGGGTGCTCAAGGCGACGCCCTGCAGGCGCGCTTCGTGGCGCACGGCCAGCACATCGCCCAGCAGCAGGTCGGCGCGGCCCGCATCGAGCATGCGCACGCCTTGCTGGAAGCTGCCGAACGCATTCAGGCGGCCAGCCTTTTCCAGCACCGGCCGGGCCGCCGCGTACTGCGCGCCATACCAGCCCACTTTGGGCGCCAGCAAGGTCGAGTTGCCGCGCGCGAGCTGCGCGAAGCTGGCGATCTGGCGCTGGCTGCCGGGCGCGCCGGATTTGCTGAAGAGTCCCACGGCTTCGTCGCGATACGGGATGGAAAAGCGCGCATAGGACTGGCGTTCCGGCGTCTCCGAGGCGGCCAGCATCAGGTCCAGTCCCCCTTTCTGGAACAGCAGCTGGCGCCGCGCCGTGGGCAGTTCCGGCAAGGTGACCAGGGTGCAGCGGGCTTGCTTGAAAATGGCTTTCAGCAACTCCAGGTCCAGGCCCGTATAGCGGTCCTGGGCATCGCGGTAGACATACGGCGGCCACTGCTCCAGCGCCATCGTCATGCGGCAAGCCACGGCGGGCAGGGCAGATACGCCGAGCACTGCCGCAAACAGGAGATGGCGCATGCGCATATGGGAGCTTCCCTGGAGTTTCAACTTGATAGTCAATTTGCCAGAATGGCCAGGGAAGTCAAGGGCCGCGGCCGCTGAAGGCCGGCCTGGTTCGCATTTCCTCGATGTTTGCGCGTTTTTTGCCGCTTTCCCCCATGGGTGCCGCCTCCGGCGCGGCGAACACCGTGCAGTGTAATCGGCTATAGTGGCGCGGTGCCACCACTGCCCCGCAAAGGAAGACCGCTTGACTGCCCCGCTCGAGATCGCCGCCAATGTGCTGATGACTGCCTCCATCATCCTGGCTGGACGCAATAATATTCATTCCTGGTGGATCGGCATGGTCGGCTGCGTGCTGTTTGCCGTGCTGTTTTTCCAGGTCAACCTGTACGCCGACGTGATGCTGCAGCTGTTTTTCATCGTCACCTGCGTCATCGGCTGGCTGCAATGGCGGCGCGGCGCCAACGGCAAGCCCTTGCCGATCACGCGCACGGGCTGGCGCAGCCTGGCCTGGGTGGTACCGGCCGGCATCGCCTCCGTGGCTATCTACGGCATGCTGCTGCACCGCTTTACGAATGCCTACGCGCCCTTCATCGATTCGGCAGTGTTGGTATTTAGCATCATCGCGCAATTCCTGCTGATGAGCCGGCGCATCGAAACCTGGGCTTTCTGGCTGCTGGTCAATACCGTGGCCGTGCCGCTCTACTACAGCCGCGGCCTGCACCTGACGGCCGTGCTGTATGCGGCCTACTGGATCAATGCCCTGATTTCCTGGTACTGGTGGGGCGTGCAGGCACGCCGCGCGGCGCAGGCGCCTGCGGTGATTGCCGACGCTTGATATTGCCATATACCAAGTCCTTAGATTCAAATCATATATACAATCAATTTTTAATTCGTTCACGCGCTAAAGACACCGGGATATAGTGGCCTTTCCCCGCTTACCGGTGTTTTTTATGTTGCGTTTTGCCATTTCTGCCTGTTTTTCCGCCGCCCCGCACCAGCTGACCATGCAATGCATGGCGCAGTGGATGCCGGTGCGTGCCCGTCCACGCATCCCTTAAGTCATTCCATCCATTTCGTTGTCGTTTGCCCGCTGGCCCACCCGGTCCGCGTGCCCCTGCTCGGCCTTTTTTATCGGAAAAAGGCTGCAATCCCAATAAGAGGAAACCATGTTCAAACCACTCGCCATCAGTCTTGCCATCGCCACCGCCTTTCCTGCCTTCGCCCATGCCGAGGACGACATGCTGCGTGTTAACGTCACCGGATCGAATATCCGCGTCAGCGAAAAGGAGGGCGCCAGCGCCGTGCAGGTCATCACGGCCAAGGAATTGAAAGCCGGCGGCAAGACCAGCGTGTCGGACGTGCTGCGCGCCATCTCCGCCAATAGCGGCAACAGCTACAACGAACAATATACGGGCAGTTTCTCGGCCGGCACCTCGGGCCTGTCGCTGCGCGGCATCGGCCAGCAAAATACCCTGATCCTGGTGAATGGCCGCCGCGTGGCCAGCTATGCCACGGCGCAGGATTTGCAGCAGACCTTCGTTGACCTGAACAGCCTGCCGATGGCGGCCGTGCAGCGCATCGAGGTGCTCAAGGATGGCGCCTCGTCCGTGTATGGCTCCGACGCCGTGGCCGGCGTGGTCAACATCATCCTGTACAAGGAATTCACGGGCACGGATATCACGGCGCAATGGGGCGGCTCGACGCAAGGCACGGGCCAGCACGAAAAGAGCGCGGCGCTGCAAACGGGTTTCGGCAAGCTCGAGGAAGATGGCTATAGCGTGGTCTTCTCGGTCGATGCCCAGCAGCGCGACAAGCTGCAGCAAAGCGACGTGGCATGGCTGCGCGATGCCGATTACCGGCAGCAGCAGCGCGGCAGCCTGGGCTGGACCGCCACGAATTACGCCGGCAACGATCCCACGAAGTCCCTGGGCGGCGTGCGCGGCCCGCTGCAGCTGGTGCCGTACAAGGACATCAATCCCACTGGCAGCGGCCAGGTGCTGGCCTACAATCCGGCGCCGTATAAAACGCTGATCCCGGGCATCCAGCGCATCCACTCGTCGCTGCGCGGCACCCTCAAGCTGAACGCGGACACGGAAGCCTATGTCGACTTGCTGCACAGTTATTCGCGCGCCGACCAGACCTTTAGCGCGCCGCTGACGGTGAACAACGCCACGCGCGTGTGGAACAACAGCACCAAGCTGCTCGATACCATTCCCGTGGTGCTACCCGTGGGCCATCCGAACAATCCGGGCACGACGCCCTTGCCATTTACCGCCACGCTGTTCGACCTGGGACCGCGCCTGAAGCAGGACCGCGTCACCTTCTACCGCGCGCTGGCCGGCGCCAAGGGTACCTGGGCGGGCTGGGACTGGGATACGGCCGTGGCCCATTCCAGCAGCAAGCTGGAGGAAACGGTGCAGAACTTCGTCAACCGCTACGAATTCCAGAAAGTGCTGGCCGACGGCAGCTACAATTTCTTTGACCAGTCGCAAAACAGCGAAGCCGTGCGCAACCGCCTGCGCCTGTCGACCCTGCGCCCGGCCGAATCGACGCTCGACACGCTCGACTTCTCGGCGGCCAAGGATATCTGGGACCTGCCGGCTGGCCCGCTGGGATTTGCCGCCGGCGCCCAGTGGCGCCGCGAAAAGATGGATTCGCAAACTTCGACGGCCGTGCTGTCGGGCACGGAGCTGCGCCCCGCACTCAATATCATCAACGGCTCGCGCAATGTGTCGGCCCTGTTTGCCGAATTCAATGTGCCCGTCGTAAAAGACCTGTCCGTCAACGTGGCGGGACGCGCCGACCATTACAGCGACTTCGGCAATGCGTTTTCGCCCAAGGCCAGCGCGCGCTACCAGGCGGCGCCATGGTTGTTGCTGCGTGGCACCGTTTCACGCGCCTTCCGCGCGCCATCGCTGCCGGAAATCACCGACAGCACGGCCGTCAGCTATACCGGCGTGATCGATGCCCGCGATCCCCTGACGCCGACGCAGTCGCGCGGCGTGACGGTCATGACCATCGCCAATCCGAACCTGCGCCCCGAGCGGTCGAAAAACCTGAACCTGGGCGTGGTGGTGTCGCCCACCAGCAGTTCGAGCATCGGCCTCGATTACTACCGTATCAAGCAGGATGGCGTGATCGGCACGGCCAGCGCCACCACCATCCTCGAGAATGAAAGCACGGCGCCGCAACAGATCACGCGCGGCGCCGATGGGCGCATCACGACCCTGTACCGCCAGTTCCGCAACCAGGGCCAGCGCGAAGTGTCGGGCATCGACCTGGACCTGCGCCAGCGCTTCGTCGACAAGGACTGGGGCAAGCTGACCCTGGCCGGCCAGCTGAGCCGCGTGCTGCGCTTTGCCGAACCGCTGTCCGATGGCGCACCGCTGACCGATGGCGCCGGCACCAACTACTTCGGCTCCATCCCGAAATGGCGCGGCGTCAGCTCGGCCACCTGGGAGCAGGGCAAGTGGTCGTCCACGCTCACATGGAACTACGTGGGCAGCTATGCGCAGCAGCAGCACCTCGATGAATCGGTGGCTGCCTTCAGCACGTTTGACGTGACCAGCAGCTGGCAAGTCACGCCGGCAGCAAACGTCACCTTCATCGTGCAAAACCTGGCCAACAAGCGCGCGCCCTGGGACTATGCTTCCACCGGCTTTGACTTTACCCAGGCCGATCCGCGTGGACGCGTTGCGGCGCTCAAGCTGAACTACAAGTTCTAACCACTCGCCGCCTGCCGCTGCCCCGTCTGCTCCTGCAGGCGCTGGCGGTAGGCGCTGGGGGGAACGCCCATGCGTTCGCGAAAGGCGGTGGCGAAGTTGCCCGCGTTGTGAAAGCCGATCAGCAGGGCGATATCCTGCACGTCGATGTCCGTCTGCTGCAGCAATTCCACGCCGCGGGCAATGCGCGCTTCGCGGATGAAGGCGAAGACCGTCATGCCCGTTTGCTCGCGGAACATCAGGGTCAGCTTTTCGCGGTAGGTGCCCACGCTGCGGGCGATTTCGGACAGGTTCGGCAGGCTGCCCAGGTTGTCGAGGATCAGCTGTTTGACCGCATTGACGAACACCAGGTCGGGATGCTGCAGCTTGTCGCTGATCGGCGCCGTTGCTGGCAAGGTACTGTTGCTTTTACGCATCAAACCCAGGTGGATATGGATGCGCGCGGCCAGTTCTTCCGGCGTGAACGGCTTCGAAATGTAGTCGACGCCTCCCACCTGCAAGCCCATGATGCGCTCCTTGGCGGCATCGGCGCCGCTGAGAAAGATCACGGGAATCTCTTCCGTTTCGGGATTGGCCTTGAGCAGACGGCATGCCGTGTAGCCATCCATCTCGGGCATGCGCACATCGAGCAGGATCAGGTCGGGATGCGTGGCCAATGCCAGCTGGTAGCCCTGGTAGCCGTTGAAGGCAATGCTGAAACGGTAGGGCTGCTCGCTGAGAAGCTCCATCAGCATGCGCTGCTCGAACGCGGAATCATCCACGATCAAGATGTTTTTTTTGATGGTTTCGCTGGTCAATGGCATGGCATGGATGACTTAACCAAAAAGCAAGTTGTGGCTTATTATGCCTCGCTTTTTCTTTTTTTTCTGCTTTTCTCGTATTTCAAAAGATGTTTCTCCGCGAGAAGAAGCGCGGATTTCCCAGATCGCCAATAATTCACTCATGCATTGATTTTAAGCAATGTCGATTGCCAAAAAATCTGTTTTGCCAATGCTGCAAATAATGCCGGAGTCCCTTGATTCCTGACTCCCGGCGCAAGTATTTTGTCGTCCTGGTTTGCGTGCCCAAGAAAACGCCGGCAATACCGTGACTATCCTCGACGCCCTCCATATTGGCGGGCTCATTAATGATGTTTCATCATCAGGAGGTATCATGTTGCGAGTTATTTTTCCCCGCCTTATCGTTGCTGCCAGCGTGGCCATTGCCGCCACGGCGCTTCTGCCTCGTGGCGCCGACGCAGCCGTGTATCTGAATGGCAGCGCCAGCACCACCTTTGACGTCACCCTGAAAATCATCGCCAATTGCACCATCGCGGCGGCCAATCTCGACTTTGGCCAAAGTCAGGGCGTACTGGCTACTGCCGTGAACGTCAATACGACCGTGAACGTCACCTGCACCAATACCACGCTGTATAACGTGGGCTTGACGGCCGGCTCGGGTACCGGCTCGACCGGCACGACGCGCTATATGAGCGGCACGGGCGGCAACCTGGGGACGGTGCAATTCAATCTGTACCAGACGGCAGGCAGCACCTTGTGGGGCGATACCCAGGGCACGAATACCGTCGGCGGCACCGGCAATGGCTCATCGCAGCCGATCACGGTGTACGGCAATATTCCGCCGCAAGCGACACCGGCCCCCGATACCTACAAGTCGACGATCACGGCTACCGTTTACTTTTAAGCCAGGCGCTGCGTGAAGGCCTGTGCTGCTTCCCTGATGAAAGGCGTGCTGGCATTGCTGGCTTGCTGCGCTGCGGGCGCGCACGGCGCCAGCCTGCAGATTTCGCCGGTGACGCTCAATTTGCGCGCCGCACAGAGTGCGGCCGGCATCAGCCTGCAAAACCTCGGCGACCAGCCCATCTACGGGCAGGTGCGCGTGTTCGTCTGGGATCAGCGCGATGGCGAGGAAACGCTGGCGCCGACGCAGGAACTGGTGGCCAGTCCGCCGATCGTCGAAATCGCCGCCAACAGCCGGCAGACGATCCGCCTGGTGCGTGCCCAGGCTGGCCCTGTCTCGCAGGAAAAGACGTATCGCGTGCTCATCGATGAAGTCAGCCGCGAAGATGAGGCGGGCCGCAGCGGCGTCGATATCCGCCTGCGCTACTCGGTGCCCGTGTTCGTGCTGCCGGCCGGTGCGCCGGGCAAGGAAGTGCTCGACTGGCAAGTGTTCCGCGAACAGGGCGAGTGGATGTTGCGTGTCAAGAACAGCGGCAATTTCCATGCGCAGATCGGTGCGATGACATTGACGAATCAGGCGGGCAAGGAGTTTGTCATCAGCAAGGGGCTGTTTGGTTATGTCCTGGCGGCACGCATGCGCGTATGGCGCCTGCCCGTTGCCAGGGAGGCTGAACTGGATGGGCCGTTGAGTATTGCGGTAAATGTGAATGCCAAGGCACTCATTGCCAAGAATTCGACACCTTGAACATGGCTGCCATGACGGGCCGGCTTGCTGCGCGCCTTGGGCGCAAGCGGCGAAACCATGAAATGCGTCCTGGCATCCTTGCTGCTGCTGGCCATGGCACCGCTGGCCAGGGCCGATGCGGCGGCCGTGACGGGCGCCGATCCGGGCCCCGCCAGCTTGCCCAGCGATCCGGCGGCGCCGAATGAACTGTATCTGGAGGTCACTGTGAATGCTGAATCAACCGGGCTGATCTTGCGCTTTACCCAGGTGGGCAAAGGCTTGCGCAGCAGTGTGGCGAACCTGCAGCAGCTGGGGCTGGACCCGGCGCGCCTGGGCGCATCCGGTCAGGCCGAGGTCGCGCTCGATGCGATTCCCGGGCTTCGCTATGACTATGACGCGGCGCGCCAGAGCGTGTCGCTGCAGGTGGCGGACGACTTGCGCTCGCCTTACCGCATCAGCGCGCGCACGACGGCGCAGACGCCGTCATCGCGCGTCACGCCCGGCGCCGTGCTCAATTACGAAGCGTATGCGGAGCTGGGCCAGACGCGGCGCGCCGCCATCTTCAACGATTTGCGTTATTTCAATGACAGCGGCGTCTTCAGCAATACCGGCACCTTGAACCTGGGGTCGGACCAGCGCAAATACATGCGCTTTGACACCTTCTGGAGCCACGCGGACCCCGAGACCTTGCAAACGTGGCAGGTGGGCGACCTGATTTCCTCGTCGCTCAGCTGGAGCCGCGCCGTGCGCGTCGGCGGCGTGCAGTGGCGCAAGAATTTCCAGCTGCGCCCTGACCTGCTGACCTTTCCTGTCGCCTCCGTCGATGGCACGGCGCTCGTGCCTTCGTCGCTGAGCCTGTATGTCAACGGCGTGCAGCAATATGCTGCCAGCGTGCCCAGCGGTCCATTTGTGCTGAACCAGGTGGCCGGCATCAATGGCGCCGGGCAAGCCACCATCATCACGCGCGATGCGCTGGGGCGCAGCGTGACGACCGTGCTGCCCCTGTATGTCGATACGCGCATGCTGGCCGGCGGCTTGAGCGATTACTCGGTCGAGGCGGGCGCCGTGCGGCGCGACTATGGCCGCCGCCTGTTCGGCTATGAACGGCAACTGGTCGCCAGCGCTTCCGGCCGCCACGGCGTCAGCGACAATTTGACGATTGAAGGCCATGCGGAATTGGCCGCCGGCCTGTATCAGGCGGGGGCGGGCGCACTGGTGCGGCTGGGCCAGGCGGGCGTGCTCAACGGTTCGCTGTCGGCCAGCGCCGGCCGCAGCCGTGGCGTGCAGCTGGGCGCCGGCTACCAGTACATGGGGCCGCGCTTCAGCGTGGATGCGCAAAGCGTGCGCGCCAGCGCCGGGTTTGGCGACCTGGCCTCGCGCGACGGCAGCCCCGTGGTGCACGCGGCGGACCGGCTCACCGTCAGCCTGCCATTGCCGGCAGGAAGCAGCATCAGCAGCAGCTACATCAGCTACCGCACGCCTGGCGCGCCGCCATCGAAGCTGGCCACCTTGGGCTATTCGGCCACCCTGTTTCACGGCCTGTTCTTCAACGCCAGCCTGTTCCAGGACTTGCGGCAACGCGAGAAACGGGGCTTCTACTTTGGCCTGAGCATGGCCTTCGACAACAATCTGGCCATCAGCGTAAACACCAGCCGGCAGAACGGCGAGAGCGGCCGCAGCATCAGCGCACAGCGCGCGGCGGACTTTGGCGGCGGCTTCGGTTGGAACTTGCAGGCCGGTACGGCGGGCAGCAATGCCTATCGCCAGGCGCAGGTGGAATACCTGGGCAATGACGGCCGCGTGAGCGCGCGCACGCAAAGCAGCAGCATGGGCAATGCCTCCTCGCTGGGCGCGGCTGGCGCGCTGGTGCTGATGGATGGCCATATCGAGACGGCGCGCCAGGTGGGCAACGGTTTTGCGCTGGTCTCCACGGGTGGCGTGGGCAATATTCCGGTGCTGCATGAAAACCGCCAAATCGGCGTGACGGGCAGGAGCGGCTATCTGCTGGTGCCGAATTTGAATCCTTATGGCAATAACCAGATCAGCATCGCCACGGATGAACTCGATGTTGACGCGCGGGTACCCGTGAGCAATATCAATGTCGTGCCGCAACACCTGGCGGGCGTGTTGGCGGCCTTTCCCATCGAGCGCTACAGCGCGGCCACCGTCATCGTCCAGGATACGCAGGGCAGGCCGCTGGCCACGGGCTTGCCCGTGTTGCACGTGCAAAGCGGCAAGCAGACGGTGGTGGGATTTGACGGCATCGTTTTCGTCGATGATCTGCTTGAGCAGAATCAGTTGCAAGTTGGCGAGGGCGACAGCGCCTGCACGGTGCGTTTTGCCTATGCGCGTCCGGCGGCGGGCGGCTTGCCCGTGATCGGGCCGCTGCACTGCGTTAGCGCTGCTGCCGGCGCCGGGGCAGGCCGCTGATGCGCCGCCTGCTGTTATCGCTGACTCTGCTGCTGGGCTGCGCCTGGGGCAGCGTGGCGCAGGCGGCAGACACCTGCACGGTCAGCATGACGAATATCGATTTCGGCTCCGTCAGCCCGATTTCCGGCACCGATTACGTGGCGCAGGCAACGGGCACCTTCAGCTGCCTGTTTTCGTCGCTGAACCTGGGGCAGTTGCTCACGCCCAACGCGCAGGTGTGCATCTCGCTGGGGCTGGGCACGAATTCCACGTCGGCCCTGCCGCGCAAGCTGGGCAATGGCAGCAATCGCATGGAGTACAACGTGTACGTGGACAATTCGTATGCGACGGCGAAGATCTGGGGCGGCGCTGGCGTGGCGGGCGCGCCGTCGACCTTCGGCATGATCCTGTCGGCCGGCTTGCTGGCGCCGCCCGGCACGTATTCCACCACCTTTACCGTGTACGCGAAGATTCCTGCCGGCACGGCCCTGGCCGCCGTGCCCACGGTCGCCAACGCCAATACCGCCTACACGTCGAGCTTTGCCGGCGTGGGCACCTATACCTACACCACGTATGGCCTCATCAACCTGCAGGGGTGCACGGCCAGCAGCGGCAGCTTCGGTTTCACGGTGAATGCCACGGCCATCAACGATTGCACCATCACGGCCACGCCGATGGCGTTTGCGAACGCTTCCATCCTGACGGGCAACCTGCGCAGCACCAGCACCTTGTCCGTGCGTTGCGTGAACAACAATGCCTACCAGATTGCCCTCAACGGCGGCAGCGTGGCGCTCAATGTGGCCAACCGGCAAATGAAGAACACCGTCACCACGGACAAGGTCAGTTACCTGCTGTCAGCCACCCTCGATGGTGCGCCATGGGGCGATGGCACGGCTGGCACCAGCATGGTGACAGGCACGGGCACGGGCGCCAGCGTGCCGCTGACGATTTACGGCCGCGTGCCGGCGCAGGTGTCGCCGCGCCCCGGCGACTACAAGGACACGGTGACGGCAACGATTTATTTTTAGAACGTGACGGTGACGAGGCCGTTGCCCGATGGCGTTGCCTGCTGGAGCAGCAGATAGGGCGTGTTGTGCTGGCAGCGTACCTGGGCGCCGCCGCGCTGCGAGACGATGGTGCACGCATCGTGGACGACGAAGGTGGCCTGGAACGATGCGGAAGAGACGGTACCGGCGGTGGTGGTCTGGCAAACGGCAAGGGCAAACAGGGCTGGCAGTACGGCAAGCTTCAAAGGAGTCATCTTGGATGCATCTGGCGAAAAACGGGCGTGGTCAGCGACGCCGCATGGCAAGGCTGACACCGTTTTTCGTACCGGGTTGAGGGGGACAGAACGAGCCATGATTGTACTGGAACAAGAAAAGTGTGAGTTTGTGCGTATTTTCAGGCCGCCATCATGGGGTGAGCGTAGCTTTCAAGATGATAGTAACTAAGTTTCCGTATTGCAACTGAAATACTTTTTCGATTGTTGTGTTGAATCAACGTGAGGAGATGGCCATGAAACATACCAACTTTAATAATTTGCCTTGCCCGATTGCTCGCAGCCTGGGCAAGGTGGGTGAATGGTGGAGCATCCTCATCCTGCGCGAAGCGTTTTATGGCAAGACGCGCTTCGACGAATTTGAAAAAAGCCTCAAGATCGCGCCCACCATCCTGACGCGCCGCCTGGCCGACCTGGTGGAAGGGGGCTTGATGACGCGCCGCCTGTATTGCGCCAAGCCGCCCCGCTACGACTATGTGCTGACCAAGTCCGGGCGCGCCTTCAAGCCCGTCTTGCTGGCGTTTATTGCCTGGGGTAATGAAAACTTCGCGCCGGAAGGCGCCAGCCTCGTCATCGCCAGCCGCGACACGGGCCTGGCAGCCGATCCGGTACTGGTCGACGCCACGACAGGCTTGCCCATCAATGACGAGTACTACGCATTCGCGCCCGGACCTGCCGCCAGCGACAGCATGCGCAGCATCATCCTCGACGCGGAAAAAAGCAGCGGCATCGCACCCAAGCCGAAGGCGCCGGCCGCCAACCGCGGCTGGGTGGCGGAAGGCCACCTTGCCTGAGGACGCGCTGGCACGCGAGCAGCAAGTTTGGCGTACAGCAAAGCGGACACGGCGGCATGGCGTTACTGTCGCACTATGCAACTCAAGTGCGGCGCAAGCCCGGCCCGGCTGTGTGGGCGGGGCAGGGCGCCAGCCGTGAGCCGATGTCCGTGAAAGGAGTACTGCGATGAGCACACTGCAACAACACGCTTGCCGCGCCGCCAGCGTGCTGGCGCTGGCCGTCCTGCTGGGCGCCTGTTCCCATGGCCCGCATCAGCCGGGCGGCCATGACGTCACCTTGACGGGGGCGCAGGAAGTGCCTGCCAATACCAGCACGGCCAGCGGCAGCAGCAATCTCCGCGTCGCCCGCGACCGCAGCGTCAGCGGCGGCGTGCGCTACACGGGCATGGCGGCGACCGTCGCGCATATCCATGAAGCGCCCGCCGGCGCCAATGGTCCCGTCATCGTGCCGCTGGTGAAAACCGCCGAAGGCATGTTTGCCGTGCCGGCCGGCGCCATGCTCACGCCGCCCCAGTATGCGAGCTACCAGGCCGGCAACCTGTACGTGAACGTGCACAGCGCCGCCTATCCGGCAGGCGAGATCCGCGCCCAGCTCAAGCCCTAGCCGGCCAGCGGCGTTATCCCCGAAACCTCCTTGGGCCGCGCGAGCGGCCTTTTTTTGCGCCAGGCGGCCGGTTGCACGGTGCGCGCTACAATGGCGCTCCATGCTGACCATCCTCGCCATCACCTTTCCCTTCTTCGCCCTGGTGCTGTGCGGCTACCTGGCCGTGCGGCGCAAGCTGCTGCCGCTGGCCGCCATCGGCGGCTTGAACAGTTTTGTCCTGTACTTCGCGCTACCCTGCATGCTGTACCGCTTCGGCGCCGCCACGCCCATCGCGCAGCTGCTCGACGCCAGCGTGTTCGGCGTCTACCTGCTGTGCGCGCTGATCATGGTGGGCGTCACCATGGCCATGACCCTCAGCCACCGCATCGACTGGAACAACGCCGCCTTCGGTGCGTTGGTGGCTGCCTTCCCGAATACGGGCTTCATGGGCGTGCCCCTGCTATTGACCTTGCTCGGCCCCCGTTCGTCTGGTCCCGTCATCGTCACCATCGTCGTCGACATGTTGATTACCAGCTCGCTGTGCATCGCCCTGTCGCGCATCGGCAGCGGCGGCGCGCACGGCAGCCGCGCCGCCGTCGTCAATGCCATGAAAGGCATGGCCGGCAATCCGATGCCGTGGGCGATCGTGCTCGGTGCCTTGTCGTCGTGGCTGGAACTGGCCTTGCCCAAGCCGTTGATGCAGACGGTGGGCCTGCTGGCCGACGCCGCCTCGCCTGTCGCCTTGTTTACCATCGGCGCCGTGCTGGCCCGTTCGCAAATGAGCACGAGCGACCCCGCGCCGCTGGGAGAATATGTGCCCGTGGCGCTGAAAAAACTGCTGCTGCATCCGCTGCTGGTGTGGGGCATCGGCCACGCGGCCATCGCGCTGGGCGCGCCGCTCGATCCGTTCGCGCTGACCTGCATGGTGCTGGTGGCTTGCCTGCCCAGCGCCAGCAACGTCTCGCTGCTGTCGGAACGCTTCGGCGCGAACACGGCGCGCATCGCCCGCATCATTCTGGTCTCGACGGCGCTGTCGTTTTTGACGTTTTCAGCGGCCGTCAGCTGGCTGGCGTGAGGGTGGACTCGTTGGTCCGGGCCACGCCGCGCGCCTTGCGCATCATCGTGAGCACTGCGCGGCGCGCATCGCCCGCATCATTCTGGTCTCGACGGCGCTGTCGTTCCTGACGTTTTCGGCGGCCGTCAGCTGGCTGGCGTGAGGGTGGACTCGTTGGTCCGGGCCACGCCGCGCGCCTTGCGCATCATCGTGAGCACTGCGACAGCGCGCATCGCCCGCATCATTCTGCTCTCGACGGCGCTGTCGTTTTTGACGTTTTCAGCGGCCGTCAACTGGCTGGCGTGACGTTGGTGGCGATCAGCGCGCCCAGGGCCTGCGCCGCACCGGGCTGGTTGTCCAGCGCCAGGCCATGCGCCATGCTGGCCTGGTCCTGCATGCTGCGGTTCTGCCCTAGCTTCCACTTTCCCGTGATGCGCGTGAGGGGGATTTCGATGCCGACGATGGCTTTCAAGAGTTTCTCGATATAGCCGGCCGGTGCATCGGCCACCCGCCACGGCGTGGCTAGCCCCGCTTCATGGCGCGCCGTCAGCCGCTCCACCAATCCCAGCAGCCACGCCGCATCGTCGATGGCGCGCAAGGGGCCGTGGGCATGCACCACGGCGTAATTGAAGGTAGGGACTTCCTTGCCGCTGCGCTGCTTTTCCGCATACCAGGCGGGCGTGATGTAGGCGTGCGGCCCCTGGAAAATCACCATGCATTCATCGTTCCCGCCGGCCGCGCGCCACAGCGGATTGGCGCGCGCCACGTGGGCGCGCAGGATGCCGAACGGGGCCTCGGGCGTGGGTGCGGCGATCTCGAACGGCAGATGGTCGGCGCACAAGCCATAGTCGTCATGGCGCACCAGCGCGCCCAGCGGATGCGCGGCGATCAGGCCATGCAGCACGTCGAGGCGCTCTTCGCGAAAGCTGGCGGGCGTGTACATCTAGTGCGCTCCTTCCACGACCACGTCGGCCGTCAGCGAATTGGCGATGTAGCAGCGCTCGTGCGCGTCGTGGTGCAGGGCCGCCAGCGCGTCGGGCAAGGGTGGCGTTCCCGCGAAGGCGATGTGAGGACGCAGCACGATGCGCGTCATGGCCAGGCGGCCTTGTGCATTCTTGCCCAGTTCGCCGACGGCATCGTCTCGGTAGTCGTCGACGACGTAGCCGCGCTGCGCTGCCAGCGACAGGAAGAACAGCATGTGGCAGCTCGACGTGGCGGCCACCAGCGCTTCTTCCGGATCGATATTTTCCGCCACCGACATGGGCAACGGCACGGACAGGGGCGACGACGAGGCGGGTACCGTCAGGCCGCCGTCGAACTGCCATGCATGGCCACGGCTGTAGCGCTGGCTGGCGAAATCCTGGCCGTCGCGCTGCCAGGCGACGGTGGCGAAAAACTGATGCATGGGTGCTCCGCAAGAGTAGAAGGGATGCGCCATCTTAGCGCCAGTCTTGGCTATTTAAAACAGCCAATAAGTGCTATCTTTAAGCTACCAATTTAAGAGCGCCGCCATGCCAGCTTCCCACCTGCACCAGATCATCGCCGCCTTGCCGCTGCAGCGCGGCGCCAGCGAGCCGCTGTTTCGCCAGCTGTATGCGGCCATCAAGGCGGCCATCCTCGATGGCCGCATGAGTCCCGGCATGCAGTTGCCGCCCACGCGCGAGTTTTGCCGCCTGCTGGCCGTGTCGCGCCAGACGGTGCTCAATGCATATGCGCTTCTGACGGCCGAAGGCTATCTCGACGGCGCCGTGGGGCGCGGCACCTTTGTCAGCATCTATGTCCCCCTGGCAGCGCCGCCCGCCAGGGCGGACGCGCCCGGCCTGCTGCGGCCCCTGTCGGCGCGCGGGCAGGGCGTGGTGGCGGCCATGCGCCAGGTGGCGTTCCACCGGGGGCCGCTGCGCGCTTTCCGTGTCGGCATGCCGCGCATCGACCACTTCCCGTTCGACGTGTGGAACCGCCTGGAAGCGCGGCGCTGGCGCCGGCCCGACCACCATTTCGGCTACAGCGACCCGGCCGGCTACCTGCCGCTGCGCGAACTGCTGTGCGTGTACTTGAAAGCCTCGCGCGGCGTCCAGTGCACGCCGCAGCAGATCGTCATCACTTCCGGTTCGCAGCAGGCGCTGTTCCTGCTGTCGACCATCCTGCTGGCGCCGGGCGACTCTGCCTGGATGGAGTCGCCCGGCTACCGGGGCGCCAGCGGCCCGCTGCGCGCGGCCGGCGCGCGCGTCTTCCCGGTTCCCGTCGATGCGCAGGGGCTGGACGTGGCGTATGGCGTGGCGCACTGTCCGCAGGCGAAGCTGGCGTACGTGACGCCATCGCACCAGATGCCGCTGGGCGTGAGCATGAGCTTGCCCCGCCGCCTGGCCTTATTGGCCTGGGCCGCGCACAATAAAGCCTGGCTGGTGGAAGACGATTACGACAGCGAATACCGCTACACGGGCGCGCCGCTGGCCTCGCTGCAAAGCCTGGACCGGGCCGGCTGCGTGGTGTACGTGGGTACTTTGTCGAAGGTGCTGTTCCCGGGGCTGCGCCTGGGCTATATGGTGGCGCCGCCCGCGCTGGCCGACGCGCTGGTGCAAGCCAAGGCCGTGATGGACCGGCACACGGCCATCGTGCCGCAGATGGCGCTGGCCGACTTCATCGCCGAAGGACACTTTGGCCGGCATATCCGCCGCACGCGCGACAGCAATGCCGAACGGCGCGACCTGCTGGTGCGCGGCATCGCGCGCGAACTCGGCGACCAGCTCGCGTGCGGCCCGGCCGACAGCGGCCTGGAGCTGTGCGCGTATTTTCGCGCCGGCCACGATGAGGAAGCCGTCGCGCGCGCAGGGCTGGAGCATGGCATCGAATTGCGTCCGCTGGGCCACTATGCGGATCCGGCGGCGGGCCCGGAATGTGCCACGCCACGCGGGCTGCTGCTGGGCTTTGCGGCGATTCCCCCGGCCGAGATGGCGCACGGCTTGCAGGAACTGGGCCGCATCCTGCGCGGCCGATAAACTATACTGGGACTTGCCTGCACATGAAGAACACGACCATGAATATTACCCGCTGCGCCTGGGCCAACCCGGCCAATCCCCGTTATCTCGACTACCACGATACAGAGTGGGGCGTGCCCTGCCACGACGAGCGCCGGCTGTTCGAGATGCTGAACCTGGAAGGCGCGCAGGCGGGCCTGAGCTGGGAAACCATCCTCAACAAGCGCGATACCTACCGCGCCGCCTTCGACGGCTGGGATGCTGAAAAAATCGCCGCGTATGGCCCGGACAAGGTGGCGCAGCTGCTGCTCGATCCCGGCATCGTGCGCAATCGCCTGAAGGTGGCGGCCGCCATCACGAATGCGCAAGCCTACCTGCGCCTGCGCGCGGAAGGGCAGACCCTGGACAGCTTCCTGTGGGCGTATGTCGATGGCCAGCCTATCGTCAACAGCTGGCAGCCGGGCGAGTTTCCCGCCAAGACGGCCTTGTCCGACAAACTCTCGAAAGACTTGCTCAAGCGGGGTTTCAAGTTCGTCGGCTCGACCATCATCTACGCCTACATGCAGGGCATCGGCATGGTCAATGACCATGCGCCCACCTGCTTTTGCCGGGCGGGGCGCTGATGCGCCGCGCTCTCGTCCTGCTCGACACGGATTTTGACGGCGCCCGCTTGCGCGCCGCCTGTGCGGCGCATGGCGGCCGCCGCCTCCATTACATCGCGCTGGCGCCGCGTCCCGTCGATGCGCGCCACTTGCCCGAGCAGTGGCGTGCACAGTGGCCGCCCTGCGTGCCGGGCCTGCACCGCATGGTGTCGCACGATGGCCTCGTCACGCTCGATGTGCTGATCGGCGAGCCCGATGCCTGCCTGGCGCAATTGTCGGCGCGCGTCGATGAAGTACACCTGGCCTGGGTGCCCGCAGCCACGCCGGTGCTGGCGCGCCTGATGATGGACGGCGCCCGCCTGCAGGCCGTGCACCTGGACGAGGCGCAGCGCGCCGCCCTGCAAAAGAATGGGTTTGTCTTCGACGAGAGCCGCCTGCGCGCCGTGTTTTATGCGCGGCGCGAAGAATACGCGGCCGTCACCGTGCCCGAGCGGCGCGCCATCGTCATCGGCGCGGGCGTGGCCGGCGCGGCCGCCTGCGAACGGCTGGCCGCGCGCGGCTGGAAGGTGACCTTGATCGAACGCCACGCGCAGCCGGCCAGCGAGGCGTCGGGCAACCTGGCCGGCATCTTCATGCCGCTGATGTCGAAGGACGATAATATCGCCACGCGCCTGGTGCGCACCGCCTACCTGTACTCGCTGAGCCGCTGGAAAGACCTGGGCGGCATCGGCGCCGCCATCGAGGGTGTGCAAAGCGGCGTGCTGCACCTGGCGCGCGACGGCGCGCATGCGCAGGTGCAGCGGCAGATCGCCGCCAGTGGCCTGTATCCGCGCGAATTCGCCCGCTGGCTGGAAGCGCCCGAGGCGAGCGCCATGCTGGGCGCGCCGGCGCCCGATGGTGCCTGGTGGTTCGAGCAGGGCGGCTGGGCGCGCCCGTCTTCCGTCTGCGCGGCCATGCTGGACGCCTGCGGCGCCTCGCTCACGCGGCGCTTTTCCAGCAGCGCCCTGCGCCTGGAGCGTGGCGATGAGGAATGGCTGGTGCGCGATGCGCAAGGCACCTTGATCGCGGCCGCGCCCACCGTCATCCTGGCGGCCGGCACGGGGGCCGTCGATTTCGAGCAGGCGGCGGGCCTGCCGCTGGACGCCGTGCGCGGCCAGGTCACGCACCTGGCCGAAGGCAGCTTGCCCTCGTTGCCGTTCGTCGTCTGCCGCGAAGCCTACATGACGCCGGCGCACCAGGGTGTCGTCTGCGTGGGCGCCAGCTACGATGCCGACGCGGACACCGACTTGCGCCCATCGAGCCAGGAAGACAATATCGGGAAGATCGCCGACATCCTGGGCGTCGCCCCGTTCGATGCGCCGCTGGCGGGCCGCACGGGCTTTCGCTGCATGGCGCCGGACCGCCTGCCGCTGGCGGGCGCCTTGCCCGACCCCGGCGTCCCAGGCCGCTGCGAGCGCCTGCGCGACGTACCGCGCTGGCCCGGGCTGTTTGGTTTGCTCGGTTATGCCTCGCGCGGCCTGATCTGGGCGCCGCTGGCGGCCGAGCTGCTGGCATGCCAGCTGGAGGGCGAGCCGCTGCCGCTGGAACGTCAGTTGGCAGAGGCGCTCGATCCTGCCCGTTTTTTACTTCGCGAACGCCGCCGCGCTGCTTGAGCGTAGGCGCAGGGCAGGCGAGGGCTGGGGTCAGACCCTCACACGCGCTGACGCCAAGCCTGGCGCCAGCGCGTGTGAGGGTCTGACCCCATACACCGACCCCATATACGTTTTTCAGCTTTCCAAACTCTTTTTAATTTGTTTTCCGAACAACATAAGTTCGCTACAGTGGACTCGTGCTGGTTTTTGACGACGGAATAAAGAGGTGGAAAGATGGCTGCTGCAGAACTGATTTTCGATCCCCGCGCCGGGCACGGCGAGGCGGCCTTTGACGAAGTACTCAATCTCGCGCGCGCCCAGGCGCAGGCGCAGGGCTTGCCGTATGCGGGTATCGTCAGCGCGCAGGATGCGTGGCAGCTGGTGCAGGCCGGCAAAGCCGTGCTGGTCGACGTGCGCACCAACGAGGAACGCACCTTCGTCGGCTACGTGCCGGCCTCGCTGCACGTGGCGTGGGCGACCGGCACGTCCATGAACCGCAATCCCCGCTTTACGCGCGAACTGGAAGCGAAGGTGGGCGGCAAGGATGCCGTCGTGGTGCTGCTGTGCCGCAGCGGCAAGCGCTCGGCCGCAGCCGCCGAAGCGGCCGCCAAGGCGGGTTTCACGCATGTCTTCAATATCGCGCAAGGCTTCGAGGGCGACCTCGACGAGCAGCAGCAGCGTGGCCACAGCGGTGGCTGGCGCTGGCATGCGCTGCCTTGGCTGCAAGATTAACTCTCTTCCCGGGACCACCATGAACCAGCGAGCCATTCCCCCTGTCTCCCTTGCCGCGCAGCCGCAATGGGAACTGCGCCAGATCGTCGATGAATTGCGCGCCGTGCGCGAGCAGTGGCGCGAAGGACTGGCCAGCAATCAGGAGTGCGGCGCGCGCGAATTCCCGTCGCGCCAGCATTTGCACGACATCATCAAAGCCCTGTGCGCAGCCCTGTTTCCCATGCGCCTGGGCCCTCTCGACCTGCAGCAGGAGAGCGAGGATTTCTTTGTCGGCCATACGCTCGACACGACCTTGACGGGGCTGCACGAACAGGTGCGGCGCGAACTCAGTTACCACGCGCGCCAGCATGGCTTGCAGCAGACGGTCTCCATCGAACAGCAGGCGCTGGCCATCGTGCAGCGCTTCGCCCGCGCGCTGCCGCGCATCCGCGCCCAGCTCGACACGGACGTGGCGGCCGCCTTCCATGGCGACCCGGCCGCGCACAGCGTCGATGAGGTGCTGCTGTGCTATCCGGGCATCCTGGCCATCATCCACTACCGCCTGGCGCACACCCTGTATGCGCTGGGCGCGCCGCTGGTGGCGCGCATCATCGCCGAAGTGGCCCATTCGCAGACGGGCATCGACATCCACCCGGGCGCCATCATCGGCAGCAGTTTTTTCATCGACCATGGCACGGGCGTGGTGATCGGCGAGACGGCCATCATCGGCGAACGGGTGCGCATTTATCAAGCCGTCACCCTGGGCGCCAAGCGCTTTCCCGCCGGCGCCGACGGCGTGCTGAAAAAGGGACTGGCGCGCCATCCCATCGTGCAGGACGACGTGGTCATTTATGCGGGCGCGACGATCCTGGGACGGGTGACCATCGGCCAGGGCTCCGTCATCGGCGGCAATGTCTGGCTGACCCGCAGCGTGGCGCCCGGCAGCCATGTCACGCAAGCGCATAACCAGCAGGAGGCGCAGGAGTTGCCGGAGTTGCCGGCGCCATCCCACCCCGCTTTTGCCCACCACCCATGAGGACAGCATGTTGATCAAACAGTTTGGACTGGCCGTGCGCCAGTTGCGCGAAGGGCATGGCTGGTCGCAGGAGCGCCTGGCCGAAGCGGCCGACTTGAACCGCTCGTTCATCGGCGAGATCGAACGGGGCGCCGCCACGCCGTCGCTGCTGACGGTGGAAAAGCTGGCCGGCGCGCTGGGCATCGGCCTGGCGGGATTGATGGCGCGCTGCGAGCCGGAATTGGTGGATTAAAAACAGGTAAAACGCATAACAAAACCGTAGCGAGCGGCAGTGAGTTGTGGCCGAGAAGCGCAGCTGTGCGAATGCACAGTGAGCATCGCAGGCTGCAAATCGCGACGCGCAGTAGGTTTGGTTAAGCGTGTTTTGGTGGCGATAGCATGTTGAGAGAAGAGGGGAGACGTCCGATACTTTATTCGTTTTTCAGATAAGCATATTCACTTTTCTCATCAGGAGTAGTCATGGCAGAAGCAACAGAGAACCAGTTCGCGCTGGGCGATAACGCCGCGCGCCAGCTGGCCAATGCAAGCAAGAGCGTCCCCCAGTTATCCACGATCACGCCGCGCTGGCTCGTGCACCTGCTGCAATGGCTGCCCGTGGAAGCGGGTATCTACCGCCTGAACCGCGTAAAGAATCCGAAGGACGTGCGCGTCGCCTGTTCGCAGCGCGACGAGTCGGAACTGCCGCAAACCTTCGTCGACTACGACGACCAGCCGCGCGAGTATTTCCTCAATGCCGTCAGCACGGTGCTCGACGTGCACACGCGCGTGTCGGACCTGTACAGCAGCCCGCACGACCAGATCAAGGAGCAGCTGCGCCTGACCATCGAGACGATCAAGGAGCGCCAGGAAAGCGAGTTGATCAACAATCCCGATTACGGCCTGCTGGCCAGCGTGCACGACGACCAGCGCATCTTCACCCTGACGGGCGCGCCCACGCCGGACGACCTCGACGAACTGCTGACGAAAGTGTGGAAGGAGCCGGGCTTTTTCCTCGCGCATCCGCTGGCCATTGCCGCTTTTGGCCGCGAATGCACGCGCCGCGGCGTGCCGCCGCCGACCGTCAGCCTGTTCGGCTCCCAGTTCCTCACGTGGCGCGGCGTGCCGCTGGTGCCATCGGACAAACTGCCGATCGAAGACGGCAAGACGAAAATCATTTTGCTGCGCGCGGGCGAACAGCGGCAGGGCGTGATCGGCCTGTTCCAGCCTGGCTTGGCGGGCGAGCAAAGCCCGGGCCTGTCCGTGCGCTTCATGGGCATCAACCGCCATGCGATATCGTCCTATCTGATTTCGCTGTATTGCTCGCTGGCCGTGCTGACCGACGATGCGCTGGCCGTACTGGAAGACGTGGAGATCGGTAAATACCATGACTACCCAGACACCTACAAGTGATGGCGCGGCGGGCTTGCCTGCCGTCCCGTTCTTACCTGATGAAGCGACCCTGAACCGCCTGGCCGGTGAATTCTTTGCCCGCCTGCCGGGCGTGGATAAATCTCCCAGCCTCGGTGGTTCCGGCAGCGTGCTCGATGCGGCGCCCCGCTATGCGAACCGGCCGCCGCCGCAGCCCGGCCCTTCGTTTGCCGCCATCGCCCCCGGCGTGGCGACGGCGCAGGTGCCGCCCGTGACGGCGCCGCTGGAGTCGCCGATTGCGCCGGCGCCGGCCTCCGTGCCGACGCCACGCCTGTCCGCCCTGAGTGCGCCGTCGCCCTATTATTTTGTCGGCGGCGCGCATGGCTATCCCGCGTCGAACGGCAAGCTCGACGGCCTGGCGCAGCAGGGGCTGGGACAAGCGGCACCCGACGATGTGCGGGGACTGTTTGCCACGCCGCAGCAGACGCCCGCGCGCCAGCTGCCCGTATCGCCGGCTAACAGCCAGCCCGCGTTCTATTTCCAGACCGAGCTGCCTTCGGCGGCGAAGCCTGGCCAGCACCAGACGCCGGCGCCGTTCGACGTGCATGCCGTGCGGCGTGATTTTCCCGTGCTGGCCGAACGGGTCAACGGCAAGCCGCTGGCCTGGTTCGACAATGCGGCCACGACGCACAAGCCGCAGTCGGTGATCGACCGGGTGTCGTATTTCTATGCGCACGAAAATTCGAACATCCACCGCGCGGCGCACGCATTGGCGGCGCGCGCCAGCGATGCGTATGAAGCGGCACGCGCCAAGGTGGCGCAGTTCCTCGGCGCCGCTTCGCCCAATGAAATCATCTTCGTGCGTGGCGCCACCGAGGGCATCAACCTGGTCGCCAACACCTTTGGCCGCAAATACATCGGCAGCGGCGACGAGATCATCGTCTCGCAGCTCGAGCATCACGCCAACATCGTGCCGTGGCAGCAACTGGCGGCGGAAAAGGGCGCGACCCTGCGCGTGATTCCCGTCGACGACAGCGGGCAGATACTGCTCGATGAATTCCGCAAGCTGCTCAACGGGCGTACCAAGCTGGTGTCCGTGACGCAGGTGTCGAACGCGCTGGGGACGGTCACGCCCGTGGCGCAGATCATCGCGCTGGCGCACGCGGCCGGCGTGCGCGTGCTGGTCGACGGGGCGCAAGCCGTGTCGCATTTGCGCGTGGACGTGCAGGCGCTGGGCGCGGATTTCTATGTCTTCTCGGGCCACAAGGTGTTCGGCCCGACGGGCATCGGCGCCGTATATGGCAAGGCGGACTTGCTGGAGCAGCTGCCGCCATGGCAGGGCGGCGGCAACATGATCGCCGACGTCACGTTCGAGCGCACCGTCTACCAGGGCGTGCCGAACCGTTTCGAGGCGGGCACGGGCAATATCGCCGATGCCGTGGGCCTGGGCGCTGCCATTGATTACGTGCAGCGCATCGGCCTGGAAAACATCGCCGCCTACGAGCACGCGCTGCTGGAATACGCCACGCACCACCTGCAGGCCATTCCCGGCGTGCGCCTGATCGGCACGGCGTTTGACAAGGCCAGCGTGGCTTCGTTCGTGCTGGCCGGTTACGAGCCGGCGGAAGTGGGGCGGGCCCTGAACGACGAGGGCATCGCCGTGCGCTCGGGCCACCACTGCGCCCAGCCGATTTTGCGCCGTTTCGGCGTCGAGGCGACCGTGCGGCCATCGTTCGCCTTCTACAATACGTATGAGGAAATCGACCGCATGATCGTCGTGGTCAAACGCCTGGCGGCCGCACGCCGCTGATCTTGCCGGCTTGGCCATCCAATGCCGCCCTTGCGCAAGCGGGGGCGGCATTGTTGCGTCAAGTCAGGGACTTTACGCGCGGCTGGCAGGCGCGCGCATGCTGGCGGTATAATTTATCCTTGGCAATATTCAAGCTGCGGCCCAAGGAGATATCCGGTGGAAGATCAACACAGCTCGCCCGAGCTTTTCCTGTTCCTGGCGTCGACCGTGCACGACATGAAAAACTCGATCAGCGTTGTCAGCGGCACCCTGGAGTCGCTGCTGGCGGCCGAGCAGGCCAAGCCCTCGCCCCAGGCCGACCCCGCCTACCTGCAGATGGCGCAGATGCTGTACCAGACCAAGCGCCTCAACGATAACCTGATCCAGCTGCTGGCCCTGTACAAGGAAGTGGGCAAGCCCGGCTACCCGTTCGATGTGCAGCCGCAGCTGGTCAGCCAGGTGGTCGACCAGGTGGTGGACCAGGAAAAGATCCTGCTGGCCTCGAAAGGCATCCGGCTGGAGACGGCCTGTCCGCCCGAGCTGATCTGGACCCTGGATGAAGACCTGGTCATCGGCGTGCTCGCGCACGCCATCAACAACGCCATCCGCTACACGAAGGACACGATCCGCCTGTCGGTCTGCGAGGCCGATGGCTTGCTCGAGCTGCGCGTGGAAGACAATGGCGACGGTTATACGCAGGCCTTGCTCGACGCGGGCAGCGCGGCCATGGATGGCATGGCGGCCGGCGTGAACTTTTCCACCAACAGCACGGGACTGGGTCTGTATTTTTCCAGCGAAGTGGCAAAGATGCACAAGCACAGGGGCAGCAGCGGCAGCATCGCGCTGGAAAACGGCGGCGCCCTGGGCGGCGGCTGTTTCATCCTGCGCCTGCCCTGAACGAGGAATCCATGACGACAGACAGCCACGCCACCGCCGCCGAAGCGGGCAGCACCGACTGGGCCGACAAACATTATCTGCTGGTCGACGACTTCATCGGCATCCGCATCCTGCTGCGCGAATCCCTGCGCAACCTGGGCGCGCGCCATATCGACCAGGCGGCCAGCGGCGGCGAAGCCATGAAGCTGCTGGCCAAGACGCGCTACGACGTGGTGCTGTGCGACTACAACCTGGGCGAAGGCAAGAATGGCCAGCAAGTGCTGGAAGAGACGCGCGTGCGCAATCTGACGGCGCCGTCCAGCGTCTGGCTGATGGTATCGGCCGAGAAAAGCGTGGAATCCGTGATGGGCGCGGCCGAGCACCAGCCCGACGCCTACCTGATCAAGCCGATCACGGAAGGCGTGCTGCTGACGCGGCTGAACCGCGTATGGCACAAGAAACAGGTATTCCGCGAGATCGACCAGGCTTGCATGGAAAAGGATTATCTGCGCGCGGCCAAGCTGTGCGACGCGCAGATCGAGCTCAACAAGCTGCACGAGCTGGAACTGCTGCGCATGAAGGCCAGTTTGCTGCTGAAGAGCGGGGAACCGGAAAAGGCCCGTGCCGTGTACGAGAAAGTGCTGGCCGAGCGCGATTACAGCTGGGCCAAGGCGGGTCTGGGCAAGATCCGCATGAATAACGGCGAACACGAGGCGGCGCGGCAGATCTTCCAGGGCGTGATCGTTGAAAACAAGTATTACATCGACGCCTACGACCAGATGGCCGTCGCCTACCAGTTGATGGGCCAGCACGAGGAAGCATGCGGCGTGCTGGAAAAGGCGGCGCGCCTGTCGCCCAATTCCGTGCCGCGCCAGCGCAACCTGGGACTGGCGGCCTTGAAGGTCGGCAATGTCAGCATGGCGGAAAAGGCCTTTCGCAAGTGTATTTCCATCGGCGAGTTTTCCGTCATGAAGACGCCGGACGCCTATCTGGGCCTGGCGCGCGTGTGCGGCCTGAAGAAGGATGCCAAGGAGGCGCTGCAATGGCTGTTGCTGGCACAGCGCGAATTCTCGCCCGAGCAGATTGGTTTGCGCGCGAAGATCACGGAAGGCATGGTGCACCATGAAACGGGCGATTACCGGCGCGCCCGCAAGTGCGGCGACGAGCTCGAAGCCATGCTGCTGGAAGACCCGGCGCGGCCCGAGAAAAGCATTTGCATGGAACTGGCCACCTTGCTGTTCGCCGTCGGCGTCAAGGATGCGCCGGCCGGCCTGCTGTGCTACGTGGTGAAGAACAACCACGACAACCAGGTGGTGCAGGACGAAGTGCAAAAGATTTTCGACAAGGCGAAGATGGGCGACGAAGGCACCAGCCTGATCATCGCTTCGCGCAAGGAAGCGTCGGACTTGATGAACAAGGGCGTGCTGCTGTGGAAGACGGACAAGCTCAACGAAGCGGTCGCCTGGATGCGCGCGGCGCGCGAAAAACTGCCGAACAATTTGCGCATCCTGTTCAATTCCGCGCAAATCATCGTGTCCTTCCTGCAGCAGCGCGGGTTTCAGGCCGACTTGGCGGCCGAGGCCATGGAAGTGTTGTTGTATGTAGACAAAATTGCACCAGGGCAGCAACGCTTCGCGCAATTGATGGAGCAACTGGTGCAGCTGACGCCGCCGCCGGGGCCGGAAGAGGCCGTCGTGGTCGCGGAAAAAGCGCCGCCGGCGCTGGAAAAAGGCGGAAAATCCATGCGCGAGCGTGCTGGATGATAAACTAGGGGCCAGCGTGGGTTCGCCCGTGCTTGAGTTGCTTTACAACAATAAGGAAGAAACTATGCGTGATGTGGTCAATGAAGTGTACAAAAAAATGAAAGTCGGCAGTATTGCCTGGGTACGCCCGGTCGCCGCCAAGGGAGACACGCTGGAAACATTCCAGTCTTCGTACGAGCACGCCAAGGCGCTGGCCGACGAAGGCCTGATCACGATCGGTGACGTAAAACGCCAGGCCGACAACATGATCGAGGCGATCCGCATTCATCGTATCGCCTGATCATATCGCCGGCTTGCAGCATCAGGCCTTGCCTGGCGCTTTAGCCTTGGGTGCCGCGCGCTTCGCGGGCGCCTTGCGCAGCGGGGCCTTGGCCTTGGCTGCCGTGCCTGCCTCTGCAGGTTTGGCCGGCTTGCTGGCCGCTGGCTTGGTTTTGCTCACGCTGCCAAAGCTGGCCGCTGCCGCACTGGCCGCATCGGGCGACATGGCCGTCGATACGGCTTGCTTGAACTGATCTTGTAACAAATTCCACCAAGCACTTGGATTGGCCAACTGGCTGCCGGCATCGCCGGGTTCCGCCGCAGCGGGTTCCGGTGCGGGCGCAGGTGCGGGCGCCGGTTTCGGTTCAGGCGCCGCAGGCGCGGCTTGCTGGAAAAACGCGGAAGCGTAGGGCACGGATTCAAACACGGTTTTCTCGCTGGCACCCGGTTGCGTGATGGCCGCCGCCAGTGATGCACCCATCGATTTCAATGTGGCGATGGTGCCGCGCTGCACTTCCAGCGCCTGGATACTGCCGCGCAGCATGCTGGTATTGAGGTTCAGCCACGCTTCGACGGCTTTCAAGTCGTTGATTTTCTTGTCCAGCTCTTCCACCGACATGGTGGGCGCCGTGATGCCAGGCACGCCCATGCCGGGCACGCTCATGCTGCCCCACAGGTTTTTGACGAAGTCGAGCGTATCGGTCACAACTGCTGCGCCCGGAATTTGGGGCATTTGCGGGTTTGCCATGCGAAATCTCCTGGTAGATGGATAGGCTTAGCGTAGCAGATATCGGCTTGCAACTGACGCAATGCCGCCAACATTTTCTTACATAAAACATTAAGAGTTGAGCACGGGCAAGAAGCGGGAAGCGGGGCGGAAGCGTTACACTACGCCTCATGATGCCTGCTTCCTTCTTTTCGTCACCGCGCCGCCGTACCGTCATCTTTGTTGCGGTCATCGGCGCACTGCATTACGTGGCGCTGGAATGGCTCACCTCGCATGCCAGCATGGTGCCGCTGGGGCAGGATCATGCACAGGTGGTCAGCATGGCCTTGATCGCCGAGCCGATCCAGCCCCTGCCGGTGGCGCCGCCGCCACCGCCGCCCGAACTGCGGCCCGTGCCCAAGCCCAGGCCGCCGCCACCACCGCCGCTGACGGAGCTGGCGTCGAGCGAAACGCCGCAGTTGACGGCGCCTGTCAGCGACGTGCCGGAAGGCCCGGCCACGACCGCGCCGGCCGCGGTGGCTGCGCCGGCCATCACGGCGCCCGCACCGGCCGTGGCAGCGGCACCCGTGCCGGCCAGCGCGCCGCCGCCACCGCCCGTCGAGCAGGCACGGCACTACAAGACGAATGCGCCCGCGTCGGCCCAGTTCGACCTGCACGTGGACCGGCGCGATGCGGACGGCACCAAGTGGCAGGGCGTGGCCGCGATGGCGTGGGAAAACCGGGGCGACGCGTATCAGCTGAAGCTGGAGGTGGGCTTGAGCATGCTGATCACGCGCATCAACCTGCTGGTGCTGACCAGCGAAGGCGTGATCGATGGCAGCGGCATCGTGCCCGTCACGGCCACGGAGAAACGCAAGGGCCGCGCGCAAACGGCCACGCATTTCAACCGCGACGCCAAGGCCATCACGTTTTCGGCCACGACGGCCACGGCGCCATGGCAGGAAGGGGTGCAAGACAAGGCCACGGTGCCGTTCCAGCTGGCCGCCATCGGCCGCGCCGACGTCAACCAGCTGGTGGGCAATATCGACATTCTCGTCGGCGAGGAAAAGGAAGCGACCGTGTTCCGCTTCCACCTGGTGGGCGAGGAAGAGCTGGAGACCAAGATGGGGCGGCTGGTGACCTGGCATTTGCGCCGGCCGCCGAAGCCCGGCACGT
Source organism: Janthinobacterium sp. YR213 (assembly GCF_900099875.1). Classification (NCBI taxonomy): domain Bacteria; kingdom Pseudomonadati; phylum Pseudomonadota; class Betaproteobacteria; order Burkholderiales; family Oxalobacteraceae; genus Janthinobacterium; species Janthinobacterium sp. YR213. The sequence goes on along the minus strand of NZ_FNDA01000003.1, from coordinate 130,396 downwards.
ATTCGTCGCAGCTCGATATCTGGCTGGCGCCATCGATGCAATGGTATCCGGTACAAATACGCAATACCGAAGCGAACGGGGCGCTGACCACGCAAACCGTGACCAAGATCTCCGTAAATGCTGCACCGACATCACAGGAAAATAAATGACCACTTTGACTACCTTGAAACGCATCCTGGCTGCCAGCCTGCTGGCCGCCACCCTGACGCCCGCCATGGCGGCGGACGAGCCCGTGGACCATCCCGTCATCAAACGCCCGTACAAGCTGGCGCCATCGGCCGACCTCGTGTATTCGATCAAGGCCAAGCAGCGCGGCATTGCGCTGTCGGGCGAATCGGTCAGCAACTGGCGCGCCGGCGACGGCAAGTACTCGCTGCTGGCCGAAACCAAGGCCGCCCTGTTTGGCAAGATCCTCGAGCAGCGCAGCGAAGGCACGGTCGACGATTTCGGCCTGGCGCCGGCGCAGTTCGTGGAAAAGCGTTTCCGCAAGGAAGCGGCCACCACCACCTTCAAGCGCGACAGCAAGACCATCGTCTTCAGCGAGGGCGATGACAGCTATCCGCTGAAAGGCGGCGAGCAGGACCGCAACAGCACCGTCTGGCAACTGGTCAGCGTGGCGCGCGCCGCGCCCGAAAAATTCACGCCCGGTTCGGAATGGAGCTTCTTCGTTGCCGGCCGCCACGACGCCGAACCGTGGACCTTCAAGGTCGTCAAGCAGGAGACCGTCGCCACCGGCCAGGGTCTGGTGGAGGCCGTGCACCTGGTCAAGGCGCCGCCGCCGGACAAGAAGGGCCAGCAAGTGGACCTGTGGCTGGCGCCGTCGCTGGAATGGTATCCGGTGAAGGTGACGTTCGCCGATGAAGACGGCGACTACGTCGAGCAAACCCTGCAAAAGATCGTCAAGAAGTAAGTGTTCACTAATGGTTTGGGGCCAGGCATGCCGTGTTTGGTTCCCCATTTCATCCTCCTGGCCCGGCACGGCGCACCGGTCGTGTTGCGCCGTGTCCGCACCGCCCCCTCCCATGCGCTAAATTGCATGTCAGAACTGATATACTGACGCCCCCGCCCCGCAGCGCCGCGTTAGCCCGCAGCGCCGCCCGCTGAACACTCATCCGGAAAAGAATGATTGATATAATGGCAAGTGCAGCCGTGGCTACGGATGCAAATCAGACAGAGCAAGAGCATCACGATTCCTTGCAGGCGCATTTCCAGCCCAATATTTCGGCCGACGAGATCGAGCAGGTATTTCACTTGAAGCGGGCGCAGCCCCTGCTGCAAGTGTTTACGGCCCTGTTCCATGGCGGTTTCGATGGCGTGCTGGTGCGTCTGCTGGTGTTGCGCGAACTCGCGTCCGATGCGGCCACGTCCGCCTATACGCGCGCCGATATCAATACGAAACTGGCGTATCTGTTGCCGGAAAGCCTGGAAACGGTCTTGCTGCGCCTGCGCTCGAACCAGTTGCTGGCCTGGGATGCGCAGCAGGGTGTGTACCGCGTCACGCCGATGGCGCGCAATGTGCTGTCCGCCATCGACAGCCTGCTGGGCCTGGGCCAGACGGAAGATGAAGCGGAAATGGGTTTCCTGCTGTCGCAGGTGGCGGGCGCGCAAGCCGTCGGCGGCGTGTCGGTCGAGCAACTTCAGCATTTGCTGGGGCGCCTGGTGGACTTGACGGAAGAGTTCTCCGACGCCATCGCCTCCGGTTCCGAGTTCCGCTTGCGCACGGCGCAGGCGAAGTGGAACATGGCGTGCGACTGGGTCGAGAAGGGTTCCGAGATTCTCGTGGCGATTACTTCCGACGAAAACGCGGACAGCGCCACGCACAAGGCGGCGCAGGCGATTGGCCGCGCACAAAGCAAATTGTTGAACATGCAAGGCATGTTTTCGCGCGCCCTGAACCAGATCGAGCGCCAGCGCGTGCACCTGGGCCAGTCGGGCCTGTCGACCACGGACATCAAGCGCTGGCTCTTGCTGCATGACGACCTGGCCAGCCTGGCCGAAGGCGCCATTGACCAGCCCGTCGTGCCCCTGTTCTCCACGCCGGCCGAGATGATCGACGTGGCCGAAACGGAACTGCTGTCCGAACGGGCGGCAGGCGTCATCAACACGGGCCTGCCCAGCGGCGAGGACGCGCCCACCACCATCAGCGACGGACCCGCCATGCAGCTTGAACTCGATGACTTGCTCGAACGCCTGTCGAACTTCGCCAGCCTGGGCAATTTCCCCAGCATCGGCGAAGAGGGGCCGAAATCGGTGCCCGTGCAGGATTCGCTGCTGCCGGCCAGCTTTGCCGTGGCCTCGTACCGCGCCTCGATGCTGCCGCTTCTGGGCGACGTGTCCGAAGCGAGCTTGCAGGGATCCACGGCGGAACTGGCCCGTCTGCCGATTACCTTTACACCGACCGACGAGATGGTCCAACTGACCGACCCCCACGTGGCGGCCATGTCGATCGCCTCGCTTTCACTGAATGTTTCACTTGATTTAGATAGCGGCACCGCCGATGAATGACGATTCCCAAATCCTGATTGCGCGCCTGCTCACGCATCAAACCCTGCGCCGCGACGACAAGCTCGTCAAGCGCGTGCTGTCCGACGAGCTGTTCCGCGCCGAGATCGATGCGCGCCTGCTGGCCTGCGGCCTGAAACTGCTCGACAACGTGTATGCCGACCATGTCACCCTGGCCCTGACGCGCACTATCGAGCCGAAGATCTTCGGCGCGCGCGACGTGTGGCAAAACAATAATTTCGGCCTGGCGCGCGATGGCGTGGCCTTGCTGGTAGTGCTGTGGGCGCAGATCATCCTGCCCAAGCGCGAACGCCAGGAAACGCACCAGCACGCGGACGACGACCAGAACGATATGTTCGGCACGGAAAAGCCGTTGCCACGCGCGGAAGACGCGTCGATCGGCATTTCCTACAAGGCGCTGCTGTCCGACTTCGGCGACAAGCTGGGCAAGAAGACGCGCATGGACATGAACCTGGGCACCCTGGCCAAGCTGGGCTTTATCGAGCGGCGCGGCGACTTCATCCTGGAAGGTCCGCTGCTGGACCTGATGATGGACACGGACGTCTTGAAAGAGCGCATCATCAATGGCGCCCTGGCCGACGTGTTCAAGCGGGCGCCGGCACGCCTGGTGGCCGTCAGCGGCGATTCACTGCTCGACGCCGACCTGGCAGACGACCTGTCCGCCGACATCGGCGACCTGCCTGACGCCGGCGACGAGCCCGCGTCCGACCTCCCTCACTGAAAGCGCCCATGTTTCATATCAAATCACTTGAACTGGTGCACTGGGATTACTGGCAGCGCATCAAGAATATTCCGCTCGACGCGAAGATCATCACCATCGCGGGGCAGAACGGTTCCGGCAAGACCACCTTGCTCGACGCCTTGCGCACCCTGTTCGGCCTCGACTGCTCGATGGGCCGCACGTATAAACACTATGCGCGCCACTCGGGCCAGCAGACGGCCTGGCTGCGCGCCGTGGTCGACAACAAGAACGTGGGCAAGCAGCTGTCGAACCGCCCGTTCCGCAGTTCCGGCTTCTTCAGCGACGATGAAGTGACGCTGTTTTGCCAGATCCAGAAGAACGGCGGCGACTGGAAGCGCCAGTATCTGATGCGTCCGGGTAATGTGCAGATCGAGGACATCACGGATGCCAACGACTGGCTGGGCGTGGAAAACTACCGCAAGCGCCTGGCCAATGCGGGCCTGTCGCCCGCCATGTCGAAAGTGCTGGCGCTGGAGCAGGGCGAGACGGACAAATTGTGCGAATACGCGCCGCGCCAGCTGCTCGACCTGGTGTTCCAGGTGTTTGGCGACAAGGAAGTGCTGGACGCCTACGACGAAGCCAAGCGCCACCAGCGCGATACGGAAGTGGAGCTGAAACGCTTCGAGACGGAACTCGAGGCGTCGAAAACCAACCTGGAAGGCTTGCGCCTGCGCGTGGCCAATTACCACCAGTGGGAAGGGCTGCATAAAGAGCGCCGCAACCTGCTGGAAGAAGTGCTGCCCAGCTTGCAGTACCACGAGGCGCGCGAAAAGGCGGCCATCGCCAGCCGGCAATTGCGCGATGCGCGCAAACCGATGGCGCAGGCCGACCAGCAACTGACGGACAAGCGCAATGCGCTGGCCGCGCAAGCGAAGGCCCTGTCCGACGCGCAGATGAACGAGACCCTGCTGGAGCAGGAATCCATTGGTCTGCAGAGCCGTTTGTCCCTGATCAATGCGAAACTGAAACCGCTGGACAGCCTGCTGGAACAGAAGGACCGTCTGCACAAGCTGGCGGCCGACTCGGGCAGCGACATCGCCGAAGTGGCGGCCCAGCTGGAACAGAAGGAAGCGGAATTGCTGCGCCAGCGCCAGCAGCGCGACGCCCTGTCGGCCCGTATCGCGGCTGAGCAGGCGACGATTGCCGCGCTGCAAGGCAAGACGGCCATGCCGGAGCCGGACAATGTGCGCGGCATGCGCCGCGCGCTGCGCGACGCGGGGATCAGCCACGCCATGCTGTCGGATATCGTCGAAGTGACGGACAGCCGCTGGCAGGGCGCCGTCGAAGGCGTGCTGGGCGGTTATGCCTCGGTGGTTCTGCTGGACAAGGCCAAGGATGCGGCTGCCGCCTACCGCCTGGCCGAGAAGGAACGCTATCGCCACTTCATCGTGCCCGACCTGGTCACGGCGCCCGTCGCAAAAGACGAAAGCTTGCTGGCTGTGGTGAAATTTTCCGCGCCCGTGCCTAGCTGGCTGATCGAGCAGCTGTCGCGCATTTCCCGCGTCGATTCCGTCGAAGCGGGTTTCAAGCTGGGCAACCACGAAGAGTGGATCACGCCCGAGGCGTACCACCGCGAACGCCGCGGCGGCCGCTCGCTGTTCGTGGAAGCGTCGCGCTACCGCTTCGGCCAGGCTGGCCGCAGCGGCCGCCTGGAAGCGCTGCTGCGCTCCCTGCCGGGCCTGGAAGGCCAGGAAGACACACTGACGTTGGCGATCTCGAAACTGGCGGCCGAAGTGGGCGCCTTGAAAGCGCGCATCGCCGGCGTCGACGCGGCCAAGGAACTCAGTGCGCGCCAGGAAGAATTCGCCGAAGCGCTGCGCAACTCGAAGCCGCTCAAGGAAGAGCGCCTGGAAGTGGGCGGCCGCCTGGGCGAGCTGCAAAACCTGACGAAGAACGCCACCGTGGCGCGCACGCGTGCCGATACCGTGTGGCAAAACGCGCGCCTGGCCCTGTCCGAGGCGGAAGCGGGCTCGCGGCTTGGCTACAAGAAGCAGATCGAACAGCGCGCCGAGCACGCGCGCGCCTTGCTGGCCCTGCGCCATGCATGGCGCCACTTGCCGAAAAGCTGGCGCAGGCCGGGCCGACGCGCGGCGCTCGTCGCCGAGCACCAGAATGCGCACCAGGTCGATCTGCGCGTGGCCAGCCTGCAAAACAGCCTGGCGCGCGACGACTGGGAACTCGACGCCACCGTCATCGACCAGCATCACCGCCTGTCGGACCAGCTGCATGGCCGCCAGTCGGAAACGGACGAGCGCCGCTACCAGAACAACCGGGCCATCGAAGCGACGGGCAATGCCCGCGGCGCCTACATGGAGCGCTTGCGCTACACCATCAAGACGTACAGCAAGAACATCAAGGAGCTGGGCGAACTGGCCGGCATCGAAGTGCATGCCGACCCCGTGCGCCTGGAAAACGACGATGTGCAGCTGTCGCAGGCGGGCTTGCATGTGCGCTTCAAGTTCGATGGCAAGGGCGTGATCGGCATGAATGACGGCGAAGCGTCGGGCGGCCAGCAGGTCATGAAGTCGCTGGTGCTGTTGATCGGCTTGCTGAAATCGGAAGACGGTTCCGGGGGCTTCGTCTTCATCGACGAACCGTTTGCCCACCTCGATATCCGCAACATCCAATTGGTCGGCGAGTTCCTGAAAAACACGGAAGCGCAATACCTGATGACGACGCCGTTGACGCACAACACGGATGTCTACGATCCGTCGGAGCTGACCTTGATCACCAGCAAGAAGAAAAAGGATACCCAATGGGCGCAACCGATTTTCGTGCTGCAGCGCCGGGTCGATCCCGTCTCGGGCAAGGCGGCGTGATGCTGGTGCGCACCTTGCTGGCATCTGCCGCGCTGGCGCTGGCGTGTTCGGCGCCGGCAATGGCCAACGACGGCATCGGCTCGGTCGGTACCGGCGGCATTATCGTCGGCAAGAGCGACGCCGTGGCCATGAAAAAGGAGGTGCTGACGGTCAGCCCGGACTTGATCAAGGTCGAGTACGAGTTTCTCAATGAATCGAAAAGCGATGTGGAAGAGACCATCATCTTTCCGCTGCCTGCCTACGAGGCCGGCTACCACCAGTCGCCCACGTATTACGGCCAGCCGCAGCAGTTCTCGATCGAGGTCGATGGCAAGCGCAAGGATTACCAGACCGTGCTGGTCGCCAAACTCGACAGCCGTGACGTGACGGCGCGCCTGGCGCAGCTTGGCCTGTCGGACGCGCAAGTCGCTTATTTTCCGTCGTTCAGCCCGTTCGAAAAAAAGGTGGCGCCCTTGAGCGCCGCGCAGCAAAAAGCCATGATCGCCGAAGGCTTGCTGGCCAAGCTGTCCGAAGACGAAGAATGGGTGCCGGCCTGGTCCGTGACGGTGGTTTACCAGTGGCGGCAGAAATTCCCTGCCGGCAAAACGGTGCGCGTGCGCCATCAATATGCGCCTTTCGTGGCCGCCGGCCCCGGTGCCTCTTACTTGGGCGACGGCAAGGAGTTTGAACAAAAGTATTGTGGCGACAAGGCTTTCTACAAGACGTGGAACCGCCTGGCGGCGCAACAAGGCGAGAGCGGCTTCGTCAATGCCAAATGGGTCTCGTACATCCTGAAGACGGGCAACACCTGGAAGAATGGCATCGAAGACTTTACCTTGAACCTGGTCAAGGGCAAGCCGGATGAGCTGATCAGCCTGTGCTTTCCCGGCACGTTCACCAAGATCAATCCCACCACCTTGCAAGTCAAGCTGCGCAACTTCCGCCCGCAGCAGGATCTGAACGTATATTTCGGCAATGTCGAGAATGGCAGCGGGAATACGGGCGAGGCGCCTGCGTTGCGTAGCAATTACTTGCTGACGAAATAGAAAGACCGCGCCTTGGAAACTGCTGCTCTTCAGCACCCACTGCGTATGCTGTTCCCGGGCGTGCTGCTTGCCGTGCCCGCCGCCCGGGCCGGCAGTGATGCCGATTCCAGCAAGCCGGCGCGCGCCTGGACGCGATCCTGGACCCGCGCGTGAGTACGCAGCCGGCACTGGCAGCGCGGCTGCGCGCCATCGTCAGGAGCACGCCATGGTGCATGCAGGCCCTGCACGCCGTGGCGCAGCTGGGCTTGCCTGACTGCTGCATCGGCGCCGGCGCCGTGCGTAATCTCGTGTGGGACGCCTTGCACGGCTATGCGCATCCATCGGCATTGAGCGATGTCGACGTGGCGTATTTCGATGCGCATGATTCAAGCCCGGAAAGCGAAACGCAGCTGCGCCAGCGCCTGGCCACCTTGCTGCCGGGCGTGCCGTGGGAGGTGTGCAACCAGGCCAGGGTGCACCTGTGGTTCGAAGACGAGTTTGGCTACGCCGTGCCGCCCCTGCTGTCGCTCGACGACGCCATCGCTACCTGGCCCGAGTTTGCCACCTCGGTTGGCATCTATCTGCAGCCTGACGGCGAGATCGGCATCGTCGCGCCGCATGGCCTCGATGACCTGTTCAATATGGTGGTGCGGCGCAACCCGGCGCGCATCAGCCTGGATGGCTATGCGCAGCGGCTGGCCAGCAAGGACTATGCGGCGCGCTGGCCGCGCGTCACCATCATCTCCCAAGCAAATGATGGTGTAAAACGCAATTAAATGCACTATGGATACAGATTGCCTATAATTACCAATTATCCAATAGTATTCTTCTGATCTGATGTCCCTATCGATTTCCCCGCCGCTGCGCCGCATCGGCCGCCTGCTCTGCCTTTCCTCCGCCCTCGTGGCGCCCGCCGCCTGGGCCGACAGCTATACCGATTTCCAGCAAGCCAGCGCGCGCCTGGAAGCGATGATGGCCAAGGCGACGCCACAAGGCGGCTTGCCGCGCCTGGGCGACCCTGACGTGGCCGCGTTGTTTGCCCGGATGACCGATGCGCCGCGCCTGTTCCAGGCGCCCGTCGCGGCGCTGCAGGACATGAACCAGAGCGTGGCCCTGTGCGAGCGGGCCACCAACGTGGGCAAGGCCTATTACCAATTTGGCCTCGCGCTGCCGCTGCCGCTGTCGGGCGCCGAATTGCAGCAGGCGCGCAAGGAGCAAGTGACGCAGAACCTGGCCAATTATGGCGATGAGATGAGCACCATGTTCGCCTTTGGCCTGCATTGCCATGCGCACTTGATCCGTCTAATGGAGCAGGAATTCAGTCACCAGCCGGGGCAGGAGGTGAGCGGGGCCGAGCGCATGCGCGCGCGCGCCTTCAGCAAGGGATCGAGCACGGCTTACTCCGGCGTGGTGCAGTTCGTGCAGGTGGCGTTCTGGAACGTGGCGCAAAAGAAAATGATGCTGGAAGCGGCCGCGCAGCACGCCACGGCGAACGCGGGCCTGATGCCGCCGCCCTTGCGCGAACGTCTGCTGAACAGCCTGGCGGATGCGGACAAGGACCTTGATCCGGCCCTGGCGCCGGCGCTGGCGACGATCCGCCAGGCGCTGTCGGTGACGACGTGTACCGGCCTGTGCCAGTACTATTGACGGGATGACTTACTCGGGCGCCTGCAGCGGCTGGTTGCGCTGGCGCCAGCGCACGAGGCCCCACGCATACACGGCGTAGTAGCCGATGACGAGGCCGTAGGCGGCCATGGTCAGCGCGCTCTGGCCAAACGGTGGCGGCGGCACGGGCACGTCGAGGCGCGAGTTCAGGTAGATTTGCATGCCGCGGTACAGCAAGCGGGCGATGAACAGCATCGTGATGGTCAGGCCCAGGTAGCGGTGCTGGGTAAAGAAAAAGTCCTTGCCGACGTGTTCGAAGCGCGTCAGCTTCAAGCCCAGCACGCCCAGCCAGCCGCCGGCCAGGGCAGCGGCGCCCAGGCTGGACAGGGGCAGGATGTCGAATTTCGTCGTTGTCGCCAGGAACAGCAGCAGCGCGGGAAACGCGATCGCCACGGTCCAGTGCCGCCACAGCTGCGATTTCTGGCGCGCCACCAGTTTTTTCAGGCGCGAATAAATGCGCCAGACCAGCAGCGGGACCAGTAACAGCAGGGCGAGGGTGGTGGTTTCCATGTATGCAATCGGGTACGGGTAAAACAGCGATTGTAAGCCAGATGGGGACGGGCGGCGATGCTTGTCAAACGGTAAAGTTGCATGTTGACATTTACATGGCATGCAAGCACTATGCCCTGTCACGCCATGCCGTGGCCGCGGACGCCAGGCCGGCAGGCAAATATGGACAGGCGGCGGGCATCTCGTGGTATGGTCTTCTTTTGTCCACCGGGAGGCCAGCCATGTCCGTCATCCATGCCCACCGCGCGCCCGACCCGGCGCCCGTCGATGAACCCATGCCGGCGCCGGAGCCGCAAGAAGCGCCCGGGCACCATCCGGGGCCCGTGCATCCGGTGCCGCAGGACGATCCCGTGCCGCACCCGCATCCCAGTTAATCTCGTCAAGAAAGGCTGTTTTAGATGGCAATTGTCAAGGAAGTCTACACACGCAAAGTCAGCGGAGAATCGTTCGACTATGAACTCGATTACACCCAGGGCGCGGACGTGGCCTGGATTGCGCGCGTGTACCACGACGGCGTGCTGAAAGGCTCGCCGCACGGCGCGCTGACGGCCAACGTGCTGTCCGGCCCCGCGCTGGAACAATACCTGCGCGCGTACGTCGAAGGCATGATCGAGCGCGGGCTCGACGTGGCCGAGTAAGCTCGCCTTTGCGGCAGAGCAAAGAAAAAGGGCGCCGAGGCGCCCTTTGTTGTTTCTGGTGGCGTCGGATTACGCGGCTGCGCCGCTAATCCGACCTACGCTCGATCTAGTCGAATGCCCACGTATATAAAACGTCCAGGGCATTGTTCGTGCCCGTCTGGAATTGCAGGGTGATGCGGCGGTTCAGCTTGTAGCGCAGCTTGACCAGGCTCGTCGCCGTGCTCGTGCCTTGCTCGAACGTCAGGTAGGCGCGCGAGGACAGGCGCTTGCCGACGGTGACGACCGTGCTTTCCAGCCCTTGCGCCTGCGACAGGCCCACTTCATCGAGTCCCAGCGAACTGGCCAGCTTGCCCTGCAAGCCGCCGCCGGAGCCGCCGAAGAGGGCGCCCGCAGCCGTCGTCAAGAGGGCCATTTCATCGCCGGCCGCCGTTTCCGCGCCGTGACCGAGGATGAGCCAGGCCAGCTTGTCGCTGTCCGACACGCTGGGCGTGGAGACCAGCTTGGCCGTCGGCGCCTGGGCCGTGCCGCGCACTTCCACGCCCGCTTCCACGTTCGTTTCCGACAAGGCTTCGCCTTCGGGGCGCTTGCGCACGGCGAGGATATTCAGGGACGGGTTGTCGTAGGCGCCCGTGAAGGCGATCAAGCCCCGTTCGATGGCCAGTTTCTGCCCATACGCCGCATACAGGCCATTGACGACCCGGATGCTGCCCGTCACGCGCGGCGCGGCGCGGTTGATGACCCTGGCGCGCACATTGCCCGCCAGGTCCGCATCGATGCCCATGCCGCGCAGGTGGAAGGCATTGCCCAGGTCGAACTCGAGGTCGATATTCAGGGGGAGCGAAGGCGCTTCCTTGCCGCCCTTGACTTCCTTGCCCAGCACCACCACGTCGCTGCTTTGCGTCGGCGTGTCTTGCGGCGCCAGTTCGATCAGCGCGCGGTTGGCCTTGAACTTGCCCTCGAAGCTGAAGCGCTTGTCGTTACGCACCAGGGTGCTGTTGCCCGACAGGATCAAGGTACGGTCGGGGCGCGACAGCGCCTGCAGGCGGTCGGCCATCAGTTTCAGTTCCAGGCTCGCTTCGCCATTCGCAAAGCGTACCCAGCCATCTGCCTGCACCTTGCCATCGCCGCCGTCAAAGCTCAGGCGCTGCAATTGCAATTGATCGCCGGCCAGCTTGGCTTGCAGTACTCCATTGCGCAACTTCAAGCCCTGGTCGGCCCAGTTCACCAGCAGCTTGCTGCCGTTGATGTCGCCATTCAATTGCGGCGCGCCGATGGTGCCGCTGCCGGCCAGCGCGATTTTCAGGGCGCCGCCCAGTTCCAGGCCCGGCTGGCCCGTCAGCGGCGCCAGCCACGCCAGCGAATCGATGCTGGTGGTGCCCGTCAGCGAGAGGGCGCTGTCGTTGCTGATGCGCCCGCCCAGCATTTGCACGGTGGCATTGATGTCGCTCTGGCCCGCGCGCGCGCCATCGAGTTTCACGGCCAGGCGCAATTGCTGGTTGGCGACATCCACGCGGGCATCGAGGGTGCGCAAGCCCAGCGCCAGCGGCTGTTCCACGCCTACCGTCACGTCGCCTTTTTCGCGGTAGATATGCAGCATGCCGGCCAGGGACGGATCTTTCTGCTTGGCCGTCGGCACCTGCATGTCGAGCGACCACTGCGCGCCCAGGGTCAGGTCGCTGCGCGCATTGGCCTGCAGCGCGGGGATCACTTGCGCCAGGTAGGTCAGCGCCACGCCGGCCGCCTGGCCGGAACTGGTCCAGCGCGGGCCGTTCTTGACCAGGTTTTGCATGGTGATGCTGCCTGCTGGCAATTTGATGACGGTGTTGCCCACGCTGATCTGCTCGGGCTGACCGAGGCCCGCCACGCCGCTGCCGGCAGGACCGGCCACCTTGACGGGCACGGGCGCTTGCAGCACCAGCGCATAGCGGCCCTTGTTTTGCAGGCTGTCGATGGTGCCCGTCCAGCCGGCGCCGCTCTGGCTGCCGCGGACTTGCACCGTGGCGTCGAAATCGTCATTGCGCGCCGCCAAACTCACCGTATGGCTGCCGCGCGTGCCCGTCGTGCCCAGGCGGGCGCTGGCCAGCTTGAAGGTGGGCGTGCTGTAGCCCGTGATGTCCAGGCTGCTGACCATGGGGTCGAGCGCGCCCTGGCCGGCGCCCACGCTGGCGCTGCCTTTGATGGATTTCAGTTGCTGGTCGCCAAAGAAGGTCAGGTCACGGGCATCGAGCGTCAGTTGCGCGGCGGGCGCGTCCATCTTGCCGCTGACGGAGCCGGCTGCCTGCAGCACGCCGGCAAAGCGCGGACCCAGGGTCGACAGTTGCGGCGCATCGAGTTTCCACGTCAGCTTGTCGGTGGCGCCGCCCAGCGCGCCCTTGGCCAGCAGGCTGTTCGGCCCCAGGCGCAGTTCCGTATCCACGCTGTCGATGCGTTTCGCGTTGGCCGACAGCTTGGCGTAGCCGGCCAGCGGGGCGTTTTGCAGGGTCGATTCGCGCAGGGCCAGGTTGAGGGCCACTTGCCAGTCGCCGCTCAGGCGGCCGTTGCCGTTGAAATCCGCATTGACGTTGCCGTTGGGCAGTGATGCGCCAAACGTGGCTGGGTTGATCTTTTGCAAGGAACCCGTCATTTTCAGTTCCGCTTCCTTTTTCGGTCCCGTCAAGCCCACGTCGCCGCTGGCGTGGATGGCGCTGTCCGGCGCAGGGCGCTTGCCGCTGGTGAGGCCCAATCCTTTTGCATCGGCAACAAAGCTCGTGCGCGGCTGCTGCATAGTGCCTTGCACCACGCCGCTGGCCAGCACGGTGCCCAGCAAGTCGCCCTGCAGGGCGGAAAGTTGCCGTGCATCGACATTCCAGTTGAGCTTTTCACCGGCGCCGCCAAAGTTGCCCTTGGCCGTCACGTTGTTCTTGCCCAGCGCCAATTGCACGTCGATGCCGCTGAAGTGGGCCGCATCGGCCGTCAGCTTGCCCTTGCCCGACAGGGGCTGGTCGAGCAGCTTGCTGGGGCGTACGGTGAAGTCCGCATTCGCCAGCCACTGGGGCGCCACGTGGCCATTGGCGCGCACGTCGAGGTTCAGGTCGGCCACGGGGAAGGCGCCGAAGTCGGCGGGATTGAGGCGGCTGGCATTGGCCACGGCCTTGAAGGGCTGATCGTCCTTCAGGCTGATCTGGCCCGTCGCATTCACGCTGCTTTTGCCTGCTTGCAAGGTTGCCTTGCGCAATTGCACGAGCGAGTCGGCCAGGGTGGCTTCCACGTCCAGGCGCAGCTTGGCTTCGCCCAGCTTGGCGCGCAGGGTCTGCGTCTTGCCATCGCTGTCGAGCACGATGTCGCCGACGATCTTCGTGCTGTTGATGCTGCTGTAAATGTGTTGCAAGTCGATCTTGTCGGTGTGCAAGGTCAGCTGCGCGTTGCCGATGGGGCCGTCGACGGCGTCGCGGTTGAGCTTGCCGCTACCCGTGAATTTGCCCGCGTTGCCGAAATCGATGATGGCCGACTCGAGCGTGGTGGCCGTCAGGGTGCCGCCCAGGCGCGCCTCGAACTGGCGCAGCGGCAGCTTTTGCTGGTCGATGGGGCCGGGCGTGGCGTGGTTGAGGATGGCCAGCTTGCCGGACACGGTTTGCGCGTTGGGCCGCGTATCGATGGCGGCATCGAGTTCCAGGCTCAGGTCCGCCTGCGGCAGGGTGGCGTCGAACTTGCCCGGATTGATGTTGCGGCCTTTGATGCTGGCCGAGCGCAGGATGATGACAGGGTCGAATGGCGCCAGCGCCAGCTGGGCGTCGGCCGTGGCCGCGCCCGCGCTGCCCTTGGCTGTCACGTTCAGCACATTCAGGTCGCCGCTCAGTTGCAAGGCGAGGGCGGCGGGTTTTTCACCGGCGGCGGGGGTGAGCTGCGTCAAGCCGGCCTTGCCTGACAGTTTGAACGGTTGTGTGGCGGCAATCGTCGCGCTGGCCGTGGCCTGGCCGAAGGGCGTCAGGGCCGAAGCGTCTTCCAGCTGCCATTGCGTCTTGTCGCCCGACAGGCTGAAATGGATCTTTTCAAACACCGTGTTGCCGCCCGCGCTCACCAGGGTCACCTTGTCCAGGCGCGCGTCGCTGATGCCGATCTTGAACGGCGAGGCCAGGCTGGCAGGCATGGTCGATGGTTCTTCGGACGGCGCCGTGCTTTCCACGGACAGGCTGGCCACGTGCAGTTCGCTGATGGCGATGCCTTCCGAGAAGAACTGGAATGGCGACCAGTTGATATCGATGTTGTCGGCCGTGATGTGCTGCGTCTTGCTGCGGTAGCTGACGTGGCCCAGGTGCATGCGGTTGTACAGCGAGCCGGACACGCCCGACACTTCGATTTCGCCGCCGCTGGCGCTGGCCACTTTTTGCACCAGCATCTGCAAGGTCGATTCGCGGCCCAGGAACCAGAAGGCGCCGCCCAGCAGCACGGCCAGGCTGGCGACGGCGATCAGCACATAGCGCACCCAGCGGCGCGGTTTTTTCGCCGGCGGTGGCGGCGCGGCGTCGTGGGACTCGGTAGTAATATCGGACATCAGAAAGTGAATCCCAGAGAGAAGTGCAAACGGTAGGCGTGGACGGCGTGGCCATACGCCACGTCGACATTGATGGGGCCAACGGGGCTCTTGTAGCGCCCGCCCAGGCCATAGCCCGATTTCGGCGTCATGGCCGCTTTCACGGTATCGGCCGCGTTGCCGGCGTCATAGAAGGCGGCGATGGCCCACTTCGGCTTGAACCAGTACTGGTATTCGGCGCTGCCGGTGAGCATGTAGCGACCACCGATGGTGGCGTCGCCTTCCTTGACGCCCAGTTCCTGGTAGGCATAGCCGCGCACCGACTGGTCGCCGCCCGCGCGGAACAGGTAGACGGCCGGCACGCCGCGTTTTTCCTTCGAGCCCAGCGCGCCCATTTCGCCGCGCACGATCAGTTCGCCTTTTTCACCGAGCGGACGGTAATACACAGCCTTGCCGGCCACGCGCACGAAGCGCTCGTCCGTCAGCACGGGCAGCAGGGCGCCGCCCACCTGGGCGTTGATGACATAGCCCTTGGTGGGAAAGAGCAGGCTGTCGAGGCTGCGCTTGGTGATGGCATAGGTCAGCGGCAAGCTCTTGCTGCGCGTCTGTTCCAGGCCGACGACGGTCTTGTCTTCGCTGAGGAACTCGAACGTCAGGCTGCGCTCGAGGTTGGTGCCACCCCAGTTGCGCTTGGCCGAGATGGTGGTCACGGCCGTGATTTCGTTGGAAATGTCGCTGCGCTCGAACGAGGCGCCCGCGCTGTCGTTGTAGCCGCGCTCGGTCGTGGGAAAGTAAAAATTGGCGTGCGCCGCCTGCTTCTTCGTTTCCATGGTGATCGCGCTCTTGAAGCGCGTGCCCCACACGTTCAGGTTGTCATAGTTGAGCTGGGCGCGATTCCCCGTGTTCGTACTGAAACCGAGACCGGCGCTGACGTTCTGCTGCTTGTTTTCCGTGACGCGCACCACCAGCGGCAGCAGCGGCGCGGGGCCGCGGTTGGCCGGCTTGGCCTCGGCGGCGGCGCTGGCATCTTCGACCTCGGCTTGCTGGCTTTCCTGGCCCGCCTCGATCTGCTCGTTGAGGATGCTGCTCATGTCGGCGCTCACTTCCACGCTGGCAAAATAGCCCGTGTCCTGCAGGCGCGCCTGGAACGATTGCAGCGCCGATTCGCTGTAGTACTCGCCAGGGCGTATCTTGTCGAGGTTGCGGATGATGCTGGCATCGTAGCGTTTCAAGCCTTCGATGCGCAGCTCGCCGAAGCGCAGCTCGGGGCCGCTGTCGAGCACCACCAGCAGGGAGACCTTGTGCGTTTCCGGGTCGACCACGGCTTGCGTATCGACCAGCTGGGCGCGCGGGTAGCGCGTCTGCACCACTTCGCGCAGCAGGGCGCGCTTGGCCGATTCCCAGTCGGATTGGCGAAACACGCTGCCCGTTTTCAAGGACCAGCTGCGCTTCAGGGCTTCCGTATCGTAGGGTTCGCTGGCGGCCAGCGGCGGCGTGGGGTCGAAGCCGCGCAATTCCAGCTCGACCTTGTCGATGGTCACCGGCTGGCCCGGGTCAAGGTCGACGATGACGACGGGTTTGGCGCCCGTCGTATCGACGCGCACCGTGACGACGGGCGTGTAATAGCCGGCCGTGGCGACGAGGTTTTTGGCTTGCTCGGGCGTATCGCGCACGAGGCGCTGCAATTGCTCGCGGTCCATGCGCGGGTTGCCGCGGAAGCGTTCCAGATCCAGGTTTTTTTCGAGCAACTCATCCAGGTCGCCCGGTGCGTTGACCTTGACCTCGTACTGCAGCGGGGCGGGCGCCGCTTCCGTGGCAGGGGTGCCGGCGGCCGCGTCTTGCGGACGCTCTTGCGTTTCCTCCTGCGCGCGCGCCTGGACGGCCGGGCATGCCAGGATGACACTGCCGGCGGCCGCCAGTGTCAGTTGACCCATTACTTTTGTCACTACTTGTGCCAAAATCCGTGGTCGTATCGCCTTGCCGGCAGCCGTATGCCGTATGGGTCGTGCAGAAAACATGGTGCTCCAGATGAGTAAATGCTGACTGCATGTTACCGGAATAGGTAAACTGATGGCGGACGAATAAGTATTTTTTGCATGGGGAATCATGTTTCCCTGCGCACTATTGCAACAGATAAAAACATAGAAAGAAAATTTATGCTAGCAACGGACTCCGCACTGGTGCTCTTCAGCGGTGGACAAGATTCCACCACCTGCCTGGCCTGGGCCTTGAAACACTATAGCCGCGTGGAAACCATCGGCTTTGATTACGGCCAGCGCCATGCGATCGAACTGACCGTGCGCCCTGGCGTACTGGAACAGATGCGCCAGCAATCGCCCGAATGGGATAGCCGCCTGGGCCAGGATCACATGATCGACCTGTCCCTGATTTCCGCCATTTCCGATACGGCCATGACGCAGAACGTCGAGATCGTCATGCAGGAAAACGGCTTGCCGAACACTTTTGTTCCTGGACGCAACTTGCTGTTCATGACCGTGGCCGCCACCGTGGCGTACCGCCGCGGCTTGACGGTGCTCGTCGGCGGCATGTGCGAGACGGATTTCTCGGGCTACCCGGATTGCCGTGACGACACGATGAAGGCCCTGCAAGTGGCCCTGAACCTGGGCATGGATACGCGATTGAAGCTGGAAACGCCGCTGATGTGGCTGGACAAGGCGCAAAGCTGGGACCTGGCGGAAGACCTGGGCGGCCAGCCCCTGGTTGACCTGATCCGCAGCGGCACGCATACCTGCTACTTGGGCGAGCGGGGCGAGTTGCACGACTGGGGCTATGGCTGCGGCACCTGCCCCGCCTGCGCCCTGCGCGCGAATGGCTACCAGCAATACGCGGCGAGAAAGGCTGCAAAGCAGGCCAAATAAGCAGGTTGCGCCGTTTCTTCAAGCGGCGGGGAGGGGGACAAGGCCAAGCTGTGGTTTTTGCCACAGGAGTACCTTGCCATGAAATCCCTCATTGCCGCGCTGTACGGCCCCGCGTTCTGGGCCGGCTTCATCGGCGCCGCCAGTTACCTGATTGCGGTGTGTCATTATTCTCTCTGGGTCTTGCCGCCCTTGCTGCTGCTGGCCCTGCTCACTTCCTTTCTTGCCGAACGCTATCTGCCGTATGACGGCGCGTGGAACCACGATCACGGCGACGGCTGGCGCGACAGCCTGCATGCGCTCGTCAATGAAGCGCTGTATCTGCTGGGCCTGGCGGCCTTTCCCCTGCTGGCCGGGCACCTGGCGCTGGGCGCATTCTGGCCAGTCCAGCTGCCGTTCTGGGCGCAACTGTTGCTGGCGATCGTCATCGCCGATTGCGGCATCACGCTCGTGCATTACCTGAGCCACCGCTATTATTTTCTGTGGAAACTGCATGCCGTGCACCACAGCGTGCAGCGCCTGTATGGCTTCAATGGCTGGATGAAGCACCCGCTGCACCTGCTGCTGGAAGCGGCGGGCGGCATGCTGCCCTTGCTGCTGCTGGGCATGCCGGAGCGTGTCATGGCCGTGCTGGCGTTTGCCGTGGCGATCCAGCTGTTGCTGCAGCATGCGAATGTCGACATGCGCATGGGCCCGCTGCGCCAGATATTCGCCTGGGCGCCATTGCACCGTTTTCATCACATGAAATACGGCACGGCCGGCGACGTGAACTTCGGCCTGTTTTTTACCTGCTGGGACCGCTTGCTGGGCACGCGTTTCGATGCACCGGGCTACCGCATGCGGGGCGAGGACCTGGGCATCGGCAGCCGTCCCGATTATCCGGCCGCATACGGGGCGCAACTGCTGGAACCGTTCCGCGCGGAAGAGGGCGTGCGCGCGCCCGAGCCGCCAGCCGGTTTGCGTAAAGTGATCAATCGAGCAGCTTGACGTCGAGGTCGCGCAAGCTGCGGTCGGCGCGCACGCCGAACAGGCTGCGCATGGTGCGCGAAAAATGCGCGGCATCGGCAAAGCCGGCGCCGTGGGCCGCCTCCGTCAGTGTACTGCCGAGCAAGATGAAACGGATGGCCAGGCGCAGGCGGCGCCACAGCACCAGGCGCCGCACGGGCAGGCCCAGCTGGGCGCTGAACAGGCGTTCCAGCTGGCTCAGCGACAAATGTGCCGCCTCGGCCACGGCGGCCGCGCTGACCTTGCCCGACAGCAGCGCATCGACCTTGTCCAGCGCCCGCAGCAAGCGGGGATCGGGCAAGCGCTCGCGTGGCTGCGCCTGCAGCGCGGCGGCCAGATTGTCCAGGCTGGGTACGCCGGCGCTGGCGGCTGCTGCCAGCAGGGCCGCGCCGCCCAGGCGCTGCGGCTCCGCATAGATGGTCAGCATGGGCGCCGGCGCAGCCAGGATGGCGTGCGGGCGCAGGCTGTCGATCAGCAAGTGCCGCGCCGTGTGGACGATGCCGTCGAGCTTGGCCGTGAAGGGCGCGCCCGTGCTCAGCATCAGCTGGTGCGCATAATGGGCGTGGCTGTCCGTGGCGCCCGCTGCGCCATGCAAAATGGCAAAGTCTGGCGCCAGCCATAGGGTTCCCTGCCAGCGGTCGTCGTGCAAGCGATGCTCCCGTGTCTGCAATCGCCAGCACTGTACAGCAGCGCGCTCAGGCCCGCTGGCGTTGCTGCGCCAACTGGCGCGCCAGCAGCATGGCCAGCAGGGCGCAGACGATGCCGAGCGTGAAACTGCCGCCGTAGCCGGCCGTGGCCGCCACGCCCGTCAAGGTGGACGAGGTGAGGATTTCACCGCCGTCGCGCATGCTTTGCACGGCCGTCATATCCGTGCCCGCCTGGCCGCTCTGGCGGGCAAACTGCATCGCCATGGTCAGCATGGAGACCGATGCACAGCCGGCGCCGAAGCAGCCCAGCGCCGTCGCCAGCCAGACCAGGCTGGACGGCAGGAGCGCCGCCATCGCTGCCAGCCACAGCCACAGGCCGGCAGCGGCCGCCGACGCGCCTATGCCCAGCAGGAAGATGCGCTGCGGGCCATGGCGGCCGATCAGCCAGGCGCCGCCGCCGCAGCCCAGCAGCACGGTGATCATGCCGCCGGCCATGCCCACCTTGCCGACATCTTCCAGCGGCCAGCCGGCGTCGACCAGCAGCAGCTTCGACAGGCCATAGCCGGCCACGGCCGTCATGGACGACAAAAAGGCGATGCCCAGCAGCGCCGGCGCACCGGGCCGGTGGATGAAGCCGCGCAAGCTGGCCTTGCGTGGCGCCGGTCCCGGGACCGGGACCGATGCGGGCAGCGCGGCCGCGAGCGGGCTCTCGCGCCACAGCACGACGAGCGCCAGGCTGGCGGCACCGATCGCCGCCAGCGCCAGCAGCGCCACGCGTTGATCGAACATGCCCGACAGCATCAATACCCCGGAGCCGCCCGTGAAAAAGCCCACCATGGTGCCGCCCACCTGCAAGGCATTGGCGCGGCCCAGCGCGGCGCCTTCGAAGCGCTCGGCCAGCAGGCCGTCGGTGGCGATGTCCTGCGTGGCGCTGGCCAGCGAACCGAGCGTGGCCAGGGCGACGATCAGCGGCGCCGTGGCGGCAGACAGCCCCAGCAGGGCGGCGCCCAGCAGGCAGGCGGTGGCCAGCGCCTGCATCGGCAGCAGCCAGCTGCGGCGCCGGCCCACGCGCGCGTTCCAGCGGTTGTCGACTTGCGCCGCCCACAGGAATTTCAGCACCCAGGGCAAGCCCACCAGCGGCAAAAAAGCCAGGGCGTCGAGTGGCGCGCCGTCGCGGCGCAGCATGGCCGGCAGCGCTTCCATGGCCAGCCCCAGCGGCACGCCTTGCGTGAAATACAGGGCCGCCACCATCAGCCACAGGTGCGCCCGCCGCAGTGCCGGCCTCATGCGGCACCGCCCACTTTGCGGTGTTCGCTGCCGATGCTGGGCGTGATGAACAGCAGGCGTCCGGGGACGTCCACCTGCAGCCGGTGCCAGGTGCCGCGCGGCACGATGCAGGCTTGCCCCGCCTGCAAGGCGATGCGGCGTTCCGCGCCATCGTCCGTTTGCAGCACCAGTTCGATGCTGCCTTCGAGCAGGCACAGGGTTTCGTCGCCGCGCGGGTGGCGCTCCCAATGGTCGCCGTGCACGGACTGGGCGTCGCTGACGTGCTTGACGCCGATGATCCAGTCGGCGCGGCTCTTGCCGCGCGCATGGTAGGGAATGGCCAGGGCCAGCGCATCGGGGTGCAGCGCGAGCAGGTGGCCATCGAGCGGGAAAATGGTCAAGGTGTTGTCGTTCATGGGGGCCTCAATACTGGGCGCGCAGGGACAGCATCACGCTGCGCGGCTCGCCATAGCGGTTGTTCCAGGCCGTGCCGGACAGGCTCTGGTAATAGTGTTTGTCGAACAGGTTGTTGACGTTGAGCGCGGCCGTGAAGTGGCGGTCGATGCGCCAGCCCAGGCGGGCATTGGCCAGCGCATAGCCGCCCTGGCGCAGCGTCACGCCGCCCGAGGTGACGCTGTAGCGGCTTTGCGCCTGCACGCCCAGCCCGGCGCTCAAACGGCGTCCGGCCCATGGCAGGGTGGCGTTGGCCCACGCGCGCAGGATGTGGGCGGGCGCGAAGCTGGCAAACGGCTGGCCCTGCGATGCGGCATCCTTCAGGTAGCGCGTCGTGTTGTAGCTGTAGCCGGCCGACAGGTTCAGGTCGGGCGTCAGCTGGCCGTTCGCTTCCGCTTCCAGGCCGCGGCTTTGCACTTCGCCGCCGGCGATGTAGTAGCAGACGTTGCCCGCGCAAGGGAAATTCGGATCTTCCTGGGCCCGCTTGTTCTGGCTGATCTGGTACACGGCCAGGGAAACGTCGAGCTTGCCATTCGCCAGCGCGCCCTTGATCCCCGCTTCCAGGTTGTTGCCCGTTACCGGGTCCAGCGTCTTGCCGTCGACGGTGGCCTGGCTTTGCGGCTGGAACACTTGCGTGTAGCTGCCATAGCCGGACCATTGCGGCGACAGGGCGTAGACCAGGCCGCCATACGGTGTCAGCTGGGTATCCGGTTCCACGCGCGCCGTGCGCGTTTCCTGTTTCCAGCGGCTCAGGCGCGTGCCGGCGATGGCCGTCAGCGCGTCGCTCACCTGGAAGCGCCCCATGGCATAGGCGCCCCACTGACTGACCTTGGTCGGGCCGCGCGAGGCATACGCGCTGGTGGCCGGTTCCGCCAGCGCGTAGGGGTTCCAGTGGAAGACGTCATGGGTGCCCTTCGGCGGCGGCAGGAAGCTGGCGGAGAACTGTTCGCTGGACGTGTGCTGGACGTTGGCGCCCAACAATAGTTCATGCTGGCGTCCGCCCAGGCGGAAGGGACCGCTGGCGTAGGCGTCCACACTGTTCTGGCCATTGTCGAAGCGGTAGGCGGCGCCCATCACGCTCGAGGATGGACGCTGGTCGCGGCGCGCGGCGCCATACGCGCCCGCGTATTTCAGGAAGGAATCCCCGGACAGGTGATTGGCCTGCACCTTGGCTTGCCAGCCATTGGCAAAATGCTGCTCCAGGCTGGCGAAGACGCGCTGGGTATCCCAGTCGAACTGGTCCCAGGCCGCATCGAGGTAGGTGGAACGGGGCAAGCCGATATCGCCGCCGTCCGCATAGCGGGGCACGCCTGCCATGTTGGTGATGGAACGGATGCGCTGTTTCTGTACACCCACGCTGAGCGTGCTGCCCGGCGCCAGGTCCAGCTCGGCGACGCCATACAGATTGCTGCTGTTCTGCTGCGCCACGTCATAGAAAAAGCCTCGTTCCTCGTGCGTGGCGACGACGCGCGCGCGCAGCGTGGCTGCGGCGTTCAGGGGGCCGCCGATGTCGGCTTCGCCGCGGCGCCGGTCCCAGCTGCCGGCCGACAGCGCACCTTGCGCGGCGAAGTTCTTTTGCGGTCGCTTGGCCACCAGGTTGACGGTGGCGGCAGGGTTGCCGCTGCCATGCAGCAAGCCATTCGCGCCGCGCAGGATTTCCACGCGTTCCAGCATCGCCATGTCTTGCTGCGGACTGGCCATGTTGCCCATTAGCACGGGCACGCCGTCCTGTTCGAAGGAATCGATCTTGAAGCCGCGCGCATAGTAGGCCGTGGTCAGCAGCTGGAACGGCTGCACGGTGGTGCCCGTCGCCTGCTGCAGCACGTCGTCGAGCGTCTGCAGGTTTTGTTCCTGCATGCGCTCCTGGCTGATGATGCTCAGCGATTGCGGCGTGTCCTTCAGCGAGGCGCCCGTCTTGCCCATGCTGGCGCCCGCTTCGCGCGTGGCCGTGACGGCGATGACGGACAGGCTGGCCTCGGGTGCCGGCGCGTCGGCCGCCTGCGCCAGGGGGCTGCAGCCGAGGGCGGCCAGGACGTGCAGGGTATGCCGGGGCCAGCGCACGCCGCGTGGGGGGAGGGGAAACATTGCCATGAAAAACCGGACCTTTCGTATTGAGAATCAATCTCAATATGGTAAGGACGGAGGGCGTCAGGGCGTTAAGGATTGCCGCTGTTTTCCTGGCGATTGCGCGTATTGCGTCAGGCGCAGCGCAGGTCGCTGGGGGAAACGCCGTAGCGCTGCCGGAACACCTTGCTGAAATGCGAATCCGTGTAGCCGCAGGCATGCGCCGCGTCGGCTACGCTGATGTTGCCGGCCGTCAGCATGCGGTACGCCAGTTCCAGCCGCTGCTCGCGCACGTAGGCGAAGACGCTGGTGCCGAACTGCTGGCGAAAGCCCTGGCTCAGGGTACTGGCGTTGGTGCCGGCCAGGCGCGCCAGTTCCGGCAAGGTCGGCGGTGCGTGCAGGCGCTGCAGCAATATGTCGCGCGCCTGCTGCAGGCAGCGCAGCTGGCGCGTGCCGGGCGCCGTCTCGGCCGCGGCGCCGGTGCCGGTCAGGCCGTCCATCACGGCCGCTGTCAGTTCCAGCGCCTTGCCGGATAAATACAGCTGACGCAGCGGACCGGCCAGCGGGCACAGCATGATTTGCCGGCCCAGCGCCTGCATGGCCTTGCCGGCGTATCCGTTCGCCGTGGCCATGGTCTGCCGCGCGGCCGGAGCGATGCGCCGCGCCAGCGAACCCAGCTCGGCGCCGAAGGTGTCGTGCAAGGCCTGCATCGGCATGCGTACGCTCAGGTACTGCAGCGGTTGCCGTGCCGCATAGTGGTGGCTGACGGAAAACGGCGTGTCGCTCAGGCTGATATGGAAGGCCGGGCCTTCGACACTCACGGCGCCACCGCTTTGCAGTTGATAATCCAGCTGGCCGCCCAGGACCAGCACCAGTTTCAGTCCTGCCTCATTGTGTTCGATGCTGTGCGCCGGCGCCGGAAAGGACAGGGTGCCCGCGCTGAGTTCCAGCGTTGGCGTGGCCAGCGGTAGTTGCCAGGAAGTGTCATGGGAGGAAGGCGGCTGGGAGGGCATCGTCGAGGGTGTGGAGGAAAAGCGGGATGATCATTATAAATGAGAATCATTATCAGTTGCGATGGCGTCGACTTTGTGCTGGGAAAACTCAGTTGCAGCTTCGCAATTCGTGGTCTTTTTAATACAATATTCAGCATTGCAAGGGCGCCCGCTGTAACGTACTATCATTCTCATCGACTACCGATGGTAGTCGTGCGGCCCGCCGCCAGCCATGTTGCTGGCCGTGTAGCGGTTTGATGTCCGTCCTGCTTTTTCGCCTGCCATGTCTACACGCGCGTCTACGTCGTGGTTTGCTCGTTCAGTGTCGCACTGGCTGGGACCGCGCGCGTTGGCCGCGCTGGTGCTGGCGCTGTGCCTGGGATTGACGTATGGCGCCTGGCGCAATGCCGACGACGCCAGCGAACAGCAGGTGCAGGCCGATTTCGATTTCCGCGTGCGCGAACTGGTGGGCAACATCGTCGGCCGCATGCAGACCTACATCCAGGTGCTGCACGGGGTGCAGGGCCTGTATGCCAGTTCGCAGGAAGTCACGCGCCGCGAATTCCATGCCTATCTGGCGGTGCAGCAAGTGGACCGCCACTTTCCCGGTATTCATGGCATCGGCTACCTGCCGCTGCTGTCCGGCGCCGCCCTGGCACGGCATGAGGCCAGCGTGCGCGCGGACGGCTATCCCGGCTATGCCGTGCGTCCGCACGGCCAGCGCGATTGGCATGCGCCCATCACTTATCTGGAACCTTTGAGCGAGAGCAACCTGCTGGCCTTCGGCTATGACATCGGGTCCGAATCCGTGCGCCGGGCCGCGCTGGAGCAGGCGCGCGACACGGGGCAAGCCGCCATGACGGGCAAGATCCACCTGGTGCAGGATGGCGGCAGCGCCCGGGCGCATGGCTTCCTGGTCGTATTGCCCGTGTATGACAATGGCTTGCCGCACGCCAGCGTGGAGCAGCGGCGCGCCGCCTTGCGCGCCTGGGTGTTTGCGCCGTTCCGCATGGGTGATCTGATGGCGGGCGTGGGCGGCGAGGGCGCGCGCCAGCTGGATCTGGAAATCTATGATGGCGCGCAACTGGCCGAGGCGGCCCTGATGTATGACAGCTTGCCGGGCGCCTTGTCGTCTGCCGCCTCGGACAGCCTGGTGTCGCAGCAGGCGATCACCATCGCCGGCCATGCCTGGACCTTGCGCATGCGCGCCATGCCGGGCTTTGATGGCGAACTGCTGGCGCGGCCCCGCCTGGTGGCCTGGACCGGCTTGCTGGCCAGCATCGGGCTGGCGCTGGCCACCTGGCTGCTGGCGGCGGGTCGCGCCCGCGCCCAGGCGGCGCTGGCGCGCTCGAGCGAATTGACCGGCCAGCTGGAGCAGGGGCAGGCGAGCGTGCTGGCCATGGCCGAGGCGGCGCAGCGCAGCCAGGCCATGCTGCGCAGCATCCTCGATTCGACCATCGACGGCATTCTGGTCGACAATACCGATGGCCGCATCTTCACGTCGAACCGGCGCTTCCGCGACCTGTGGCAAGTGCCCGATGCGCTCGACTGGCAAGCCGATGGCGCGGCGCTGGTGCGCCATGTGGAAAGCCAGCTGGAGCAGGCGGCGCCGTTCCTTGGGGCACGCGCCCACGCGCCGCATGGCCACCGCGAGCGGCGCGACGTGCTGCACCTGCGCGATGGACGGGTGGTCGAGCAATATGTGCGCAGCATGCAACTGGGCAATGAACAGGCGCGCCTGTGGACCTTCCGCGATATCAGCGAGCGCAGCCAGATGGAACGGCGCGAACATACGCGGCGGCAAGTGCTGGAAATGCTGGCCACGGGCGCGCCGCTGGAACGGGTGCTGGAAAGCGTGGTGCTGAGCGTGCAAGCGGACCATCCCGCCATGCTGTGCAGCATCTTGCTGCTCGATGAAAGCCGCCACCGCCTGGTGCTGGGCGCGGCGCCGAGTTTGCCTGCGTTTTTCAACCTGGCCAGCCATGGCCATGACCTCGACACCCTGCAGGGCGTGCATGGCATCGCCGCGCAAGCCGTGCGCGACGGCCAGCGCGTGATCGTCGGCGACCTGCATGCCGATGCGCAGGAAACGATGGAACTGGCGTGGCGGGCCCAGCTGCAATCGTGCTGGGCCGAGCCCGTGCGTGGTGGCTCGGGCAAGCTGCTCGGTGTGCTGATGGCGTATCACCGCCAGCCGACGCTGCCGGGCGCGGCGCATCTGGCGCGGCTGAGCGAGGCGGCGCACCTGGCCGGCATGGCCATCGAACAGGCGCAAGTGGCGCTGGCGCTGCGCGCCGGCGAAGCGCGTTTCCGCAGCCTGTACGACCATGCGCCCGTGGCCCTGTGGGAGCAGGACTGGTCGGCCGTGCGCGCCTCGCTCGATGCCTTCGAACAAGCGGGCGTGCGCGACCTGGGCGCCCACTTCCAGGCCAATCCGGACGCGCTGCGGCAACTGGCGGGGCTGGTGCGCATCATCGATGCGAACGGCGCCGCGCTGGCGCAGGTGCGCGCCAACGAGGACGACCAGCGCCGCGGTGCGCTGGGCCTGGCGCAGAATTTCGACGACAGCGCCTTGCCCCGTTTCGGCGACGCGCTGCTGGCGCTGGCTGGCGGCGCCCACCTGTACGAGTGCGAGAGCAGCTTCGTGCGTCTCGACGGTGCGGCGCGGCAAAATGAATTGAGCTTGCTGGTGATGCCCGGCCATGCGGACAGCCTCGATTTCGTCATGGTGTCCTCGCTCGATATCACCGAGCGCAAGCGCATGAACGCGGAACTGCTGCAACTGGCTACCACGGATTTCCTGACCGGTTTGCCGAACCGGCGCCACTTCATGGCGTCACTGGAAAACGAGCATGCCCGCTTGCAGCGCGAGCTGGCCAGCTGCGCCAGCGTGCTGATGCTCGACATCGATCACTTCAAGCGCGTCAACGACGAGTATGGCCACGCCGTGGGCGATGCCGTGCTGCGCCACCTGGGCGCGCTGATGTGCCAGGCGCTGCGCAAGGTCGACGTGCCGGGCCGCGTGGGCGGCGAAGAATTCGCCATCCTGCTGCCGGGCACCGACCTGTCGGCAGCGGCCGTGTTTGCCGAACGGCTGCGCCGGCGCGTGGCGGAAAGTTCGCTGACCATCGATGGCGGCATCGTGATCACCGTCACGGTGAGCATCGGCATGGCCGCCATGGCCGGCACCGATGCCGATTGCGACGCCGTGCTGGCGCGCGCCGACGAGGCGCTGTACCGGGCCAAGCGGGGCGGGCGCAACCGCATCGAGCAGAATGACGGCGGCAGCGACGGCGTGCTCAGCAAGTTCATGGCGCAATGATTACAGGCTGTGCTGACGCGCTTGCGCCTGCTTGCGGTTGCGGCTGACGATCAGCCAGACGATGGCGACGGGAATGAGCAGCGGCAGCAGCACGGGCGTGCTCAATGCCAGCGCCAGTACCACGCAGAGCGCCACCACCGCGATCAGCACCACGCCCACGCCGGCCAGGACGACGCCGGTGATGACGGCGGCGCACACCACCGCAATGGCGGCGATCAGCAAGCCGCCGCCGGCAAACACCAGGCCGAACAGCCATTCCAGCGGACCGTCGACATCGTCGCCGTTGAACTGCATGTGCATGTCGCTGCCGCCGATCTTGTCGAGGAACAGGCAGGCGAGCATGACGATGAGGACGAAGGTGAGCAATTTTTTCATGGTGAGCCTCAGTGTGTGGGTGATGGGGTGTTGCATGATCACACTGTAGGGGCGCGCCCGGCTTGCCGCCAGCGGCGTGCGACAGGCCGTCATTTTCACGGTATGGAAGGCGCTGGCGGGGCGAAAAACGCTGATCTGGAACAAGATTTCTTTTCTTGTAATGTGCGCAAGCCGTCCTATACTGAATACCTCAGTCTCGCAAGGAGGGCAACATGCTTTTGTTTGCAGATACCGGGGATCAATCGCTATCCCCCTCTGACCATCAAATCACGCGCCAGCGTAGCGCCACGCAGTCCTGCGCCGAGCCCGTCGGCGCGCCATCGGCGATACCGCCGATCATCATCACCCCATTCAACTACCATGCACCGCTGCCGGCCATCGACCCGCGCTGGGTGCCGCCCGGTCCTCCGCTGACCTGGCCCAGCCGGCCTGCCATGTCCATGTGTTGAGGCGGCTATAAAGCGTTGCCGTCCATGCGATGGCTGGTTGTGAAAAAAGCCCGCATCGCGGGCTTTGGCTTGCGCATGACCGTGTTATGACGCTTTGCGGCGCAGCATGAAACCCAGCAGGCCCAGACCGGCCAGCAGCATGGCGTATGTTCCTGGTTCCGGCACGGCGGCGATGTAGGCGTGGTTGTCGCTTTCAAACGCGTTCGTGTTTGGCGAATGGAAGGCGACCGAGGTGAAGCTTGCCCCTTGGCCGGCCCAGGCGTTGATATACAGGCCGACGGACTGGTCGCCATTCGGACTGACGCCGCCCAGGGCGGCCATTTGCGAACCGGTCAGGACGACTGTGCTGTTGTCGCCCATGCTGAAGACGATGCTGTTGTACGTGTCGGGCGATCCCATGTAAAAGCCAAAATAGCTGAGCCCGCCGCTGAAGGTGGCCGTGCCTGGCGTGATTTGGCCATCCGAGACGCCGACGGAATAGAAGGCCGTCAAGTCATTCGGCGGTTGCGCGGCGTAGCTGGGGTGGTTGCTGGTAAACACGGCGCCCGTGTAGTTGCCGGGTAATAAACCATCGTTGAAATTGATCGTCGTGGCGCCTGCGACCGAGGTGACAAGGCCTTCCCCTGCCAGTGCCGTGCCGCCGGCAGTGAAGGTGGGGACGGCGCTTGCGGTACCTGCGGCGACCG
Source organism: Janthinobacterium sp. YR213 (assembly GCF_900099875.1). Taxonomy (NCBI): domain Bacteria; kingdom Pseudomonadati; phylum Pseudomonadota; class Betaproteobacteria; order Burkholderiales; family Oxalobacteraceae; genus Janthinobacterium; species Janthinobacterium sp. YR213. Next base: position 101,850 of record NZ_FNDA01000003.1, on the reverse strand, counting down.
TCAGCGTGGCCAAGGCCAGCGTAGTCAAGATTTTCATGTGAGTCCCTCTGATGAGTATAGTTATATGCAGCGGTAATGGACGATAGAGATGCCTGGCGTGGCGGGGCAATGCGGCGCGCGGGGACGAGGGACGTCGCGTGACAAAAGAATTTCTTGGAGCCAAGCATTACTACATGCAATATTTAAATACAAAAAACACAATTCAGATTGCAAAATAATAATAGGTTTACTTGAGGAATATCAAAGCTCGATTACTAGAATAAAGCTACTACATTGATAGCTTGTCTTCTTGCCTGGATCGACTATGGCGGGCCGCGCCTTACCTTGCGGCAAGGCGGCACGGGTGGGCGTTTTCGACTATCATGCTAGCCCCGACCTTCCATCACGAGCACCGCCATGAGTACCGATTTTCCCGACTTTTCCGACGAAGCAGCCGAGCAAGACAATGACGCCCCGGTCCAGGAGCCGCGCCTGTGGGTAGGCAATGGCTGGACGGCGCGCGTGATCAAGAACGAGGAAGATGAGGGCTGGGCCGTGGCCATGATCAAGGATGGCGAACCGGAGCCGGCCCTGGTGGGCCCGTGGACCATGGGACGCGACAAGAAAAATCCGAAGCCGCTCGACGTCAACGCGTTCAACACGCTGGTCAAGACGGCTTCGGAAGTGCTGCGCCGCCATGAGCAGCAGCTGCATGCGCAATTGCACAAGAACCTGTTTGTCGCCACCGACGAGGGGCAAGTCAAGGTGATGTTCGACATCGTGCCCGACGAAGAGCACCCGTACGCGGAACTGAGCGCCTACGATGCCGACGGCGAGCAGATCGCCAAGGTGCGCACCTCGGCCGCCTTCAAGTTCAACGCCACATCAGCGGCGAACTGGATCGAAGGCGGCTACCGTCGGCCATGACAGGCGTAGGTCGGATTAGGCCTGAAAGGCCGTAATCCGACGCCACCACCAGCGTCAATAATGTGCCGGATTACGCGCTTGCGCGCTCATCCGACCTACCTCTTGCGGCATACGCCAGCCGGTACAGCAGCGGCAGCACCAGCAGGGTCAATGCCGTCGAAGATAAAATGCCGCCGATCACCACGGTGGCCAGCGGACGCTGCACTTCAGCGCCCGTGCCCGTGGCAATGGCCATCGGCACGAAACCCAGCGAGGCCACCAGCGCCGTCATCAGCACGGGCCGCAAGCGCGTGATCGCCCCTACACGTATTGCCTCCTGCAAGGGCATGCCCTGTTCGCGCAGCTGGCGGATATAGGCGATCATCACGAGGCCGTTCAGCACGGCCACGCCGGACAGGGCGATGAAGCCGACTGCGGCCGAGATCGACATGGGAATGTCGCGCAGCCACAGGGCGACGATGCCGCCCGTCAAGGCGAACGGGATGCCGCTGAACACCAATAAGCCATCCTTCACGTTGCCGAACATGGCAAACAGCAAGACGAAGACGAGGGCCAGCGCCACGGGCACCACCAGCTCCAGGCGTTTCGTGGCCGACTGCAATTGCTCGAACTGGCCACCCCAGCTGGTCCAGTAGCCGGGGGGAATGGCTACCTGCGCTTGCAGCTGTTGCGTGGCGTCGGCCACGAACGAGCCGATGTCGCGGCCGCGCACGTTGGCGCTGATGACGATGCGGCGCTTGCCGTCTTCGCGGCTGATCTGGTTCGGCCCCGGCGCCACTTGCAGGCTGGCCACTTCGCCCAGCGGGATGAAGCGCGCGCGGCCTTCCGCCGCCGCGCCCTGGGGCAGGGCGATGGGCAGGCGTTTGAGTTGCTCCAGGTCGCTGCGCAGGCTGTCGGGCAGGCGCACGACGATGTCGAAGCGGCGGTCGCCCTGGAACAGGGTGCCCGCCTCCTGCCCGCCGATGGCCGTGGCAATCGCCGCTTGCACGTCGGCAATGTTGAGGCCGTAGCGGGCCGTCTGCTCGCGGTCGATCTGCACCGTCAGCATGGGCAGCCCCGTCGTCTGCTCGACCTTCACTTCCGTGGCGCCCGGAATCTTCCCAAGCACGCCAGCGATCTTCGCCGCCGTGCCGTCGAGCACGGCCATGTCGTCGCCGAACAGTTTCACGGCCACGTCGCTGCGCACGCCGGAAATCAGTTCATTGAAGCGCAGCTGGATCGGTTGCGAAAACTCGTAGTTGTTGCCCGGCAAGCTGGTGGCCGTCGCTTCGATTTCCGCCAGCAATCGCTCGCGCGATTTCCCGGGTTGCGGCCACTGGTCGCGGGGCTTGAGCATGATGTAGCCGTCGGAAATATTCGGCGGCATGGGGTCGGACGCGATCTCGGCTGTACCCGTGCGGGCGAACACGCGCGCGATTTCCTTGTGGTTTGCCATCAGCTTGCGTTCCAGCTGCTGCTGCATGGCCAGCGATTGCGTCAGGCTGGTGCCGGGGATGCGCAGGGCCTGGATGGCGATGTCGCCCTCGTTCAGGCTGGGCACGAATTCGCTGCCCATGCGCGTGGCCAGCAAGCCCGACAGCACTACGGCCACGGCCGCGCCCGTCAGCACGACGGGCGTGTTGCGCATCACCTTGTCCAGCAGCGGCGCATACCAGCGCTTGGCGGCGCGCATGATGGCGTTTTCCTTCTCCGCTACCTTGTCGCCGATAAACAGCGCCACGGCGGCCGGGATGAAGGTGATCGACAGCAGCATGGCGCCCAGCAGGGCGATGACGACCGTCAGGGCCATCGGCGTAAACATGCGGCCTTCCACGCCCGTCAGGGCAAAGATGGGCAGGTACACGACCATGATGATCAGCTGGCCATACAGCAGGGGGCGGCGCGCTTCTTGCGATGCCGCAAACACTTCGTGAAAACGTTCCTGCAAGGTCAACGGCCGTCCCAGTTTTTGCTGCGCATGGGCCAGGCGGCGCACGCAGTTTTCCACGATCACCACGGCGCCATCGATGATGATGCCGAAGTCCAGCGCCCCCAAACTCATCAGGTTGGCGCTCACGTGGTATTGCACCATGCCCGTAAACGTGAACAGCATGGCCAGCGGAATCACCATGGCCGTGATGACGGCCGCGCGGATATTTCCCAGGAACAGGAACAGGATGGCGATCACCAGCACGGCGCCTTCGAGCAGGTTTTTCTTCACCGTATTGATGGCCTTGTCGACGAGCACCGTGCGGTCATACACGGTGACGGCGTGCACGCCTTTCGGCAGGCTGCGGTTGATCTCCAGCATCTTCTTGTCGACGGCTTGCGAGACGGCGCGGCTGTTCTGGCCGATCAGCATGAACACCGTGCCCAGCACCACTTCACGGCCGTTTTCCGTGGCCGCGCCCGTGCGCAGCTCGCGCCCCAGCACCACGTCGGCCACGTCGCGGATGCGGATCGCCACGCCCTGCACATTGGCGACGACGATGTTGGCAAGGTCGCTTTTTGATGCCACCTGGCCCGGCGCGCGTATCAGCAACTGCTCGCCTTGCCTTTCGATGTAGCCGGCGCCCACGTTGCTGTTGTTGCGCTCGAGCGCCGTCACCACGTCTTGCAGGCTGATGCCGTAGGCAGCCAGTTTTTCCGGATACGGCGCCACCTGGTATTGCTTGGCGTAACCGCCGATGGCATTGATTTCCGTGACACCCGTGACATTGCGCAACTGCGGCTTGATGATCCAGTCCTGGATTTCGCGCAAGTCCGTCGGCGTGTACGGCGTGCCATCGGGCTTTTTCGCGCCGTCCTGCGTTTCCACCGTCCACAGGTAGATTTCGCCGAGGCCCGTGGAAACGGGCCCCATCTTCGGCGTGATGCCGGCCGGCAGACTTTCCTTGGCTTCCTGTAAGCGCTCGTTGATCATCTGGCGCGCAAAATAAATGTCCGTGCCATCCTTGAAGATCACGGTGACCTGCGACAGGCCGTAGCGTGACAGCGAACGCGTCTGTTCCAGGTTGGGCAAGCCGGCCATGGCCGTCTCGATGGGGAACGTCACGCGCTGCTCGGTTTCCAGCGGCGAATAGCCGGCGGACTGGGTATTGATTTGCACCTGCACATTGGTGATGTCGGGCACGGCGTCGATGGGCAGCTTTTGATAGCTGTAGATGCCCAGGCCAGCCATGGCGGCCACGGCCAGCATCACCAGCCAGCGCTGGTCGATGGCGAAGCGGATCAAGCGTTCAAACATGATGGTTTCCTTAGCCTTGACGTGATCAGTGTTCGTGACCGGCGGAGTCCTTGCCCAGCTCGGACTTCAGGACAAAACTGCCTTGCGCCGCGTACGGCGTGCCGGCGGCCAGCCCCTGCTTGATGTGCGTCAAGGTGCCATCGCTGCGGCCCAGCACCACGGGCGTGGCCTGGTAGCCATCTTTCACCTGCACGAAGACGACGGGCTTGTCTTCCACCGTCTGGATCGCCGTGCTGTGCACGGTGACAGGCGCGTCCGCTTCGCCGGAGACCACTTCCACCGTGACGAAGAGGCCCGGGCGCCAGGCCATGTCCGGGTTCAGCAAGCTGATGCGTGCCTTGGCCGTGCGCGTCTGCTCGCCCAGCAGCGCGCCCACATAGGTGATCGTGCCTTGCGCGCTGGCATCGAAGGCGGACGCTTTTACTTCCGCCTTGCCTCCCATGCGCACGGTGGCCAGGTCTTTCGCCGGCACGGCGATTTCCGCCCACACGGTCGACAGGTCGGAAATGACGAAGATGTTCGCGTCTTCCTTGACGGCTTCGCCCAGGGTGATATGTTTTTCCAGCACCATGCCGTCGAACGGCGCGCGGATGTCGTAGCGGTTCAGCGGGCCCTTGCTGGCCCCGGTCCCGGTCCCGGAACCACTGGCGCCCAGCGCGCTGAGCTTTTGCTGCGCATTCTGCACGGCGATTTCCGCCTCGCGCCATGCTTGCTGCGCCTGCAGGTAATCCTGTTCGGCCGAGATTTTTTCGCGCCACAGCTTTTCTTCGCGCTCATACGTGGACCGGGCCAGCGACAGCCGCCGCTGCGCCGACAGCAGCGCGCTGCGCTGTTCCGACAGTTCCGTGCTGGCGATGACGGCCAGCACTTGTCCCTTCTTGACCAGCTGGCCCAGGTCCGCGTGCACGGCTTCCACCACTCCGGCCAGGCGCGGCACGACGTGGGCCGTGCGGTCTTCATTGAAACGGATTTCGCCGGGCAGTGCCACAGTCGTCTTGATGCGACCGGGCGCGGCCGTGGCGATGACGACGCCGGCTGCCTTGCTTTGCGCAGCCGTCAATTCCAGCCGGCCTTCCACTTCGTCGTGGCCATGTTCGTCTTTCTTTTCAGCATGTGCTTCCGCCTTGACGGCAGGGGCAGGAGGAGCGCTGGACTTGCCCGTGCCGAGGATCAGAGCCGCCAGGACGATGCCGGCGGCGGCGATGGAGACGATGGCGATCGCCTGCTTTTTGTTGAGTGTGATATTCATGGTCGGGGATTCCTTACAGGGGAGCTGGAGTGCCCAGCAGGCGCTCGATGTCGGCGGCGGCGTGCTGCGCTTCCGTCAGCGCGCGCAGGTATTGGTTTTTGGCTTGCAGCAAGGTGCGCTGGGCATCGAGCACGTCGAGGAAGGCGAACTTGCCGAACTCGAAGCCCTTGCTGGCCGCGTCGTAGGCGCTCTGGGCGCCAGGCAAGATGTCCTGGCGTAAGCTTTCCACGTCGAGCCGGGCCGTGGCCAGGCGTTCGGTGGCGGCGGCCACGTCCGTTTGCACGGCGATGCGGGCGGCGGCCAGCTCGTCGCTGGCCTTGTCGCTGCGCCGCAGTGCGTCGAGCTTGTTGCCGGCATTGCGGTCGAACAGCGGTAGCGGCAAGGCCAGGCCGATGATGGCCTGGTTGCGGCCCAGCTCTTCCGAACGCTTCATGCCGATACTGACCGTGACGTCGGGCGTGGCGCGCCGCTGTTCCACGTCCAGCATGGCTTGCCGCTGGGCCAGCGCGCTTTGCGCCTGGCGCACGGCCGGGGCCTGAGCCAGGCGCGCCGCCAGTTCGCTGGCCGGCGGCAGCTCGGGCACGGTTTCCAGGCGTCCCTCCGCGAGGGTAAAACGTGGCGTGGCGTTGCCCCACAGGGAGGCCAGGCGCTTGCGGGCGCTGGCCAGGGTGCTGCGGGCCAGGTTCAGCTCCAGCCGCACGCTCGCTTCGGCGACCCTGGCGCGGGTTTCCTCGACGGGCGAAGCCTTGCCGGCCGTCACCCGGCGCGCCGTGATGTCGCTGGCGCGCGCGGCCAGCGCCTGCGCGCTGTCGGCAAGGCGCAAGCCTTCCTGCGCCGCCAGCACGTCGACAAAGGCGGAAGTCACGGCGGCGCGGGTTTCCGCCTGCTGCAGCGACAGGCCCGCTTGCGCCAGATCTTCGCCACGCTGGGCGACGGCGGCGCGCGCCCCCCGTTTGCCGCCCAGTTCGATGAGCTGGTTGAGCTGCACGGTGGTGCTGCGCGAGGCGCGCCGCGTGTCTTCCAGCACGGTTTGCAGTTCCGGATTGGGCAGGGCGCGCGCCTGCTGCAGGGCGCCCCCTTGCGCCGCCAGTTCATGGCGGGCAGCGGACAAAGTGGCGTTGCCGCCCTCGGCGAGCAGCAGCGCGGCAGGCAAGGTCAGGGGGCCGGCAGGCTCCTGTGGAGCTTGCGCATGGACAAAGTTGCCAGCCAGCAGGCCAGCGGAGAGTAATAACAGATAGATGGATCGGTACATCGAATTCTCCAAAAGCATGGAAAAGAATTCGACGGGACGCGCAGGCTGGCGCCTGGCTTACTGCGAAAAGTGATTGAAACGTCCCGTCGGCCTAGGTGGCCGACGACCAGTCAGGGCGCTTGGGAGCGTCCGGGATGTGGGAAGCGTAAAAGAAGGGGGAAGTGTCCGCATTCACGGAAGCCGTGTCGCCGACGGGCAGGCTGGAGCCGGCCGGCAGCCATGCGTGGCCGATGCCGTGGCAGACGTTGCAGTCGCTGTGCGGCTGGCCTTTTTTCTGCTGGTCCGCCACTTTTTTGTCGCCAAAGGGCTGCTTGTCCGCATCGGCTTCCGCCTTGTGCTGGTGGCTGTGGTGGCCCAGGTGCTGCGCCGCCTTGCCTTCCTCGTGCAGGCAATACGCGCTCGCCGCAGCCCAGGACATCTGGAGCGGAAGCACGAACAGCAGCAAAATGAGGAAGAATCGGCGCATGGTGACGACTATTGTACAGAAAGGCGGGCGGCCGTGCCCATGTCAGCGTGCCTGGGCACGCCACGCCTTGAGCTGCGCGGCGATGGCCTTGCCCTGGAACAGCTGCGGCTCGGAATGCTCTTCCGTCTCCATGCCGCCTTCGCGGAAATCGGCTTCTTCACGGGCCTGCACCAGCACCTTGGCCTTGTCGAAGGCTTCGGCAAAGCCGGCGCTCCTGGGCAGCGCTTCCTTGAAATATGCTTCGCTGAAGTAGGTAAAATCGTTCTGGTCATCGCAGCCGAACGAGGTGCGGTCGCTGCGCGCGGCCGTGATGATGAGGGTGTTGTCATCCTTTAGTGGCGCGATGAAGCCGCCCGCATAGCAGGCCGAGATCACGATGACTTTCCAGCGGATGCCGCTGTGTTTGAGCATGGACGCCAGCTCTTGCGCGGGCAGGCTGTGCAGGTCCATGCCGTTTTGCGCCAGTGCCAGTTCGTGCTCGGGCGAGCCGTGGCTGGTGAGGAACAGGAACAGGATATCGTTATTCTTGTCCATCTTCGCGCCCAGGGCATCGAGGCTGGCGGCGATGCTGGTGCGCGTGGCCATCGGCTGCTGCGCCACCGTGTTGCGGCTGTTGACCAGCATCAAGGAGCGGCCTACGGTGCCATAGTCGCGGTCGAACTGGCGCTGCACGAAGGCCGTTTCGCGGTGAAACACTTCCTGCGCGCCATCGCCGGCCACGCCCAGCAAATACAGATTGATTTTTTTCGCCGCGTCGCGCGGCAGTACACGGGCCAGGCTGCGTTCCAGCAAGGATTGCTGGCCGTACAGGGCCAGCTCGATATTGTCGCGCGTGAGCTTGTCCAGGGCCGGATCGTCCAGCTGGCCTTCCGTCCAGTTGCCGCTGTCTTCGCGCCGTCCATCCGCCTGCGCCACTGCATAGCGCAGCACGCCCTTTCCGTCGAACTGGCCATTCTTGAAGCTGCCCCGGTATTCGTCGCCCTCGGCCGTGCGCAGCACGCCTTCGCCTTCGAATTTCCAGTCCTTCAATTCGCCTTCGTAATGGATGCCGTCGCTGGTGGTGACCCTGGCCTTGCCCTGCACCTGGCCCTGGACGAATTCGCCTTCGAAGACGGTGCCGTCCGTGTCGGTCAGCTTGCCGGCGCCATGCGGGCGCCAGTGCTTGAAATGGCCTTCAAAGGTGGCGCCATCGGCGCCCTGGAAGCGGCCTTGGCCCTCGAAGCTGCCCTTGACGAAGCTGCCCGTATAAATCTCGCCCTTGGGCGAGGTGTAGCGGCCGATGCCGTCGAAGGCGCCCTGGCGGAAGGCGCCCGTGTATTCGACGCCGGAAGCCTGGCGCAGCTTGCCCTGGCCGGAAAACACGCCGCGCGCGAAGCCCCCTTCGTAAAACGCGCCGCTCGCGTATTCGAGCCGGCCCTGGCCATGCATCTTGCCCGCGACGAGGGGGCCGAAATAGCGTCCGCCATCGGCCGTTTCCGCCGCCGGCGCCTTGGCTGGCGCGGCGCACAGCGGCGGCATGCCCAGCGCGGCAAAGGCCAGCAGGCCGGCGAGGGTGTAGGGGCGAAGCGAGGCGCGTAGCGTGGCAGTCATGAGGACGGTCTGGTCTGTAGGAAGGGGCCTAGTCTGCCACTGTATTGCCATCGTGGCAAATGCGCGCGTGGCGTGTGTTGCTCTGCTTCAAGGCAAGATTCTCCGTTTTATGCCGTGCCAAGGCTGGGCTGAACTGATAATATTGATTTTCAGAACATATACTTGCACAAGGTACATAGTCACCCATGGAAAGCCGTCTCAGCCGCCTGGAAGCCGTCCAGACCGTGTTGCTGGAAATCGGGCAGCGCTCGAGCACCTGCAGCGATATCAGTGAATTCCTGCGGGCGGTGCATGCAGCCTTGGGGCGCATCATGTATGCGGCGAACTTTTACGTGGCGCTCAGCGACCGTGACGACGGCCTCGTGCGCTTTCCCTATTTTGTCGATGAATTCGACGCCGCGCCCGACCCGGACGAGGGCGTGCGCCTGGCCAGCGCCGCGCAGTCGCCCACGGCGTGGGTCATCGTCAACCGCAAGCAGCTGGTGATGACGGCCGACGACGACGCCATGCGCGCCATCGGCGGCGGCGCCTGGGGCGGCGGCACGGCGGCCGAACACTGGATCGGTTGTCCGCTGCTGGACCAGCAGCACCAGGTGCTGGGCGCCATCGTCATCCAGAGCTATGACGCGCAGCACCGCTTCAGCCTGGAAGACCAGGCCCTGTTCGCGCTGATCGCCACGCACGTATCGAGCGCCCTGCAAGGCATGCAAAGCATGGACCGGCTGGAAAAGGCGGTGCAGGAGCGCACGGCCCTGCTGGCGCACGAGGTGGCCGAGCGGCGCCGCGCGGAAAACCTGCAGCATGCGCTGTATGAAATCGCCAACCTGTCGGCGCAGGCTTCCGATGCGACGATCCTGTACGCGCGCCTGCACGCCATCATCAGCGAACTGGTGACGGCAAAAAATTTCCTCATCGCCCTGTATCACCCGGACAACAAGGACATCACGATCCCGTATTTCGTCGATGAAAAGGATGCGCAGGCGCCCGTGAAACGCTTTCATTACGGCATCGGCATGAGCTCGTATGTGCTGGCGCGCCGGCAAGCCTGTCTGCTGGATGCAGGCAGCTATGCGGCGCTGGTGGCCAGCGGCGAAATGGACGAGCCGCTGGGCAATGTCGGCATCGCCAGCTGGATGGGCGCGCCCATGCTGCTGGGTGACCGGAAATATGGCGTGATCATCGTGCAAAGCTACGACACGTCCGTCGTATATGGCCAGGCGGAACTGGACGTGCTGGCCTTCATGGCCAGCCATGTGGCCGTGGCGATGGCCCGCATCCAGGCCGACAACGCCATGCGCCAGGCCAAGGAAGCGCTGGAAGAGCAGAACGCGGCCCTGAACAGCGCCCTGAGCGCCTTGCAGGAAGCGCAGTCGGAACTGGTGCGCCAGGAAAAACTGGCCTCGCTGGGCCGCCTGGTGGCGGGCGTGGCGCATGAAATCAATACGCCGCTGGGCATATGCGTGACGGCCACCAGCCACCTGGTGCAGGAATTGAAGCTCACGCGCGAAGACCTGGAAGGCGGCCAGCTCGATGAAGATGGCTTGCTGCAATTTTTCGACATCATCGACCAGACCCTGCGCATCATGACGACGAATACCCAGCGCGCCGCGGCGCTGGTGCGCAGCTTCAAGCAGGTGGCCGTTGACCAGTCGTCGGACGAATTGCGCAGCTTTAACTTGCGCAAATACCTCGATGAAATCCTGCTGTCCCTGCAACCAAAGCTGAAGGGCAAGCTGGTCAAGGTGGACATCGACTGCGCGCCCGAGGTGCAGCTGCGCAGCTATCCGGGCGCCGTCTCGCAGATCGTCACGAACATGGTGGTCAATTCACTCGTGCATGGCTTTGCCGAAGGCGAACCGGGCAAGATCAAGATCAGCGTGCGGACGGCCGGCGAGATGCTGGAACTCGACTACAGCGACGACGGCATGGGCATGGACAGCGCCACCCTGGGCCAGCTGTTCGACCCCTTCTTCACGACCAAGCGGGGTTCGGGCGGCAGCGGCTTGGGCGCGCATATCCTCTACAACCTGGTGACGGGGCCGCTGGGCGGCACGGTGAAGGTGGTCAGCGCGCCGGGGATGGGGTTGCATTACAAGATCCGTTTTCCACTCGGTTTCAATGATGTGTCCTTGAAAACCTAAAAACGGCGGGCCGGAGACGCGGGCCTGAGAAAATGCCGATGGCGGCGTTGCAGCTCCTTGCCGTACATGCGTACTGTCTGCGTCGCTGCGCCTTGCCCTCGACATTTTTCAGGTCCGCTTGGCCCGGAATGCCCGTGTTGGGGGCGCGGGCCGAAGCGTGTTTTGCCGGCGTGCGTACCGCTCGTGGGGCCTACTAGTCAGGAAAACGCTGATTCAACGCAAGCGCCTCATCCAGATTTGCAATCAGCAATTCCACATACTGCGGGTCGAGGTGGCTGCCGCTTACTTCGCGCAGGTAGCCCACCACGCGCTCCAGGGGCCAGGCATCCTTGTAGCAGCGCTTGTGCATGAGGGCGTCGAAGACGTCGGCCACGGCGGCGATGCGCGCGTATTTGTGGATGTGCTCGCCGACCAGGCCTTGCGGGTAGCCGCTGCCGTCGTATTTTTCATGGTGCTGGTGGGCGATCACGGCGGCCGCCTTCAAGAGCGGGCGCTGCGAGCCGTCGAGGATGGACATGCCCACCGTCGGATGCTGCTTCATGATTTCCCACTCGGCCGCGTCGAGCTTGCCCGGTTTGAGCAGCACGGCGTCGGGCGTGGAAATCTTGCCGATGTCGTGCATGGGCGCCGCGTGGCGCAGCACCATGGTTTCCTCTTCCGACATGCCGGAGGCCTGCGCCAGCAGCTGGCACACTTCAGCCATGCGGCGCACGTGGTTGCCGCCTTCGTGCGAGCGCGATTCGACGACGTCGCCCAGGCGCAGGATCAGCTCGGCCTGGGTATCGGTGATTTCCTGCGTCAGCAGGATGTTGTCGAAGGCGATCGCCACGCCGGAACAGAAGACTTCCAGCAATTGCGCGTCGAGGTCGGAAATTTCTTCCACGCCTTTCAACACCAGCAGCGAGGCCTTGCCGCTGCTGTTGGGAAAGTAGCCGACATAGGTGTCGCCATGCAGGCGCGAGATCTTGTTGCTCTTGGCATCGTCCAGCTGTGACAGCAGGGACGGGCTGAGGATGCCGTCGTCCGTGTCGCCGATCTGCGCGAGGATTTCATAATCCTGTTCGCCCGAGATGGCGCTGGCGCCACGCAGGCGCAGCAGCATGCTCGTTTCCAGGCGCAGCAGGGCGACGACTTGCTGCAGCAGGCCGCTGGCGAAGTCGCGCAGGTTGCGCTGCTTGAAAATGTGCGCCGAGGCGGCGATGACGCGCTCGAGCCCCTCGCGGTAATGGAGCTGGGCCTGGCGCGCCTCTTCCACCTTCATGATGTCGCGGTAGGCGCGCAGGGCGGCAAAGGTGGTGGTGAACAGCTTGGTGCGGTCCAGTTCCGTCTTTTCCTTGTAGTCGTTGATGTCGTAGTTGACGATCACCCGTTCTTCCGGCGCCTGTCCCGGCTGTCCCGTGCGCAGCACGATGCGCGTAAACTGGTTGCCGAGGTCTTCGCGCATCCAGCGCGCCACTTCCAGGCCGCTGTCTTCGCGTTCCATTACCACGTCGAGAAACACCAGCGCGATGTCTTCTTCGCGCGCCAGCACCTGCTTGGCCTCGGCGCCGCTGTATGCATGCACGAAACTCAGGGCGCGGCCTTCCAGGCGAAAACGGCTCAGCGTCAGTTTGGTGATGTCGTGGATGTCGGGTTCATCATCGACGAGCAGGACTTTCCAGGGAGGTAACTTGGGTGAGGCTGAAGACAAAAATGACATAAGGGCGAGTTCCGCTAAAAGGCATAACTGACGCAATGCTGAGACGCCCGCGCCAGGCTTGCCTGTGCGCCACTACTGGCGTTGCGCGTTTTTCGGGCGCATTTTATCGATTGTAGACTGACAGCCAAGTATTAACAACAAGCAAGAATAATTGACTAAATTCATGCAACATGCATATCAAAAAAGCACTTTAAATCCACGCTGGCGACACGATGTATACTTTATCGCTTAGGCAACTATATTTTCAAGACAATACTTTGTTTTAATTAATATTGCCAATGAATCTGGAAAAAAAAGTCTGTGTCTGCGCCATGTTCGTTACACGGCGCAAGAAAAGTAACAATGTATTAGTTTCTCTTTAGAATGAAACACATCGCGCTATATTAAAACGTAAAGAATGGCCGGAGCGCCATCCACATTCCTGAAAGGACTCATCATGAAAACGAAAACGACGCGTACCTTCATTGCTGGTCTTGCCTTGCTGGCGAGCACCGCCGCCTGGGCGGGCACGGAAGTGCATTTCACCAAGCCGGAACAATTCACGGACCTGTCTTTCGATCAGACGGAGCGTGAGAAAGTGCTCAAGGACTTGACGGCGCATTTCGAGAAACTGGGAGAGTCGCTCAAGCCTGGGCAAACCGTGAAGATCGATGTGACGGATCTGGACATGGCTGGCCGTGAAAATCCCGCCATGCGCTCCACCCAGGATTTCCGCGTGATGACCGGCGGGGCCGATTGGCCGCGCATGCGCCTGCACTATGTGCTGGAGCAAGATGGCAAGGTCATCGCCAATGCCGATGCAGCCCTGTCCGATATGTCCTATCTGACGCGCATCAACCGCTATTCCAGCGGCGACAAGCTGCGTTACGAGAAACAGATGATCGACGACTGGTTTGCCGACACCTTCAAGACGCAAAAAAAGCCATCAATGCGTAAATAAGTTGCCAGCAAGGTGAGATACAGGTCAGGACGTTATTTGTCTTTTTTGATATATTGCGCTACAGAAATTCCCATTTGATGTATATTTAAGCAAGGTGCCGCGATGAATGGCATTTCGGAGCTTGCCCGCTTGTAAGACTTTTTGAAAGGGATACTGTATGCGCATTTCGAGAGCGACGAAAACCTGGATAGCCGCCGTGATGCTGGTAGCCAGCAGTAGTGCTTTTGCCGGCGTTGAAGTGACTTTTGCCAAGCCGGAAGAGTTTTCAGATTTGCCGTTCAAACCGCATGACCGACAAGATGTGCTGAAGGGTTTAGCAGAACATTTTCAGTTCCTCGGCAAGCGCTTGCGGCCGGGACAGGAACTGAAGATAGAAGTCACCGATGTCGATATGGCGGGACGCGAAGAGCCGGGACGCCATGGTGGCCGTGACCTGCGCGTGCTGAATGGACAAAGTGACTGGCCGCGCATGCGTCTGCGTTATGTGCTCGAGCAAAATGGCAAGGTCATTGCCAGTGGCGAATCCGCCATGTCCGATATGGCGTATCTGCAGCGTCTCAATCGCTATTCCAGCGGTGACGCGTTGCGCTATGAAAAGCAGTTGATCGATGATTGGTTTAAAAGCGCCTTTGATATCACTCCCAAGGGCCGCAGCAATCCGGTAAGCTCCTTGACACCGCCGCAAGTTCAGGGCAAGTAGGCACCCTCGATCCGCGCCAGCTCGCCGTTCTGCCGCATGGCAAGCAGGGCGGCATTCATCTTCTGGATGAAATCGGCCTTGTAGGCGGGCGTATTGCGCGCGCTGTAGGCGATGTAGGTGGCTTCGGACGACAGTTCCAGCACTTCGTGCAATTGAAAGCCGTAACTGGCCAGTTCGGCGCCCAGCTGGCGCGCCGTGTGGCGCGCCGCGCCGCGGTCGCTGGCGTAGCAATCGATGCGCCGCAAGGCCAGTTTTTTCAGGTTGGCTTCATTCCCCTTGGCCGCTTCCAGGCGCAGCAACCCCTCGCGGGCCGGCGCCATCAGTTTTTCCGAGAGCAAAAAACCTGTATTGACGCCGATGGTCAGGCCGGCAAAGTCGGCGGGAAACCGCGTGCGCGGCGTGCGCATGACGGCATCATGGCAAAACAGGACCACTGATTCGCGGTACAGCATGGCCGAATACGGTTGCACGTACGGCCGTTGCGTTTTGCGTCCGGGTGGAAACAGGCCGAAAACCTGGCCCTTTTCCAGCGCGGCTAGCCCCCGTTTCCAGGGGCGTGGCTGCAGTTCCAGCCGGTAATCGGGCATCGCACTGGCTGCCAGGCGCAGGATGTCGACATACATGCCCTTGAAAACGCCCTTTTCCACATAGCTGTACGGTGCATAATCGTCGTCGCCGTACAGGATGACGGTTTGCGGCGCGGCATGGCCGATGCCGGGTGCCGCCATCGCGCAGGCGGCCAGCAGGCAGGCGCCGGTGTGGCGCAGGTTAATTTTGCATGTCATCCTGATAAGCATACAGGATGATGGCCAGAATGTACCGCGCCTCAGTCGATCCAGTTTACCTGTGGGAACTTGCTGCCGAAATCTTCCGCCATGGGCACGACCTGGCTGAGCTTATAGTTGAAGAACACAAAACCGGACTTGGCCATGGCGATCAGGGTGTTGTCGCGCGGGCGCGTGATGCGGAAGGTGATGTCGCCGCCATACTTGTTGAAATCCATGACGCCCACTTCGAACAGCAGCTGGTCGCGCGCATGGGCTTCGGCGCGGTAGGTGGTGGCCAGGTCGGTGACGATGATGCCGGTGCCGTCCGCTTCGATGTCGCGCACGCCATATTCGAACAGGAAGCGGGCGCGCGCCTCGGAAATCATGGAAATCATGGAATCGTTGCCGAGATGGTTGCCGGCATTGATGTCCGTCGTGCGTACCGTCAGTTGCGAGGAATAGCAGTACTGGTCTTCAGGAAATTCAAGTTTCAAACGGGCCATGGTGTTCTCTTGGTCTGATGCGCAGGGCGCGGCGGAAATGTCAATTCTAGCCGGTTCCCCGCGTCCCGTCGAAAAATGCCCTCAGCCGCGTGCGTGCCGTCCGCTTCACTGGCACGCAGGTTTGCGTACGCCTATTTACGGACGATCTTGAACACCTTGCCCGTGCCGCTCAGCATGTACAGCTCGTTTTGACCATCCTGGCCAAACGACAGGATGTTACCCACGTTCGTGATGCCCCAGTCTGTCACGGCCGATGCCGTGCCATTGCTGTAGCTGAAACTCTTCAGCCAGCCGCTGCAGTAGTCCGAATACAGGTACTGCCCCGCCAGCTCCGGCAAGGCCGCCCCCCGGTACACATAGCCGCCCGTGATCGAGCAGCCGCCGGCCGCATCGTGGCCGTATTCGATGGCGGGCAAGACCAGCCCCGTCTGGTTGCAGCTGGCACTGTTGTAGCAGTGCGCGCCTTCCATGATCTTCCAGCCATAGTTGTTGCCCGCCTGGCCCACGGGACGCACATCGACCTCTTCCCAGTTGCCCTGGCCCACGTCGGCGAGGTACAGCAGCTGGGCCGGCACGTCGAAAGCGTAGCGCCACGGGTTGCGCAAGCCGTAGGCCCAGATTTCAGGGCGCCCGCCTGCCGCCGCAAATGGGTTGCCCGGCGGAATGGCATACGGTTGGGCGACGCTGCTGGCGTTGACGTCCAGGCGCAGCAGTTTTCCCAAGAGCACGTTGGTGTTTTGCGCATTGCCGGGCGGGTCGCCCGCGCTGCCGCCATCGCCCGTGCCCGCATACAGATAGCCGTCCGGTCCAAAGCTGAGCAAGCCGCCATAGTGGTTGCTGAACGTGGGGTGGGCAATCGTCAGGATGGTCAGCGCGGACAGGGGATTGGCCACGTTGGCGTTGCCAGCCGACACTTGCCGCCGCTCGATGACGATATCGCCGGCCAGGTTGGTGTAATACAGGAAGAAATAGCCATTGCTGGCGTATTGCGGATGGAAGGCCAGCGACAGCAAGCCCCGTTCGCCGCTCGTGGTGGTGAGCGTACTGATGTCGAGGAAGGGTGTGGCCAGCAGGTTGCCATTTTGCATCACGCGGATGCGGCCGGCCCGTTCGATGATGAACAAACGGCTGTCGCCGGGCGGCGCCGTGAGGAAGATGGGCGCGCTCAAGCCGCTGGCCACTTCCTGCAGCCCCAGGGCCAGCGGCGTGGCGGCCGCATACAGGACGCTGGCGCTGGCCGTCTCCCCCGCATTGACTTGCACCTGCTGCGTGACGGGCGTGGGCGCCAGCGTCCCCGTGCCTTGCGCCACGCTGGCGGCGCTGAGCGTGTAGGCGCCGGGCGCCAGGCCGGTGAGCGTGGTGCTCGCCGTCAGCGCCTTGCTGTATGACGCGGTACCGCCCACCGTGACGGCGCCCGCCACGCCGGCAGGCAAGCCGCCGATGCTGACATTCAGGCTGCCGGTGCCGGCGGCAGGCTGATGGTGGCCGCCGCCCCCGCCACACGATGTCAGCAGGCTCAGGCAGCAGGCCAGCAGCAAGGCTGGCCAGGCAGGGGAAAACCGGGATAGGAAGTGGCGCATGTCAGTCTCCTGCGGGAACGATGAACGGCTGCACGGTATGGCGCTAGGTTTGCTGCAAGAATGCGCGTTTTGGCGTCGGCATGATTGAGCTTGCGCAAGCATACCCCGCGTGGCGGCCGCACTTCCGTGCGCTGCTGCACCGTGCGGCGGCATCGGACAAATGCGCCGCGTTTTCAGACAAGCGCGGGTCCAGCGGCACCGCCGCGCCCGCAGCCGCCCGATAATGGCGCATCTGAAACCGAGCAGGAATGACACACATGAAAACCAAAGCCGCGATTGCCTGGAAGGCGGGCGCCCCGCTGACCATCGAAGAAGTCGACCTGGCCGGCCCGCGCGCCGGCGAAGTGCTGGTCGAGCTGAAAGCCACGGGCATTTGCCACACCGATTACTACACCCTGTCCGGCGCCGACCCGGAAGGCATCTTCCCTGCTATCCTCGGCCATGAAGGCGCCGGCGTCGTCGTCGACGTGGGCCCGGGCGTGACCACTCTGAAAAAGGATGACCACGTCATTCCCCTGTACACGCCAGAATGCCGCCAGTGCAAGTTCTGCCTGTCGCAAAAGACGAACCTGTGCCAGGCCATCCGTTCCACGCAGGGCCGCGGCCTGATGCCGGACGCCACCAGCCGCTTCTCGCTGAATGGCCAGCCGCTGTTCCACTACATGGGCACATCGACCTTCTCGAACTACATCGTCGTGCCGGAAATCGCTCTCGCAAAAATCCGCTCCGACGCGCCCTTCGACAAGGTGTGCTACATCGGCTGCGGCGTGACGACGGGCGTGGGCGCCGTGCTGTTCTCGGCGAAGGTCGAGGCGGGCGCCAACGTGGCCGTGTTCGGCCTGGGCGGCATCGGCCTGAACGTGATCCAGGCGGCGAAGATGGTCGGCGCCGACAAGATCATCGGTATCGACATCAACCCGGCGCGCCAGGCCATCGCGCGCAAGTTCGGCATGACGCATTTCATCAACCCGAACGAGGTGGAAAACGTCGTCGACGCCATCGTGCAACTGACGGATGGCGGCGCCGATTACTCGTTTGAATGCGTGGGCAACACGACCCTGATGCGCCAGGCGCTCGAGTGCACGCACAAGGGCTGGGGCAAGTCTTTCATCATCGGCGTGGCGGCGGCCGGCCAGGAAATTTCCACGCGGCCATTCCAGCTGGTGACGGGGCGCGAATGGCGCGGTTCGGCCTTCGGCGGCGCGCGGGGACGCACGGACGTGCCGAAGATCGTCGACTGGTATATGGAAGGCAAGCTCAATATTGACGACCTGATCACGCACCGCCTGAAGCTCGAGGATATCAACCAGGGCTTCGACCTGATGAAGAGCGGCGAATCGATCCGTTCCGTGGTGCTGTATTAAGCGCGCTGGATTGAGCTGAATGTACGTATTGCGCAACACTTGACGGACGGGGCAGGGCGGCAGGCTGTACTTCGCCGCCTGCCCCTGCTAGTGTGAAGACATCCGCCTTGCTTTGGGAGCCGTCCATGTTTGCCACTGCCTACCTCGCGACCTTGCGCCGCATGCTGCCCGTCTTCCTCGGCGCGGCCCTGTCTTCCCTGCTGGCCCTATGGTGGAGCAAAGCCGCCATCCTTGCCACGCCCGCCATCTGGCTGGCGCTGCTGGCCACGTATCTGCTGTGCGCACTGCTGTTTACACCGCTGGCCCGTCAGAGCCGCCAACTGGCCACGCGCCACGTGCGTCACGGCAAGCCGCGCTGATTCCCGCTGCGCCTAGCGCGCCGTGCTGGAAAAGCGCTCGCGGTAGTCGCGCGGCGTGATGGCAAGTTTCTTTTGAAACAGGCGGCGCAGCCTCTCCTCGCTATGCAAGCCCGCCTGCACGGCCACCTGTTTTAAGGAATACACATTGTCTTCCAGCAAGCGACGCGCCACTTCGAAGCGGGCCGTGTCGATGAATTCCGTGGGACTGGTGCCCGTTTCGCGCTGAAACACGCGCGTAAAATTGCGCTCGCTCATGGCCAGCCTGGCCGCCAGCAGCGGCACGGTGAGCTCTTCGGCAAGATGTTCCATGATCCAGCCCTGCAACTGGCGGATGGTCGGATGCGTCGTCATCTGGCTCGACAGGTGCACGGAAAACTGCGACTGGCCGCCGGGCCGCTTCAAGTACACCACCAGGTCGCGCGCCACTTCCAGCGCGATATCGCGGCTGAAATCGTCTTCCACCAGGGCCAGCGCCAAATCGATGCCGGCCGTCACGCCGGCCGACGTCCAGAATTTCCCTTCCCGCACGAAAATCGCATCGGCATTGACCTGTATCAATGGATAGCGCTGGCGCAAACTTTCCACGGCGCTCCAGTGCGTGGCCGCGCTCTTGCCGTCGAGCACGCCCGCCTCGGCCAGGAAGAAGCAGCCCGTGCATAGTGCCGCCAGGGTGCCGATGCGGGGTGCCGCTTCGGCTACCCAGGCGGCGAGGGCGGGAATGTCCTGCAAGACTTGCTCGACGTGGTGGCAGCCGACGATGACGGCCAGGTCGGGCAGGCGGCTGGCATCGAGCGCCTTGCTGGCGTGCAGCGACATCAGGGTGTCCGACTCGACCGGGCCGATGGCCGTCGAGGCGATGCACACGTCGTAGCCGCCGGGCAGGTTACGCAGGCGCAAATGGGTGTTGGCGTAGTCAAACACCTTCATGGCGCCGATGGCTTCGAGCGCCTTGAAACCGGGATAGACGATGATGTCGACGGTGCGCAGGGGGAATTCTTTGGGGTTTTGCTTGATCATGCGATATGCGCGAGGGGGATAAATACTGCCATAATGCAACAACGGCGATGGCGTAGATTAGCATGAAATAATCCGCGCGCCCGCTGGCTCCCCAACCATCGGATTCCTGAATATCGTGCGCTTACTCCATCTTTTTGCCGCCCTGACATTGCTGTTGGGCTCATCCCTTGCCCACGCGGTTACGCTCAACTTCAATGGTGGCGCTGTCAACGGCTGCACTCTGCCGGCGTCCAGCAACCAATATACTTGCGCCAGCCTGATCATGGGCAGCACCGACAATGTCGTCATCGCCAGCGGCTATGGCGTGACGGTCAACAGCGATGTGAGCATCGACTACAACCAGGGCTTGAGCATGAGCGGCACGGCGGCCCTGACTGCCAACAAGAATATCGACATCGGCAATGTCAATCCGCCCAATCTGAAGATCACGGGCGGCAGCCTGACGGCCAAGGGCGGCAATTTCAAGGTGGGGGCGCAGGGCGGCACCGTGCTCGTGGCCGATATCTCGGCGGCGTCCGTCTCCCTGGGCGGCACGCCCGTGAAGGTGACGGGCAATATCACGGCCACAGGCAATATCGACATTTCCTCCGGCTCGACGCTGAATGGCGCCATCAGCGGCGGCTCGATCAGCGGCAACTCCAAGGTCACGATCACGGGCAGCGTGAAGGCCAGCGGCAACGTCAGCATCGGCTCCAGCTCGACCATAACGGGACCCGTCAACGGCAGCAGCATCACCACCAGTTCCGGCGTGTCGATCACGGGCGACGTGACGGCTGTCAACACGTTCAGCCTTGGTTCGGGCAGCAACCTGAATGGCACCACCAAGGCGCCCGTCGTCAGCATCGAGGCAGCGAACAGCCAGGTGCAGGGCGATATCACGGCCAGTACCTCGCTGACAGTCGGTTCGGGCAGCCAGGTGAAGGGCAACCTGACGTCGCCGACCATCGACTTGAAGGCCTCGGGCCTGCTGGTCACGGGCGACGTGAAAGCGTCCAGCTCCCTGAGCATCGCCTCCGGCAACGGCGTGAAGGGCAATGTCGAGGGCGGCAACGTCACGCTGGACTCGTCCAACGCGTATATCACGGGCAATGCGCTGGTCGACCACATCACTCTGGGCTGGCAGGGCCGGGTGCAGCAAACCATCACTTGCAAGGCGTATACGCCATCGAACCCATGCAGTTGCGTGACAAACAACAGCGGCTGGGCCTTCAATGAACCGATGGGGCCGAAGTGCGGGCCCGGCACGCCGAGCGGGCTGCACCATTTCCAGATCGAGCACCCGCTGACGGCGCTTACTTGCCAGGTGCCCACGGTGAAGGTGACGGCCTGCGCAGATGCCAGCTGCAGCGCGGTCTACAAGAATGGCGTGAGCGTTACCGTCAGCCCGGGCGGCGTGCCGACGCAGATCGATACCAGCGGCGTCAACGCCGATGTCACGGTGCGCCAGACCACGGTGGGCATCGCCACCCTGAGCCTGGTCAGCACGCCCGCCACGACGGGCGCGCTGGTGTGCAAGAGCGGCGGCAACACGAGCAATTGCCAGATCAGCTTTCTTTCCAGCGGCTTCCAGGTAAGCGGCGTTCCGCGCTACGCGGAGGACGTGGCCGTACTGGAAATCAGCGCCTTGCAGACCTCGTCCGGCAACAGGGACGTGTGCGTGCCCATGTTCGCCAGCCAGACCAAGGACTTGAACCTCAGTTGCGGGTACAGCAATCCGGACAAGGGAACATTGCCTGCGCGTATCTTTGACAGTACCAAAAATAGTTATGTTGCCCTGGCGGCCAGCGACCAGAGCAGTTGCAGCGGGTCGAGCACCAAGGTGACGGTGACGTTCGGCGCCGACGGCGTAGCCAAGCCGAACATGCTGTATGCCGATGCGGGAGCGCTGCTTCTGACAGCTTCCTACAAGCCGGACAGCGGCAGCGACAAAGGTTTGGACATGAACGGCAGCGGTACGGTCGTCGTGGCGCCGAAGAAATTTATGTTCACGAAGCTGGCGCCGACGCAGCGCGCGGGCCTGGCGGCAGCGCCCCTCGTGGCGGGGACGACCATCACGTTATCGGCCGTCAATGCGCTCGATGCCGTGACGAAGAACTTTGGCAACGAAAGCGGTGTCGCTGTGCAAAAAGTCGTGCTCGACCGTAATCTGCAGGCGCCGCTCTACACAAGCGTAGTCAATCCGCAGGTCAGCGGCGATCTCGATTTCGTGAAGAAAGGGGGCGTCATCGCGGCGCCGCCGCTGGTCTGGCCCGAAGTGGGCAAGATCAATTTCACGGCCGCGCTGCAAAACGGATATCTGGGCAGCAGCTTGACGTCGCCGGGACCGAGCGACACCGTGCTCTTCTACCCGCACCACTTTGTGACGGAACTGGTCATCAAGCAAGTGGACAGCGGGGGGGGCGTGAAGATGCCGTTTCCTTTCCCGTGCAGCGCGCCGCTCGTGTGCGCCGGCGACCGTGCCGTGTATTCGCGCCAGTCCTTTGATCTGACCATCCGCGCCCAGACGGCCGCTGGCAATGAGACGAAGAACTTCGACGCCAGGAATGACGGCATCAACACGACGCAGGTGTCGCTGGTCCCCTATGACGCTGCCACGGGGAAGAACAGCTATCCGCCCACGGCGACATCGGGCAGCACGCTGACGGATGGGGCAAAAGCAGCTGCGGCCGTGACGGGCGTGCCTGTCACCAGTTTTACCAATGGCCTTGCCACGCGCACCATCGCCTACAGCTTCCCCGCCGCCTATGCCGTGCCCAAGGAGCCGACAGCACTGGCATCGCCGACGGGGCTGCTGCTGCGCGCGACGTATGCCTATCCGGCTGCCGGCAATGTGAGCTCGGCGCCGGCCGATGGCATGGAGGCGCAACTGACCGTGCTCACGGGCCGCCTGATGGTGCCGCATGATTACGGTTCCGAGCGCTATCCCGTACGCCTGGCGGTGCAGGCGCAGTACTGGGATGGCAAGACCTGGGTTACCAGCCTGCTGGACAGCATCAGTGCGTTCGACAACACGCTGGTGGTGTTTGCCAATTGCAAGAAAACCCTGGTGTGCAAGGATTTTGCATTCCCCGTTGGCACCACTATTACTTATACGTTCGACAAGGGTATCTTGCCGCCGAATAGACGCCTGACCCTGGCGGCGCCCGGCGTCGGCAAGAGCGGCAGCGTCGATGTTTCCGTGCCCGGCATTGCATACCTGCCCAGCACCGTGGGCACCGTCGTCTTTGGCGTCTTCAAGTCGGGTCCCGTGATTTACCTGCGCGAGATGTATTAAGAGCCTGTCCCAGTAGATGAATACATCCTCCGCTGTCGCCCCTCAGAAGCGGGGACTGCGTTGATCGTCTTCGCGTGGCTTGCCACGCGTCCTCCTCACGCCTTGTCCGCGCTCCGGATGAGCTGCCAGCAGAGGACGCTCACTAATGGGATAGGCTCCAAGCCTGGACAAAGGGCGGGCGCAGAAAGTGGGGAAAACCAGTAACATGCCTGGCTGTGGCATTCCCCCAACCTCAGACTGGAGTTTTCTATGAGCACAACATCGCAGTGGATCGATATCGCCGGCCCGGACGGCAGCTTCCAGGCCTACCTGGCCGTGCCGCACGTGGGCAAGGGCCCCGCCGTCATCCTGTTGCAGGAAATTTTCGGCGTCAACGAGCACATCCGCGCCGTGGCCGACCAGTACGCGGCCGATGGCTACGTGGTGCTCGTACCCGACCTGTTCTGGCGCGCCGGCGCGCACATCGAGCTGGGCTATGACGCGGACGGCTGGAAGCGCGCCGTCGAACTGATGCAGGCTACCGACAATCCGCATGCCGACGCCGATATCGCGGCCACCATCGCCGCCCTGCGCGCGCGTCCGGAAGTGACGGGCAAGCTGGCTTCCGTCGGCTACTGCTTCGGCGGCCGGCTGTCGTTCCAGGCGGCCGCGGCCGGTCTGGTCGATGTTGCCATCGCCTATTACGGCGGCGGCATCCAGAACAAGCTGGACCTGGCTGACCGGATCCAGGTGCCGCTGCTCATGCATTTCGGCGGCCAGGACAGCCATATCCCGCCGGAAGCCGTGCAAAAGATCGCCGAGCGCTTCGAAGACCGGCAAGACGTGGAAATCCATATCTACCCGGGCGCCGAGCACGGTTTCAATTGCACCCACCGCGACAGCTACCAGCAGCGCGCCGCTGCCCAGGCCCATGGCAATTCCTTGATATTCCTGGCAGAAAATCTGTAAGACTGCCTCGCCAGGCTGGCCTGTTGCTATTTTCCGCCCAGCAGCAACGCCGCATGGGCGTTAAAATAGCGGCTGTGCCGGGCAACTCCGGCCGGCCGGGCACGGCGCCCGGCAAACCTGGATGAGGAACCGAATTAAAGATGGCCCAAGTAATTGTTTCTGTAACATTGGCGGCAAGCGCCGAACGCGTGTGGGATTTTATCGGCGGCTTCCAGTCGCTGGCTGAATGGTCTAGCTCGATCAAGACCAGCCTGTCCGAGCACGGCGGCCGCGTGCGCCGCCTGAAAACCACGGACGGCGCCATCATCGCCGAACGCCTGCAAAGCTACAGCGAAGCGGACAAGAGCTACAGCTACACCATCGTCTCGGGCCCGATCCCCGTCAAGAACTACCGTTCTACTTTGCGCGTCACGGGCGAACCGGGCGGCGCTTCCTGCGTGGCGCAATGGTCGAGCGAGTTCGACGCGGCCGAAGGCGTGGAAGAAGTCATGACCGGCGCGTTTCAACATTTGTACGAAACCGCGTTCGTGGACCTGAAACGCATCATGGCAATTTGATTTGCCAAGGCTAACGGCAAATACCGGGGTCAGACCCTGAGGGCCTGACCCCGGCCTTTTTTGCTTTGCGGCTTAGTTCACCGCTATCTGCTTACCGTTTTACTTTTCCAAACGCCTCGCCCTTGTTCCATGTAGGCAAATTCTTGTCATTCGCCACTTCATAGCCGAGGTTCAGGGTGAATTGCGCCTGCTGCACCATGCCCGACAGGTCCCATGACGGGTTGTACTCGTCCGTCACCTGGTGGTAATCCTTTTTAAAGGCCACCAGGCGCTCGCCGGAGGCTTTCGGTTCCGTGACGAAGTCGAACGAGCCATCGCCGGAAAACACGGCCGAGCCCACGTTGAAGGCGGGCACGCCGGCCTTGGCGAAGGCAAAATGGTCGGCCCGGTAAAAGGCGCCGGACAGGTCGGGAATGGTGGGCGCCAGACGCAGGCCCATGCGCTTGGCGACCTTGGCGGCACTCGCGTACAGGCTGCTGCGCTCGGCGCCGGCCACGCCGATGTCGCGCGTCTTGCCGACGAAGTTCATGCTGTCGAGGTTCAGGTCGGCGGCCGTCTTGGCCAGTGGCCACAGGGGCTTGCGCGTATAGGCCGTGCTGCCCAGCATGCCCGTTTCTTCGCCGGCCGGCCACAGGAAGATCTGCGTGCGGCGCGCCGGTTGTTTCACGGCCACTTGCGCCATGGCCAGCAGGGCCGCCGCGCCCGAAGCGTTGTCGATGGCGCCGTTGTAGATATGGTCGCTTTGTCCGGCGCGTTGGCTGCCTTCGTCATCCTTGCCCAGGTGGTCCCAGTGGGCCGAGTAGATCACGGCTTCGTCCTTGAGTTTCGGGTCCGTGCCCGGCACGATGCCTGCCACGTTGAATTGCTCGATGCTGCGGATCTGGCTGTTCAATTGCACCTTGACCGTGGCGTTCAGGGCCACGGGGCGGAACTCGCGCGTTTCCGCCTGCGCGCGCAAGGCGTCCAGGTCCTGTCCGCCGGCCTGGAACAGCGTGCGCGCCAGGTCTTCCTGCAGCCATCCTTCCATGGCATTGCCTGCGCCGGCCAGGTTGAAGCGCTCATGGCCGAAACCGTTGGCCGGCACCGACCATGGGTACGAGGCCGATGCCGTCGTATGGATCAGCAGCACGCCGGCGGCGCCCTGGCGCAGCGCTTCCTCGTACTTGTAGACCCAGCGGCCGTACCAGGTCAGCGACTTGCCGGCAAAGCGGTTCGGTTCGGCGGCGGTCGGTTGCGGATCGTTGACCATCATGATGACCAGTTTGCCTTTTAAATCAGCACCCTTGAAGTCGTCCCAGTTTTCCTCGGGCGCGTGGATGCCGTAGCCGGCGAATACCACGGGCGCGTCGAACGCCACTTTTTCCTGGCCATTCGCCGCGCCGAAGACGATGTCCTGGCCGAAGGCGGGAGACAAGGTCTTGCCGCCCGCGCTGAAGGTCACCTTGCTCGATGGCAAAGCCTTGCTGCCGACGATGGTCAGCGCCTGGCGATATGTGCCGTCCGGCAAGGGTTGCAAGCCGGCCACGGCTGCCTGCGTTTCCAGGTAGCGCACGGCCAGGTCGCCGCCGCGCTGGCCCGTGCCGCGTCCTTCGAGCAAATCGTCGGCCAGGAAGGACAGGTGGGCGCGCAGGGGCGCTTCGGTAACGAGCGGTTGGGCGAGGACGGCCGTGCTGAGCAGGCTGGCGGCGAGGACGAAGGGAAAACGCATGGCAACTCCAAAAGTGAATACGGGAAAACAAAGCAGCGGCAATCTTACTCTACCGCAATGCTCTGGCGTAGCGCGCGGCGCGCGCAAGGCGATTGCGGCCACAATGGCTGCTGGTCCACCGACAAGGAGCGTTCCATGACTACCCCTGACTTGCAATCGAGCAATACCCTGCGTACCGCCGACGGCACCCTGATCTACTACAAGGACTGGGGCAGCGGCCCGCCCGTCGTCTTCAGCCACGGCTGGCCATTGTCGTCCGATGCGTGGGAAGACCAGATGTTCTACCTTGCCTCGCGCGGCTACCGCGTCATCGCGCACGACCGGCGCGGCCATGGCCGCTCCAGCCAGCCGTTCGACGGCAACGACATGGATACCTATGCCGACGATCTGGCCGCCTTGATCGCCGCGCTGGATTTGACGGGCGCCACCCTCGTGGGGCACTCGACGGGCGGCGGCGAAGTGGCCCGCTACATCGGCCGCCATGGCACGCAGCGTCTGGCCGGCGCCGTGCTGGTGGGCGCCGTGCCGCCGCTGATGCTGCAAACCGCGGAGAACCCGCTGGGCTTGCCGCTATCCGTTTTTGATGACATCCGCGCCGGCGTGCAAGCCGACCGCAGCCAATTCTTCCGCGACTTGAGCGAGGCCTTTTATGGCTACAACCGGCCCGGCGCCACCCCGTCGCAGGGCGTGCGCGACAGTTTTTGGCGGCAAGGCATGCAGGCGGGCATGCCGGCCGCCTACCTGTGCATCAAGCAATTTTCCGAAACGGACTTTACGGCTGACCTGGCCAGGTTCGATGTGCCGACCCTGGTGATCCATGGCGACGACGACCAGATCGTGCCGATCGCCGCCTCGGCGCGGCGCACTGCCGAGCTCATTATCGGCAGCAAGCTGCTTGTGTATGCGGGCGCGCCGCATGGCCTGGCGACGACGCACAAGGACCGGCTGAACGAGGACTTGCTGGAGTTCTTGCGCACCTGAAACGGGGCGGGCGCCATCGTCTCGAGGCGCCCGCCGTTGCTGTTGACGCATGGAACCGGCGCAGGCCGCAGATTGTTGTGTATCGTTTAATGTTGGCAAAATCACGCGCCAATTGCGTGCGGATCGCCGATTTTTCTGGCTTTTTTCGGTAGATATGGCGCAAAAAACGGCGTTCTGCGGCATGCGGCCACCCGGTAAGGTCCAGTAAAGAGTAAACTAGCAGATACACTCTTTCGCATTGGGCGATTCGAGCGAACTTGTGAGTGATTTCATGTCTGATACACCAATTTCCTTATTTTCCGACCTTAACCTGAGCGAGCCGCTGATTCGCGCGCTCAAGGATGTCGGTTACGAAACACCGTCGCCTATCCAGGCGGCCACGATTCCATTATTGCTCGCGAACCGCGACGTGCTGGGCCAGGCGCAAACAGGCACGGGTAAAACCGCCGCCTTCGCCTTGCCGATCCTGTCGCGCATCGATCTGAAACAAAGCTCACCCCAAGCCCTGGTCCTGGCACCGACGCGCGAACTGGCCATCCAGGTCGCCGAAGCGTTCCAGGTGTATGCCGCCCACATCCCCGGCTTCCACGTGCTGCCGATCTACGGCGGCCAAAGCTACGGCCCGCAACTGTCGGCCCTGCGTCGCGGCGTGCACGTCGTCGTCGGCACCCCTGGCCGCGTCATCGATCACCTGGACAAGGGTTCGCTCGACCTGTCCAAACTGAAGACCCTGGTGCTGGACGAAGCCGATGAAATGCTGCGCATGGGCTTTATCGACGATGTCGAACGCATCTTGCAAGAAACGCCGGAAGGCCATCAAACGGCCCTGTTCTCGGCTACCATGCCTTCCGTCATCAAGCGCATCGCCACCACCTACCTGGTGAACCCGGCCGAAGTGACGGTTGCCGCCAAGACGGGCACGGCCGACAACATCCGCCAGCGCTACTGGCTGGTATCGGGCATGCACAAGCTTGACGCGCTGACCCGCATCCTGGAAGCGGAAGCGTTTGACGGCATGATCATCTTCGCCCGCACCAAGCTGGGCACGGAAGAGCTGGCCGGCAAGCTGCAAGCCCGTGGCTTCTCGGCTGCCGCCATCAATGGCGACATTCAGCAAGCCCAGCGCGAGCGCACGATCCAGCAGTTGAAAGACGGCAAGATCGACATCCTCGTGGCAACCGACGTGGCCGCCCGCGGCCTGGACGTCGAGCGCATCAGCCACGTCGTCAACTACGACGTGCCGCACGATCCGGAAAGCTACACCCACCGCATCGGCCGCACGGGCCGCGCCGGCCGCAGCGGCGAAGCGATCCTGTTCATCACCCCGCGTGAAAAGAACCTGTTGAAAGCCATCGAACGCTCGACCCGCCAGCCTATCGGCATGCTGGAACTGCCGACGATCCAGGCCGTCAACGACGTGCGTATCGCCAAGTTCAAGGAACAGATCAGCGAAACCCTGGCCCTGGGCGAACTGGAACAGTTCCAGTCGCTGATCGAGGATTTCGAACGCGAACAGAACATTCCCGCCATCGAAATCGCCGCCGCCCTGGCGAAGATGGCGCGTGGCAATGTGCCTTTGTTGCTGGACAAGAACAAGGCGCGCGAGCAAGCCACGTGGCAGGACGACCGTCCCGTGCGCCAAGACCGCTTCGAGCGCAACGACCGTCCGGAACGGGGCGACCGCTTCGACCGTAACGAGCGCAGCGACCGTGGCGAACGCCCGGCCTTCCCGAAAAAGGAACGCATCCAGCGTCCGGCCGACGCCGGCATGCAGACCTTCCGCATCGAAGTCGGTCATCAGCACGGCGTGAAGCCGGGCAATATCGTGGGCGCCATCGCCAACGAAGCGGGCATCGATTCGAAAAACATCGGCCGCATCGAAATCTATGACGACTACAGCGTCCTGGACTTGCCGGACAGCATGCCGAAAGAATTGCTGGACCAACTGAAAACCGTGTGGGTGGCGGGCCAGCAGCTGCGCATCAGCCGCGACGGCGACGCGCCGGACCTGGCGCCGCCAGCCGCGCCGCGCAAGCCGTTTGCCGCCAAGTCCGCGCCAGCGTTCAAGGATGCGCCGGCGGACGCGGGCGAAGTTGCCCCGCGCGCGCCGAAGAAGGAACGTCCACGCCCAGGCGTGACGGCCTACCGCATCGAAGTGGGCCGCGAGCACGCTGTGACGCCAAGCAACATCGTCGGCGCCATCGCCAACGAAGCGAACCTGGAAGCCAAGCATATCGGCCGCATCGATATCTTTGACAACTACAGCGTGCTGGACCTGCCGGAAGGCATGCCGCCGGAAATCCTCGACCACCTGAAATCGGTCGTGGTCTCGGGCCAGAAACTGCGCATCAGCCTTGACGATGGCACGACGGAGCGCAAGCCTGCGCCACCGCGTCCGAAGTCGCCACCCCGTAAAACGTACAAGTAAGCCATTCCCACGGGCGCTCCGGCGCCTGTGTCGCGGATTGGAGACAGTTCCCCCACTGGCGCATTCGCGCCAGTTTTTATTTTCCCTCAAGAAATGAACATGGTTGCCGCGTTATGGTTGGCAACTGGCGCCGCCATGTGCCGGTAATTGGCATGCCCCTCTGCGCATTTTTATCGGCACAAGCAGCGTATTTATCGGCTGGTGCATCGATACATAATTTTTTATTAATTATTTTGTATGCGCGCAATTTAAATTTTACATTCAATAAAATCAATCAAGTTGAATCAAAGTAAATTCTAAAACATAAATGAATTGGCTTTTATTAAATTATTTGACTGGCGTCACTGTCGCCGAGGCGATATATCATGGGTGCTTGATGTGGTATATTGTTTTTATGTTTTTGTTATGCTAGTTGAAAAAAAATAGAGGAGCGACGATGCGGGTCAATACACCTATCACGCAAAATGAATACGTATTAAATGAAGGCATGACGATTGTTTCCACCACGGATTTACAGGGAAACATCAATTACGCCAATCAGTATTTCATTGAAGTCAGCGGTTTTTCAGAAATGGAATTGCTGGGTGCGCCACAGAATATCTTGCGTCATCCCGATATGCCGGCCGAAGCGTTTGCCGACCTGTGGGACACCATCAAGACGGGCATGCCATGGACCGGCATGGTCAAGAACCGCTGCAAGAATGGCGATTTCTACTGGGTCTTCGCCAATATCACGCCCGTCATCGAAAACGGCCGCCCGATCGGCTATATGTCCGTGCGCACCAAGCCCACGCGCGAGCAGATCAATGAAGCGGCAGCCCTGTATAAAAGTTTTAAGGACGGCAATAGTGCCAACCTGGCGATCCGCAATGGCCGTGTCGTCCGCCAGGGCTGGGCCGCCAGGCTGGCCGAGTGGCGCAAGCTGAGCCTGTCGCAAGACCTGGCCCTGCATTGCATCGTGTTTGGCGTGGTGCTGGCCATCCTCGGCTGCGCCGTGTGGAATATCGACGGTGACACGAGCACGGCCACGCGCAGCTGGCTCAGCGGTGCTGCCGCCGCCGCCGTGGCGCTGATGCTGTATTTCTGGGCCCATCTGCACAATTCCCTCGTTGCACCGCTGGGCGACGCCATCACCGTGGCGCGCAAGATGGCCGGTGGCGACTTGACGGGCGTCATCGACAAGGTGCGCGACGATGACATGGGGCAATTGATGGCGGCCTTGCGCCAGACCAACATCAACCTGCACAGCATCATCGGCGACGTGCGCGCCAACTTCGAGGATATCCGCATCACCACGGCGGAGATCGCCACGGGAAATATGGACCTGTCCAGCCGCACGGAATCGCAGGCGTCCAGCCTCGAGCAGACGGCAGCGAGCATGGAAGAACTGACCTCCACGGTGCAAAACAGCGCCGACCACGTGGCCACGGCCAATGACCTGGCGGCGCAGGCGTCGACCGTCGCGGCCAAGGGCGGCACCATCGTCAGCGAAGTGGTCACCACGATGGACGAGATCAGCACTTCGTCGCGCAAGATTCTCGACATCATCGGCCTCATCGACGGCATTGCCTTCCAGACGAATATTCTCGCCTTGAACGCAGCCGTGGAAGCGGCGCGCGCGGGCGAGCATGGCCGCGGCTTCGCCGTCGTGGCCGGTGAAGTGCGCAGCCTGGCGCAGCGCTCGGCGACGGCAGCAAAAGAGGTGAAAAACCTGATCGACCATTCGATCGCCACCGTGAACGCGGGCAGCGTGCTGACCAGCAATGCGGGCGCCACCATGACGGAAGTGATCGCCTCGGTGGCCAGGGTGACGGAAGTGATGGACGAGATTTCCTCCACCACGCGCGAGCAGAACCAGGGCATCGGGCAAGTTAACCAGGCCGTCATCCACATGGATGGCATCACGCAGCAGAATGCGGCGCTGGTGGAGCAGGCGGCGGCCGCCGCCACCAACCTGGCGCAGCGCACCGACAGCGTGGCCCAGTCGATCGGCATCTTCAAATTGAAGGCGTCGCCCAAGCGCAAGGTTGCCGGCGTGGGGCGTAGTCCCAGCGTGGCTGCCGGCGTGGCGTCGCGGGCCTTGCTGAAAGCACGCTAATTACCCCAACGGCGAAAGGCCGGGGTCGTACGGGGACGCCGAGTCCTTAAGGTACGACTCCGGGTTTTGTCCGTGGGGCTACTCTTACTTCTTCACCCGGTACACCTCGCCGCTGCGCACCTTCCGCACCACCCCATCCCCGCCAAACAGAATCACATATTCTCCCTGCGCGCCCGAGGCGGCCGGGTAGGTGTACATCCACACTTCATTGCCGCTGTCGAAACGGATGGATGTGCTGTCGCCCAGCGCGGCGCGCACCTGTTCGCGCGTGCTGCTGCCCACTTGCACCGTCTGTTCCAGCGTTGCGTAAGGCACATTCTTGCTCGCCTGCAAGGCGCGCGTGCCGGAGCAGGCGGCCAGCAGCGCCAGCGCGAAGACACTGAGCCACTTCATGGCGCCACCTCGTCCATATAAGTAAATTCCAGCAGGGTATCGTCGGGCCAGTTGCTATCCCACAGGGGCGCGTAATACGTGCGGTCAAGCAGCACCTGGCAGTCGCAATAGGGCAGGGAGGCGGGCGTTTGCTCGCCGCCCGCATACAGCATGGTGAACGGCAGGGCCAGGCGGCGCTCGCCATGCACGAGGGTGACGCCGAACAGGGGGCGGTCCGTGAAAAACAGATAATTGCCGTCCGGCTCGGAACACACCTTGTCCGTGCTGTAGAGCATGCTGGACAGCCAGGCAATGATTTGCGGGTCGTTCGAGATCAGGCCGGAATCCATGCCGGCGCGGCATTCCAGGCGCAAGTCGCCCAGGCGCCGCGTGCCGGGCGGCAAGCCGGGCGTGATGACTTGCGCGCGCCAGCTCATGGTGGTGGCCTTGCGGTTGGCGATCAGCACGGCGTCTTCGCGCGCCGCCTGCGCATGGCGCACGGGGGCAAAGCTGTTGTCTTCGGCCAAGGGCAAGGGGATGCTGACGGTGTCGCCGGCGATGCGCAGCTGCACGCCCGTCATGTCCACGCCGGGCTGGCGCGGCAGCAAGCGAAAGCGCAGCACGGCCTGCGGCGCCAGCGCATGGTCGCGCTCGAAGCGGTCCACGCCCTGCAGCATCTTGCGATACGATTTATCGACGGGATCGCGCGTGGCATCGACTTTGACTTGCGGCACGGGCGCGGTTTGCGCCAGCGCAACGGGGCCAGTGAGCAGGCAGGCAAGCAGCAGGGAAAGAGAGATACGCATGGCCCGATGCTACGCCTTTTTGCGCATCAGCCACGCACGCGTGGGCGTGTCAGTATTCGCTGTATTTGCGCGCGTCGCCGCGCACCTGCTGCGCCGGGTATTTCTGTGCGTTGAGTTCCATCTTTTCCAGCACGGCCCCATGCAGGTCGACGCCGCTCTTGTCGGCCAGGCGCACGAGATACATCAGCACGTCGGCCAGTTCGTGGCGGATGCCCGTGCGCTTCGCTTCGTCCAGTTCCGCGTCCGCCCCCGTGGGCAGCCACTGGTAGTGTTCCACCAGTTCCGCCACTTCCACGGACAGGGCCATGGCCAGGTTTTTCGGCGTGTGGAATTGCTCCCAGTCGCGTTCGTCGGCAAAGGCGCGCAGGCGCGCGCGGATATCGAGCAAGCTGTCGGCGGGTGCGCTCATGCCGCCACCTGCAGCGTTTTTTCCATGAAGACACTGAACGGATCGTCGGGATAGTCGCCGTACGGTCCGCGCCGCTGGTAGCCGTGGCGCGCGTACAGGGCGATGGCTTCTGGCTGGTGGATGCCGGTCTCCAGCGTCAGCAAGCGGCAGCCGCGCGCCAGCGCCTGTTCTTCCAGCAGGGCCAGCAGGCGCTTGGCCAGGCCCAGGCCGCGGCTGTCCGGGTGCACGTACATGCGCTTGACCTCGCCGAAAGCGGGCGTGACGACGATGGCGCCGCAGGCGCGCGCCGCACCGGCCGCATCGCGGGCGACGGCAAACAGCAGGGTCTCCGGCGGCACGGACGCCAGGTCCAGCGAGTAGACGCACTCGGCCGGGTACAGGGTCTGTTGATAGGCATCAAGCTCGGCGATCAGGGTTTGCACATCGGCTTGCTGCGGCGATTCCAGGCGGATAGTCATGAGGGAGGTCGAATGAATGGGACTTCCCCCATGGTATCACTGCGGCTGCGCCAGGCGCATGGTCAGGCCGATGGGCGACATCACAAAACCCATCAGTTCCTGCGCCTCGCCGCCATCGGGCGTGTCGACGCCGGCGATGTCGAAGCTGCCCAGCAGCATGGCCATGGCGATCTTGATTTCCAGCAAGGCCAGGTAGCGGCCCGGGCACGTGCGCAAGCCGGCGCCGAACGGCATCGAGGCGCGCTTGTTGTTCGCCTCGCCGCTTTCCGCCAGCCAGCGTTCGGGCTGGAAGGCACTGGCATCGGGAAAGTGCGCATCGGATACCGTGTCGTGGCGCATCACGCACCACACGAGGGTGCCGGCCGGCACGGCGATGTCGGCGATGACCGTGTCGCGCAGCGCCTCGACGGGCAGGAAGGGCGCCACCGGTTTCAAGCGCATGGCTTCGCTGGCGCAGGCGCCCAGGTAGTCGAGGCTATCCATCTGCTCGATCGTGAAGTGCGCCACGTCGGGCGCCAGGCGCCGCACTTCCTCGCGCGCCCGCGCCAGGGTGTGCGGATTGCGTTGCAGCATGTAGATGATCCAGGAAATCGTGTTGGCCGTCGTATCTTCACCGGCCAGCAGCATGGTCAGCACATTGCCGGCCACGTTGCGGTCGGTCACGCCGCTGCCTTCCAGGTCGGCGGCGGCGATCATGGCTTCGAGCAGGTTGGGCGGGTGTTCGCGGCGCGCCGGGTCGTGCGCCATGCGCGTGCGCGCCTGCTGCACCAGGCCGGCCACGGCGGCGGAAAGGGCCGCCACGTCGCGGTCCAGCCGGCGGTCGACGGGCAGCTTGAACCAGCGCCAGTACGGGAACATGGACAGGCTGCGCCGCGCCACGGCGGGCAGGATGTCGTCCATGTGGCGCTGGATCACGTCCTCGCCCGATTCGAGCGTGTTGACTTCCGTGCCAAAGGCCAGGCCGGCGATGATGTCGACCGTGTAGCGTTTCAGGTCGCCATCGAGGTCGATCGCCTGACCTTGCGTGGCGGCAAGATGCCAGCGCCGCTGCAAGCGCTGGGCCACCGTCACCAGCGCGGGGAAATAGGCCTTGATGGCGCCAGGCGCCATGCCGGCCATGACCATGCGGCGCTGGTTGCGCCACTCCGTGCCCTCGGCCAGGAACAGGCCGGGGATGCCGCCCATTTCCTCGGACACGATGGAGCTGCTGAGCGGGCGGCGAAAACCGTCGGGCCGGTCGCGCAGCACGGCGCCGACGGCCTCGCTGTCGGCCACCACCAGTACCAGGGTGCGGCCGAACCAGGCGCGCATGTAGGGGCCGTAGCGCCGCACCCACGCTTCCACGTCGCGGTGGATGCGCGTGAGCTTGAGTTGCAGGCTGTTGCCGACGATGGGCAGGGCGCAGGGCCCCGGCAAGCGGCGGATCTGGCGCAGCGGCCGGGCAATGTCGGGTGCGGCGGCGTGGTCGAGTGGCGGCATGGCAAGCTCCTGTTTCAGTGGGAACGATGGCATGACTGTAGCGCGCTTGCGCGCCCGCGTCTTGAACGAATACGACATCGCGTGCGGCCAGAAATTGCCGGTACAATCGTCGCCATGCCTGCCGCCCCTACGCCCCTGACCCGTTTGATCGCGCCGCGCACCGCGCTCGCTTCCTGCGTGCGCGCCTTCCTCGTGCGCGACACCACGGGCTGCGCGCCCCTGCCGCCGGCGCAGCGCCTGAACCGCTTTCCCGCTGCGCCCATGTGCAGCATCATCTGGACCGTCGCCGGCGACGTGGAAGCGGCCGCGCCGGGCCTGTCGCTGCGGGACGTGCGCATGCCGCCCGCGCTGTTCGGCGGGCCCCGCTCGTATCCGCTGGTCAGCTACAACCCCGGTCCCGTGCGTTCGTTTGTCGTGATGTTTTATCCGGCCGCGCTGCATGCGTTGACGGGCGTGTCGATGGATGCCCTGTTGGACCAGTTTCGCCCGCTCGACGCGCTGTTCGATGCCGACTGGCAGGCCCTGTCCGACGCCGTGCTGGCGGCGCCGGACGACGAGGCCCGCGTCAGGCTGGTGGAAGATTTTCTCGCGCCGCGCTGGCAGCTGGCGCGCAAGAGCGGCGACCATCCTGCCGGCGCCGTGCAGGACTGGGTGCGCCGCCTTGGCGTGCAGGCGGCATCGACGGGCCTGGCCAGCAGCGCGCGCAATGTCGAGCGCCGCATCAAGGCCTGGGCCGGCCAGCCCATGCGCACCTTGCGCCGCATGCGCCGCGCGGAACAGCTGTTTCTCGACGAGCGCGGCGCCATCCTGCAAGGCACGGCGTCCTGGTCCGACGTCGCCGCCAGCGGCGGTTACGCCGACCAGGCCCATTTCTGCCGCGAGACGCGCGAAATCACGGGCTTGAGTCCCACCGAGCTGGTACGGGCCATGCGCGACGATGAAAGTTACTGGATTTACAGAATCTGGAATTGAGGGCGTAGGTCGGATTAGCGAGGCCTGGTCTCGCGTAATCCGACCACATTGTTGCAAGACGCTGGTGTCGGATTACGCGGCTGCGCCGCTAATCCGACCTACCGCTCGCTGTACACCTTGCCCTTGGATAGGGTCACTTCATGGTGCCCCGCGCCGGGCGCCATCATGGGGAAGCAGTTTTCCGCGCCATGCACGCGCACGTCGAGGAAGTACGGGCCCTCCGATGCGAGGCAGGCCGCCAGCGCCGCGTCGAGCTCCTCGCGCCGGCTCACCGTCTGTGCCTGCCAGCCGAACGCGCGTGCCAGGGCGACGAAATCGGGCAGCGCCTCCGTGTAGCTGTGGCTGTAGCGCTCGCCGTGGTGCAGTTCCTGCCACTGGCGCACCATGCCCATGTAGCCATTGTTCGACAACACCACTTTCACTGGCAGGCGGTGCTGCACGGCCGTGGCCAGTTCCTGGATATTCATCAGAATCGACGCATCGCCGCTGACGCACACCACGCGCTTGCCGGGATGGGCGATCTGCGCGCCGATGGCCGCTGGCAATCCATAGCCCATGGTGCCGGCGCCGCCCGAGGTGAGCCAGCGGCGCGGCTGCTCGAAGCGCAAGTGCTGCGCCGCCCACATCTGGTGCTGGCCCACGTCGGTGGCGACGATGGCGTCGACGCCATCCATGCTGTCCAGCGCCGCCTGCAGGCGCCGCATCAGCGCCTGCGGCGCGATCACTTCCGGCGTATCGTTGAATGCCAGCGATTCCCGCGCGCGCCAGCCGTCGATGCGTTGCCACCACGGCTGGCGGTCGGCCAGCAGGCGGCCGCGCAGCTGCGCCAGCAATGCCGCGAGCACGGGTGCGCAATCGCCGCGCAGGGCCACGTCGGCGCGCACCACCTTGCCGATCGACGCCGGGTCGATATCGATGTGGATGATTTTCGCGCCGGGACAAAAGGCATCGAGCCGCCCCGTGACCCGGTCGTCGAAGCGGGCGCCGACGCAGACGATCAAATCCGCATGATGCATGGCCAGGTTGGCTTCCAGGGTGCCGTGCATGCCCAGCATGCCGAGGAAGGCCGGGTGCGAGGCGGGAAAGGCGCCCAGGCCCAGCAGGGTCAAGGTGCACGGCGCAGCCGCCAGTTTCACCAGCTGGCCGAACGCGGCGCAGGCATCCAGGCCGGAATTGATAAGCCCGCCGCCGCCATAGAATACGGGCTGGCGCGCACCGGCGATCAGGCTGGCGGCTTGCTCGATATCAGCCGCGCCGGGCAGGGGGGCAGGGACGGCGGCGACGGACGGCAGCGGCGTGCCGGCCGCGACCCGCGCCAACTGCATATCCTTGGGAAAATCGATCAGCACGGGACCGGGCCGGCCCTGCGTGGCCTGCGCGTACGCTTCCTGCACCACGCCAGCCGTCTCGTCGGCCGCGCGGATTTGCCGGTTCCACTTGGTGACGGGGCGCGAAATGCCCAGCGCGTCGCATTCCTGGAAGGCGTTCGTGCCGATGCTGGTGGTGGCCACCTGGCCGCTGATGCAGATGAGGGGAATCGAATCGCACAGGGCGTCGAGCAGGCCCGTGGTGGTGTTGCTCATGCCGGGGCCGGACGTGACGAAGACGACGCCGGGCCGGCCCGTGCTGCGCGCATAACCTTCGGCCGCATGCACGGCTGCCTGTTCGTGGCGCACCAGCACGTGGCGCAAGCGCGGCTGCGCGTGCAGCGCGTCGTACAGGGGCAGCACGGCGCCGCCCGGGTAGCCGAAGACGGTGTCGACGCCCAGGGCCAGCAGGGTGTCGATCAGGACGCTGGCGCCGTTGCGCGGCGCAGTATCGGTGGCGGGAGCGAGGAGGGGAGCGGGATCGGGTTTCATGTGTCTATTTTCTGCTTGCCCCGACAGAAAAGGCTGCTGGTTTTCTCGTATAGAATGCAATCTTCAGCAAAATTTGCTGTGAAATATGGAGATGACAGAATGAAGCTGGATAAATTCGACCTCGCCATCCTGACGGCCCTGCAACAGGATGCCCGCATCAGCTTGCATGAGCTGAGCGCCAAGGTGGGCCTGACCTCGTCGCCATGCTGGGCCCGCATCAAGCGCATGGAAGACGATGGCGTCATCGAAGGCTATACGGTGAACGTCAACGCGGCCAAGGTGGGGCTGGCCGACACCGTCATCGTGCAAGTCACGCTGGACGACCATTCCGACCAGGCCCTGTTCGAATTCGGCCACGCGCTGGCCATGATCCCGGAAGTGCTGGAAGCGTTTCTCGTCTCGGGTGACTACGATTACTATTTGCGCATTGCCGTCAGCGACACGCGCGACTATGAACGCCTGCTGCGCGAGCGCCTGTATAAAATTCCCGGCATCCGCCACAGCAAATCGAGCTTTGTCTTGCGCCAGCTCAAGCAGAGCTATTTGCCCTTGCAGCGCTAGCTCCCCGCACGGCGGGAGTTTTTCCCTAGTTCCCCGATGGTGGCTGTCCGATACTGGACGCAATAAAAACCACGATAAAACTGGGGATACGCATGAAACTGACTTTATTGGCCGCTGCCATGGCGCTGTGCCAGGCGCAAGCCGCCGACCTTGCCGCTGACGCCAGCCTGGCCGCGAGCCTGGCCACCTCGGGTGACTTGCCCACCGTCATCATCACGGGCAGCATGCCGCTGCCTACCGTGGAGCAGCCGCGCGATGCCTTGGCCGCGCCCGTGCAGACGGCCAGCGCGCAGCAGATCACCCGCAGCGGCGCGCTCGATATTTCCGCTTTCCTGCGCCGCAACCTGGGCAGCGTGGTTGTCAACGAGGTGCAGAACAACCCGTTCCAGCCTGACATCAGCTACCGCGGCTACACGGCTTCGCCCCTGCTGGGCACGCCGCAGGGGCTCTCCGTGTATCTGGATGGCATTCGCCTGAACCAGCCGTTTGGCGACGTCGTCAGCTGGGACTTGATCCCGCGCATGGCCATCGAATCGCTGACCCTGATGCCGGGCTCGAATCCCCTGTTCGGCTTGAATACCCTGGGCGGCGCGCTGGCCCTGCAAACCAAGGATGGCAGGAGCAGTCCTGGCACCGCCATCGAGGCGCGCCTGGGTTCCGATAAACGGCGCGGCGTCGAGGTCGAGCATGGCGGCAGCAATGCGCAGGGCTGGCACTGGTATGTGACGGGTAACCGCTTCAAGGAGGCGGGCTGGCGCGACGATTCGCCGTCCGACGTGCGCCAGGCGTTTGGCAAGCTGGGCTGGAGCGATGCGCGCACGGACATCGCCGTCACCGTGGCCCACGCGGACAATGCGCTGACGGGCAACGGCTTGCAGGAACAGCGCCTGCTGGCGCGCGACTATCGCAGCGTCTACACCAAGCCCGATTTGACGCAAAACAGGTCGACCCTGCTGAACCTGACGGGCAAGCACCAGGCCGGCGCTGCCTTGCTCTTGTCCGGCAATGTGTACTACCGCAAGATCGACACGCACACGTTCAATGGCGACTTGAACGACGAGTCGCTCGACCAGTCCGTCTACCAGCCCGGCGCGGCCGAGCGGGCGGCCCTGGCGGCGGCCGGCTACACGGGCTTTCCCTCCAGCGGGGCGAATGCATCCAACACACCATTCCCCAAATGGCGCTGCATCGCCAACGTGCTGCTGAACGATGAGCCGGCCGAAAAGTGCAATGGCATGCTCAACCGCAGCCATACGCGGCAGGAAAATTATGGTTTTTCGGGTCAGTTCACCGCGCCGGCCGACGTGGCGGGAGCACGCCATGCCGTCACAGCCGGTGCCGCCTACGACACGAGCCATGCCACCTTCCGCCAGACGAGCCAGTTCGGCTATCTGAATCCCGACCGCAGCATCACGCCCGTGGATTTCTTTGCCGATGGCACGCAGATCGATGACGATGGCACGCCCGTCGATAACCGGGTCGACTTGAGCGGGCGCATGCGCACGTGGAGCGTGTATGCGAGCGACAGCATGGCGTTCAATCAAGACCTGACCTTGACCATCTCCGGCCGCTACAACCGCAGCACGGTGCGCAACCGCGATGCCATCACGCCTGGTGGCGGCAGCGGCTCGCTCGATGGCGACCATCGTTTCAGCCGCTTCAATCCCGCCATCGGCCTCGCCTATGCGCCGGCCGGAGGTACCGGCGCGTATTTCGGCTACAACGAAGGCAGCCGCACGCCGACGGCCATCGAACTTGGTTGCGCCGACCCGGAAACCCCATGCCGCCTGCCCAACGCCATGGCTGGCGACCCGCCATTGAAACAGGTGGTGACGAAGACGTGGGAGGCGGGCGTGCGCGGCCAGTGGCGCGACGTGGCCCGCTGGAGCGCGGGCGTGTTCCGCGCGGAAAACCATGACGATATCCTGTTCGTCGCCGACAACCAGGCCGGTTTCGGCTATTTCAAGAATTTCGGCAAGACGCGCCACCAGGGCGTGGAAATGGCGCTGGACGGCAAGGCGGGCGCGCTGGACTTCGGCGTCAACTACACGTGGCTGCAGGCGACGTACCAAAGCCGGGAAACCGTCAACGGCAGCGCCAACAGCAGCAGCGATGCGGAGGCGCCCGGCCTGGAAGGCAATATCGCCATCGCGCCGGGCAACCGGATTCCCTTGACGCCGAGCCATATCCTGAAGGCGCATGTGGATTATCAGGGCGGACGCGACTGGACGGTGGGCCTGGCCATGACGGCCGTCTCCAGCGCGTATGCGCGCGGCAATGAAAACAACCAGCACCAGGCGGGCGGTCCATCGTACTTGGGCGCGGGCAAGAGCGGCGGCTATGCCGTGGTCGAGCTGAACGGCAAGTACCAGCTGACGCCCCGGCTCAGCGTGTTTGCCCAGGTGAATAATCTGTTCGATCGGAAATATGCGACAGCGGCCCAGCTGGGCGCGACGGGTTTCGATGCCAGCGGCAATTTTGCCGCCCGGCCATTGCCCGCCGTGAACGGTGAGTATCCGATGGTCAATGCCACGTTTTATGCGGCCGGCGCGCCGCGCAGCGTGAACGTGGGCCTGCGCTACGCGTTTTAAGGGTGGACCTGCTCAATGACGCCATTGCGCAGCGCAAGGTGGACGAGGGCGGCGGGGCCGGGCACGTCGAGCTTTTCCTTGATGCAGGTCTGGTGGTTGGCCACCGTCTTGCTGCTCACGTGCAGCAGGCGGGCGCAGTCGGCGGCGCTGCGGCCTTCGGCCAGCAGGCGGAAGATTTCGAATTCGCGCTGGCTCAGGCTGCTCAAGCGCTGCGCTTCCATGCGGGCCGTGCCTTGCAGCACGCCCGGTGCGCTGTGCGGGTCCAGGTAGCGCCGGCCCGCGTGGGCGGCGCGCACGGCGTCGACCAGGTGTTCCGGGTCGGCCTGCTTGCTGACGAAGCCGCAGGCGCCGCCATCGAGCGCACGCGCGATCAGCTGCGGCGTGTCGTGCATGGTAAACACCAGCACGCGGGCGCCGGCATCGCGGGCGAGCAGCTTGCGCAGCAATTCCAGGCCGCCGATGCCGGGCATGGACAAGTCCGTCACGCACACGTCGGGCGCCTGCTCCAGGTGCAAGCCATACGCCGTTTCGCCATTGCCCGCCTCGGCCACGACGGCGATGTCGCCGCCCTGTTCCAGCAGGCGGCGGTAGCCCGTGCGCACCACCGGGTGGTCGTCCACCAGCATCACGCGGATCGGCCGTATGCCGCCGTGCATGGCGCTCATGCCGCGCACCGTGCCGCCAGGGCCACTTCGATGCGCAAGCCCTTGCCCAGCGCGCTGATCCAGCGGATATGGCCGCGCAAGCCGGCCACGCGCTCGCGCATGCCCAGCATGCCGTAACCGGAGTCCTGCTGCATGTCCTGGCGCAAGCCCCGGCCATTGTCTTCGATGGCCAGGTGCAGCACGCCGCGCGCATCGGCGCGCAATTCCACCGTGGCCTGGTCGGCACCCGCGTGGCGCGCCACGTTCGTCAAGCCTTCCTGCACCAGGCGGTAGATGGCGGTGGCGGTGCTGTCGTCGAGGCCGGCGGGGATGGCGTGCGCCGCGAAATGGCAGGCGATGCCGTGCTGCTGGGCCCAGCTGTCGCACAGCGCCTGCAGGGCTGCTTCCAGGCCCAGGCTGTCGAGCACGGGCGGGCGCAGCCGGCGCAGCATGGTGCGCACCATCGCATGCAGCGCTTCCGAGGAGCGGGCGATGCTGGCGGCGCAGGCCTGCACGTTGGCCTGGTCGCCATCGCGCGCGCGCAGGATGTAGCTGGCGGCGGCGCGGATGGCCGTGCAGTCTTGTCCCACTTCATCGTGCAGCTCGCGCGCCAGCGCGCAGCGCTCCTCTTCCTGCGCGCGCAGCAGGCGCTGCGTGAGGGCGCGGTTTTGCGCCAGCAGCAGCGCCACCTGGCGTCCGCGCCGCACGGCAAAGCCGGCCAGCGTCAGCACCAGCAGCAACAGGCTCAGGACCAGTTCATCGAGTTGCCAGTGTTCCTGGCGCCAGAGCGCGCGCGTCAGCCGTTCGGCCAGGTCCAGCCTGGCGGCCAGCAGGAAAAAAGCCAGCGCCAGCGTGCCGCACGCGATGATG
Source organism: Janthinobacterium sp. YR213 (assembly GCF_900099875.1). Taxonomy (NCBI): domain Bacteria; kingdom Pseudomonadati; phylum Pseudomonadota; class Betaproteobacteria; order Burkholderiales; family Oxalobacteraceae; genus Janthinobacterium; species Janthinobacterium sp. YR213. The sequence goes on along the minus strand of NZ_FNDA01000003.1, from coordinate 59,076 downwards.
CGCCGGGCCGGCAGCGTGCCTGAGCGGCCGCTGCCGGCCAGTTGGTAGTGTTCCATGATGCTGCTCCCTGAGCACGGTCGATCTCTTTGTTGTGCAAGCTTCATGCCATCGCTGCAGGGGCTGTGGCCGGGCGCGTGGCGGGAGAGACAAGTGTTCCAGGATGGAACAGGTGTACCGCGATGTGACGGGAAGATGACGGTGCGGCAGGCGCGGTTTTCGAGCTTATCTGAAGTCGGACCGGCACGCTGGCGCGCACGTCTGCAGTGCGCAGCATTGTTGTTCCAATGTAACGTTGAGATTGCTCAAGCTTTCATAGATAAAACAAAACAAAGTTTCGCGGAGCTAGATAAAAAATAAATAAATGATATTAAAAATATGTTATTTGTTTTATGCGATTTGCTATATTTGTTGACACTTTTGTGAAAAAGCTGAAAGCGGGCGCCAGACCTGCCGACCTATCTATCCACAACAAACAAGGGAATAGAATGAATCGTTCATCACATGCGCGGGTATCGCCCGCCACCGCCAATCCGCCCGCTACCCGCGGTCGCGCCACCATCCTGGCCGCGCTGGCCACCTTGTCCGTGCTGGCCTCGGCGCCGGTCATGGCCGATGTCCTGACCTTCGATAACTTGCGCCCCGACGTGTATGCCAGCGGCCAGACGCTCAATACGTCGAGCTACAACCTGCTGTTCCTGGCCGATCCGACCACGGCGGCCGGCGGCGGCGTCAGCGGCGTGGGCGCCATCCTCGATGGCCGCGTGGGCTCGTCGTGCGATATCGCCGCCTGCCCGCAGGGCGCCACCGGCAATTACCTGGCCATCCTCAACGATGGCGGCGTGAATTTTTCGCGTGCCGACCGCCAGGCGTTCAGCCTGGCCGGTTTCGATTATTCCTTCATCGCGCCCGTATCCGGCTTGCCCAACATGAATTGGGGCCAGTTGCAGCTGAGCGGCACCCTGAGCAACGGCCAGGTGATCAGCACCTCGCTGGCGTTTCCCGGCCAGGGCGGCGATGGCAATTACCATTTCCAGGGCGCTTCCCTGCTGGGCGGCTTCAGCAACTACGCGTTTACGGGCCTGACCTTCAACGCGTGCATTTTCAATGACACTGGCGCGTGCAGCAATTCCATCGATTTCCCCGCCTTTAACCAGGGCCAGTTTGCGCTCGACAATATCAACATCAGCGCCGTGCCGGAACCGTCGACCTACATGCTGATGCTGGTCGGCCTGGGCGCCATCGGCATGTTGTCGCGCCGCCGCACCGGCAAGTTCGCAGCGTTCACCGTACAAGGAGCGTGAGATGAAATTACGTCCCGTTTCACTCGGTATCCTCCTGCTGGCCGCCAGCCTGGCGCAAGCGGCGCAGGCGCAGGAACGCCGCTCCTACATCGTGCAATTGGTCGACAAGCCGGCCGCCACCTATACGGGCCAGGTCGACGGCCTGGCCGCCACCAAGCCGGCCCCGGGCGCGCGCATCAACGTGGGCGCCGCCGATGTGCAGGCCTATTTGAGCTACCTCGACACCAAGCAGGCCGCCGTGGCCGGCACCGTCAGCGCGGCTGAAATCACGCACCAGTACAGCGTCGTCTTCAACGGCTTTTCCGCCTTGCTGACGGACGATGAAGTGCGGGCCCTGAAGAAAAACAGCGGCGTGGCCAGCATCAGCGCCGACTCCATCCTGCAGCTCGACACCAGCTACACGCCCAGCTTCCTGGGCCTGGACAAGCCGGGCGGCATCTGGGAGCAGCTGGGCGGCAAGGCGCACGCGGGTGAAGACATCATCATCGGCATCGTCGACAGCGGCATCTGGCCGGAAAACACGGCCTTTGCCGACCGCCTGGACGAGAATGGCGTACCTAGCCACAGCGGCAACAATGTCGTGTACGGCGCGCCACCGGCCAGCTGGCAGGGCACTTGCCAGACGGGCGAAGGTTTCTCCGCCGAGAATTGCAACAACAAGCTGATCGGTGCACGCTACTACCGCGCCGCCACGTCGGCGCTGCACTGGACGGAATTTTTGTCGCCGCGCGATTCCGTCGCCGGCCTGACGGGACACGGCGGCCATGGCACGCATACGGCCTCCACGGCCGGCGGCAACAATGGCGCCCTGGCCACCTCGAACGGCGTGTCGCTGGGCAAGGCATCGGGCATGGCGCCGCGCGCCCGCATCGCCGCCTATAAAGTGTGCTGGACGGCCGCATCGACGGGCCGCAACGGTTGCGCCACGGCCGACAGCGTGGCCGCCATCGACCAGGCGGTCAAGGATGGCGTCAACGTCATCAACTTCTCCATCGGCCCGAACGCGGGCGGCGGCGCCTTCGACGAACCGACGGAAGTCGCCTTCCTCGGCGCGGCGGCAGCCGGCGTATTCGTTGCCACGTCGGGCGGCAATTCCGGCCCGGCCACGCCCGCACCGGACGTGCCGGCGCCCGTGTCGCACATCAGCCCGTGGCTGGCAACCGTGGCCAATTCCACCCACAACCGCCTGTACGCAGGCAATGTCATCCTCAGCAACGGCACCAAGCTGGAAGGCGCGTCGAGCAATGCGAAGACGCCGGCGCTGCCGCTGATACGCTCGCGCGACGCGGGCCTGGCCGGCGTGCTGCCGACGGACGTCAATCTGCTGCGCTGCTTCGGCGCGGCCGATGCCACTTCGGCGTATCTGGATCCGGCGAAAGTGGCCGGCAAGATACTCGTGTGCGACCGTGGCGGCAACGTGCTGGTCAACAAGAGCGCGAATGCGAAGACGGCGGGCGCGGCGGGCGTGATCATCGCCAACGTGGCCGGCGGCGCCAATACCATCATCAACCAGGCGCACGTGCTGTCGACCGTGCACCTGGCGCAGGCGCAGGGCGACGCGCTGAAGGCCTTCATGGCAGCGACGCCCGATGGCACGGCGGCGCTGGGCGAAGTCCATACGATCCCCGACACGACGGTGCAGGCGCCGATCGTCAGCGACCGGTCCTCGCGCGGGCCGAACGTGGCCAATGCGAACATCCTGAAACCGGATCTCTCGGCGCCCGGCACCAACGTGCTGGCCGGCGTGACGGCCGACCTGACGCCGGCGCAGCGCGATGCCGTGGCGGCAGGCGGCGTGGCGCCGGCGGCCGAGTGGGATTTCTATTCCGGCACTTCGATGGCCAGTCCGCACGTGGCCGGTGTGGCGGCGCTGCTCAAGCAGCAGCATCCCGACTGGTCGCCCGCGGCCATCAAGTCGGCGCTGATGACAACGGCCTTCAGCACCTATTCGGATGGCTTGAACGGTTCCGTGTCGTGGGATGCCACGGCGAAGACCTCGGGCCAGCTGCCATGGGGCCAGGGCGCCGGCCACATTGCGCCGAACAGCGCGGCCGATCCTGGCCTCGTGTACGACATGTCGGAAATCGACTATGCGCGCTTCCTGTGCGGCCTGAACCTGAAGGTCTACAGCGCCGCCACGTGCCAGGCCATCGGCACCATCACGGCCTATAACCTGAACCTGGCGTCGCTGACGGCGGCCAACGTGCTGGGCACGCAAACGCTGACGCGCACGGTGACCAACGTGGGCGCCAGCAGCGCCGTCTACAACGTTTCGGCCAGCCTGCCCGGCTATACGGTGGCGGTGACGCCTACCAGCCTGAACCTGGCGCCGGGCGCCAAGGGCCAGTACCAGGTCAAGCTGACGCGCACCACGGCGCCGGCCAATACCTGGACCTACGGCGCCCTGAGCTGGACGGATGGCACGCACACCGTGCGCAGCCCGCTGACGGCGCGCGGCACCTCGCTGGCCGCCATTCCGCTGGTCAGCAGCGAAGCGGCCACGGGCAGCAAGGTGCTGACCCTGGGCACGGGCTTCACGGGCGCGCTGGTCGGCGTCAAGTCGGGTCTCGTCGAAGCCGTGCGCCAGGCGCGCACGATCGGCCAGGCGGCGACAGGCGCTGCCGCATCGGCTGCCTGCAAGGCGGGCGGCGCCACGGGTGTGAACGTGCACAACGTGGTGATCCCGGCCGGCACCCTGGCGGCGCGCTTTGCCACCTACGATGCGGAAACGACGGGCGGCGCGAATACCGACATGGACATGGAGGTCTACAACGCCGCCAATGTGCTGGTCGGCAGCAGCGGCAATGAAAGTTCCAATGAACAAGTGGAACTGCGCCTGCCTGCCGCCGGCACCTACAAGGTGTGCGTGATCGGTTTTGCGCCGCAAAACGGCCAGGCAGACTACACCTTGTCGTCGTGGGTGCTGGCGCCGGGCTTGAACAACGGCAGCTTCAAGGCGCTGATGCCGGGCACGGCCTACACGGGCGGCACCGCATCTGTCTCCCTGAGCTGGTCCAACCTGGCCGAAGGCAAGCGCCACCTGGGCGCCGTCGGCTACCAGGTGGCTGGCGTGGTGCAGGGCGTGACGGTGGTCGAGGTCAATACCAATGATCCCGTGCCGCTGTTCCAGAACGCGCGCGGCGCCAGGCCGGTGCTGGCGGAATAAACCGTTCATTGTGTGAACGCAAGGCGTGCCTCCGGGCACGCTTTTTTTTTATTCACCCACCCCCGTTCGGGAGGAATAGCGCTTGCGCGCCGACAAAGCCACCGGTATCTTGTCGGATAGCCATGGCTTTGTGCCCTGGCATTCTTGGGGAGTCGCGCGTGACCAGTTTCCGCACCAATACCGACCGCCTGCTGGAAGTGCGCCTGCAGGATGAAAAAGTGCTGGCGATTGCCGGCGCCATGGTCGCCTATACGGGCGCCATCAAATTTGAAAAGTCCCTGCTCGGTGGCGAGGGCATCTTTGGCGCGCTCAAGCGCAAGGTGACAAACGAAGGCATGCAGGTGATGCAGGCCGCCGGCACGGGCACCGTGTTTTTCGCGCAGAATGCGGCCGAGATCACCGTCATGGCGCTGGCCGGCGAAAAGCTGACCATCGAAAGCAGCAGCCTGCTGGCCTACGACACGAGCCTGAAGACGGGCACCAGCTTTGCGGGTTTGCGCGGCGCCAGTTCCGGCCAGGGCCTGTTTTCCACCACCGTGGAAGGCAACGGCAACCTGGCCGTCATTTCGCGCGGCAACCTGATCATGCTGGAAGTGACGCCGGCGCATCCGCTGCGCGTGGACCCGGACGCCTTCGTCGGCTTCAAGGGCGACATCCGCCAGGAATTCGTTTTTGATGTCAACTGGCGCACGATGATCGGCCAGAGCTCGGGCGAATCGTACCAGCACAAATTCACAGGCCAGGGCGTGGTGTTCATCCAGCCCGCCGAACGTTAAGTCAGCGAGGATCCACGATGCCTGTCTATCAGCAGATCAATGAAAAGATGCTTGAGGTCAAACTCGGCAATGAAGAAGTATTCGCGCGCAAGGGTGCCATGGTGTCGTATCAGGGCGACGTGGCGTTCAGCCGCTCCTTCCTGGCCGGCCAGGGCGTGCAAAGCCTGGCCATGCGCGCCGTCACCAATGAAGGCTACGCCCTGATGTCGGCGCGTGGCACGGGCAGCGTGTTTTACGCCCAGGGTGGCCTGTTCGTCACCATCGTCCCCGTGCGCGGCGAAACTTTCTATGTGGAAAGCGATTCCCTGCTGGCCTTCGATGCGCGCCTGACGGCTGGCACCATGTTCCTCGGCAACCAGGGCGGCGTGCAGGGCGTGGTGCGCGGCATGGCCTCGGGCCAGGGCTTGTTTACCACCACCCTGCAAGGCACGGGTGAAGTGGCGATCCTGTCCGACGGCAACGCCATCGGCTTGCCCGTCACGCCGGACGTGCCCGTGTTTGTCGACCCGCAAGCGTATATCGGCCATACGGGGCAGCTGAGCTCGACCATCGTCACGGACCTGAACTGGAAAACCTTCGTCGGCCAGGCGTCCGGCGAATCGTACCAGGTGAAGTTCACGGGCCAGGGCACGGTCTATATCCAAGCGAGCGAAAGGTAAGCCATGACGATTTACAATCCCGATACCTTGCCGAAGAACGATAACCTGAACCGTTTTTCGTATGTCATCGACGTCAAGGAACAGATCTTCATTCGCAAGGGCAAGATGATCGCCTTCTATGGCGAGCTGCGCTTCGAAGCCATGGGCAGCAGCGTGCTCGACTTGATCGTACGCAACGCCTTCAATGCACCGAAATACATCCACCACTTTGTCGTGGCGCAAGGGCAGGGCCAATTGATCCTGGGCGACAACGGCAACGACCTGGCATGCTACGACCTGGACAACGCCAACATGACCATCCGCGCGAAAAACCTGCTGGGTTTTACGAAGGACGTGATTTGCCAGGAATCGACCTTGCCCGGCTATCTGACGATGATCGGCACGGGCAAGGTGATCGCCTCGTCGAACGGCCCCGTGCATTTCCTGGAACTGCCGTGCCGCGTCGACGAGCAGGCCGTGCTGGGCTGGGCCGATTGCCCCAGCCCGTCGTATCACTACGATTACGCCCACGTGCAGGGCTGGGCCTCGGCCGCCGGCGCGCTTACCGGTTTCAGTTTGTCGGGCGAGGAAAAACAGATCGACTTCACGGGCGCCGGCACGGTGCTGGTGCAATCGTCCGAGCTGGACGTGACGGGCAGTTCCGCCCTGATGCAGCTGCTGGCGCAATTGCCGCTGCTGGGCAAGGAAGACCTCGGTACCTTGAGTCTTTCCGTGCAGCAGCAGATGAAGGATGCTCGTTAGCTTACTCATTCAAGAGTACCTGACAGAACCGTAGCGAGCGGAAGGGAGAGGTGGCCGAGAAGCGCAACTGTACTGAAGTACAGTGAGCATCGCAGGCCACCTATACCGACGCGCAGTAGGTTCGGTCAGGTGCTCAAGGCCGCGCCCAGCCGGGCGGCCGTTTCTCCAAAAAGGCGGTGACGCCTTCGTCCGCATCTTCTTCCATCATGTTGCGCGCCATCACGTCGCCCGCGTACGCATACGCCTCGTCCAGCGGCAGCTGGCGCTGTTGATAAAACATCTGTTTGCCGTAGCGGATGGCCGTCGGGCTTTTCGCCATGATCTGCTGCGCCAGGCGCGCCACGGCGTCGTCGAGCGCTGTGTCGGCCACCGTTTCGTTGATCAGGCCCCAGTCGGCGGCCGTGTCGGCGTCGATGAAGCGGCCCGTCACCAGCATGTCGAAGGCCCGCTTGGGCGAGACATTGCGCGACAGGGCCACGGATGGCGTGGCGCAGAACAGGCCCACGTTGATGCCGGACACGGCAAAGCGGGCGGACGCGCCCGCCACGGCCAGGTCGCAGCTGGCGACCAGCTGGCAGCCGGCCGCCGTGGCGATGCCGTGCACGCGGGCAATCACGGGCACGGGCAAGGTTTGAATGGCTTGCATCACGCGCGAGCATTGCGCGAACAGGGTTTGGTAATACGCAAGCTGGCGCGTCGCCTGCATCTGGCGCAAATCGTGGCCTGCGCAAAACGCCTTGCCTTCGGCGGCCAGCACCACGCAGAGCACGTGCGGCTGCCCGGCGATGAAGTCGAGTTCAGCCTGCAGCGCGGCCAGCATGGCTTCCGACAGGGCATTGAATTGTAGTGGACGGTTCAGGCGCAGGGTGACCAGGCCACCCTCGTCCTCGCGCAGCACCAGCGGTGCTTGCGTGTCATGTGTTGCGGTCATGCGGTCTCCAGTGGCCTGATGGCCTTGTTATTTTCAGGAAATCTTATTTGGCGGCGTTGACGCTGCCGATGCCGGCGATCGACTTGTGCACGATCTTCGGCTTGCCGTAATAGATCAGTTCGCCCATGCCGCGCACCACGGCGTTCAGTTCGCCCGAGGAATACACCTTGACGGAACCGATGCCGTCGAAATTGACGTCGACGTTTTTCGCCAACAAGGCTTTCGTATCGACTTCGCCCACGCCTTGCGCCTTCAGGCGCAGCCAGTCGACTTGTCCATCGGCAGCCAGGCGGCCCGCGCCCTTGTAGCTGATGTCGACCCGTGGACCATTGAGCTTGGTCAATATCTTTTCTCCCGCGCCTTCCGCGATCAGCTTGCGCAAGGTGGGCATGGTGATGATGACCCGCGGGTCGCCATCCGTCTTCTTGATGTCCTTGTCCTTCATGGAAATTTTCAGCTCGCCATCGACCACTTCCGTGATTACGCCGCTGAGGAATTTCTGGTCGCCGCGCAGCAGCAGGCTTTGCTCCTTGCCCGATTCGACTTCGATGCTGATGGGGCCGCGGATATCGATGGCGTTGAAGGCGCCAACCGTGCGGGTTTGCTCGTCGGCATGCGCGAGAGTGGAAAGGCAGGCAAGGGACAGGACTGACAACAGGAGCAGAGGGCGCATGGCGGTTTCCTTGAGTAGTTGATCAGTGTATTCTATTGTGCAACATCTCCATTGGGGAGAAATTTGCGATGAACTGCACAAATCGCGGCGCGGATGATACGGTTGCCATCGGGCAGCCGCGCGCCCGGCAAGGCGCCATTGGGCTATGCTATGGCGTACCGCGTCCTGGAGACTGCATGAAAAATTACCACAAAGAAGATTATCCCGTCGCCGACATCCGGCGCTTCCTTGAACCGGGGCCCGTGGTGCTCGTCAGTTCAACGTGGAAGGGGGAAAGCGACGTCATGACCATGGCCTGGCACATGCTGATGGAATTTACGCCATCCTTGCTGGGCTGCTTCATTTCCGACGCGAACCACAGCTATGAAATGATCAAGCGCAGCATGGAGTGCGTGATCAACCTGCCCACGGCCGATATGGTCGACCAGGTGGTGGCCATCGGCAATTGCAGCGGCGAAGATACGGACAAGTTCACGGCCTTCGGCCTGACACCGCAGCCGGCCGAGCAGGTGGGCGCGCCCCTGATCGCCGAGTGCTACGCTAACTTCGAATGCAAGCTGGCCCAGGTGTCGGGCAACCCGAAAGGCGGCTTCTTCATTTTCGAGTGCGTGAAAGCCCACGTGGCCACGTCTCCCAAGCTGCCCGAAACCCTGCACTACCGTGGCAATGGCGAGTTCATGGTGTCGGGCAGGACCATCAGCCGCAAGAGTCTGATGAAGCCTGAAATGCGTTAACCCCAAACGCAAGGGCCGGGGTCGGACCCTGAGGGTCCGACCCCAGATTTTGTCATTGGGTTAAATCACACCTTGCGCCAGCATCGCGTCGGCCACTTTGACGAAGCCGGCGATATTGGCGCCATCCACATAGCTGACCGTGCCGTCGGCGCGCGTGCCGTATTGCTTGCACGCGGCGTGGATGCCTTGCATGATCTGCAGCAAACGCGCATCGACTTCCTCGCGCGGCCACGATATGCGGGCCGCGTTCTGGCTCATTTCCAGGCCGGACGTCGCCACGCCGCCCGCATTGCTGGCCTTGCCCGGCGCGTACAGCACGCCGGCCGCTTCGAAGGCCTTGGCTGCCTCGATGGTGGTGGGCATGTTGGCGCCCTCGGCCACGCACTGCACGCCATTGGCAATCAAGGTGCGCGCATCGTCGATGTTCAGTTCATTTTGCGTGGCGCAGGGCAGGGCGATGTCGACCGGCACATGCCATGGCGATACGCCTGCTTCGAAGCGCACGCCCGTGCGCGCGGCGTAATCGCTGACCCTGCCATACAGATGGTTCTTGATCTCCATCAGGATGGCCAGCTTTTCCGGCGTAAAGCCGTCTTCGTCGATGACGGTGCCGCTCGAATCGGAGACGGTGATGACTTTCGCGCCCATGGCCATGGCTTTCTCGACCGCGTATTGCGCCACGTTGCCCGAGCCGGACACGGACACGCGCATGCCTTCGAACGAGCGGCCCCGGGTTTTCAGCATTTCCTGCGCGAAATACACGGTGCCGTAGCCCGTCGCTTCCGGACGCATCAGTGAGCCGCCGAAGCTGGCGCCCTTGCCCGTGAATACGCAGTCGGCGCGGTTGCTGAGCTTTTTCATCATGCCGGCCATGTAACCCACTTCGCGCCCGCCCACGCCGATGTCGCCGGCCGGCACGTCCGTGTCCGAACCCACATGGCGGAACAGTTCGCTCACGAAGGCCTGGCAGAAGCGCATCACTTCGCCCGGGCTCTTGCCCTTCGGATCGAAATCGGCGCCGCCCTTGCCGCCGCCCATCGGCAAGGTGGTCAGGGCATTCTTGAACGTCTGTTCGAAGGCGAGGAATTTCAGCACGGACAAGGTGACGGAAGGGTGGAAGCGGATGCCGCCCTTGTACGGCCCGATGGCCATGCTGTGCTGGATGCGGTAGCCGCGATTGACTTGTACTTGCCCGTGGTCATCGACCCACGACACGCGAAACATCACCACGCGCTCCGGCTCGATCAAGCGTTCCAGCAAGCCTTGCTCCGCGTATTTCGGGTGCTGTTCCAGGAATGGCCACAAGCTCTCCATGACTTCGGTGACGGCTTGCAGAAACTCGGGTTGACCTGGATTGCGTGCGGCGACATGCTGGACATACTCGTGAGCAGATGCGTATTTCATCAGAATTCCATGGAGGTAAACGGTTATTTGGGCAACTATCATCGCAGATTTTGCACGAAAATGGTGCGGAAATTTGGTTTTGAGGGGTTTCTGCTACATTCTGGAGCGCGCTTTCCCATCAAGCGGCGAGGCAAAGCAGATAGTGGTCTGGTGGAAAAAATGACCGAAAATCAAAAAACGCCAGCGCGAGCGCTGGCGTTGCGGGCCGTTACATCGGATGCCCGGATCGTTTCGGGCGCAGCTCAGGCAAGAGTGCTTCCTTGCCGATGAGTAGCTGCATGGCGCGCTGCCGCAGCGTGTGGCGAATCCGGTGCGGGGCCCGGCATGCAATAGTGTCTAACAAGAAATAGGAAAGGGTGCGCAGGCTGGATGCCGGGCGCGGCACGCTGGCGCGCCAGTAACGTAGCGCCGCCCGCATGCCGGTATGGCTCAGCAGGGAACGCAGATTGTTCAGCCGGCGCGCGCAACGGATCCGCTTCGCCAGCGCTGGCGCCAGCTGCTCGAGATAGGGCGCGACAATGGCATCCATATTCAGGAAATGCTCGAACTTGCGCGCCGGCGCCGTCATCTGCGGATGATGTTGCCGATAGTGCAGCAGGACGTTGCTGCTGTAGCGGATGGACATGCCGGCACTCAGGCAGCGTATCCAGTAGTCGTAAGCGGCACCTTCCTTCAGTTGTTCGCTGAATGGCCCGATACGGGAGAGCAGTCGTTTGCTGAGCAACACGCCGGATGGCTGGATGGGAGAACCCAGCAGGCAGGCGGGCCAGGTGGCAAACTGCCGTGGCGTTGCCCAAGCCACGGGATTGCCGCCATGGCTGTTCAGCGTGGCAACTTGCGATACATACATGATCGCATCTGGCGTTACTGATGCGTGTACCTGTGCCAGTTGTTCAGCCAGTTTTCCAGGACACCAGATGTCATCGTCGTCGATGAAGGCGACCCATGGAAAACGGGCGGCGGCCACTCCCGTGTTCCGGGCGGCCGCCAGGCCGGTGCCCGCATTGTGCACGATGATTACGTGCGGGTAGGCTTGCCGGACGTAGGCGGCCGTGCCATCGCTGCTGGCGTCATCGATCAGCAAGATTTCCTGCGCGGGCCTGGACTGGGCCAGCAGCGATTGCAAGGTGTCGTCGAGAAAGCCCCTGGACCAGCCGTTCCTGGTGCAAATGATGACGCTGACGGGGGCGACGCTCATGGCGCCACGGCTTCTGGCGGCGCAACACGGATGCGGATGGCTGCGCCGTCTTGCCGGATGTCGTACGGTTGCAGTGTCAATGACGGGCACGATGATTTTCCTGTTTGCAAGTCGAACGAGATGGCACAGGCCGGGCAATACACTTTGTCGCTATCGCATCCGCCATCGGCCAGGTCTACGCCGTAGTGCGGGCAGGCCGCGTCGTAGGCGCGGGTGCCGTCGCTGGTGTGCACCAGCATGATGCGATACGGCGCGGCATCGACGATGATGCGCTGCGTGTCCGGCCCGGCGGCAGGCAGCTGGCCATGTATGAAGCCGCTCGCCTGGTCGAGCTGGCCGGCAATGACGGGAACGGCTGCCGGCGTCTGCACGGGGGCGACGACGACGGGCGCGCCGAAGTTGTCTTCGCGTCGCAGGTGCAGCACTTCATCGTGGCCCTGTTCGATATCGGCGGCCCGGCGCCAGAATTCGCGCGAGTAAAAACAGGCGGGATCGAAGGTCGGGCGGGAAGCATTGAGGCGCATGGAAATGGCCACGCGCGTCGCGTCCGTCGTATTGAGGTGCGTGCCGTGCAGCACTTCTGGATCGAAGACCAGCATTTCGCCTGCCGCCAGCGGCAGATAAGTCGGCACCGGCAGGCGGTAGCCCGCTTGCAGGTACAGCGTGCGTCGCTCGCAGGGCAGCGAGGCGTTGGCCAATTCCGGATACAGCACCATGCCCGCTTCCGCCGGCACTTCGCCGATGGCCCACCAGACATTGCGCCCGTCCCGCGAATGGCCGGCCCAGCTATCGATGTGCGGACCATGCGCCCAGGCGGCGGGCGGGTGGCCCCGGTGATAGTCTTTCGGCGCGTACACGGGGTCAACGACCTTACGGGCTTGAAATTGCTCGCGCACGGACGCGCTGAGGCGGCCAATGCCGGGATTTTCGCTCGCCGGATTGGTCTTGCGCGCCACTTCATAGGGGAAGTTGATGCGCAGGATCAAATAGTCATCCACATAGAAATCACCATCCCAGCCCAGGATCTGGCGGCCGACGGCCGTCGCCATGGCCAGCAAGGGCTGGCGCAAGCGTTCCAGCACCTGGTTGCGCAAGGACGTCACATCGTCGGTGTCGATCACTTCGTGCAGCCGCTCGATGCCATGCTGGCGCAGCACTTGGGCTGCCGCGGCGCCCTTCATTTGTTCGACCGTGGAAATGATTTCGCTGAGCACGCGTTCGGTCATCGTTGCCCACGGAGCGAGTTCACGGACGTGACACTTGAGCCACACGCCCTGTGTCGAGGATGGAGCGCTCATCTTCATTGCTCCGATGCCAGGGGGCGCAATGTCTGCAAGCCGTGCACCGTGATCTGGCGCAATTCTTGTATCAGCGGCAGGGCGTTCTGGCGGGCGCGGTAATACTGCGCGGCCGAGCGCGCGCGGTCCATGATGGCGCTCACGCAGTCGCCACTTTGCATCAGATCGACATCCCACGACGCCATGCCGATGGTCGACAGCATCGAGCGGCCCCGTTCGTCATACGACAGGTTGATGCTGTGCGAGCCCATGGCCAGGCAGGGCAGGAAGCCATGCAAGCGGTAGCTGACGTGCAGCTTGCAGGTGCGCAGCGCCTCGATGTAGCGGCCGACTTCGTCAAAGTACAGGGGCGCCGCGTCCGGGAAGCCGGCGGCGAATTCGAGGTCGATGTAGTCGTGGCAGGCCAGATAGACCGGTTGCGCATATTCGGCACGCAGGGCGGCAATCAGGCGGCGCAAGTCTTCGGCGATGCGCCACTGCAAGGGGGCAGGAACGCTCATGCGCATGGGATGACGGATGGAAATGATCACGCCGCCCCTGGCCGCTTCACCCTCGGCATTCGGCGGCAGGTACAGCGTGGGGCAGCCACCGACCGTCACCTTGGCGCCAAGGTCGGCGAGGATTTCCTGCGAACCCGTGTCGCGCACCATGGCCACCTTGGCGTGCTCGACCAGGTGCCGTATCGCAGTCGGGCTGAGCGCGTCGGTGCGGTCTTCCATTTGCCCGTCGCGCCCCGTGATGCGGCCGTGGGATAGGCCCATCAGCATCATCGGCCGGCGCAAGGCATTGACGGCCTGGACATCATAGGACAGCTGGCCGTTTTCAAACAGGTTTCCGCCGCCGACGATGACGGCGTCGGCGAGACGGTTCATGTCATAGATCTGGCGTGGCACCAGGCCGCCAAACTGCGGTCCCTTCAAGGCGGGAATGCTGACGACATTGGTGGCTGCTCCGAACACTTCGTAGAGGAGTTCTGCTGTAGCGTAGCCGATGAGGTCGTTGCCGATGTTGCGAGTGGTGGGCCGCACCATAAAGATATTCAATGTTCGTCCTTCTTGTTGTACGTGTTTAATGAAAATGGGGAGGCGGGGCGTTGATTAGCCGCGTGCCGCAAGTTCTTCGACGAACGTGCGCATGCGCGATTTCAGTTCCTGGTCCCCAGGGTAGGCGCCCCGATCCACGTCCAGCATGCGCTGGGCGCTTGCCGCATCGGCGTTGACGCCGAGCAAGGCGGCGATGTCATCGATCAGCGTCATGTCGTGCCGGTTGACACGTTCGGTACTGATGACGAGCGGTTCGATACCCCGTTGCTTGAACCAGTCCTGCCAAAGCTGTTCATCCACGGCAATCAGCTGCATGGCCTTGCGCGCCGCCAGTTTGAGGCGCCAGGTCGAGTAATTTTTTGTTACCGGGGCGACTTCGAAACCCCAGCGCCCCGTGATCATGCAGGTCGCCAGGGATGCCGCCTGGGCGAGCTTGTTGTCGCGGATCAAATGAATGACCGTCGCGCCTTCGAACAAGGCGGTAAAGTCGTGCGGATACGGCCATTTTTGCATCTGGGGAAACTGGATATTCGATGCGAACAGGCCATTCGCAGAACGCCTGGCAAAAATATGCGCGAGGTAATCCTGTTTGTTGATTTGCCAGCGCTCCGTCAGCGCCTGCACGCTATTGTCATTGAAATACTCCAGCGGCACGCCGATCCCTGCGCCGAGTAACAGGCGGGCCAGCCGCTTGCTCGATGCGCGTGGCGCTGCGCAGACCAGCAGCTTTTTATCGGGGAACGCCGGCGACGTAGTATCGTAAGGAAACTCACGCATTTCTGCGGGTGTCGGGCGCGTGGCGCCTGTCCACACGGACTTGGCTTCAGTCAACGAAGTTGGAGAACGTTCATTCATGAATAGGGAGATAGGCCAGCTGCGCCATGTTACGTGCGATCGGATGTATTCAAAGCAAGGGAGCAAGTGACTTCTTTTGAAAATATATTGCTTTAAAATACTATCGTACTTCATGCTATCTATGGAACGAAATTGCATTTTATTTATGTTTGCATGTCTCTCTCTAGCAACTATTGGTGGCCGCTAGCAAGTTGAGCCGCGCACCAACGACAACGCCAGCCCGAAGGCTGGCGTTGTCGTTGCGGATCGCCTGGTCAAGCCAGGATCGTCATCACCCCGCCATGCTGCGCAGAATCAGCCCCGTGATGTAGGCGCCGTAGGTGCCCAGCGCATAGCCAAGCACGGCCAGCAGCACGCCGACGGGGGCCAGGGCCGGATGGAAGGCGCTGGCGATGACGGGGGCGGAGGCGGCGCCGCCGATGTTCGCTTGCGATCCCACGGCCATGAAGAACAGGGGCGCGCGGATCAGTTTGGCGACGAGCAGCATCAGGCCGCCATGCACGGCGATCCAGATCAGGCCCAGCAGGAACAAAAACGGCTTGTCGAGCAGGGCTTTCAAATCCATGTGCATGCCGATCGTTGCCACCAGCACGTACAGCATGGCCGAGCCGATGGTCGAGGCGCCCGCGCCTTCCAGGCTGCGCGCCTTGGTAAAGCTGAGCAGCAAGCCGAAGGTGGTGGCGAGCACGACGATCCAGAAGAAGTTCGACGTCAGGCTGTAGTCCTGCAAGCGCCATGCGGCGGGCAGGGTGTTGATCCAGCTGATGATGGGGCCGGCCAGGAAGTGCGACAGGCCCGTCACGCCCAGGCCCACGCCGAGGATGATCATGATGTCGGTCAGGGTGGCGATGCGCGCGTGTTGCGTGCGGTAGCTTTCGATGCTGTCCTTGAGCGCGTTGATGGCCGTCAAATCGGCCCCCGTCCAGCGGTCGAAGGCGCCCGCGCGGCCGGCCAGGAACAGCAGCACGGCCGTCCAGACGTTGGCCACCAGCACGTCGACGGCGACGAACTGGCCGAACAGGGTGGCATCCACTTCAAACACTTCCTTCATGGCTGCCTGGTTGGCGCCGCCGCCTATCCACGAGCCGGCGACAGTCGTCATGCCGCGCCACGTGTCGCCTGCCACCGTTTCCGGGTGGATCAAACGCAAGGCTTCGAATGAGACGAGGGCGCCCAGCATGACGCCCAGGGTGCCGGTCAAGAACATGATGATGGCCTTGGGGCCGAGGCGGATGATGCCGCCGAAATCGATGGCCACGCACAGCAGGACCAGCGCGCTGGGCAGCAGGTAGTCGCGCGCCACCGCATACAGGCCGGAAGCGTTGCCATCGATGATGCCAAACGTGTTGAGCAGCGCCGGGATCAGGTAGCACATCAGCAGCGACGGGATATACGTATAAAACTTTTTCCAGAAGCCATCCTGGCGGGAAGCGGTCCAGAAGACGGTCCCCAGGGTCATGGCGAGCAAGCCGAGGACGACGGCGTCATTGGTGATCAGGGCGGTAGTGGCAGGTGGCATCGGGGATTCCGGTGAACGTGTCAGGGACGCACCGGGTGCCGATAAGGCCCCCGGGCGCAGGGTGGCCGTATCGTATAGCAATGTTGAAGCCTAAACAAATTGTTTAGGCGGTGATGCGTGGATTTTTACTTGTCAAATCAAACACTTAGATACCGGTTCCTCACCCCGCGCGGCAGACTGGCGGTTACAAATAACGTGCCAGCAAGGCCTTGTCGAGGGACCCGTCGAGTTCGATGCGCACGAAGTGGCCGCTGCCGGGCGCCACCTGGATCTCGCTGCCGTCCTCGCCGAGCATGCGGGTAATAGTGAAATCGCGGTTGCCACCCGGATGCACGGCCTCGATGCGGTCGCCCACGGCGAAGCGGTTTTTCACTTCCACCCGGGCCCAGCCATCCGTCACGCCCAGCACGTCGCCCACGTACTGGCTGCGGTCCGCTTCGGACGCGCCTCGCATGTAGTTCTGGTGCGTCTGCGTGTGGTGGCGCTGGTAGAAACCGTCCGTGTAGCCGCGGTTGGCCAGGCCTTGCAGCTGACCTAAGAGACCAATATCGAAGGGGCGGCCCGCGACGGCGTCATCGATGGCCTGGCGGTAGACTTGCGCCGTACGCGCCGCGTAGTACAGCGACTTGGTGCGGCCTTCGACCTTCAGCGAGTCGACGCCGATTTTCACCAGGCGCTCGATGTGCTCGACGGCGCGCAAATCCTTCGAATTCATGATGTAGGTGCCGTGCTCGTCCTCGAGTATCGGCATCAGCTGGCCCGGACGCTGGGCTTCTTCAATAAAATATGGCTGGTCGGCCAGCGGGTGGCGTGGCTGCTGGTGCAGGGCGGAAAACGCGTTGTTGTCGGCTTCGGCCAGCGCCTGGTGAAATTCCAGCGGCACTACCTGCATGCCGCCCAGGTCGCCGCTGGCGTCTTCGGACGCATTTTTCACCTTGTAATCCCAGCGGCAGGAATTCGTGCACGTACCCTGGTTCGGATCGCGGTGGTTGAAATAACCGGATAACAGGCAGCGGCCCGAATAGGCGATGCACAGGGCGCCGTGGACGAAGACCTCGAGCTCCATTTCCGGGCAGCGCTGGCGGATTTCCTCGATCTCGTCGAGCGACAATTCGCGCGACAGGATCACGCGCGTCAAGCCCATGCGGTGCCAGAATTTGACGTCGGCCCAGTTGACGGCATTCGCCTGCACCGACAGGTGCACGGGAATCTCCGGCCACTTGTCGCGCACCATCATGATCAGGCCCGGGTCGGCCATGATCAGCGCGTCGGGACGCATGGCGATTACCGGTTCCATGTCGCGCAAATACGTTTTCAGCTTGGCGTTGTGGGCAAAGATGTTGCTGGCGACAAAGAATTGCTTGCCGCGCGCATGCGCACCATCAATTCCCTCCTGCAAGGCTTGCAAGGTCGAAAAATCATTATTGCGCACACGCAAGCTGTAGCGCGGCTGGCCCGCGTAGACGGCGTCAGCGCCAAAGTCGAAGGCGGCATGCATCTTGGCCAGGGAGCCGGCAGGCAGGAGGAGTTCGGGAGCGTGGCGCATGGAGGAGGGGCAAAGCCGGCGATTGTAAGCGGGCGGCGAGCGCATTGCATTGCCCTGGATCAAGGGATTGCAAGGCGCTGCGCCGTGGCAGCCTAGGCGGCCGGACAGATGTTCTGGTTGGCGCGGAACAGGTTGGCGGGATCGTATTGCTTCTTGATGCGCGCCAGGCGCGGATAGTTCACGCCATACGCGTCGGCCGTGCGCCCGCTTTCATCCTCGGTCAGGAAATTGACGTACACGCTGCCCGTCGCATACGGCGCGGCGTCGTTGAAAAACTCGCGTGCCCAGGCGATGCAGCGTGCGTCATCGGCCGGCTCGTCCCAGCGCGTGTGCACGTTCATCACGTACAGGGCGTCGCGGTGCGGATAGGCCGTATCCTGCGGCGCCGGCCGGCTCGCCTGCGCGCCCAGCAGGCCGAGGAAGATTTCGCATTGCGGCGTCGGCAGCTTGCCGGCATGGCGGATGACAGTATCGATGGCCGCGTCGCTGAGCTGCGTGAAGTTGTGCGATTTCCAGTAATTGCGCGCGCCCGGCGTGAGCAGGGCATCGAACGCCTGTTGCCAGGCCGTGTACGGCATGCTGCCCAGGTGCATGCCCAGCGGCTGGCCGAAGCTGCCGATGCGCTCGATCGCTTCCTGCATGGCGGCAGATTGCACGGGTGAAAAGACGGGCAGGACTAGCACGTCCTGGCCGTGCACTTCCGGTGGCAGGAAGGGCAGCGGCGGCGCCTTGCGCAAGACGGCCCAGACGGTCAATTCATCGGGCATGCCGTCGACGAAATCGCGGTATTTCGTCAGCACCGCCTTGGCTTGCGCGTAAGGAAACACGATGAGGCCAGCCGTGACTTGCGGCCCCACCGGATGCAGCTGGAACTCGAAGCGCGTGACCACGCCGAAGTTGCCGCCGCCGCCGCGCAAGGCCCAGAACAGGTCGGGATGCTCCGTCGCGCTCGCATGCAGGAATTGTCCGTCGGCCGTGACGACATCGGCCGCCAGCAGGTTGTCGGCCGCCAGGCCCAGCGTGCGGCTGAGCCAGCCAAAGCCGCCGCCCAGGGCTAGTCCTGCCACGCCCGTGGTGGAATTGATGCCCAGCGGCGTGGCCAGGCCGAACGCTTGCGCCTCGTGGTCGAAGTCGTGCAAGGTGGCCCCGCCTTCGACGTGGGCGCGGCGTTGTTGCGGATCGATATGCACCGAGCGCATGCCGGACAGGTCGATCACCAGGCCATCGTTGCACAGGGCGCTGCCGGCGATATTGTGGCCGCCGCCGCGCACGGCCAGGGGCAGGCCGTGGTCGCGCGCATATGCCAGCGCCGTGCGCACGTCGGCCGTGCCCGCGCAGCGCGCGATGAGGGCCGGATGCCGGTCGATCATCGCATTCCAGACGGCGCGCGCGCTGTCGTAGCCGGCGTCGTTCGTTTGTAGCAGTTGCCCTCTCAATGAGGCTTGCAACTCATTGAGCTGGCCGTTCGTCAAGGTATTCATCGTGTACCTCCCAGCGGCTGCATGCGGTTATGGGTATGGTGACGGGAAGCAGGAGGACTGTCCCCGCGTGCCGGCCTGCATGCATCGTTTGCCAGCGCGTGGTTTCATGATAGGAAGGCACCAGACGGTACGCAAGCCCAGGTGCTGGCAAATGAAACAAGGGAGTGCGAGGGCTTGCGCTGCGACAGACGATGGGCTGCCTGAACGACGGGGTTGCCGCTTCAGGCGTAGGGCGTGCCCGCCATGGCGGCGTTCAAGCCCGTGTGTCCCCGGTCCACCAGGGACAGAAAGCCGGCCTTGGCCAGTTGCGCGTCGCCATGTTGCGCGAAGGCACGGTGCGCTTCGATGAGGGCGGTGCTCCACGTGGCCAGCAGCAGGCTGGCCGCCAGGTGCGCGAGGGGATCGTTTGCATCGCGCCCCGTGGCGTCGATCAGCGCTTGCGCCACCACTTGCGCCAGTTCGTCGCGGATGGCCCGCGCCCGCGCTTTCAAGGTATCGCTGGCTTCGATGGTGGCAATGAAACCCTGGCCAGCGGCGGAAAATGTGATGTAGGGACTGTCTTCCAGTACCAGTCGGTGCGCCAGCAGGCGCAGGGTTTCGATGGGCGGGATGGCGGGATCGCGCTGGCGCAAGGCGTTGCGCAGCAGTTCGCGCCCCTCTTCCTCGCGGTCGAAGAACATGTCTTCCTTGCGCGGGAAATGGTTGAACACCGTCATGCGTCCCACGCTGGCGGCCGCCGCGATCTCGTCCACCGTCACTTGCTCGAAGCCGCGCACGAAGAACAGGCGCGTGGCGGCATTCGAGATGGCTTGGCGGGTGGCAAGGCGTTTGCGGGAGCGGAGGTCGGAAGGAATCGTCATGTTGCCACGATCATACACGAAGTGTACTGAGTACAGATAAGGCTTGCTGGCGCGGCCAGGCTGGGCATACTATTTGTGTACTGAGTACATATTTAGATTGAGTATATGAAAGAATCTGTTCCCGTGGCGGCATTGCCCCTCATCTTTACCACTGTCGTGCTCGACGCCGTCGGCATCGGCCTGATCTTTCCCATCCTACCGGCGCTGCTGCGGGACGTCACCCATGCCGCCAATGTGGCGCCGTATATCGGCATCATGACGGCCCTGTATGCATTGATGCAGTTCATCTTTGCGCCCGTGCTGGGGGCGCTGAGCGACCGCCTGGGGCGGCGCCCCGTGCTGCTGCTCTCGCTGGCGGGCGCGGCCGTCAATTACCTGTTCCTCGCCTTTGCGCCGAGCCTGTGGATGCTGCTGCTGGGGCGTGCCATCGCCGGGTTGACGAGCGCCAACGTTTCCGTGGCCACCGCCTACATCACCGACATTTCTCCCGATGCGAAGCGGGCGCACCGCTTCGGCTTGCTCAACGCCATGTTCGGCACAGGCTTCATCATCGGCCCCGTGCTGGGCGGCGCGCTGGGCGATTACGGGCTGCGCCTGCCGTTCATGGCGGCAGCCGTTTTGAATGCCGGCAATTTGCTGCTGGCCTGGTATCTGCTGCCAGAATCACGCGCCCCCTCGCGCACGCCGACACGGGGGAAAATCGACCTGGCGGCATTGAACCCTCTGCGCCCGTTGCGCTGGGTTTTCTCGGAGAAAAGCTTGTTGCCGATTACCGTCATCTTCTTTACCTTCAGCGCGGCCGGCGAAGTGTATGGCGTGTGCTGGGCGCTGTGGGGCCACGACGCGTTCGCGTGGAACGGGCTGTGGATCGGCCTGTCGCTGGGCGCCTTTGGCGTGTGCCAAGCGCTGGCCCAGGCTTTTTTACCTGGCCCGGCCGTGAAACTGCTGGGCGAGCGCGCCACCATCCTGGCGGGCGTGGCCTGCGCCTGCGTGGCATTGACCGTCATGGCGTTTGCCACGCGCAGCTGGATGATCTTCGCCATCATGCCCGTGTTCGCTCTTGGCGGCATCGGCGCGCCGGCCTTGCAGTCGCTGGCGACGCGGCAAGTTGCCGAGGACCGGCAAGGCCAGTTCCAGGGTGTGCTGGCCTCGGCCGTGAGCCTGGCATCCGTCCTGTGTCCGCTGGTGTTTTCCAGCATCTATTTTGGCGTCAGGGCGTACTGGCCCGGCGCCATCTGGCTGTCGGTGATCGTCGTGTACGCGGCACTGGTACCGCTCGTGCTGGGCTTGCGCTTGCAGAAACCGGCGCAAGCCCTGGCAGGCTAGTGCGCGTGCGAGGCCCCGCTGCTGCCGGCCTGTCCCGTCATGGGCAGGTGTTCGGGCGGCATGCCGTCCTTGAACAATTGGCGTAGTTGCTGGCGCAGCTCCGGGGTATCGTGGTGATGGTGTACCGAGACTGCGTGTTCCACAGCAATTCCCAACAGCTCTTCCTCGCTGTCAGCCGAGATGGCTACCGAGCAATGCGTGTCGCTTGGGAATTCCCTGCAATCGATGTATTTGCGCGTCATGATCGACTCCTTTCTGGAAAGAGCGGGCACCGCACCCGCTCAATTCAGTATAGGCCGCAAAGCAGCCCCGCCTAGGCTGCGCGGCTCTCGCCAGCGGATTCGTCATCAAGACGCTGCACGACGCCGCCGCCTTGAGCCAGATGCGCCGCATCGGCGGGAAAATCGTCGACCTGGATCAAGCCGTCAACCAGGCGCGCATATTCGAGCAAGGTATTGTGCTCCTGGCAGCTGACCGAGCCTGCGGCCTTGGCCGTTGCCAGCCACTGCTGCATGGCGGACAGGCTTTGCGGCAGGTGCCGCAGGGCTGCGCCTGCGGGTGTGTCTTTCAGGCGTTTTTCGATGTGCAGCACCTCGGCCAGCAGGGCCAGTGCCCGCTCGGCGCAAGCCACGGGATCTGTGTTGTCGTTGGCCACATAACCGTCGGCCAGCAGGCGCTCGCGGTCGGCGCCCGGCGTTTGCAGGGCCAGCGCCACTTCACTGCCAAGCTCGTCGGAAGGCGGGCGATGCGGCAGGCCGAAGGGAAACAGCAGGGTGCGCAGCAGCACGGCCAGCACGCGCGCGGGGAAATTATCGAGTACGCCCGTCAAGCCCTGTTGCGCCTTGACCAGCGCATCTTGCAGCGACCAGTGCACATAGGGCAGGTCGGCTTCGGGGCGGCCATCGTCCTCGTAGCGTTTCAGCACGGACGAAGCGAGGTACAGTTGCGCCAGCACGTCGCCCAGCCGGGCGGACAGCCGCTCGCGGCGCTTGAGCTCACCGCCGAGCACGAACATCGACATATCCGTCATGACGGCAAACGCCGTCGACAGCCGCGTCAGGGCGCGGTAGTAGGGCGCCAGCGCGGGCGCGCCGGCGTCGGGCACGGCCGCCAGGCGCGCGCCGCCCAGTCCGTACCATAATCCCCTGGCCAGGTTGCCCAGCACAAAGCCCACGTGGCCAAAGAAGGCAGCGTCGAAATCCCGCAGGGCCTTGCGGCCATCGCTTTCGCTGACGGCGGCCATTTCCCTGAGCACATACGGATGCGCGCGGATGGCGCCCTGGCCAAAGATGATCAGGCTGCGCGTGAGGATATTGGCCCCCTCGACGGTAATGGCGATGGGGATTTGCTGGTAGGCGCTGGCCAGGAAGTTGTTGGGGCCCACGCAGATGCCCTTGCCGCCGAGAATGTCCATGCCGTCATTGACGAGCGCGCGGCCCCGTTCCGTGACGTGGTATTTGACGATGGCGGAAATGACGGCCGGCTTTTCGCCCAGGTCGACGGCGTGCGCGGCCAGCGTGCGGGCCGCATCCATCAGGTACAGGTTGGCGCCCATGCGGGCCAGCGCTTCCTGCACCCCTTCGAACTTGCCGATAGCCATGTTGAACTGGCGCCGCACGGCCGCATATGCGCCGGTGCCGCGCACGGCCATCTTGCCCATGCCCACGCTGGACGAGGGCAGCGAAATGGCGCGCCCGGCCGCCAGGCACTCCATCAGCATGCGCCATCCCTTGCCCACTTGCGCCTGGCCGCCGATGACCCAGTCGATGGGAATGAAGACATCGTTGCCCGAGGTGGGGCCGTTCTGGAACGCGGCGTTCAATGGGTGATGGCGGCGGCCGATCACCACGCCGTCGTGGCTGGCGGGGATCAGGGCGCAAGTGATGCCCGGCGTGTCATTCTCGGACAGCAGATGTTCGGGGTCGCTGGTCTGGAATGCCAGTCCCAGCAAGGTCGCGACGGGCGCCAGGGTGATGTAGCGCTTGTTCCAGGTGAGGCGGAAACCCAGCGTGGCGCGGCCCTCATGCATGCCCATGCACACGACGCCCAGGTCGGGAATGGCGGCCGCATCGGAACCCGCATACGGGCTGGTGAGGGCAAAACAGGGAATCTCGGTGCCGGCGGCTAATCGCGGCAGATAATGGTTTTTCTGTTCTTCAGTGCCGTAATGCAGCAGCAGCTCGGCCGGCCCCAGCGAATTGGGCACCATCACGGTGACGGCCAGCGCCGAGCAGCGGCTCGACAATTTCATGACCACTTGCGAGTGCATGTAGGCGGAGAATTGCTTGCCGCCGTATTGTTTCGGGATGATCATGCCGAGGAAACCTTGCGCCTTCATGTAGGCCCAGGCCTGGGGCGGCAAGTCCTGCGACTGCTGCGTTTCCCAGTCGTTGACCAGTTCGCACAGCCGTTCGACGTCATGCTCGAGAAAGTGACGCTCCTCGGTCGTGAGCGAGGCACGTCCATAGGCCAGCAGCTTGGGCCAGTCGGGCCGGCCGGAAAACAGGTCCGCGTCCCACCACGTGGTACCCGCTTCGAGCGCGTCGCGTTCCGTGTCGGACATGGTTGGCAAGATGCGCTTGAACAAGGCCAGCAGGCGCGGGGTGACGAGGGCGCGGCGCACGGGGCCGGGCGCGAACAGTAAAGCCAAGCCCAGCAGGGCCACCATCAGTAGGATCGTCAGCATGCGTATCTCCCTGTGTAATGAGAACAGGGTAGGCCGATTTGGCGAATGTTACTGTGCGGTACAACGCATACGCACAACGCCAACCGCATGGGTTGGCGTTGTGGTGTATGGCGTGCGGCGTATTAACGTTGCGGGACGACAATCACCGTGTCGCCCGTCTTGCCTTTGGCGCCGTCGTCGCCCTTGGCGCCATCGTTGCCTTGAACGCCATCGTTGCCTTGTGCGCCAGTGGCTCCCTTGGCGCCGTCATATCCGGCGGCACCGCTGTCGCCGGTCTGGCCCGTGGCGCCGGTGGCACCGGTCGCGCCGGCAGGGGCTTCAGCGCCCGTCGCACCCGTAGCGCCGGCAGGACCAGGCGCACCGGCAGGGCCAGCGATGACTTGCACGACGGGTGGCGCTTCGCGCTGGCAAGCGGTCAAGGCGAGGGTAGAGGCGAGCGCGAGCAATATCAGGGTAGTTTTCATGATGCATCCTTTGGCAGTGTGCCGTGATGTACGGAACGGCTCGACGGCGTCGGGCGCGAGTTTCGCATGGCGGTGTTACGGAGAGAATCTGATCAGGTGGCCGTTGCGCCGTGTCGCGCAGGACGCTGGCGGCGGGAAGGGGGTGTGGTCTGCCTGCAGCATGGGCTCTTGGGCGGCCGCAGTCCGTACGTTTGCGTACATAGCGGCGGGGTGGGGGACGGTTTGGCAAAGAGAAACAAAAAAGCCAACCCGAAGGTTGGCTTTTGGCTATGTACTGCTGAATTCTTGGTGGCCCGGGGCGGAATCGAACCACCGACACAAGGATTTTCAATCCTCTGCTCTACCGACTGAGCTACCAGGCCAAGGCGGCGAATTATAGCAGAAAGACTTTCCACCTGACCAGAGCTAGCTGTGTTCAAATGCAACAGATGGCCAAAACATAGTGTTTTGGCATCTTTGTATGAACTGAAGGGATGTGGCGATGCAGCGACGTATTGGAGTACAAGGCCTGGCGGCGGCGGGCTTGTTCGGCTTGTTGTGCGGCACGGCGCGGGCCGACGGGCTTGCTGATTTGAATGCGGCGCTGGCGCGCTTGCAGGGCCAGATGCCCATCAAGGCGCAGGTCGAATCGAAATCCTGGCGCCGCGAGGGCGAGGGCAAGGCGGCGGAAGAGGATAGCGGCCAGGCCACTGTCACTGTCGAGGGCGGGCCGGCGGGCTTGCAGGTGCTTTACGGCAAGGACTTGCTGGCGAAAGTGGAAGCCGAGCAGCGCGCCAGGGTGAAGGATCCGAAGGTCAAGACGCCGATCGGCTTTGCGCTGGGGGAAATGAAGGCGACGGAGCTGCGTTCCATGGTGTCGGCGGCCGATGCCCTGTCGCGCGAGATCGAGGAAGCCGTGTTCAGCAGCGAAAAGATGGATAGCTACAAGGGCAAGCCGGCGCGTTTGCTCAGCTTTACCTTGTCGCTTGACAAGGTGCCTGAGAAAGACCGCAAGTATGTGAAGAAGTTCGAAGGCGGCATCGAGGTATGGATCGCCGCGGACGGCACGCCGCTGGCCAGCCATTTCCACTTTGACGTGAGCGGGCGCGCCTTTGTCGTCGTCAGCTTTACGCAGAAGTCGGACGAGACGCGCCAGTATGGCGTCAGCGGCGACCATTTATTGTTGCTGCGCAAGGAGAGCAAGAATGCCACCGCGGGCGCGGGCGAGAAGGTGGAGAGCAAGATCGTCAAGACCTTGCAATTGCAGTCCTGACGTGTTGCAGAAGCACTCAAGCCGCTGATCCAGCGGCTTTGTTTACATGGCGGCGCTGCCGCCCAGGGCGCTCTTTTGCAGCACGCAGCGCCCCGCCTCGCAGGTGGCGCCCGGGTCCGTGACGATGGAGCAGGTCGACATCATGCCGTCCGCTTGCTGCTGTTTGCGGCTCGCCTCGGCTTGCGCCTGGGCCAGTGCCTTGAGTTTCTTGCCGTCATTGCCCTTGCTGGACCAGGCCAGGTAGCGCTCGGGGCCGCCGCAAGCCTTGGCGCCGATGGCGATGGTCTGGCATTGCTGGGTGGAATCGCAGGCGGCTACCCCCACTTCCGCCTGGATTTGCGCCAGCAGGCCGGCATTGCCGGGGGCGGGCGGCGCATCATCTTGCGTGGGCGCGCTGCCGCAGGCGCTGGCGGCCAGCAGCAGGAAGCTGGCGCACGCGGCGCGCAGCAGGGAGTAGGTAGGTGTGTGCATGCCTTTATCATGTGCCACGCTTGCGTAAATGGCAAGCGCGATTCGCACTTGGCGAGAACCTTGACCCTGGTCATTTTCCTTATTAACTAGTCAAAGTTAATATAAATCAACATCCAACCAGCGATGTACGGGTGGCAACCGGGCCGGTGCGCTGCATTCCCGCGCCGGCGCGCGCCGCTGATTCGGGAATGCTTCCAGGAGTTAGATTATGCGCCGCACCCTCTCACCCTTTCTCTTCATCACCAGCCTGGCCCTTGGCGGCGTCCTGCATGCCGCCGACAAGGAGCCGATCCAGCCCATCACTGCCGCCAAGATCGCCAATCCGGCCATGGTCGAACTGGGCAAGAAGCTGTTTTTCGACCCTCGCCTGTCGCGCTCGGGCTTTATTTCCTGCAATAGCTGCCACAACCTGAGCATGGGCGGCACGGACAATATCAAGACCTCGATCGGCCACAACTGGCAGCGCGGCCCCATCAATTCGCCCACGGTGCTCAATTCCAGCATGAACGTGGCGCAATTCTGGGATGGCCGCGCCAAGGATTTGCAGGAGCAGGCGGGCGGTCCCATCGCCAATCCCGGCGAAATGGCTTTTACGCACGAGCTGGCCATCGACGTGCTGGCCTCGATTCCCGCCTACCGCGCGGAGTTCCGGCAAGTGTTTGGCCAGGATAAGCTGACCATCGAGCAAGTTACGCGCGCCATCGCCGCCTTTGAAGAGGTGCTGGTGACGCCCGGTTCCCGTTTCGATCAATGGCTGTCGGGCAAGAAAAGCGCGCTGACGAAGGACGAGCTGGCCGGCTACCAGCTGTTCAAATCGAGCGGCTGCATCGCCTGTCATAACGGCCCCGCCGTGGGCGGCAATACCTTCCAGAAGATGGGCGTGGTGGAGCCGTATAAAACGGCGATGACGGCGCAGGGACGCTCGGCCGTGACGGGCAAGGATGCGGACCGCTTCAACTTCAAGGTGCCGACCTTGCGCAACGTGGAACTGACGTATCCCTATTTCCACGATGGCGAAGCGGCGACGTTGACGCAAGCCGTCGACGTGATGGGCCGCCTGCAGCTGGGCCGCACCTTCACGCCCGATGAAAACGCCAAGCTGGTGGCCTTCCTGAAGACGTTGACGGGCAAGCAGCCGCACCTCGTGCTGCCGATCCTGCCACCATCGTCGGACACGACGCCACCGCCCGTGCCGTTTGACTGAATGAGTCCATGAAAAATGCCCGCATCAAGCGGGCATCGGGGTTTATTTCAATGTTCTCTGGAGCAACTGATAAATCCGGCGGTACTCGTCATACCACGCCTCCGGCTGCACGAATCCATGGCGCTCCATGGGGTAGCTGGCCATTTCCCAGTTATCCTTTTTCAGTTCGATCAGGCGCTGCGACAGGCGCACGGAATCCTGGTAAAACACGTTGTCGTCGATCATGCCGTGGGCGATCAGGAGGTTGCCCGTCAGCTTGTCCGCGTATTCGATCGGCGACGAGATTTTATAGGCTTGCGGATCGACGTCCGGCGTGTTCAGGATATTCGCCGTGTATTCGTGGTTGTACGTGGTCCAGTCCGTCACGGGACGCAGGGCGGCGCCGGACTTGAAGATTTCCGGCGCGCGCATCAGGGCCATCAGGCTCATGAAGCCGCCATAGCTGCCGCCATAGATGCCCACGTTCCGGATGTCGCCCTGGTGCTGCTGCGCCAGCCAGTTGGCGCCGTCGACAAAATCTTCCAGTTCCGGATGGCCCATCTGGCGGTAGATGGCCGTGCGCCAGGCGCTGCCGTAACCGAGCGAGGCGCGGTAGTCGACGTCGAGCACGATGTAGCCTTGCTCGACCAGCAGGTTGTGGAACATCTGTTCGCGGAAGTAGACGGGATAGCGCTGGGTCACGTTTTGCAGGTAGCCGGCGCCGTGCGCGAACATGACGATCGGATAGCGCTTGCCCGCTTCCAGTTGCGCCGGGCGGTACAGCTTGGCCCAGATCGGCGCCGCGCCATGCGTGGACGGTACTTGCACCAGTTCCGGCATGACCCAGTTGCGCGCCTTGAAGGCGTCGCTGCGCGTATCGGTCAGGATATTTGCCTTGCCGCCCGCGACGGCAACCGTCGCCAGCTGGGCCGGCATATAGCTGGTCGAATAGCGCAGCAGCAGCTTGCCGTTATCGGGCGACAGGCCGAAGTTTTCCACGCCTTTCAAATTCGTCACTTCGCGCGCGCCGCCATCCCTGGCAGTGCTGGCGCACACTTCATACGTGCCGGGCGCCTGCCGGTTGCACATGAAATAGGCATGCTTGCCGTCGCGGCTCCATTCGACGGCGCTCACTTCCCATTTGCCTTGCGTCAATGCGCGTGCCGGGGCCGCGCCCGTCTTCGTGTACAGGTGGGCGTAGCCGCTTTCCTCGGACAGATACCACAGGGTGGTGTTGTCGGGCAGCCAGCCGAATTCGTCGGCGCGGCGGTTGACCCAGGCCGTGTCGCTGATGCGGTGCACGGGCACGAGGGCGGCGTTGGCCAGGTCGACGTTGGCGAGCCAGCCATCCTTGTTGTCGACGGCGCGGATGCGCACGGCCACCTTGCTGCCGTCATCGGTCCAGGCGATGCCGTCGCGCTGGGCGTCGATGCGCACGGCACGGTTGCCTTTCAGGGGCGGCAGCTTCTGTTCGGCGCGCAGACTGGCCAGCGGGTCGGTGGCGATGCCGGGCAGGCTGTCGAAACCGATCTCGCGCACGGTGCCCGTGCGCAGGTCGGCCAGCTTCAGGCTTTGCGCGATCGGCATGTTGCGGCCCACGCGCGTGCGCTCGTCATCGACGTCCGGGTAGCCCGTTTCCGTCACGTAGCGGGCCAGTTTGCCCAGCTTGCCCTTCTCGGCCGCCTTGTCTTGCGTGACGAACAGCAGCCAGCGGCCGTCCGGCGACAGGGCGCTGCCGGAAATGGTGACTTTGTCTCCCAGGTAGATCGGTTCCGGCGCGCGCGTGGCGTCCAGGCGGCGCTCTTCATGGCGGCGTTCGCGGTTCGCGTCGCGGTCTTGCTTCTGGCGCGCCAGGTTGACGATCAGGCGCAGCTGCAGGTCGCGCAGGGCGTCCGCTTCCGGTGTGGCGTCCGGGTCCTTGGCGGCGCGCAGCAGGGCGACGGGGGCGCTCAGGCGCTCCGCGCGGCTCCAGCTGAACCAGTCGGTGCCGCTGCGGTATTGCACGGCGGCGCCGTCGGCGGAATATTGCGGGTCGCTGATGGCCGTGACGCCGCGCGTGATTTGTGTCAAGGCGCCGCTTTTCAGGTCGCGCTCGAACAAGTCGCCGTTGCGCAGCAGGATGGCGCGCGTGCCGGAGCGGTTGACGACCATCTGCTGGCCATCGAGATTGGCCAGCTGCGCATCATCGACCTTCTTGCCGCTATTCAGTTTGGCGTTTGCGCCTGGCAATTGATACGTGTCGCGCAGGGGCGAGCCGAGGCGTTTTTGCTTGTAGTAGAGCTGCCCATTCCAGCCCCACCATGCCGCTTCGACGGGCGTGCCGATCCAGTCGGGGTCGGCCATGGCCTGGTCCAGCGTGATCGGCGTGGGGGTGGTGGTGGATGGGGCCGCATGGGCGGCGGGCAGGGCGGCTATCAGGGTGAGCAGCAGGGGAAGAACCAGACGCATCGGGGATCACTTTAATCAAAGGGGATGGTGAAGGTACAGGCTATGAGGCCGGTATTCTAGCGGAGGAGTTTCGTGCGGGAAATGTCGGAAAGCTAAGCTTGGCGCTGGGCCAGCCAGGCGAGAAAGTCATCGAGCGGCATCGGCCGCGCATACAGGTAGCCCTGCAAGCCGTCGCAATCGTGGGCGATCAGGAAGTCGGCCTGCTCCTGCGTTTCCACGCCTTCGGCCACGACGCGCAAGCCCAGGTGGCGCGCCATGGCCAGGATCGCTTGCACGATGGCCGTGTCGCGCGCATCGTGCGGCGTGTCGTCGATGAAGCGCTTGTCGATCTTGAGTTCGTACAGCGGCATCGACGTCAGGTAGGCGAGGCTGGAATAGCCGGTGCCGAAATCGTCGATGGAAAAGCGGATGCCCAGGGCCGCCAGTTCGCGCATGCGCGCCAGCGAGGCATCGCGCTGGTCGATCAGCAAGCCTTCCGTCAGTTCCAGGATCAGGGCGCCGGCCGGCGTGCCGTGTTCGGCCAGCGCGGCCTGCACGCGGGCGGCAAAATCGGGCTGACGAAACTGGGCCGGACTCACATTCACGGACAGGGCGACAGGCGATCCGGCCCGCGCCAGCATGGCGGCGGCGCGGCACGCTTCGCGCAGGGCCCAGTGGCCCAGCTTGACGATCAGCCCCGATTCCTCGGCGATGGGGATGAAGATGCCGGGAGCGATATGGTCGCCGTCCGCCTGCGGCCAGCGCATCAGCAGTTCGGCGCCCGTCACCCGGCCGTGGCGGTCGACCTGCGGCTGCACGTACATGCATAATTCACCGGCATCGAGGGCGCGCGCGAGTGTCCTTTCCAGGGTCAGGCGGCGTTCCACGCCCGCCTGCATGGCCGCTTCAAAGAAGGCGATGCCGTTGCGTCCTTCCGCCTTGGCCCGGTACATGGCGATGTCCGCTTCGCGCAGCAGGTCGTGCGCCTGCTGGCCCGCTTTCGGCAGCAGGGTCACGCCGATGCTGGCGCTGCAATGATAGGACTGCCCTTCGATCTCGAAGTCGCGCGCGATGGCGGCACGGATTTTCTCGGCCACCTGGGCCGCCGCGCGGGCGGCGTTGTGCAGGTCATCGGCCAGGTGCGCCAGCAGCACGACGAATTCGTCGCCGCCGATGCGCGCCACCGTGTCGGCCTTGCGCATCAGCTGCGCCAGCCGTTCGCCGGCAAGGCGCAGCAGAGCGTCGCCGGTGGCGTGGCCGCGCGCGTCGTTGATGTGCTTGAAGTGGTCGAGGTCGATGAACATCAGCGCACTGATGGTATGGCCGCGCGGCGCGGCGGCCAGCAGGTGGCCGATGCGGTCCATCAGCAGGCGCCGGTTGGGCAGGCCCGTGAGCACGTCGTAGAAGGCCAGGCGGTGGATGTCCGCTTCCGATTTCTTGCGCTCGTCGATTTCGCGCTCGACGGCCACCCAGTGCGTCTGCCTGCCGTCCGCATCCGTGAACGGCACCAGTTCCGCTTCGACCCAGTACGCCTTGCCGGCCTTGTTGTAATTGAGCAATTCCGCGCGTGCCGGCTGGGCGCGGGCCATGGCGGCGGCGATGCGCGCCAGTTCGCCCGCATCGGTGGCGGGGCCTTGCTGGAACAACAGGCTGCGGCCCAGCACCTCGGCGCGCGCATAGCCGCTGCTGCGCTCGAAGGCGTCGTTGACGAAGATGATGCGCGTGGCCG
Organism: Janthinobacterium sp. YR213; assembly: GCF_900099875.1. Classification (NCBI taxonomy): domain Bacteria; kingdom Pseudomonadati; phylum Pseudomonadota; class Betaproteobacteria; order Burkholderiales; family Oxalobacteraceae; genus Janthinobacterium; species Janthinobacterium sp. YR213. The sequence continues at coordinate 27,353 of NZ_FNDA01000003.1, read as the reverse complement.
GCGCCGCACCCGCGCCTGGCGGGGCATCGGCCACTTCGGCGAGCATCACCATGTCGTTCAGGCGGGCCAGCGCCGTGGCCGTCAGGCGCAGATCGGCGTTCAGCTGCGACAGGGCCTGGCTGCTGCGTTCCAGGTGGCGCAGCAGGAAAGCGCAGGAGAGGGTCAGCACGGCGGCGATGAACAGGAAGTTCAGGGCCACGATCAGCGCGCGCAGCACGGGGGAGTCGGGCACGCCGCGCAATTGCAGCTCCACGTCGGGATGCAGGCCGAGGAAAAAGATGGTCAGCGAAGTCAGGGCCAGGGTCGACAAGGCTGGCCGCATCCCCAGCAGCAGGGCCGCCAGCACGGGCATGAGCATCATGTAGATCTGGCTGACGGGGCCGATTTTCAGCAGCAGGCCCACGCCCACCAGGTAGGCGACGATCAGGAATTGCCACACGCGCCAGCGGTAGGGCATGGCGCGCAGATGCCAGATGAGACCGACCCAGCCGATGGCCAGCACGTCGAGGGCGACTATGGACCAGATAGCTTCGCGCGCCGCCAGCAGGGCGCTGGGAATGGCAGTGACGATGCCAAGCAGCAGCACCGCCTGCAGCAAGCGCGCAAAAATCTGTCCGCGCCAGTGCGCGAGATCGTTTGACGCGGCCACGCTGCCGTCCTTTCCCCAAGGAGCTGTGCTGCCGAGCTGAGCAGTATGGTAAAAATATTACGCGGTATCGTTCTGCATGTCATCTTGATCATTCGATATGATTGACTGCACGACTACCCGCAGGGCGCATCGGGCCGTCTATTCCTTTTCCGCCGTGGGCCAGTAGTGGCTATCTGGCGTGTCCCGTGCGCCGAAGATGGCCTGGCCGACCCGCACGACGGTGGCGCCTTCTTCAATGGCGATTTCATAATCGCCGGACATGCCCATCGACAGCTGGTCGAGGCCTATGCCATCGGGAACATCCTGGCGCAGCCGGTCGCGCAATGTGCGCAGCAGAACGAAGCAGCGGCGCACGCGCACGGCTTCCGCCGACAACAGCGCCAATGTCATGAGTCCGCGCACCCGCAGCGCCGGGAAGGCGGGCAGCGCGCGCAGGAAAGCGGCCACCTCGTCCGGCGGCAAGCCGTACTTGCTGGCTTCTCCCGATGTGTTCACTTGCACGAACACATCGAGCCCCCGTCCTGCCGCTTGCAGGCGCCGTTCCAGCGCCTCGGCCACGCGCAGGCTGTCGAGAGCCTGGAATTCGCTGGCAAAGCGCGCCACCAGCTTGGCCTTGTTGGTCTGCAAATGGCCGATCACCGACCATTGCAGATCGCCCAGGTCCGCCATCGCTTCCCACTTGCGGCCTGCCTCCTGCGGCTTGTTTTCTCCCAGCATGCGGCAACCCGCGGCGTAGGCCAGGCGCAGGCTCGCCTCGGGCTTGGTCTTGCTGACGGGCAGCAGGCGCACGCCGGCCGGATCGCGGCCGACCCGCTGGCATGCGGCGGCCATGCGCGCGTGCACGGCGGCCAGATTGCGGCGGAAGTCGTCCACCGACACGGCTTGCGGCCAGCGCCCATGCTGCGCGTGCATGGTCGCAGTGAGCAGGGGAGTGTCATTGTTCATGTGTCAGCCTTGTGTCAGCCTTATGAGCGGCAGGAGTCGCCGCAGTGATGTATGATTGTCCTATGCCAAAATATATCATGTCTGAGACTATCATGAAGATTGCAGGGAAAACCGCTGCGGAGCTGTTCGACAGCATCCGTGCTCTGACGCAGGCGGGCGAACTGGCGCCGGGCCAGGAGTTGCCGACCGTGCGCGAGCTGGCCGCGACCTTGGGCGTCAACCGTAATACCGTGTCGCTGGCGTACAAGCGCCTGGTGACGGCCGGGATCGCGGTCACGCAAGGGCGCCTGGGCACGGCCATCCGCGCACAGCACGATCCCGGCGAGCAGGAAGGCCTGCTGCCCGGCTCGCCGCTGGCCGACCTGGGCGGCGGCAATCCTAACCTTGCCTGGCTGCCCGATGTCGGCGCGGCCCTGGCGCGCAAGCCATACCGCCCGCGCCTGTATGGCGAAGCCACGCTGGATCCGGAGCTGGAAGCCCTGGCGCGGCGCTGGATGGCCGGCGATTGCCCTGAGGGCCACGACATCACCCTGACGAATGGGGCGGTCGATGCGGTGGAGCGCCTGCTGGCCGCGTATCTGGTCGCGGGCGACAAGGTGGCCGTGGAAGACCCGTGCTTCGTCAGCAGCATCAACACCTTGCGCATCGCCGGGCTGCACGCTGTTGGCGTGGCTGTCGATGCCGAGGGCATGCAGGCCGAGGCGCTGGAACGGGCGCTGGCGCAAGGCGCGCAAGCCGTCATCGTGACGCCGCGTGCGCACAATCCGACCGGATGCAGCCTGAGCGCTGCGCGCGCGGACCAGCTGCGCGCGGTGCTGGCCGCTTACCCGCACGTGCTGGTCATCATCGACGACCATTTCTCGCTGCTGTCCGTCGCCAGCTACCAGGACGTGATTCCCCATGCGGCCCGGCGCTGGGCGCTGATCCGTTCGGTATCGAAGATCTTCGGCCCCGACCTGCGCCTGGCCGTTGTCGCCAGCGACGGGCAGACCGCCCAGCGCCTGCGCCTGCGCCTGGCGCCCGGCACGAACTGGGTCAGCCATCTCCTGCAGGATGCCGTGAGCGCCTGCCTGTCGTCACCCGAAGTGTCCGCGCAGGTGGCCCTGGCCCGCGCAGACTATGCGCGCCGCCGCGGCATCCTGGCCGATGCGCTGGCGGCGCAAGGCCTGGTTGGCGCCAGTCCTGCCGATGGACTGAACCTGTGGCTGCCGCTGCCGGGCGGCAGCCAGGCGGCCGTGCTGGCGCTGGCCCGGCATGGCTGGCTGGTGCGCGGCGGCGAAGCCTTCGGCGTGCAGGCGCCGGCGCAGGGATTGCGGATCACCGTATCGACCATGGACGAAGCGCGTGCGCAGGCGTTCGCCGCCGTGCTGGCCCAGGTGCTGGGCCGGCCATAGTTTTTTAATTCCTCGCCACAGAAAGGGAACATCATGAAAGTCCATTTCATCGTGCATGAAGCGTTCGAGGCGCCTGGCGCCTACGAGACATGGGTACGCGAGCGCGGCTACGCGGCCACGTATTCCCGCGTCCACGCCCATGAACCGCTGCCCCCGTCCATCGCGGACATCGACCTGCTGGTCGTCATGGGCGGACCGCAGTCGCCGTCGACGACGCGCGAGGAATGCCCGCATTTCGACGCCGCCGCCGAACAGGCCTTGATCGCCGCATGTGCCGCGGCGGGCAAGGCGGTCGTCGGCGTCTGCCTGGGCGCGCAGCTGATCGGCGCGGCCCTGGGAGCGCGCCATGCGCACAGCCCTGAAAAGGAGATCGGCAAGTTCCCCATCATGCTGACGCGAGAAGGGCAGGCGAACCACAAGTTCGCCCATTTCGGCGATGTCCTGGAGACCGGACATTGGCATAGCGACATGCCGGGCCTGACTGACAGCGCGAAGATCATCGCCCACAGCGAAGGCTGCCCCCGCCAGATCGTCGAATACGGCAATCTGGTGTACGGATTCCAGTGCCATATGGAGTTCACGCCGGAGGTGGTCGACCTGCTGATCGCCGCTTCAGAAACGGAACTGGCCACGCTGGAGTCGCACCGCTTCGTGCAGCAGCCAGCGACCCTGCGCGCCCACGACTGGCAGGCCATGAATGGCAAGCTGTTCGGTTTCCTTGACCGGCTCATGCAGGGCTACGCATCGCCGTGAAAAAAAACGCCAGCATGATGCTGGCGTTGTGGGGCAAGCAGACGAGGCGCTTATTTTTTCGGCGCGCTCAGGCATTCCTTCATGAAAGCCTTGCGGGCATCGCCCTTCATGTCCTTGGCGTCGACATTGCATGCCTTCATCTTGTTTTGCTGCGTCATGGCCGGCGCCGGCTTGGCGCTCAGGCATTCCTTCATGAACGCCTTGCGCTCATCGCCTTTCTTGCCGGCGGCGTCCGCATTGCAGGTCGTCATTTTTGACTGTTGGGCCGTCTTGGCGGCGGGCGCCGCTTCCGGCGCGGCGGCAAAGGCGGTACTGGCAAACGCGGCGGCGATGCAGAGGGCGAATAATTGTTTCATGGCAAATCCTTGTAGACGCAGTCAGTGGAAGGGGACGTGCAACCGGCAGGCAATGCCGATATGCAGAACGTAACTAACTATATGACATTTATCAACAAAATTTGCAATCGAGTGTGTCTTTTTGTTACTGGCCGGCGCCAGGAACCTGCCGGCTGCCCCGGGCAGCCATCTTGCGGCGGCAGCCCCCCTGTTTTTTGCTATGCTAGCGACTTTCCACCGGCCGATGCCGCTGCCTTGGCCGGCGCACCCTCAATACGGAGTAGTTATGGTCTCGTTGCAAGAGCAGTTTTTAAAGGCCGGCCTGGTCGACAAGAAGAAGGTCAAACTGGCCAACCAGGACAAGAGCAAGCAAAAAAAGGACGAGCGCAAGAGCGGCACGCAAAGCGTCGACGAAGTGCGCCTGGCCGCGCTCGAGACCCAGCGCAAGAACGCGGAACGCGCGCGCGAACTGAACGCCCAGCGCGACGCGGCCGCCAACCAGAAGGCCATCGTGGCGCAGATCGCGCAAATGGTGCAAAAGAACCGCCAGAGCAAGGGCAACAACGGCGACGTGCCGTATAACTTCACGTTCAACAACAAGATCGAGCGCATCTACGTGACGGCCGCCGTGCAAGCCCACCTGGTGGCGGGCCGCCTGGTGATCATCTGCCTGGGCGGCGCCGTGGAACTGGTGCCGCGCATCATCGCCGACAAGATCGCCGAACGCGACCCCGCCATCGTCGTGCGCGTCAAACAGGCCAGCACGCAGGTGGACGAGGACGATCCGTATGCGGCGTTCCAGATTCCCGATGATTTGATGTGGTAAGAGGGGGCTTGCCCGGCGCTGACGGCGCCGGGGAGTAATTGCGGGCCGGAAGCGGCCCGTTTTTGTTTGTGGCGCATACACGGCCCACAAACAAAAACGCCACCCGAAGGTGGCGTTTTTGAACGTGAAACGAATTCTTGGTGGCCCGGGGCGGAATCGAACCACCGACACAAGGATTTTCAATCCTCTGCTCTACCGACTGAGCTACCAGGCCAAGGTGGCGAATTATAGCAGACCAAAACGCGAATGCAAGAGCTGGTGGTGACTTTTCCCGGATTTCTTGCAGCTGCGGATCGTTAATTGCCTGTGGCGCAAATATGATTTGATATAAGCGGTATTTTTCTCAACAAAGGATGGGCGCATAGTGTGGTCATCGTTACTGACTTGAGAGGATTACCGCATGAACGCCACCACCCATCACACCGCCATCCCTGAAATCGGCCTGGGCACTTTCCGCCTGCAGGGACAGGTCGTCATCGATTCCGTCGCCACGGGCCTGGACGTCGGCTACCGCCATATCGACACGGCGCAAATCTACGGCAATGAAGCCGAAGTGGGCCAGGCCATCGCCGCCAGCCCCGTCCCGCGCGACGAGCTGTTCGTCACCACCAAGATCTGGATCGAGAGCTTGCGGCGCGACAAACTCATTCCCAGCTTGAAAGACAGCCTGCACAAGCTGCAGCTGGAGCAGCTGGATTTAACGCTGATCCACTGGCCGTCGCCGCAGGACGCGATTCCCGTCGCCGAATACATGGCGGCGCTGGCGGAGGCCAAGGCGCAGGGGCTGACCAAGGCCATCGGCGTATCGAATTTCACCAATGCGCAGCTGCAGCAAGCCATCGATACGGTGGGTGCGGCAGAAATCGCCACGCAGCAGATCGAGATCCATCCGTTCCTGCAAAACCGCAAGGTCATCGACTTTGTGCGCAGCCAGGGCATCCACATCACGGCCTACATGCCGCTCGCGTATGGCAAGGTGATGGCGGACCCCGTGATCGCCGCCATCGCCGCGAAGCACGGCGTGACGCCGGCGCAAGTGGCCTTGAGCTGGTCGCTGCAGCAGGGCTTTGCCGTGATCCCCTCGTCGACGAAACGTGCCAACCTGGAAGCGAACCTGCATTTCCAGCGCATCACCCTGTCGCCGGACGAGATGGCGCAGATGGCGGCCCTGGAACGGGGCGAACGCCTGGCCAACCCGGACGGCCTGGCGCCGCAGTGGGATTGAGATGGGCGCCATGACAAAGCTGGGGCAGGGCGGTTTCAGTATCGGCCTGGAACTGCCGCTCGATAATGACTGGTCGTCCATGGGGCGCCAGGCGAATGCGGTCTCCGGCCGCGTGCCGGGCGAACCGGACCTGAAACAGCATGCGGCGCTGGCAAAGCTGGCCGACCGCCTCGGTTTCAGGGCCCTGTGGCTGCGCGACGTGCCCCTGTACGACCCGTCGTTCGGCGACGCGGCCCAGGTCTTCGAGGTGTTTACCTATCTTGGCTACCTGGCCGGCATCACCGGGAACATCTTGCTGGGCACGGCCGCCGTGGTGCTGCCGCTGCGCGAGCCCGTGCTGACGCTAAAAGCGGCGGCCAGCGTGGACCAGTTGAGCGGCGGGCGTTTGCTATTGGGCGTGGCCAGCGGCGACCGGCCCGTCGAGTATCCCGTGTTTGGCCGCGATTTCGAGCAGCGCGGCGCCGCCTTCCGCGAGCAGGTCGCCATGCTGCGCGACTGGGGCGAGACGCGTCTGCCGCCCGGCATCCGTTTGCTGCCCAAGCCAGCCGCGCCCTTGCCCCTGCTGGTGGCGGGCCTGGCGCAGCAGTCGCCCGCGTGGATCGGCGCGCAGATGGATGGCTGGCTCGCCTATCCGGGCACGCCGGACGACCATGCGCGGCGCTCGGCGCAATGGCGCGCCGTGGCCGGCGATGACAAGCCGTATGTCAGCTTCATCCACCTGGACCTGGACGAAGATCCGAACCTGCCGCTGCAGCGTTTTCGTTTCGGCGGCCGCACGGGGCGCCATGGCCTGATCGCGGAGCTGCACGCCATGCGCGCGGCCGGCGTGCGGCATATCGGCTTGCAGCTGCGGCAGAACCGCCGCCCGCTGGCCGAGACGATGCAGGAGATCGCGGACCATGTGCTGCCCGTCTTTCATGGCGCTGCTTGATCTGGGGCACGTGTCCTGTACTTCCGGACTATCTGAAAAGGGTGGGGCAAACGCTATAATGGCCGCATGAACAGTCCCACTCCCCCTACCATGCGGCGCTTCATGCATAGCCACAGCGACGTTTGCATCGTCGGCAATGGCGCCATCGCGAAAACCACGGCGCTGGCGTTTGCCCAGGCAGGACAAAGCGTCACCCTGTTATCCCCGGTGAGCCCGCCCGCCCCCGCTTCGGCCGCCAAGCCGGTCGAAGCCAGCTGGGACGTGCGCGTGTATGCGCTCAATAATACGGCGCACCAGTTGCTGTCGTCGCTGAAGGTGTGGGGCGCACTCGCGGCCGACAGGGTGGCGCCCGTTGACGCCATGCTGGTCAACGGCGATGGCGCGCAGGCGGGGGGACTCGGTTTCGACGCCTACGGCGCCCATGTGGGCACGCTGGCGTGGATCATCGAAGACCGCAACCTGGGTCAGGCGCTGGACGCGGCCCTCAAATTCGCGCCGAACGTCAGCGTGCTGCAGGGCCGGGCCAGCCGCCTGGAATGGACGAATGATTCGGCCATCGTGCACCTCGATGGCGGCGACACCATCACCTGCGCGCTGGTGGTGGGCGCGGACGGCGCCCAATCGTGGGTGCGGGGCCAGTGCGATATCGGCCTCGATTACCGCTCGTATGGCCAGCGCGGCGTGGTCAGCAACTTCGCCTGCGAAAAGCCTCACCATGGCGCGGCCCACCAGTGGTTCACGGGCAGCGAAGGCATCGTCGCGCTGCTGCCGCTGCCGGGCGACCGCGTTTCGCTGGTCTGGTCGGCGCCCGATGCGCTGGCCGATACCTTGATGGCCGAATCGGCCGACGCCCTGGCCGCGCGCCTGGCCGCCTATTGCCACGACAAACTGGGCAAACTCACGCCGCTGCAGCCGGAACTGGTGCGCGCCTTCCCATTGACCCTGATGCGCCCGCACGCCATGGTGGCGCCGCGCGTGGCCCTGGTCGGCGACGCCGCCCACGTGGTGCACCCGATGGCGGGCCACGGCATGAACCTCGGTTTTGCCGATGTGGCGCAGCTGGTCAAGACGATCAGCGAACGCGAAGCGCACCGCGGCATCGGCGACGAGCGCGTGCTGGCCCGCTATGCGCGCGCGCGCAAGGAAGACGTGCTGCTGATGCAGCTGGCGACCGATGGCCTGGCGCGATTATTTGGCGCTGATCTGGAACCGTTGCGCGTGGTTCGCAATTTGGGATTAAACTTGCTGGATAAATTGCCGGCCCTGAAGCGGAAAATGATTGCGCACGCATTGGGACATCAGTAAGTATCAGCGAATCTTAAGATATCGCCGGATAATGGCAGGTGTGAAAATTCAAGGTCGCCGCAGCTGGTCTGCGGCGATCGTTTTGTCAAAGAGATAATGACGCCGGACCAGAGGCCAGTCCCGCCAGGCGTTTCAAGTGGAGAAGTGATAGTGATAAAAATGAGCAGAATCGCATTGGTACTCGCCTCGGGCCTGATGATGTCGTGCGCCGGCGCGGAAACGCCGACGGAAGCGAACATCAAAAAGCTGATCGAGCCGCGCCTGGGCGAAGGCGCCAAGGTCGATTCGGTCAAGGAAACCCCATACGGCGGCCTGTACGAAGTGCGCACGGGCGGCGACATCCTGTACACGGACAAGGCCGCGCAATACCTGTTCGTCGGCCACGTCTTCGACGCCAAGACGTCGCAAGACCTGACCAAGGTGCGCCTGGACGAAGTCAATCGCATCAAGTTCTCCGACTTGCCGCTCGATTCCGCCATGAAGACCGTCAAGGGCAATGGCAAGCGCGTGATCGCCGTGTTCGAAGATCCGAACTGCGGCTATTGCAAGCGTTTCCGCCAGAATGCGCTGAAGGAAATCGACAACGTCACCGTCTACACCTTCATGTACAACATCCTGTCGCCGGACTCCATCGTCAAGTCGCGCAATGTCTGGTGCGCGCCGGACCGCAACAAGGCCTGGGATGACTGGATGTTGAACGGCAAAGCGCCGGCCACGGTGGCCGCCACTTGCGCCAACCCGCATGAAAAAATCCTGGCCCTGGGCCAGCAATTGCGCGTCTCGGGCACGCCAGCCATCTTCTTTGCCGACGGCAGCCGCATTCCGGGCGCGGTCGATGCGAAAACGCTGGAACAGAAATTCTCGACCATTAAGTAATCCGGGCTGTCGCCAGGAAGGCTGGACGGCGCGCCCTCGCAAGGCGCGCTTTTTTTTGCACTTTTTTCCGCTGTCGTATCATCAAGTGTTGTTCGTAGACGCCATAACAATCCAAAAAAGGGGAAGCAGCAGATGATTACCTTGAATATCAACGGACGCGACACGCAGGTCGACGCCGATCCTTCCACGCCCATCCTGTGGGCGCTGCGCGATAACCTGAATATGACGGGCACCAAGTTCGGTTGCGGCGCGGCCCTGTGCGGGGCCTGCACGGTGCACCTCGACGGCCAGCCGATCCGCTCCTGCATCACGCCGATTTCCTCGGTGGGCGCGCAAAAGATCACCACCATCGAAGCGATGGAAAACGATCAGGTGGGCAAGGCCGTGCAGGCGGCATGGGTGCGCCACGACGTGCCGCAATGCGGCTACTGTCAAAGCGGCCAGGTGATGAGCGCCACGGCGCTGCTGCGCACCAACAAGGCGCCCAGCGATGCAGATATCGACGGCGCCATGAGCGGCAATATCTGCCGCTGCGGCACCTATCAACGGATCCGCGCAGCCATCAAGGACGCGGCCAAGACCCTGGCCTGAGGAGAGCGACATGCGTATCGAATGGTTGAATCAGGAAGCATTGCAGCATGGCGGGGTGACCCTGGGCGCGGCGCTGGCATCGGCGCCGGTGGCGGTTGCCGATGGCGTGTCGCGGCGCGGTTTCATGAAGGCCGGCGCGGCGGCTGGCGGCGGCTTGATGCTGGGCTTTTTCCTGCCTGGCGCAGGCAAGCTGGCGCAGGCGGCCGATGCCGCGCCCGCCAAGCCCGTGTATGCGCCGAACGCCTTCTTGCACATCGCTCCCGATAACTCGGTGACGGTGCAGGTGAACCGGCTGGAATTCGGCCAGGGCGTGCAAACGAGCTTGCCCATGCTGATCGCCGAGGAACTCGACGCCGACTGGAGCCTGGTGCACGGCGCCCTGGCGCCGGCCGGCGAGCAGTACAAGGATGCGGCCTACGGCATGCAGATGACGGGCGGTTCGGGCAGCATCGCCCACTCGTTTACGCAGTACCGCGAAATCGGCGCCAAGGCGCGCGCCATGCTGGTGGGCGCCGCTGCCGCGCAGTGGAAAGTCAGTCCCGACCAGGTGCGTGCCGCCAAGGGCGTGCTGTATGGCCCTGGCGGACAAAAGGCGACGTATGGCGAGTTTGCCGACGCGGCCATGCGCCAACCCGTGCCTACCTCCGTCAAGCTGAAAGACCCGCGCGACTTTGTCATCATCGGCAAACCCGTGAAACGCCTCGACGCGGCCGCCAAGTCCACGGGAAAACAGCAGTTCGGCATCGATTTCAAGCCGCCCGGCGCGAAAGTGGCCATGGTGGCGCGCCCGCCCGTGTTTGGCGCCAAGGTGGCGAAATTCGACGCCAGCAAGGCGAAAGCCATCAAGGGCGTGCTCGAGGTGCTGGAAGTGAAGACCGACCGTGGCGGCAGCGGCGTGGCCGTCATCGCCGACGGCTACTGGCCCGCCAAGCAGGGACGCGACGCGCTGGTGATCGAGTGGGATACGAGCGCCGTGGAAAAGGTCAGCAGCGACAAGCAGCTGGCCGCCTTCAAGGCGCTGGCGAAAACGCCGGGCACCATCGCCAAGCCTGCCGACATGGGCAAGCTGGCCAAGGCGCCGAAAAAGATCGAAGCCGTGTACGAGTTCCCCTACCTGGCGCACGCGCCGATGGAGCCGCTCAACTGCGTCGTCGACCTGCAAGCGGACAAATGCACGATGTGGGTGGGCTCGCAATTCCAGACCGGCGACCAGGCGGCCATAGCGGCTACTTCCGGCCTGAAACCCGGGCAGGTGACGCTGCACACGATGATGGCTGGCGGCGGCTTCGGCCGGCGCGCCGTGCCCTCGTCCGATTATGTGGTCGAAGCCGTCAACGTCGCCAAGGCATACCGGGCGGCGGGTAAGAGCGGCCCCTTAAAGCTGATGTGGAGCCGCGAGGATGACATCAAGGGCGGCTACTACCGGCCGTCGCATGTGCACCGCGCGCAGATCGGTCTCGACGCCAAAGGGAAAATCCTCGCCTGGGACCACACCATCGTGGGCCAGTCCATCATGGCCGGCACGCCATTCGAAGCCTTCATGGTGAAAAATGGCGTCGATGGCACCATGGTCGAAGGCATGGGCGAGCCGTACACCCTGCCGATGAAGCTGTCCGTGCACACGGCCAAGGCGAACGTGCCCGTGCTGTGGTGGCGCTCCGTCGGTTCGACGCATACGGCCTTTGTCATGGAAACCCTGATCGACGAGGCGGCGCACGTGGCGAAGATGGATCCCGTCGCCTACCGCAAGCAGCTGATCGACGCCAGGCACACGCGCCACATCGCCGCGCTGGACCTGGCCGTGGCCAAGTCCGGCTATGGCAAGAAGAAGCTGCCGAAAGGGCAGGCCTGGGGCGTGGCCATGCATGAATCGTTCAATTCCGTCGTCGCCTACGTGGTGACGGCTTCCGTGGTGGAAGGCGCGCCCAAGCTGCACCAGGTATGGGCCGGCGTGCATTGCAACCTGGCCGTCAACCCCTTGACGATCGAGGCGCAAGTACAGGGAGCCGCGCTGATGGCGCTGGGCATGACCATTCCCGGCGCGGCCATCACGCTCAAGGATGGCGTGGTGGAGCAGCAGAACTTCGGCGACTACCCTGTACCGCGCATGCAAGACATGCCGGTGATCGAGGTGCACCTGGTGCCATCGGGCGACGCGCCAACGGGCATGGGCGAACCGGGCGTGCCGCCATTGGCGCCCGCATTCGCCAATGCGCTGTTCGCCCTGACGGGCAAGCGCCTGCGCAAGCTGCCATTCGACCTGGCGGCCGCATGACGGCAGCGGTTTTTTGAGTACGGTCGGCATCTTGCTGGCAGCCGGAAGGGGGCGCAGATTCGACCCTTCCGGCGTACAGAACAAATTATTGCAGCCGCTGGCCGAAGGCCCGCATGCGGGCTTGCCGGTGGTGGCGGCGGCCGCAAAGTCCATGCTGGCGGCCTTGCCGCGCGTGCTGGCCGTGGTGCGTGCCGACGACACGCAGGTGGCGCGCGTGCTCGGTGCGCTGGGCTGCGAGGTGCGCGTCTGCCATGACGCCGACACGGGCATGGCCGCCTCGCTTACCTGCGCCATCGATTATGTGCGCGGCGCGCCGGGCTGGCTGATCGCCCTGGGCGACATGCCCTGGGTGGAAGCGGCTACAATCGCCGCCTTGTCTCACGCTATCGGCGATGTCGCGCACATCGCCGTGCCCGTGTTCCAGGGCCGGCGCGGCAATCCTGTCGCCTTCAGCGCTTTTCACTTGCCGCTGCTGCTGGCGCTCGATGGCGACCAGGGCGCGCGCAGCATCGTCAACAGCCATGCCGTATGCGAAGTGACAGTGGACGACAGCGGCATCTTGCGCGATATTGATACACCTGACGATTTGTCGCCGGTGCCTGGCGCACCCGGGCGATTGTAGAACATCCATGCCAGACACGAGGAAAACATGAAGAAAGCACCGATTCAAAAAATCACCGCCAAGGCGGGAGCCAAGGCAAGCGGCAAAGCCACAAGCAAAGCCGTAGCGAAAACCGCAGTGAAAACCACACCGGCCGCCGGTATCATCTACAGCATCGCCGCTGCCGACCTGGCCGGCCACATGTTCAAGGTGACGTTGACAGTCAAGTCGCCGGCCGCCATCGGCCAGGTCTTGTCCTTGCCGGCCTGGATCCCGGGCAGCTATATGATCCGCGAATTTTCGCGCAACATCGTCAGCATCCGCGCCGAGTCCGAGGGCAAGGCCGTGGTGCTGACCAAATTGGACAAGCACTCGTGGCAAGCCGCTCCGTGCAAAGGCCCGTTGACGGTGGAATACGACGTGTATGCCTGGGACCTGTCCGTGCGCGCCGCCCACCTGGACCAGAATCACGGCTTCTTCAACGGCACCAGCGTGTTCCTGCGCGTGCTGGGCCAGGAGGCCGAGCCGCATGAAGTGCACATCGTGCAGCCGAAGGATGCGGCCTGCAAGACCTGGAAGGTGGCCACCACCCTGCCGGAACTGAAAGCGAAGCGCTATGGCTTCGGCAGCTACCAGGCGGCCAACTACGATGAGCTGATCGACCACCCGGTGGAGATGGGCGACTTCGCGCTGGCCACCTTTACCGCGCATGGCGTGCCGCACGATATCGTCGTCACGGGCAAGGTGCCGAACCTGGACCTGGACCGTCTGTGCCGCGACCTGAAAGCCATCTGCGAAACACAGATCGCCTTCTTCGAGCCGAAGACCAAGAAGGCGCCGATGGACCGTTATGTGTTCATGACCATGGCCGTCGGCGACGGTTACGGCGGCCTCGAACACCGCGCCTCGACGGCGCTGATCTGCGCGCGCGCGGACCTGCCGACGACGGCTTCGACCAGTACGGAGATCGGCGACGGCTACCTGAAATTCCTGGGCCTGTGCAGCCACGAGTACTTCCACACCTGGAACGTCAAGCGCATCAAGCCGGCCGCCTTTGCGCCGTACAACCTGCAGGCGGAAAGCTATTCGCCGCTGCTGTGGCTGTTCGAAGGCTTCACCAGCTATTACGATGACCTGATGCTGGTGCGCGCGGGCCTGATCGACGAGGCAGCCTATTTCAAATTGCTGGGAAAAACCGTCAACAGCGTCTTGCGCGGCAGCGGCCGCACCAAGCAAAGCGTGGCCGATTCCAGTTTCGACGCCTGGGGCAAGTACTACCGCCAGGATGAAAACGCGCCGAACGCCATCGTCAGCTACTACACCAAGGGTTCGCTGATCGCGCTGGCTTTCGACCTGACGCTGCGCAGCAAGACGAATGGAGAGAAATCGCTGGACGACGTGATGCAGGCCTTGTGGCAGCGCTATGGCCGCGATTTCTACAAGGGGAAAGCGCGCGGCGTGACGCCGGCGGAAGTCGAAGCCCTGTTCGATGAGATTGCCGGCACGCGCATGAAGCCGTTCTTCGAGCGCTACATCCGCGGCACGGACGACGTGCCGCTGGCGCGCCTGCTGGCGCCGTTCGGCGTGAAATACAGCGATGCGCGCAAGGCGGAAAAAGCCAGCCTGGACGTCAACCTGGGCCGCGACGGCAACGATGCCAAGCTGGCGCAGGTGCACCAGGGCGGCGCTGCCCACGTGGCCGGCCTGTCGGCGGGCGACGTGCTGGTGGCCATCGATGGCTTGCGCGTGACGGGCACCAGCCTGGACACCTTGCTGGGCCGCTACGCCGTCGGCGCCAAGGTGGCGGTGCACGCCTTCCGCCGCGACGAGCTGATGACGTTCGCGGTAGTGCTGCAGGGCGACCGCGTGCCAGGTGTCAGCTTGACCCTGCTGCCGGCGCCAAAGAAAGCCGCGGGACCGAAGCGTCCTAGCGCGGCATGATGCAGTTTGTCATGCAGTAGGACAGAAAACCGGCCGTCACTGGCCGGTTTTTTTATTTCTAGCAGCAATTTCTCAAATGCAACTCATCCGCTGAACTGGCGGCTTGCCATCATATTTACCGTAAATGAACTAATTTTTCTTTAACTAAACTAAAATTGCCGAACTGCTTCTTTTAGATCGCGCCAACGTGCAAACCCTCGATCCGCGAACCATCATGCTGATGACCACCCTGATGTGCGGGGCGATGAGCATCGTCATGTTCTCGGTGTATCGCAGTTTCCGGCGCGAGGTGCATGGCCTGGGACATTGGGCGGCCGGTTTGCTGTTGCTGGTGTGTGCGTCCCTGCTGTTCGGCACCCGCGAAGTGCTGCCGCCGGCATTGTCCGTGATCGCGGCCAATGCGGCGCTGGTGGCTGGCATCGGCCTGTCGATGCTGGGCACGGAGACATTCTTTGGCCTGGCGCCCAGCCGCCGCGCCTATCTGCTGATACTTGCCCTGGCCATCGCCGGCAATAGCTGGTGGCTGCTGGTGCACCCTGATTTCTCGGCGCGCGTGGCGGTCTTCTCCCTGCTGGTCTTCCTGTTTTACGCCCGCCAGGCGCAGTTGGTGTGGCGCCATGGCGAGCGCCATTTTTCGAGTTTTTTCTTTGGCGCGCTGATGCTGACGCAGGCGATCGTGGTGCTGGCGCGCGGCGTGTCTGCCTTGCTGCATGGTGGCGCCAGCGTGAACCTGACGGTGGCCGGCACGCCGGCCGGCATCTATCTGGCGGTCGCCAATTTCATGGCGCTGCTGCTGACGGTGGGCTTCATGACGGTGGCGACGCGTCGCCTGCAGCAGATACTGGAGCGCCGCTCGACCCACGATCCGCTGACGCAGGTGCTGAACCGGCGCGGCTTTGGCGACGCCTATGCGCGCGAAATGGGCAATCTGCGGCGCCGCCGTTTGCCGCTGACACTGCTCAGCATAGACCTCGATTACTTCAAATCGATCAATGACCGCTACGGTCACGCGGTGGGCGACCAGGTGCTGGCGCATGTGGCCACTGTCATCGGCGGGGCCTTGCGCGAATCGGATTGCGTGGCGCGTTACGGCGGCGAGGAATTCGTCGTGCTGATGCCGGACATGCCGGCGCAAAGTGCGCTGGGCGTGGCCGAACGCATCCGCACCTTGCTGCGTGAGTCCAGTCATGCGGGACTGCCTTCGTGTACGGTCAGCATCGGTGTCGCTTGCCAGGCATCGGTGGTGGAAGGGCTGGAACAGTTGCTGTCGCGCGCCGATGCGGCCCTGTACCTGGCCAAGGAGCGGGGACGCGACCGCATCGAACTCGATACCGCTGCGCTTACTGTGGACCGGACAATGTCCGCAGCTGAAATCGGTACTGGTCGTTGAACAGGAAGGTTTCGGAAAAATCGAAGGTCTTGGCATGGCGGCGCATCAGGTGTGCCGCCGGCGGAAAGAGCGCCTGCACGCGCCGCACGGCGGCCAGGGCCGCGGCCGATGCTTCGCTGTCGCGCGAACGGTGGACATGCACGCTTTTCAGCTCGCCGTCGGGCCCCACGCTCAGGTCGAGCACGACGATGGCCGGCAGCATGGGCGGCAGGCGTCCGCTGAACGTGTATGCAGCGTTGGCCTCCATGATCTGCTGCGCCACCAGTGATTTGTAGGCGTCGATGCTGGCGGCGAGCTGTATTGCGGCGGGCGTGGGAGCGGGCGTAGGTGTGGGCGTGCGCGCCGCTGGCGGGGCTGCAGTCTGGCAAGCCGACAGCAGGCTGGCGGCGGCAAGGACGATTATCGCGTGTCTCATGCCTGCCAGCCTACCATGGTTTAACTGAACAGGCGTTCCAGCTCCACGCCGGGGTCTGGCGCGCGCATGAACGCTTCGCCCACGAGGAAGCTGTGGATGTGCGCGTCGCGCATGCGTTGCACGTCAGCCGTGCTGTGGATGCCCGATTCCGTGATGATCAATCTGTCTTGCGGGATGCGCGGCAAGAGATTGATGGTCGTGTCGAGCGACGTTTCGAAGGTGCGCAGGTTGCGGTTGTTGATGCCGATCAGCGCGCTCTTGAGTTTCAAGGCCGCCGTCAGCTCTTCGCCGTCGTGGCTTTCGATCAGCACGCCCATGCCCAGTTCGTGGGCGCACGCTTCCATCTCCGCCATCAGGCCATGGTCGAGCGCCGCGACGATCAGGAGGATGCAGTCGGCGCCCATGGCCCGCGCTTCATAGATCTGGTACATGTCGACCATGAAATCCTTGCGCAGCACGGGGATGGTGCAGGCGGCGCGCGCCTGCTGCAGATACTCCACGGATCCCTGGAAGAACTGTTCGTCCGTCAGCACGGACAGGCAAGCCGCGCCATGCGCCGCATAGCTGGCCGCGATATCAGACGGACGGAAGTCGGCGCGGATCACGCCTTTTGACGGTGACGCTTTTTTCACTTCGGCGATGATGCCGGGCTTGCCGGCGGCGATGTGCTGGCGCAGGCTCGCTTCAAAGCCGCGCAGGCCGGCGCGCAGTGCGCTGTCGCTTTCCACGTCGCCGCGCAGGCTGGCCAGGCTGCGGCGGGCTTTGGCCTTGGCCACTTCATCGGCCTTCACGGCCAGGATTTTATCGAGTATGTCGGACATGATGGTCGCTATTCTATAAGGGAGGACGGTGGCTTACGCTTGCGCCGGGGTGCCCAGCTGCTGCGTGACCTGCACGAATTGATCGAGTTTTGCCAGCGCCGCGCCCGAGCTGACGGCGGCGCGCGCGCGCGCCAGGCCGTCTTCGATTGAGCTGGCCACGCCGGCCGCGTACAGCGCCGTGCCCGCGTTCAGGGCGACGATGTCGGCAGCGGCACCGGGCTCGCCGCGCAGCGCTTCCATCATCTTGGCCTTCGATTCGGCGGCATCGGCCACTTTCAGGTTGCGGCTGGCGATCATCGACATGCCGAAGTCTTCGGGATGGATTTCATATTCGCGGATTTCGCCGTTGATCAGTTCGCCGACGAGGGTAGAGGCACCGAGCGAGACTTCATCCATATTGTCGCGGCCATACACGACGATGGCGTGCTGCGCGCCCAGGCGCTGCAGCACGCGCACCTGGATGCCGACCAGGTCGGCATGGAACACGCCCATCAGGATGTTCGGCGCGCCGGCCGGATTCGTCAGCGGACCGAGGATGTTGAAGATCGTGCGCACGCCCAGCTCCTTGCGCACAGGCGCCGCATGCTTCATGGCCGCATGGTGGTTCGGCGCGTACATGAAACCGATGCCCGTCTGCGCGATCGACTGGGCGATCTGCTCGGGCTGCAGGTTGATGTTGACGCCCAGGGAGTCCAGCACGTCGGCGCTGCCGGACGAGGATGAGACGCTGCGCCCGCCATGCTTGGCGACGCGCGCGCCGGCCGCCGCCGCCACGAACATCGAGGCAGTGGAAATATTGAAAGTGTGCGCGCCGTCGCCGCCCGTGCCGACGATGTCGAGCAGGTTGGTGGTGTCGGCCATGGGCACCTTGGTGGAAAACTCGCGCATCACTTGCGCTGCGGCGGCGATTTCGCCGATGGTTTCCTTTTTCACGCGTAAACCCATGGTGAGGGCGGCTATCATGGTGGCCGACATTTCGCCGGACATGATCTGGCGGAACAGGTACAGCATTTCGTCGTGAAAGATTTCGCGGTGTTCGATGCAGCGCAGCAGGGCTTCTTGTGGGGTGATCGGCATGATGCTTCCTTCTTCAATGATGGCGCAGGACGACACTGATGGCACGCCGTGGCGTGCGCGGAAAATCAGCGCTCGAGAAAATTCTTCAGCAGGGCGTGGCCGTGCTCCGAGAGGATCGATTCGGGGTGGAACTGCACGCCCTCGATATCGTATTCCCGGTGGCGCACGCCCATGATTTCGCCGTCGTCCGTCCACGCCGTCACTTCCAGGCAGGAAGGCAGCGAGGCGCGTTCGATCGCCAAAGAGTGGTAGCGGATCACTGTGAAGGGGCTGGGCAAGCCGTTGAAAACGCCCACGCCCGTATGCGCGATGAGGGAAGTCTTGCCATGCATGACTTGCTTGGCGCGGATGACCTTGCCGCCAAACGCTTCGCCGATGGCCTGGTGGCCCAGGCACACGCCCAGTATCGGCTTCTTGCCGGCGAAGTGCTTGAGCACTTCCACCGAAATGCCCGCCTGTGCCGGTGCTTTCGGGCCGGGCGAGATGCAGATGCGGTCCGGGTTCAGCGCCTCGATCTGTGCGATCGTGATTTCATCGTTGCGGTAGACCCGCACGTCTTCGCCCAACTCGCCGAAATACTGCACGATGTTGTAGGTGAAGGAGTCGTAGTTGTCGATCATCAGCAGCATCTTAAAACCCTCCATCCAGGCCATCTTGCACTTGTTCGGCGGCGCGCAGTACGGCGCGCGCCTTGTTCTCGGTTTCCTGCCATTCCATTTCGGGGATGGAGTCGGCCACGATGCCGGCCGCGGCCTGCACATACAGCATGCCGTCCTTGACCACGCCCGTGCGGATGGCGATCGCCACGTCCATTTCGCCGCCAAACGACAGGTAGCCGCAGGCGCCGCCGTAGATGCCGCGCTTGGTGATTTCCAGTTCGTCGATTACCTCCATGGCGCGCACTTTCGGTGCGCCCGTCAGGGTGCCGGCGGGGAAGGTTGCGCGCAGCACGTCCAGGTTCGACAGGCCATCTTTCAGCTTGCCTTCCACGTTCGAGACGATGTGTTGCACATGCGAGTATTTTTCGATGACCATGCGGTCCGTGACGTGCACGCTGCCCGTCTCGGCAATGCGGCCGATGTCGTTGCGCGCCAGGTCGATCAGCATCACGTGCTCGGCGATCTCCTTCGGATCGGCCAGCAGCTCGGCCGACAGTTCGGCGTCGCGCTCTGGCGTGGCGCCGCGTGGACGGGTGCCGGCAATCGGACGCAAGGTGACTTTCTTGCCGCCGTCCGCCGTCTTCTCGTTGCGCACCAGGATTTCCGGCGAGGCGCCGATGATCTGCATGTCGCCGAAATTATAGAAGTACATATACGGGGACGGATTGAGCGAACGCAAGGCGCGGTACAGTGTCAGCGGCGAATCGACATACGGCTTGCGGATGCGCTGGCCGATCTGTACCTGCATCAGGTCGCCCGCCATCACGTATTCATGCGCCTTGGCGACGGCCTTCAGGTAGTCTTCCTTGGAAAAATCGCGGATGGTTTCCGTGCGCACGGAAGCGCTGGTGACGGGGGCATCGACACCGCGGCGCAGCATCATGCGCAAGTCTTTCAGGCGCTGCTGCGCTTTCGAAAACGATTCGGGCTGCGTGGTGTCGGCGTAGACGATCAGGTAAAGCTTGCCGGACAGGTTATCGATGACGGCCAGTTCTTCCGTCACCATCAGCTGGATGTCGGGCAGCTTCAAGTCATCTTTCGGCGCGCCGCCGGCCAGTTTTTTCTCGATGTGGCGCACGGTGTCGTAGCCGAAGTAGCCGGCCAGGCCGCCGCAGAAGCGCGGCATGCCGGGGCGCAGGGCCACCTTGAAGCGCGACTGGAACTGTTCGATGAAGTCGAGCGGATTGCCTTCGTGTTCTTCGATCACTGTGCCGTTCTTGACGATTTCGGTGCGCTTGCCGTAGCTGCGCAACACGGTCGTGGCGGGCAAGCCGATGAAGGAGTAGCGGCCGAAGCGTTCGCCGCCGACGACGGATTCGAGCAGGAAGGTGTTCTTGCCGCCTTGTTGGGACTGTGCCAGTTTCAGGTACAGGGTGAGCGGGGTTTCCAGGTCGGCGAACGCTTCCGCGATCAGGGGGATGCGGTTGTAGCCTTGCTGGGCCAGCGATTTGAATTCGAGTTCGGTCATGTTTCTCTCCATGCCGTCAGGGTATGAGTGTGCATAGTGCACAAACCCTGCGGTGGGTTATCAAAAAACTTGCCGGGACATGCAATATGCGCAAAATGCGCAAAGGACGCGTGTGCAGCCGGCAGCAATCGTAACGGCTCGGCCCTTAGGCCTGCCAGGATTGCCAGCGTCGCCAAAGCCAGGCCTCAATCGAGCCGGTTTGGGTGACATTGTGTTTTTTGATGAGAAACGTGTTCACGATATGGTGTTGGGTTTGGTCAGTATGCTGGTTAATTTTGCATGCTAATAAAACGGGCTGCTTCGAGCAGTGTCTTTACTATACCATCGGAATCGGTATCGTGTATAGAGTGTCCGTGATTGTAGCCATACGGTACCGTCAGTACGGGGCAAGCCGCAGCCCTGGCCGCTTGTGCGTCATTCGAGGAGTCGCCGATGGCCACCACTTTGGAGGGCGGCAAGTCGAAGTCCGCGCACACTTGCAGCAGCGGCATGGGGTGCGGTTTTTTCTGCGGCAGCGAATCGCCGCCGTAGACGATCTCGAAATACTGGTCCAGGTTTTTCAGTTTCAGCAGGGGCAGAGCGAAGGCGATCGGCTTGTTGGTGACGCAGGCCAGACGCAAGCCCGCCGCCTTCATCGCCGCCAGTCCCTCTTCCACGTCCGGGTACAGGGTGCTGAACTGGCCGTTGATGGCCAGGTAATGGCGCTGGTAACCGTCCATCGCCTGCTCGAAGCGCTGTTCCACGCCGGCCGCATCGAAGTCGAGCGCCAGCACGGTGCGGATCAGGTTTTCCGAGCCCTTGCCCACCATCAGCTTGATGGCCTCGGCGCTGATGGGCGCCAGGTCCAGTTCGGCGCGCATGCCGTTGATGGCGACATGAAAATCGGGCACGGTGTCGAGCATCGTGCCATCGAGGTCGATGATGGCGGCGCGCACGCCTGCCAGTACGTGGTCTTTCACCGTGCCCGCTTGCATCAGGCGCCTTTGACAGTTGCCAGCTCGGCGCGCATGGCGTCGATGACGGCCTTGTAGTCCGGCTTGCCGAAGATGGCCGAGCCGGCGACGAAGGTGTCGGCGCCGGCGGCAGCGGCAGCGGCGATGTTGTCGATCTTGATGCCGCCATCGACTTCCAGCATGATGTCACGGCCCGACTCATCGATCATGCGGCGCGCTTCGGCGATCTTCTTCAGCGCTTGCGGAATGAAGGACTGGCCGCCGAAGCCCGGGTTGACGGACATGATCAGGATGATGTCGATCTTGTCCATCACGTGTTCCAGGTAGTGCAGCGGTGTGCCCGGGTTGAATACCAGGCCCGATTTGCAGCCATTGTCGCGGATCAGCTGCAGCGAACGGTCGACGTGATCCGACGCTTCCGGGTGAAAGGTGATGATGTTCGCGCCAGCCTTGGCGAAATCCGGGATAATGCGATCGACAGGCTTGACCATCAGATGCACATCGATGGGTACTTGCACGTGCGGGCGGATCGCTTCGCACACCAGGGGGCCGATGGTCAGGTTCGGCACGTAATGGTTATCCATCACGTCGAAGTGGATGATGTCGGCGCCGGCGGTAACGACGTTGCGCACTTCCTCGCCCAGGCGGGCAAAGTCGGCGGACAGGATGCTGGGAGCGATACGGAATGTTGTCATGGTGAAGTAGCCAAAGGATAGAAAATGCGATTTGCGCTATTTTACGCCTGACGCCGCTACCGTGCTTCATTGAAGTACGGTGAAATACAGAATACGCATCGCGCGATGGCCAATGCGGCGCGCGCGACACTCAATATGACTGGCAATGTCTGAATAGGAATGACGATGGCGACTTATGAATTTACGGTAACGGTCAAGACGCAATACCTGCCCGATCAATCGGCACCGGACCAGGGGCGGCACGTGTTCAGCTACACGATCCGCGTCGTCAACACGGGCACGGCTGGCGCGCAGCTGATTTCGCGCCACTGGGTCATCACGGATGCGAACAACAAGGTGGAAGAGGTACGCGGCCTGGGCGCCGTCGGCCACCAGCCGCTGCTGCAGCCGGGCGAGCAGTTCGAATACACGAGCGGCACCATGCTGGGCACGCCGCAAGGCTCGATGCATGGCGAATACTTTTGCGTGGCCGAAGACGGCCATCAGTTCGAAGCGCCGATTCCCGAGTTCGTGCTGTCGGTGCCGCGCACCCTGCATTAAGGAAACGCCGGGGGCGTGCGCCCCTATTTCAGTTTTTCGGTGGCGTCCTGTTCTTCACTGAGTTGCTTGCGTGCCGGCGGTGCGGGCTTTTTGCCCGAGTACATGGTCCACCAGACTATAAATGCCAGCAAGAAGAACGCCACCAGCGCCTCTATCATCAAGATCCACATACGTACCCCTATGTTATTTACACGCAGCCCATTTACCAGCCGTCTGTTTACACGCGGTAGTCTACTCGTTTCAGCCGGTGGCGTCGCGCTTGCGCTTTCCGCCTGCACCACGCCGTCCACGCCACCCGCTGCCTCCAGCGGCAAGGCGCCCGCCATCGCTCCGACCGTCGTCAGGCCGGTGCCGGCCAAGCCTGCCGACGCCAAGGATGTCACGGATGCGGCAGCCCCCACTTTCGTGCCCGCCAAGTTCGCCGCCTTGCCAGGTTGGGCCCGCGACGACATGCGCGCGGCCTGGCCCGCCTTCATGGCTTCGTGCGGCGTGCTGGTGAAACGGCCGGACTGGAAGGAATCGTGCACGATTGCGCGCCAGGTGAATGCCGACAGCGACAAGGCCATCCGCCTGTTTTTCGAGACCTTCTTTGTGCCCAATCAGGTTGTCACCGCCGATGGCGCCAATACTGGACTGGTGACCGGTTATTACGAGCCATTGCTGCACGGCGCGCGCAAGCGCGGCGGTCCATACCAGACACCGCTGTACAAGGTGCCTGACGACCTGGTTTCGGTGGACCTGGCCGGCGTGTATCCGGAACTGAAAAACATGCGCTTGCGCGGCAAGCTGGTCGGCAAGAAGGTGATACCGTATTCAACCCGCGCCGACATCGAGCGCGCCACCTCCGTCACGGGCAAGGAATTGCTGTGGGTGGATGATGAAGTCGAGGCCTTCTTCCTGCAAGTGCAGGGTTCCGGGCGCGTGCAGTTGACCGATACGCAGGAAACCGTGCGCGTGGCGTATGCGGATCAAAACGGCCATCCGTATAAATCGATCGGCCGCTACCTGGTCGACAAGGGCGAGCTGACCTTGAGCCAGGCATCCGCGCAAGGCATCAAGGCGTGGATCGCCGGCCATCCCACGCGCAAGGATGAATTGTTCAACGCTAATCCCAGCTATGTCTTCTTCAAGGAGGAGCGCCTGCCCGACCCGAAAGTGGGGCCGAAGGGCGCGCTGGGCGTGCCGCTGACGCCGCAGCGCTCGGTAGCTATCGATTCGCGCTTCCTGCCGCTGGGCGCGCCCGTGTTTTTGTCCACCACGCAAGCCAATAGCGAGATCCCCATGCAGCGCCTGGTGATGGCGCAGGATACGGGAGGCGCCATTCGCGGGCCGATCCGTGTCGATTATTTCTTTGGCTTTGGCGCGGAAGCGGCCGAGAATGCGGGCCGCATGAAGCAGAGCGGCGCCGTGTGGGTGTTGCTGCCGAAACAGGCGCCGGCGCGCTAGAGGAGGTGCGCGGCGCCGGCGGGTGATGGTCTGGCGTCAGCTTAGCGCAGAACCATCACTGGCAAGTGCGTGTGGGCCAGCACTTTTTGCGTTTCGCTGCCCACGAACAGCTTGTTCAAGCCCTTGCGGCCATGCGAGGCCATCAGGATGATGTCGCAATGGTAGGTCTGCGCCGCATTGACGATTTCATCGTGCGGGCTCGGTGACACGGCCACCACGCCTTCGAAGGGTACACCGGCGGTGCGCGCCGCTGCGCCGATCTTGTCGATGGCGCGTTGCGACGCTTCCTGCATCTGCTGTTCATACAGGCTGGCGTCGAGCACGATGCCGCCGTCGGCCATCGGCGAAAACGGGAAAGGCTGCACCACGCTGATGGCGACCAGCTTGGCTTTGTTCAATTGGGCGAAGGCGAGGGCGGTCTCGGCGGCTTTGTCGGACAACGGCGAGCCGTCGGTGGGAAATAAGATGGTGTTAAACATAGCGTGCTCCTCAAGTGATGTAAGACAGCTTATGGATTTACATCAATTAAAACCTTGATATAAATCAAACCTCACAGGCTTTGGCGTGAATAGTGTCGCCAAGGCAATCTTTTAGCAGTGTATGCCTGTTCATCGCATCAGGTGCGCACACTACGCAGCGGCGTGCCCCACACCATGGCGGCTGTCAACAGGATGCTGCCGGCCGCGATGCAGGCAAGGCCATTGCGCACGCCAAAATGTTCCGCGATCCAGCCGGCGGCCAGCGCGCCCAGCGGCGCCGTCGCCACCGTCAGGAAGCGCATGGTCGACGTCATGCGGCCCAGCATGGGGTCGGGCGTGACTTTCTGGCGCAAACCCAGGTAGGGAATAAAGAACAGCATC
The DNA here is from genome assembly GCF_900099875.1 of Janthinobacterium sp. YR213. NCBI lineage: Bacteria > Pseudomonadati > Pseudomonadota > Betaproteobacteria > Burkholderiales > Oxalobacteraceae > Janthinobacterium > Janthinobacterium sp. YR213. The sequence continues at coordinate 2,382 of NZ_FNDA01000003.1, read as the reverse complement.
ACGCCGCAATCGAAAAAGAACATCAATATGGCATACGCCACGGCGCTGGCGGCGGCGCTGCCGAACAGCGCGGCGGGAATCGTTGGTGTCAGGGCAAAGCAGAGCGAGGTCGATGCCAGGCCGATCAGGATGGTGCGGCCGGCGCCGTAGCGCTTCGTCAATGGCTTGACGATGAAGGCGCTGAGCAAGACGCCGGCGCCGCCCAGCATCTGCGTCATGCCCAGCACGCCAGGACTCATGCCCAGGTCGCGCGTGGCGAACAGCACCGTCAAGGCCATGCTGGCGTAGAACAGGAAGTGCCAGATGCCGGCGCCCCAGGCCAGCGCGCGCAGCAGCGGTTCGCGCCAGACGAACAGCAAGCCGTCGGCGATGTCGCGCAAGGCATGCTTGTCGGATGGGGCGGGGCGCGGGTCGCGCACGCTCATGGCACGCAAATTGAAGACGGAAATCAGATAGCCGCACGCTGTGCACAGGATGGCGACGGGCGCTGACAAGACTTGCACCAGCACGCCGGCCAGGCCGGGACCGATCAGGCGCGACGCCGATTCGGTGGCGGCAAATTTCGACTGCGCATCGATCAAGCCGTCGCGGCCCACCAGGAAAGTCAGAAACACCTGCTCGGCGCCGCCACCGACGACGAAGCCCGTGCCGATGATGAACCCTACTATATATAACCACGGCATGGACAGCACGCCGCACCAGTAAGCCACGGCCACGCTGGCCAGGGCCAGGCCGGACATGCTTTCGCTGAACAGCATGATCGGGTGCTTGCTGCGCCGGTCCAGCAGCACGCCGACGGGCAAGCCGAACAGGGCGAACGGCAGCGCCTGCAAGGCAACCAGCACGCCCATCTGTTCCGGCGTCGCATGCAGTAACAGTACCGCACACAAGGGCAGGGCCAGCGAGGTGATCTGGGCGCCGAAGCAGTTGAGGCCGTTGCTGAACCACAGGCGGCGGAAATTGACGCTGGCGGCGCTGCCGTCGCCGCGCAGGTAATGGGCGCAGTACTGGAAGAGGGAGGAGAAAATATCTTGCTCGATATGAAAATGATTAGGCTCACAATAATAGCAGCGCGCCTGCCGCGCCGCTGCCGTTAGCCGCTACAATCGTTGCCACCGTGTTCATCCAGAGGAGACTATATGCAATACGAAGACTTGATCATCGATATCCAGGACAAAGTGGCGGTCATCCGCCTGAATCGCCCGAAGGCATTGAATGCCTTGAACGACAACATGATGAATGAGCTGGGCGACGCTTTGCTGAAGTTCGACGCCGACGAGAATATCGGCTGCATCGTGCTCACGGGCAGCGAAAAAGCGTTTGCCGCCGGCGCCGACATCGCCGCCATGGCCGATTACACCTATCCGGACACCTTTACCCAGGGCTACATCAGCCGCAACTGGGAGCATATCTTGCGCGTGCGCAAACCTGTGGTGGGTGCGGTGGCGGGCTATGCGCTCGGTGGCGGCTGCGAACTGGCCATGATGTGCGACTTCCTGATCGCTGCCGACAGCGCCAAATTCGGCCAGCCGGAAATCAAGGTTGGCGTCACGCCAGGCGCGGGCGGTACGCAGCGTCTGCCGCGCGCCATCGGCAAGGCCAAGGCCATGGACCTGTTGCTGACGGCGCGCACCATTGACGCTGCCGAAGCGGAACGCATCGGCCTCGTATCGCGCGTGGTGCCGGCCGATAAATTGCTGGAAGAAACCCTGGCTGCCGCCAAGACCATTGCCGCCATGCCGACCTCGGTTGCCATGATGATCAAGGATTGCGTCAACCGCGCCTTTGAAACCACCTTGACCGATGGCGTCGCCTACGAGCGCCGTTTGTTCCAGGCCGCCTTCGGTACGCCTGCGCAAAAAGAAGGCATGCACGCTTTCCTGGAAAAGCGCTTGCCAAACTTCGATGGTCTTTGATATGATTCGCCTCCCCGATGAGACGCACTGGTTTGCGGCACAAAAGGGACGGCCTTCCGGGGCTGGGTAGTAGAAAAGAAGGTTGACGAAATGCTGAAAACGCTTCATACTCTTCCTTCTTCGCAGCTGACAAACACAACGCTTTGTCGATAGCGCGAAAGCAGTACCGAATACAGTTCTTTAACAATTAACAGTCGATAAGTGTGGGCATTTGATGTAAGTGCAGCGTCAATCTTCGGATTGGCGTCTAACTTAAAATATATCAAATGTTCACAAGAAATAATGAAATAGGATACTTCTTCGGAAGTAGCCTGTCAGTTTTTTGAGTGAGCGACCCATCAGCAATGATGGTACCGGTAAAACGGCAAAGTAACAGAGATTAAACTGAAGAGTTTGATCCTGGCTCAGATTGAACGCTGGCGGCATGCCTTACACATGCAAGTCGAACGGCAGCACGGAGCTTGCT